>NZ_JBHZCF010000015.1:0-65441 GCF_042755225.1 Streptomyces sp. NPDC059169 | reverse complement strand
GGGGGGGCTGGGGGTGGGGGGGGGGGAAGCACCAACCCTACTCCACGTGTGGCCCGGGTGGCACCTCCCTTTTTTTTTTTTCCTCCCCCCCTCCCCCTCCCCCCCCGCAACCGGCCACCGGAGCACCGCGCCTGACGCGTTGCGCCGGGAACTGCTCAGACCGCCGTCGACAGGGACAGCGCGAACCTCCCTGCCGCGTCCGTCCACCACTCCGACAGCTTCAGCCCCACTGCCTCCAGTTCGGCGCGCACCCCGTCCTGGCGGAACTTCGCCGACACCTCCGTGCGGATCTCCTCACCTGCCTCGAACGGCACCATCAGGTCCAGTTCGCGGATCTTCACGTTCAGCGCCCGCCGGGCCCGCAGCCGCATCTCGATCCACTCCTCCTGCGCGTTCCAGACGGCGACGTGGTCGAAGTCGTGCGGGCGGAAGTCCGCGTCCAGCTCGCGGTCCATCACGGCCAGCACGTTCTTGTTGAACTCGGCGGTGACACCTGCGGCGTCGTCGTACGCCGCCACGAGCACCTCCTCGTCCTTCACCAGGTCGGTGCCGAGGAGGAGGGCGTCGCCCGGCGCCAGCAGTCCACGCACGGACCGCAGGAACGCCTTGCGCTCGTCCGGCAGCAGATTGCCGATCGTGCCGCCGAGGAAGGCGACGAGACGCGGACCCGGTGTGTCCGGCAGCTCCATGCCCTGTGTGAAGTCGGCGACGATCGCGTGGACCTGGAGGCCGGGGCGCGCCGCCAGCAGCGCTTCGGCCGCTCCGACGAGTGCGCTTTCGCTGACGTCCACGGGTACGTAGGCGCGCAGGTCGGTGAGCGCGTCCAACAGGTGGCGGGTCTTCTCCGACGAGCCGGAGCCCAACTCCACCAGGGTACGGGCGCCGGTCGCGGCTGCGATCTCCGCCGCACGGTCGACGAGGATCTCCCGCTCCGCCCTGGTCGGGTAGTACTCGGGCAGTCGGGTGATCTCCTCGAACAGGTCACTCCCACGAGAGTCGTAGAACCACTTGGGCGGGAGCTCCTTGGGGGTACGGGTCAGCCCGTGCAGGACGTCCGTGCGCAGCGCGGCGCCCATCGTGTCCTCGGGCAGGGTGCGGGTCAGTTGGAACGGGCTCACGCGGGCGGCTCCTTGAGCGGGGTCAGCAGTACGTCGGTGCGGGTCGCCACGAGCAGCGTCCGGTCGGGCACCTCGCACCAGCGGGGGTCGTCGTCGTACGGTTCAGAGGCCACGACCGTGCTCCGGCCGGGCTCGTGGAGGTACCAGAGCGTGTCGCCCCAGGCGGTCGCCGCCACCGTTGTGCCGTCGGCGAGCAGCAGGTTCAGCCGGGACGCCGGCGCGGCCTCGGCCACGTCGTACACGGTCTCGGCGAGCGCCCGGCCCGGTTCGTCACCGGCGCGCAGCCGGTGCAGCACCAGGGCCCACACGAGTGCGGAGTCACACCGAGCCTCGAGTGAGAGCAACTCGGCGGTGGGCAGCGCCGCGGCGAGGGACGCGACCGAGCCGGGCCAGCCCTTGACGGCACCGTTGTGGCTGAACAGCCAGGGGCCGGCGGCGAAGGGCGCGGCAGCGGCCTCTCCGTCCGCCCCGGCCTCGGTGGCGTCCCGCACCGCGGCGAGAACCGCCCCGCTGCGTACCACCCGTGCGAGGTCCGCGAAGGACCGGTCGGCCCAGACGGGGCCGGCGCGGCGGTAGCGGGCGGGGACGGGATCGCCGTCCGCGTACCACCCCACGCCGAACCCGTCCGCGTTCACCGTTCCGTAGGCCTGGCGGCGCGGCGCCCAGGACTGGTGCAGCAGCCCGTGAGGAGGCTCCACCAGGAGCTTCCCGAGCGCTGTCGCCGCGCCGACGTAGGCGATATGGCGACACATCAGGCGTCCCTCGCGGTGCGGAAGCCGGAGAAGATCTGCCGGCGGACCGGCAGGTCCCAGTTGCGGAAGGTCCCGCGGCAGGCCACCGGGTCCACGGCGAACGAACCACCGCGCAGCACCTTGTAGTCACCGCCGAAGAACACCTCCGAGTACTCGCGGTACGGGAACGCGACGAAACCGGGGTAGGGCAGGAAGTCGCTCGACGTCCATTCCCAGACGTCCCCGATCATCTGCCGGACACCGAGCGGCGACGCACCGCCGGGGTACGCGCCGGCGGGTGCGGGCCGCAGGTGTCGCTGCCCCAGGTTGGCGTGCTCCGGCGTGGGATCGGCGTCGCCCCAGGGGTAGCGCAGGGACCGGTCCGACGCGGGATCGTGCCGGGCCGCCTTTTCCCACTCGGTCTCCGTCGGCAACCGGCGCCCGGCCCAGCGGGCGTAGGCGTCGGCCTCGTACCAGCTGACGTGCAGTACCGGCTCGTCCTCGGGCACCGGCTCCGTCACCCCGAACCGGCGGCGCAGCCACTGGCCGCCCTCGGGCCGCCAGAACAGCGGGGCGCCGATGTCGTGTTTGCGGATCTGGTCCCAGCCCTCCGGGACCCACCACCGCTCGTCCGTGTAACCGCCGTCCGCGATGAACGCCTGGAAGGCTCCGTTCGTCACCGGGGTGGTGTCGATGTGGAAGGCCGCGACGTGGCGCTGGTGCGCCGGCCGCTCGTTGTCCAGGGCCCACGGTTCCGTCGAGGTGCCCATGGTGAACGGGCCTGCCGGGACCAGCACTTCGGCCGGGAGCCCGAAGGTGCTGCCCGGCGGAGGTTCGGGGGCGTGGAGGGCTGCGGGTCCCCGACGCAGTTGATGGGTGATCAGCATCGTCTCGTCGTGCTGCTGCTCGTGTTGCGCGATCATCCCGAACGCGAAGGCGGCGTCGGTCAGGCGGCTGCCGTGCAACGGTGTCGACGCCAGGACGTCGAGCACTCGTCCGCGCACGTCGGAGGCGTACCTACGGGATTCGGCCGGTGAGAGCAGGGGCAGCGAGGGACGGGCGGCGCGGGGGTGCTCGAAGGCGTCGTACACCGAGTCGATCTCCGGGCGCATCGCGTCCCGCCCCGCGACGGCCCGGAGCAACCACTGTTCCTCCTGGTTGCCGATGTGGGCGAGGTCCCAGACGAGCGGGGACATCAACGGCGAGTGCTGCGCCGTCAGGTCGTGGTCGTCGATGCAGGTGGTGAGCAGCGCCGTCCGAGCGCGGGCCGTGGTCAGCGCCGCCACGGCCCGCTCCTTGAGCGCGTCGTCCGTCGCCACCATGGGCTCGTTCATGAGGGGATCTCCTTGGTGCGGAGCGAGAAGTCGTCGGCGGGGCAGCGGCCCGGCAGGACGCGGCGCTCGTGGAACGCCGCGACCGCGCCCATGACGGCCGCGGAGGCGCCCATCCGGGGCAGCGCCTCCAGACTCGCCTCGAAGCAGCTGACGGCGGCGGCGTGTAGCTCGGGGTCGGCGAGCCCGTGCCGTGCCGCGTTGGTCCACAGCGGGTTGTTCGGCGCCGGCATCGGTCCGGCGGTCTCGGCCAGGGGCTTGACGGTGCGGTACGCGGTCTCCGCGGCCTCGGGGTCGTCGAAGAGGGCGGCCGTCACGGCGACCGGCACCATCCAGCCGTCCTCGCCCGGCTGCGCGTCGATCATGCGGAGCTCCAGGTGACCGCGGGGCCGCACGGGCGGGAAGAGCGTCGTCATGTGGTATTCGAGGTCGGTGCGGGTGGGCGGCCGTGGGTCCGCGGACCGTATCCACTGCCGGAACGTGAGCCGCTCCGGCACCACCCAAGGTCCTTCCGGCGCGCGGATGCACATGACCGGCGCGTCCAGCACGTGGCGGGCCCACGCCGCGCGCGGCTCGTCGTCCAGGGGAGGGGCGAGGGCGCGAACCGGATCGAGATCGGCCCACAGGGCCTGCCGGGTCGACTTCCACCCGGTGGGCCGCCCGGCTCCCAGCGGTGAGTGGGCGAACGCCGCCACGAGGACCGCACCGAGCAGGTGGGCGGTTCTCCAACGGCGCCCGAGGCCGAGCGGGCCGGGCTCCTCGTGCCCCGCGTCCAGGCACACCTGGACGGACGCGGACGAGCACATCATGGATCGCCCGGACGGTCCGGTGCGATCGAGTGAGGCCTCCATGGCGTCGTAGCGCGGCTCGCGCAGGAGCCTGCGCGGCGGGTGCCAGGGGTCGTGGCCGAAGCCGTTGAGGGTCAGGCCGGAGGAGTCCAGTGCGCTCCGGACCGCGGCCAGGTCCGCTGCGGTGGAGTCGAGGCACTCCATCAGGGACGTGGCGGGCGCCGAGCTGAGCTCCAGCTGGCCGCCCGGTTCGAAGGTGAGCGACGAACGGAGCGGCAGGGCTCGTAGTTCGGCGAAGGCCCGGTCGAGCCGGGCCGGCGGGACGGGGAGCTGGGGGACGTGCTTCTCGTGGACGAGCCACTCGAGTTCCACACCGATGGTGCGGGGCGGGCCGGTCTTGAAGCAGATACATCGGAGCAGGGCGTCCGCGTCGTCCTCGGTGAGCGGGGTGCCGCTCTCCCCGAAGCCGGGGTCTGGCATGGTCGAATCCTCCTGTCGAAGGCGCTCCGTCCACCTAAAGCCACTGCCGACGTTCGCACAAGAGTGCTCTTTCAGCACGTCCGCGGCTCGTAATCCGTTTGCCGCGGCTTCGGTTGGTCGCGGAGGATCACGGGTATGAGCGTACGTTTGCGGGGGATCGCGAAGCAGACCCAGGAGATCGTCGAGGCGGGCCGCTACCGGGCGCCGGGCGGCCGGACGGTGGCGATCGGCAGGGCGTTGTCCACCGCGGTGGAAGGGACACGGACATTCGGACCCGGGCCCGTGGCGGTGGTGCCCGACACGGACCGTTCCAGCCTATGTGAGGTCACCGGGGAGAGCAGCCTGGAGGCCGCCCGACGGATGACGGCCACTGCAAGCGGCGCGGTCGCCGTGCTCAACTTCGCTTCGGCCCGCAATCCCGGCGGCGGCTACCTGAACGGTGCACAGGCCCAGGAGGAGGCACTCTGTCGTGCTTCCGGGCTTTATACCGCGCTGCTCGGCGCCCCCGACTTCTACGACCACCACCGCGCGGAGCGCAGCCCCTTCTACTCCGACCGGGTGATCCACTCGCCCGGTGTCCCGGTGTTCCGCGACGATCGCGGAGCGTTGCTGGACGTGCCCTTCCACGTTGGGTTCCTGACCTCGCCCGCGCCGAACGCGGGCGTCATCCGCAGCCGCACGCCGGACCGGGCCGACCGGATCACGACGGTCCTGGCCGCGCGTGCCGAACGGGTACTGGAGACCGCCGTCGTGACCGGCTACCGCAGGCTCGTGCTGGGTGCCTGGGGCTGCGGGGTGTTCCGCAACGACCCCTCCGAGGTGGCCGCGGCGTTCCGGAACCTGCTCGCGGGGAGCGGCCGGTTCTCCGGCCACTTCGACGAGGTCGTCTTCGCCGTGCTGGACCGCACGAAGGACCGATCCACGCTCGCTGCGTTCCGTGCGGTGTTCGCCTCGGCGTAGTGCCCCCTCGATCGCCGGGAAGTGCTCACGGCACCCACGCGGGCCGCGCCGCCGCACCCTCGGGCCGACGGCATGGGAGGACCAGACCAAACCCGGCCACGTTTTCCGTGCACCGGACCGTGTCCGCTTGGCGACAGAAGGCAACCCGCCTCGGGCGCGGAGGCTCGGCGAGCCCTCACTCGTGCCCGTGAACACGCTGGTCAGAGCAGACTTTCGCGTGTCAGTGGGACATGACGCCCGGTAACGGTCACTTCAGGCCAACAGCCCGTCACCGTACGGCAACCGTCTGGAAGGATGCCGATCGCGATGAGCCAGACACCCAGACAGTCAGCAGAGCGTTCCGTACCCACCAGCGCCGACGTCGCCAGACGGGCCGGGGTCTCCCGGGCCACCGTCTCCTACGTGCTCAACAACGCCTCCGCGGTGCGCATCAGCGAGCCCACCAGGCGCCGGGTGCGGGAAGCCGCCGAAGAACTCGGTTACGTTCCGCACGCAGCCGCCCGGAGCTTGCGTGCAGGACACACCCGCATGGTGCTGCTGGCCACCGCGTACGTCTCCCTGGGGCCGTCCTACGGGCGCTTCATCAACGAACTCCAGTGGGCGCTGCGACGCCTCGACTACACCGTCGTGCAGTACGGGAGCGTGGGACTGGAGGGCGACGCGGCGGCGAGGGAGTGGGCGGAGTTGCGTCCGGTCGCGGTGGTCTCGCCCGGCGAGATCGCCCTCACTCCGCACGGCGTGGGCGTGCTCAGGCGCTCCGGGGCAAAGGCGGTGATCACACTGGGGCCGCGGCACGTCGAAGGCGCCCACTCGCTGGTCGTGGACCAGCACGACGTGGGTGTCCGTGCCGCGGAGCACTTGACCGGGCGCGGGTACCGGAAGATCGCCGTGATCATGCCGGAGGAACCGGGGCTCGAGGTCTTCTCGGCACCCCGTCTCGCGGGTGTCCGTGAGGCGGCCGAGCGGGCCGGCGCCTCCGTGCTGCCGTGCCCGCTGGCCTACGACGAGCGGGCGGCCGCCCGGCTCGCGGCCCGCTGGCGAGAGCTCGGCGCCGACGCCGTCTTCGCCTACAACGACGAGTACGCCATGCTCGTGATGAGGTCCCTGCAGGACGCCGGAATCGCCATCCCGGAGGAGACCGCAGTGATCGGCGCCGGAGACCTGCTGCTCGGGCGGCTGTTACGGCCGCGACTGAGCACCGTGCGCGTCGATCTGGTGACCGGGCAGTACCTGGCCGGACTGGTGGACCGCCTGGTCCGCGACCCGGCCGGCACGCCCGAACGGCATGACCTCATGAGCGCCCAGGTGGTGGGGCGCGAGTCCACCTGACTCCCGCGACGTGCGCGGCGGGTGGGGTCTGGCTAGCGTCGGGGCATGAGCACAGTGCCGCGACGGTTCGAGATCCTGCTGGTGCCCGCCCACGTCGAGGACCGCGCCGGTGCGGCGGTCGAGGACAGTGCCGTCCGCACCGCCGTCGTCGAGCTCACCGGTGAGAACGGTGCGTCGGGCTATCCCCGGTACGCGGGCCACGGCATCGTGGCCGACGTCGATCCGATGACCCGCACGGTGGAGGCGCTGCTCGTGGACGGCGCGGAGCTGGACTACGGGCTGACGGCCCTGGTGTCGGACCGGCTTCCGGGCTGAGTACCGGGACTCCAGGCGGAACGTGGACACGACGGCCCGGGGGCGGAGTTGGGGCCGCAGGGCCACGGTCCCCGCGAGGGCGCGGCCGGGTCAACGCCGGCCGGGCCGTCCGATGGACGACCCGGCTGGGGCGGTCACTGCTTCTGCTGCGCGTCCTCGATGGACTTGCGGACCTCGTCCATGTCCAGACCGCGGGCCTGGCCGATGACGTCCTCCAGGACCGGCTCCGGCAGCGCCCCGGGCTGGGCGAAGACGGCGACCCTGTCCCGGACGATCATCAGTGTGGGGATCGACTGGATCTCGAAGGCGGCGGCCAGCTCCGCCTGAGCCTCGGTGTCCACCTTCGCGAAGACGAGATCCGGATGCCGCTCCGAGGCCTGCTCGTACACCGGGGCGAACTGGCGGCACGGACCGCACCAGGAAGCCCAGAAGTCGATCAGGAGAAAATCGTTGTCGGCAACGATCTGATCGAAATTGTCCTTGGTGAGCTCAACAGTGCTCATGACTTCCTACCTTTTCTTCCTGGTGTCCGAACGGACCCTCCTGGGACACCCGACGGCCGTGGGAGTTTCCCCACGGACAACGGACGCATGGAGCGGCCGTATTCCGCCTGCCCATGTGGCCGCCGCGCACACGTGGCACCAAACTGTTCCTATGACGGAAGCCGTGGAGTACGACGTTGTGGTGCTGGGGGCCGGTCCGACCGGGGAGAACGTGGCGGGGAGGACACGGGCCGCGGGACTGAGCACGGCGGTGGTGGAGAGCGAACTCGTGGGCGGTGAGTGCTCGTACTGGGCCTGCATGCCGAGCAAGGCACTGCTGCGACCCGTCATCACCCGCGCCGATGCGCGCAGGGTGCCGGGCGTGCGCCGGGCCGTGCAGGGACCGCTCGACGTACAGGAGGTCCTGGCGCACCGGGACGAATACACCTCCCACTGGAAGGACGACGGCCAGGTCGCCTGGCTGGACTCGATCGGCGCGCGCCTGTACCGGGGGCTGGGCAGGCTCGCGGGTCCGCGGAAGGTCGCCGTTGCCGGCCCGGAAGGCGAGCACCACGTCCTCACCGCCCGGCACGCCGTCGCCGTGTGCACCGGCAGTCGCGCCGTGCTGCCCCGGCTACCGGGACTTGCCGGCGCAAGGGCCTGGACCAGCCGTGAGGCCACCAGTGCGAAAGCCGTACCGAACCGGCTGGTCGTCGTCGGCGGGGGAGTGGTCGGAACGGAGATGGCCACCGTGTGGCAGGCCCTCGGCTCGCAAGTGACGCTCCTCGTACGGGGCGGCGGGCTGCTGCCCCGCATGGAACCGTTCGTGGGTGAGCACGTCGCCGACGCGCTCACCGAAGCGGGGGCGACGGTGCGCACCGGTGTGAACGTCGCCGCGGTCCAGCGGGCCGACTCCGGAGGCCCCGTCGTCGTCGTGCTCGACGACGGCGAGCTCGTCGAAGCCGACGAGGTCCTGTTCGCCACCGGCCGTGCGCCGCGCACCGACGACATCGGACTCGAAACGGTGGGCCTGGAGCCCGGCTCCTGGCTGCCCGTCGACGACAGTTGCCGGGTCGAGGGCAAGGACTGGCTGTACGCGGTCGGTGACGTCAACCACCGTGCCCTCCTCACCCACCAGGGCAAGTACCAGGCGCGCATCGCCGGGGCCGCGATCGCGGCCCGGGCACGGCACGTACCGATCCTCGAGTCGGACCGCTGGGGTGCCCACGCCGCCACCGCCGATCACGACGCCGTGCCCCAGGTCGTCTTCACCGATCCGGAAGCGGCCGCCGTCGGCCTCTCGCTCGCGGAGGCCCGGGCCGCGGGACACCGGGTCCGTGCCGTGGACCAGGACCTCGCCGCCGTCGCGGGCGCGGGGCTCTACGGCGACGACTACCGGGGGCGGGCCCGCATGGTGGTCGACCTCGATCGTCAAGTGCTCCTGGGAGTCACCTTCGTCGGTCCGGGCGTCGGGGAACTGCTCCACTCGGCCACCGTCGCGATCGCCGGTGAGGTGCCCGTCGACCGACTCTGGCACGCGGTTCCCGCGTACCCGACGATCAGCGAGATCTGGCTGAGACTGCTGGAGGCGTACCAGGACGGAAGCGGCGCCTGAATCCCACGGACCGGGCCCGGCGGCCGGTGGCCGACGACGTGTCCGAGTCCACCGTCCGCCGCTGGCGCGACGAGCTGATCGGGCTGCTCGCCGCCCAGGCGCCGCACCTGGACCGCGCCTCGGGGAAGGCCGCCGGGCAGGGCGGGAGGTGGTCCTGATCGCGACGGCACTCTCATCCGCACCCAGCGCCGCACCCGGCACGGCCGACCCGGCGCAACCATTCCGGCGAGTACCGCAGCCACGGCCTGCACTTCCTCGCCCCGGCCGACGAGAAGAGCCGCATGATCGGGAAACCGCCGCCCGGCCCGGCCGCACCCACGACAACACCGCCGCCCGCCACGACCCCATCCCGGCCCACCTGCGCGCCGCCGGCCTCGGGGCGTTGACCGACCTCGGCTTCCGCGTCTGGACAACGACGTCCTCGACCCCCTGGTCGTCACCGGCTCCACCGCCGGCCGCACCCACGAGTTCACCCCGAGCAGGAAGAACGCCCACCGCGTCCTCGCTGCCGGGCACGCCCCGGTCGAGCACGGCCCCGCTCACCTCAAGAACTGACGGGCTCTCACCGAACGGCGTACCGATCCCGCCCGCGCACCCCACCTCCTGCGCGCCCTGCTCGTTCTGACGAACCTCGAAGTCAACCGCCGACGGACGATCTTCTCCGAAGGGTGCCGCCCCCGACTTGATAGGCAAGTCAACACTTGCCTATCCTGCGATGGTGGCCGACGACCTTTTCAAAGCTCTGGCCGACTCCACCCGCCGCACCATCCTCGACGTGCTCGCGGAGAAGTCCGGGCAGACCCTGTTCGAGATCTGCTCGCGACTGAGCACGAAGCATCAGCTCGGTATCTCGCGTCAGGCGATCTCCCAGCACCTCGCCGTACTGGAGACCGCCGGGCTCGTCGAGACCAGGCGGGAGGGCCGCTACAAGTTCCACGACCTGAACACGGCCCCGCTGCGACAGATCCCCGAGCGATGGCCCGGACCCGACACATCCGGACCAGAGAAGAGCACTCCATGAAGATCCATCTGACCAGCATCTTCGTCGACGACCAGGCCAAGGCCCTGGCCTTCTACACCGAGATCCTCGGTTTCGTGAAGAAACACGACGTTCCGCTGGGCGGCGAGGCCCGCTGGCTGACCGTCGTCTCACCCGATGCGCCCGGCGGCACCGAACTCCTCCTGGAGCCCGCCGGCCACCCGGCCGTCAAGCCCTACCGTGACGCGCTCGTCAAGGACGGCATCCCGCTCGCCCAGTTCGCCGTTGACGACGTGCGGACGGAGTACGAGCGCCTGAGCGGCCTCGGCGTCCGCTTCACCCAGGAACCCCTGGACGTCGGCCCCGTCACCACCGCCGTCCTCGACGACACCTGCGGCAACCTGATCCAGATCGCGACACAGCCCCAGTAGGCGGTCAGCCTCGTGCGAGGGCCCGGCAGCAGTGGCGGCCGGACCCTCGCCCGGGAAGCCCGGTATCAGCGTGGCGGCACAACCGAGGGGGACCGCCAATCCGGCGATCACGTACAGTCACTCGCCTGTGCGGCCGCGCGTAGGCAATCGAGAGCCGGCCACCCACAGCCCGCTCCCGCCGTCACATGATCTACTCCTCAGACAGCCGCGCACGACCGGCACGAGCACCCCGACAACCCGTCACACCAGTCCTTCGACCGGGGACTTCACGTTGGCAGAGGCTCACCCCACCGCGGCGGGTACGTCTCACCGCGCGGTGACGACCGTCGGGACACGCGCCGCCGGGGTGCATCGGCCCACCGCCGGGCTCACGGTGCGGACGGCAGGTCCCCCGACATCGCAGCCGCCAACCGCAGATGGGCGGTCGCCTCGGCACCCCGCCCCTGGCGTTCCAGGGTGCGGCCGAGCATCAGCCGGGCGTAGTGCTCCACCGGGTCACGGTCCAGGACGGTCCGCAGCTCGGCCTCGGCCTTCTGCAGTCGGGCCGAGTGGTAGTAGGCGCGCGCCAGCAGCAGCCGGGGCGCGATCAGCTCGGGGGCTTCGGCCACGAGCCCGCCGAGGATCCCCGCGGCCGTCCCGTACTCCTTCGCCTCGAAGAAGAACCGGGCACGCTCCCAGCGCTCCGCCGCAGTTCCGAACTCGTAGTAGACGTCGCTCACTTGTCCTCCCCGCTCGTGGTCGCACCGTGGTCCTCGGCGACGGTCGACACCGGGGACCCTCGCCACGGCCAACCGGAGGAGCAGGGGGAATATTCCGGAAGCAGTGTGGTCCGGCGCATCCCGCTCCGGCGGGACTAGGTTGGGGCCATGAGTAATCTTGATCGTCAGGCTGCCCCCTCCGTCTGCGGTGGTCGCGGGTTCGTCGTCGCCGAGCCGGTGCGGGAGCTGCTCGCTCCCCGTCGGGTGCCGCTGGGCGAGTCCACCGAGGTACGCCGACTGCTCCCCAACCTCGGCCGGCGCATGGTCGGTGCCTGGTGCTTCGTCGACCACTACGGGCCGGACGACATCGCCGACGAACCGGGCATGCAGGTCCCGCCGCATCCGCACATGGGCCTGCAGACGGTCAGTTGGCTGCACGAGGGTGAGGTCCTGCACCGCGACAGCCTCGGCAGCCTCCGGACGATCCGACCGCGCGAGCTCGGGCTCATGACCTCGGGACGTGCCATCAGCCACTCCGAGGAGAGCCCCGAGCCGCACGCCCGCTTCCTGCACGGCGCCCAGCTGTGGGTCGCGCTGCCCGGGTCCCACCGTCACGTGGAACCACACTTCCAGCACCACGCCGAACTGCCGCACGTCACCGCGCCGGGGCTCGTGGCCACGGTCATCCTCGGTGAGCTCGACGGCGCGGTGTCACCGGGTTCGACGTACACGCCGATCGTCGGGGCCGACCTGGTGCTGGCCCGCGGCACCGAGACCGATCTGCCGCTGGAGCCGGACTTCGAGTACGCGGTGCTGTCGATGTCGGGGGAGGCCCACGTCGACGGTGTTCCCGTCCTGCCCGGTTCGATGCTGTACCTGGGATGCGGTCGCAGCGAACTACCGCTGCGCGCCGAGTCGGACGCCGGGCTGATGCTGCTCGGGGGCGAGCCGTTCGCAGAAGAGATCATCATGTGGTGGAACTTCATCGGGCGGACGCAGGAGGAGATCGAGACGGCGCGCAGCGACTGGATGGAGGGCTCCCGATTCGGCGAAGTGAAGGGCTACGACGGGGGTCGGCTGTCCGCTCCCGAACTCCCGCCGGTGGCGCTGAAGCCGCGGGGGAGGGTGCGTTGACCTGGGACGTCGAGGTGATGTGGCGAGGTGCCTCGTCAAGGACGTGACGCGATCCCGGGGGCCGTCACCCTGCTGGCCCGTCGTCAGGTCCCGGCGATCTCGCGGGTCCTGAAGTCACAACGGGACGCGAGTGCTCGGGCAACTCGCCCGTACCGTCGTCCCCGACGGCTACGGGACCTCCATCTACCCGTGCAACGCACGCACACCGCACCGCACCACCGCGCCGTGAGATCCGAGCCAGATCGCGGAAGACGGGACAGGGGAGGCTGCGCTCGGGAGACCTCTCGTTGGTTTTCCAACGGGTTTCGTCAATGCCGACTGCCTCGGAAGGTGCGCCGGTAGACGACGGGAGAGACCCCGATCGCGGCATGCAGGTGCTCTCGCAGGGAGCTCCCGGTGGCGAAGCCGACCTGGTGGGCGATGTCGTCCACCGCCAGGTCCGTGGTCTCCAGCAGGCGCTGTGCCTGGGTCACGCGCTGTTGGATCATCCAGCGGCCGGGGCTCATGCCGACCTCCTCGTTGAACCGGCGAGCGAAGGTGCGCAAGCTCATCCGGGCGTGACCTGCGAGTTCACTCAGGGAGAGCGGCTCCTGCAGGTTCTCCAGCACCCACTGGCGGGTGGCCGAGGTGCCGTTCGCAGAGGGTGCGGGCACCGGGTGCTCGATGTACTGGGCCTGACCACCGTCCCGCCACGGGGGTACGACACAGGCCCGAGCCACGTGGTTGGCGACGGCGGCACCATGGTCCCGACGCACGAGATGGAGGCATACGTCGACGCCGGATGCGGCGCCGGCCGAGGTGAGCACGTCACCGTCGTCGATGAACAGGACGTCCGGGTCGAGCGCCACCTGCGGATGCCAGGACCGGAATGTGTCCGCGAGTGCCCAGTGGGTGGTGGCGGGCCTGCCGTCGAGCAGGCCGGCGGCGGCAAGGACGAAGGCCGCGGTGCAGATGGACACGATCCGTGTCCCGGGGGGCACGGCCGTGAGTGCCCGGCCGACCCCCGGAGGCAGCTCACGGGTGAGAAGAGAGGTGTCGAACGGTGGCAGCAGCACCGTGTCCGCCGACTCCAGAAGCTCCGGGCCGTGTTCCACGGTGACCGAGAAGTCGGCGTTCGTCGCCACGGGCTCGCCGTCGACCGAGCAGGTCAGGACCTCGTAGCGGTCCTCGGCCGCGCCGAGGACACGGCTGGGGATGCCGAGCTCGAAGGGGTACACCCCGTCCAGGGCGAGGACGACGACACGATGGAGCTTTCCCATGGCAGGATCCCGTCGAAAGTTGGCATTCATGCCATGGTACGGGACGGGGCGGACGGCGACGCTTGACGCATGACGAACCACCCCACCATGCGAGCCATCAGCCAGGACACCTACGGCACCCCCGACGTGCTGCAGGAGGTCGTAGTGCCGCGGCCCGAGCCCGGCCCGGGCCAGATCCTGGTCGCCGTGCGCGCGGCCGGCGTCAATCCAACCGACTGGAAGCACCGCTCCAGTGGCATGTTCCTCAACCGCCTGCCGCTTGTCCTCGGCTGGGACGTCTCCGGCGTCGTGGAGGCCGTCGGCTACGGTGTGACCCTGTTCAAGCCGGGCGACCAGGTCTTCGGAATGCTGCCCTACCCGCACGGCGTCGGCTCCCACGCCGAATACGTGACCGGCCCCGCCCGCGCTTTCGCTCACAAGCCGGCCGGCCTCGACCACATCCAGGCCGCTGCCCTGCCGCTCGCCGCGCTCACCGCGTACCAGGCGATCGTCGACACCGCCGGGGTCCGTACCGGAGATCGGGTCCTCATCCACGCGGCCGCCGGGGGCGTCGGCCACCTCGCCGTCCAGATCGCCAAGGCCCGCGGCGCCCACGTCATCGGCACGGCCAGCGACTCCAAGCACGCCTTCGTCCGTTCCCTCGGCGCGGACGAAGTGGTCGACTACCGCACCACCGACTTCCGCGACGCCGTCCGGGACGTTGACATGGTCCTCGACCCCCTCTCCGGCGATACCCGCAGCCGCTCCCTCGACGTGCTGCGCCCCGGCGGCGTTCTCGTCTCCCTGCTGCGCGGCACGGACACGGACGAGGCGGCGAAGGCCGCAGCCCGCAAGATCCGTGTGGAGACCCTACTGGTCGAGGCCGACCACACCGGCATGAACACCATCGCCGACCTCGCCGCATCCGGTGCCCTGCGCGCCCACATCGAGGCCACCTTCCCTCTCGCCGAGGCGGCGAAAGCTCACGCCTTGGGCGAGATGGGCCGCACCACCGGCAAGATCGTCCTCTCCGTGGACGCGGCAGCATGACCCTCTCAGCTGCCGGGCGACTGATGGCCCACTGACGCGCGGTAGCGGAAAGCGAGCATCGAGGAGTGCCAGAGCAACACCGGACGGGGAGCGCGCGGCGGCCGGCCGCATCCCCGCGCCGGTGAGCGACGCACACCCCGCCGCTGCGATCCCCGGTATGCCCACCGCCGAGACCGAGACCGAGACCGAGACCGAGACCGAGACCGAGACCGAGACCGAGTCCGGGCCCCGGCGACACCGAAGCCGCCGGAGCGAGTCCACGAGGCGTACGACGACCGGCAGCAGACCGCGAACCGCGTCTACGTTTTCCCCCGACACTCCCGAGAGCCATCGGTCACAACCAAGCGCCCCTCTCCTGAGAAGTCATCCCTCGCGCCAAGGCAGGAGCCGAGGGGGCAGGACCGACACCCAACGGCACTGCCCCGCGCATTCCATTAAACCGGCAAAACGTCATGTAGGGCCACAAAGCACCGTGGCGGACGAGGGGTTGCGTCGACGCTGCCACGTTGGCTGGTTCATGGCGTTGATCCTGGTGTTGATCGGAGCGGGAGGGGCGGCCGTGGAGAGTGCGTCCCCGTCGCACAAGAGGCACTGGTGCCGGTCGAGATCGACTTCCACTGTGCGTGGTTGTGCCACTTTTTCCCGCTCGGCCTCCGTTTGGTCGAGGGGCTGATGCTGGAGTGCAGTGTGATCATCTCGCGCTCGTCGTTCGGGAGTGGATCACCGGAGTCACCGGCCTGCATGCCAAGTCCTGCATGCCAAGTCCTGGGCACAAGCCTGGGAACGGGCCTCACTGCACATCCCGACACAACGTCAGACATTCACACGCCCAACAACGTGACAACGCCTCCGCGAGTACCTCCGGTGGATCTCGCGGACGGTTGAAGCGGAAAGAAACGGCTGCAGCTACCTTGCGGTAACCAAGAGGGGCGTGTCACATTCTCCTGGCGTCCGGCCGGCGTTCATCTTCATCAGCTCCCGTGGCCGATTTTCGATGTCGGCACGGCCAGGATGCAGGAGTTTCGTCGTGCCCGGATTTCGTTTCAGATCCCGGCGGGTTTCCGCCGGGGTGGTCATGTCCACTCTTCTCCTCGGCTTGCTGGCCGGCGGTACCACCCCCGCGATGGCGAGCCCGTCGGGTAGTGAGCCCACTGCCGTGGTGTCGATGGGCGACAGCTACATCTCTGGAGAGGCCGGCCGATGGCTGGGCAACAGCAACACGCAATCTGGCAGCCGCAGCGGTACGGACCGCGCCTACACCGCCACCGGCTACGATCCGACGCTCGTCTACGGAAGCACATACGCCAGCGGTTGTGACCGCTCCGACTCCGCCGAGGTGCGCAGCAGCACGGGAATCGGCGACGTGCAGATCAACCTGGCCTGCTCCGGCGCCACCACCGCCAACATCTTCAGGTCCACCAGCGGCGGAAAGTCCATGAAGGGGGAAGCGCCACAAGCCGACCAGCTGGCCAAGGTCGCCTCCACCAACCGCGTCAAGCTGATTACCCTCTCCATCGGCGGCAACGACTTGGGCTTCGCCGACATCATCGCCACCTGCGCCGCGGACTACATGGTCTGGTACTCCTACTGCTACGACGACCAGCAGAAGGTGGTGGACAGCCGGATGGCCGCCGCGATGGCCGGAGTCTCCAAATCCATCAAGGAAATCCGGGCGGTGATGTCGGCCGCAGGCTACTCGACCGGGAACTACCGCATCGTCTTGCAGTCCGCGCCGTCACCGATCCCGCGCAGTTCCGAGAACCGCTACCCGCAGAGCGGCTGGACCCGGGTGACCACCGGGGGGTGCCCATTCTGGAACAAGGACGCGGACTGGGCACGCGACACGTTCACCCCACAGTTCTCCGCCCGTCTGAAAGCGGTCGCCGAGGCGGAACAGGTCCAATTCCTCGACCTGCAGGACATGCTCCAGGGGCGCGAGGTCTGCTCCCAGACGACCCGGCTGGCAACGTCCGGGCAGGGGCCCTCGGCAGAGACCAGCGAGTGGGCGCGGTTCATGGTCAGCGGGGTCATGCAAGGGACCCTCCAGGAGTCCTTCCACCCGAACTACTACGCGCAGCGCGCCCTGGGACGCTGCCTCACCCTCATCTACGCGCACCCGACCCGGAACTACGCCTGCAGGAACACACCGGGACGCGACACGTCCGGTATGTACCTGACTACCGTGTCCTGAGCGCGGACCTCACGGCGTCATGGCGTGAGCGGTCTCCTCCCAAGCCCGCAGGCCGGCTTCCGACTCCTTCCCGGGGCAGGGGGCGCGTGATGTTCCCGCGGACATCTGCGACGGGGACGCCGGCCCTGCGGCGGAGCACCGGGATGACGGTGTTGTGATGACGGCGGGAGGCGAGCCACGGGGGTGCACCGACGGCAACCGCCTCCTGGGCGGCCCTCGGTGGCCCGCCGGCGAACTCCCTGCCGTTGAGATCCCCCACCGCGGCAGGGGCGTGAGCGCAGTGGGTGTGTTGCGGGACCCGGCGGGGCGCCGGCCGTCTCCTCGCTGTGGTGGCTCGGCCGCAGCATCTCCCGCCAGCCAGACCGCTGCCAGCGTCAGTGAGAAGGCGAGGTGCTCCGGTACACCCGTCGGCGAGCCGAGACGGTCCAGTACGAAGGCCAGAACGGCATAGCCCGTACCCGCCGCGACCGCCAGGGCACGGCGGAAGCGGACCTGGTGGGCTCCGGCCGAGAACAGGGCCAGGTACAGCCCCACACTGGCGAACGTCGTGGCGAAGCCGAGTGCCTGATGCGCGGCGAACGCGCCCGCGACGACCGCCAGGCAAGCAGCGGGCCATCGGCGGCGGACCGCCAGCGGCAGGGCCATGGCCAGGGTCAGCGCCAGGCCCAGCGTGTTCGCCGGCCGCTCGGGCAGGTCACCGATCTGGGCCCCGATGTCCGAAAGGGTCGGGATGAACGCCAGCAAGGTGAGCGCCAGAGCGAGGGCACCGTCCTTGGCGCGGGCGTCCCGCTCCCGCCATCGATTGAGCCGCTCCCGCAGCCACGAGGGCTCCCACGGCGCCTGACGGGACATCACTTCCGCTTCCTCCGCTCGGGGCTCAACGCCGGGCGCGTCGCCGGGGCAGCAGTCCTCCGCCGCGGCGGGCCAGGACCAGCATGGGGACGGTGAGCAGAACACCGATGACGACGGGCACGATCGAGGTCTCCAGACCGAAGGCGCCGCCGCTCAGCACGGCCGGCCCGTGGACGTCCACGGTGAACAGACCCTCGGGCGTGTAACCGGAGACCGGGATGCCGAGCAGGTGCTCGGTGGTGTTCCAGACGAGGTGCAGACCAGCCACGAACCAGATGCTACGCCGCCACACGAACGCGGCCCCGAGCAGGACCCCGGCCTCCAGCGCGATCGCCAGCGCGCTCCACGGGCTCGCTCCGGGGTTGAGCAGGTGGGCGGCGCCGAAGAACAGCCCGGTGACCGCGATGGCGGCCCGGCTACCCCACAACTGCTCCAGGGCCTGCAGGGCGAGCCCTCGGAACATCAGCTCCTCGGCGACGGCGGCACCGGTCTGCACCGCGACCGCGGACCCCACGACCGACAGGAAACCATGCCCCGCCCAGGAGAACGTGTAGCCCCCGAACAGTGTGATCAGGAGCGTGGAGGCGAGGATGAAGCCCAGGCCGATCCCGCCGCCGAGCAGCGCCTCGCGGCCAGCCCCGTGCCGCGCGATCTCGGGTACGGGACGGTGTGCGACACGGCGCATGACCACCCGGTACACGGCCACCGCAGCCACCGCGCCCAGCACCGGCACAGGACCGGGGCCCGTCGCGGTCAGGCCGGAGACCGCACCGACGCCAACGATTCCGGTCAACATCCAGACCGGCGGAGAGCCGGTGATCCGGGTGGTGCGGCCGCCGCCCGGACCGGAGCTGGAGCCGGAGCCCGCGTCGTGGTCTGCGGCGGATGTCGCGTGCATGGTGGTGGCCTCCCGTGGGCATCGGCCGCCCCGTCGGCGACCCGTCGGCAACACTAGGTAGTGGGCGCCGTCTCCGAGTCACCCCGGTGGAGACGATCCGGGTAGCTCCCACGGGGGATGCGCGGACCGGGCCCGGCGGTCGTGGGCCGGACTGAGTTCCCTCGACAGGGTCCCCTCGACGGGGGCGCTGCCCAGTCCGTCCCCGCAGAACCCCACGGACACCTGGATCCGGTACGCGTCCCGGTGACGGTATCCGCCCCGGCGCGTGCGCATCACCGCCCGGCCGACCGTGACGGTACGTCCGGCGATCCCTGTGCGGCCGGTGCAGCGACCTGCGCCGCTCCGTGGATCCGGAGGCGTCGCCATTCGCGCGGTGTGACTCCGTAGGCGGCGCGGAAACGTCGGGTGAAGTGGCTGGGGCTGGTGAATCCGCAGCGGGCCGCCACGGCCGAGACGGGCAGTCCGGCGTGCCGTGGGGAGGCCAGCAAGTGGCAGGCCGCTTCGAGTCTTTCGGAGATGACCCACTGTTCGAGTCGGATCCCGGCCCGACCGAGGACCGCGTACAACTGGCGCCGGGAGACGGCGTGTTCGTGCGCGATGCGGTCCGGTGTGAGGTCGGGGTCCGTCAGATGGCGGCGCACGTAGGCCGTGATCCGGTGAGTGAGGGAGTCGTCCATGGCCGCGCGGGCACGCCGGTCGTCCTCGTCGTGTGCCGCCGAGGTCAGTAGGGCACGGACCAGTTCGACGGTGGCGTTGCCCAGGGCGGCGGCGCCGGGGTCGGCCTGCAGGTCGCCGGGGTTCTGCCAGAGGGCGCGCAGATGGGCGAGGAGCAGGTCGTGCAGCGGGCTGGCTCGCAGTCGTACGGAGGCTCGTACGACGGTGTCCACCGGTACCCCGAGGTGTTCCATGTCGATGGTGATGGCCTGGGAGGCCCCTTCGTCGGACCAGCCGTAGCGGCGGGGAGCGAGTTCGTGGAAGACCGCGATGTCGCCCGGGCCGAGCACATAGCGTTCGCCGGCGTTCTCGGCGTGGTGGACGCCCGCGGTCTGGAGCGAGACCGATACCACGGGGCGGTCGCGGTGCCAGCGGACGTGCCGGGCGGTCCGTCGTACCTCGAATCCGGTGCTCCGCATCTCGAAGAGGTCGAGCGAGCCCACCCGCCATCCCTCGAACCGGGCGCGGATCCCCGTTTCGAGTGGCTGGTGGACGACGTCGTTCGGCACCGACGTGTCGGTCAGGGCATGGTGAAAGGCGTCAGCACGATCCTTCGGGGCGAAGGTGTCCAGATCCAGCAGCAGCATGAAGTCCCCCTCGTGAAGCGCTCTTTGGCGCCCAGAGGCATTCTCCGTCAGATGGCGGTCTCTCGGAGACGGACGGTGCACGCAGAGGTCCGAGTCCTTCTCCGGCCGATCCTGCCGCAGCTGCGTGGGGTCTTCCCCCAGCACGAGAGGGCCGACCGCACCTCCACGAACGCCCCGGAGTACCCCGCCGTGGTCGAAGCAGCGGAGCCACCGGCCACAGCGAGATCATCCTGACCCGTGCTGTGGCCGGGTGCCCGGACTGCCCGCCCCCTCCGCCCTCACCAGGGCTACGAGGTCTACGTGGTCGCCGACCCCTCGGCCGAGGTGACCCCGGCAGCCCACGGGCACGCCGTGCAGTTGACGACGGCGGCCGGCGCCGTCCCGTCACCTGGCTCCAGGTGCACCGCGAGCACCCCGTCGTGCGCCTGCACGCATCGCCGATCCGCCCGGAAAACGCATCGAGGTGGACGCATCGCGTTCATCGGAGGGACACCCCGGACAGCCGTAATGACGGAGTTGTATGGACAACCGTGGTCCGCACAACGTCGGACCCGCTTCGGCTTCCTCCCCCTGGAGTACGCGTGACCAGCACCACCCGCCTCGCTGCCCGCACCGCGGTGTTCATCGGAGCCCTCGGGCTCACCGCCCCCATGCTCACCGCCTGCGGTGCCGCACCCGACAAGGGTGACGGCGCCGGCAGTGGTGAGAACGTCGCGTCCGCGGCCTCTGCCGCCGACGCCGGCGGGATGGACGCTCTCGTCGCCGCCGCGAAGAAGGAGGGCACGCTCAACGCGATCGCCCTCCCCCGCGACTGGGCCAACTACGGAGCCGTCATCGACGGGTTCACCGAGAAGTACGGCATCAAGGTGACCGTCGAGAACCCCGACGGTTCAAGCCAGGACGAAATCAACGCGGTCAGGACCCGCAAGGGCCAGGATCGTGCCCCGGACGTCCTGGACCTCGGCGCCTCCTTCGCCCAGGCCGCCGCCGCCCAGCGTCTTACCGCCCCCTACAAGGTCGCGTCGTTCGACAAGATCCCGGCCACCCAGCGTGACCCGGAGGGCCGCTGGTTCAACGACTACGGCGGCTACGTCTCCATCGGCTGCGATGCCAAGCGGGTCAAGGTCTGCCCGCAGAGCTTCGCCGACCTGCTGAAGCCCCAGTACAAGGGCAAGGTCGCCCTCAACGGCAACCCCACCAAGTCCGGCTCCGCGTTCGGCGGGGTCTACGCGGCGGCCCTCGCCAACGGTGGTTCCTTCGACGACATCCAGCCAGGCATCGACTTCTTCGGCAAGCTGAAGAAGAACGGCAACTTCAACCCCGTCGAATCCACCCCGGCAACAGTCGAGAAGGGCGAGACCCCGATCAGCATCGACTGGGACTACCTCAACTCCGGCTACGCGGAGCAGTTCAAGACCCAGGGCCTGGACTGGAAGGTCGCGGTCCCGTCGGACGGCGTCTACGCCCAGTACTACTCGCAGGCGATCAACAAGGACGCCCCGCACCCCGCCGCGGCCAGGCTGTGGCAGGAGTACCTGTACAGCGTCGAAGGCCAGAACCTGTGGCTGAAGGGCCACGCCCGCCCCGTGCTGATGCAGGCGATGACCGCTGACGGCACCATCGACAAGGAAGCCGCGGCCGCACTCCCCTCCGTCGCCGGCACCCCGAGGTTCCCCACCGAGCCGCAGACCGCAAAGGCCAAGGAGACCCTCGCGTCCGGCTGGGCCGCAGCCGTCTCCGGGTGATCCGCCGATGACCCTGCTCGACACACCCGCCCGCCCCTCGGCCGCTTCGGCCGTGGGCGCAGGCTCCCGCCCGGGACACCGCCGCCGCTCCTGGGCCTGGCTGCCCGCGGTACCGCTGCTGCTCCTCGTCGCGGTCGCTTTCGGACTGCCCGCGCTGGCCATGGCCGACGGCGCGTTCACCGTCACCGACCCGGCCACGGGGGCGTCCGGCGGCTACGGCCCCGACAACCTGACCCGGTCGGTCGACGGCGCGTACCGCACCGCGCTGCTCGGCAGCGTCGAACTGTCGGCGCTCACCGCCGCCGCAGGCACCCTCTTCGGGTTGCTGCTTGCCCACGTGGTGGTCACTTCCCCCGGACGCGCCCTGCGCGCAGCCGTGCTCACCGCCTCCGGTGTGCTCGCCAACTTCGGCGGTGTGCCACTTGCCTTCGCGTTCGTCGCCACCCTCGGCAACGCGGGAGTCCTCACCACCCGGCTCGGCCTCGCAGACCACGGCTGGTCGCTGTACGGATTCTGGGGGCTGGCGCTCACCTACCTGTACTTCCTGGTGCCTCTGATGGTGCTCACCGTGGCGCCAGCACTCGACGGACTGCGCATCCAGTGGCGAGAGGCGGCCCGTGACTGCGGAGCCTCCACCTGGCAATACTGGAGGCACATCGGCCTCCCGGTGCTGCTGCCCACGCTGCTCGGCGGCTTCGTGCTGCTCTTCGGCAGCGCCTTCGCGGCGTACGCCACCGCCGCCGCGATGGTGGGAAGTTCGGTCCCGCTGGTCACCCTTCAGGTCGCCGACGCGCTCTCCGGCAACGTCCTGGTGGGCCAGGAGGGCGTGGCCCTCGCACTCAGCCTCGACATGGTCGTCGTCGCGGCGCTGGTGATGGCCGTCCATCTTCCGCTACAGCGAAGGAGCACCCGATGGCTCGGACGGTGAACCGTTCCCCGTCCGCGAGCGCCCGACCGTGGCGTATCGCCGTGCTGCTCACGGCCGGGGCGTACTTCCTCGTGCCACTGCTGTCCTCGGCGGTCTTCACGCTGGACATCCCCGGCCAGGGGCTGACCCTGTCCTCCTACACCAGGATCCTCGACGCGCCCGGTTTCGCCGCGAGCCTGCTGCTGTCGCTGGCACTCGCAACGGCCACCACCGTGCTCGTACTGCTGGTGACCGTGCCCGCAGCGGTTGCCGCCCGGCTATCGGCCCCGCGCCTGCGGCCGGTACTGGAAGTGGTGTGCACACTGCCGTTGGTCGTGCCTCCCGTTGCCCTGACCGCCGGTATCGGGACGGTGCTGCGCTGGGGCCCGGAGAAACTGTCGACGACACCGCTGTACCAGACCTTCGTCGCGGTGCAGAATCCCGACTTTCCGCTCGTCCTGGTCCTCGCGTACGCGGTGATGGCCCTGCCGTTCGTCTACCGGGCGCTGGATGCGGGACTGCGCTCCGTCGACGTCCGCACCCTCGTCGAGGCCGCACGCGATCTGGGCGCGTCATGGCCCCGGGCCCTCGTCTCGGCCGTACTGCCCAACCTGCGTGGTGCCCTGCTCAATGCCTCGTTCCTCACCCTCGCCCTGGTGCTGGGCGAGTTCACCGTCGCCTCGCTGCTCGGCTTCCAGCCGTTCGCCGTCTGGATCGTGCAGGCTTCCGGCTCGGACGCCCGGCTCTCGGTCGCCGTGTCCCTGCTGAGCCTTCTGCTGACCTGGGTGGCGCTGTTGGCGCTCACGACACTGGGCAATCGCCGTAGCGGGCCCCGAATTTCCCGTACCTCCGAAGGAAAGACCTCCCGATGACGAAGCTCGCCCCACCGGTGCGCACCGGCTCGGACCTCCAACTGCGCGGCCTACGCAGGGCTTTCGGTACGACCGTCGCACTCGACGGCCTGGATCTGGTCGTCGCCTCGGGCGAACTGCTCGCCTTGCTCGGACCATCCGGATGCGGCAAGACCACGGCGCTGCGGGTCCTCGCGGGCTTCGAGCGGCCCGAAGCGGGACAGGTGCTGCTGGACGGAGAGGACGTCGTGCCGGTGCCTGCCAACCGCCGTGACACCGCCATGGTGTTCCAGTCGTACAGCCTCTTCCCGCACCTCACCGCCGCCGACAACGTGGCGTTCGGGCTGCGGATGCGCAAGGTGTCGGCACCTGAACGCCGTTCTCGTGCAGCCGAGTTCCTGGAGCTGGTCGGCCTGCCAGGCCATGGCGGGCGCTACCCGCACCAGCTCTCCGGCGGTCAACAGCAGCGGGTCGCCCTGGCCCGGGCGTTGGCGCTGCGTCCCCGACTGCTGCTGCTCGACGAGCCGCTGTCGGCGCTCGACGCTCAGGTGCGCGTCTCCCTCCGTGAGGAGATCCGCAGACTCCAGCTCGAGCTCGGCATCACCACGGTGTTCGTCACCCACGACCAGGAGGAGGCGCTGTCGATGGCTGACCGGGTCGCGGTGATGAACGGTGGCAGGCTCGAACAGTGCGCCAGTCCGACCGAGTTGTACGCGCGTCCCGCGACCGACTTCGTGGCCGAGTTCATCGGCACCATGAACCGGGTGCCCGCGCGGGCCGGCCACGGTGGAGTCGTTGAGGTGCTCGGCGTCCGGTTGCCCGTGGAGGGCTCGGCACCCGCGCCCGGCGACGTCTGTGCACTGATCCGCCCGGAGGCCCTTGACGTCACGCTGGACTCCGGCGGCACGGCGAAGGTCATGGGAACGGCGTTCCACGGCGCGACCACCCGGGTACGAGTCGCCCTCGCGGACGGCACGGCCGTACAGGCGGACGTACCGACACACGCGGCGACGGAGCTCGCCCCGGGGACGGCAGTGTCCGTGCGCCCGCACGAGCGTCCGGTCCTCGTTGCCCGTGGAGCCACCCGGTGACCGCACTGCGCGGCGTGTTGTTCGACATGGACGGCACGCTGGTCGACACCGAGGGCGTCTGGCTGGACGTCGTGGAGACCGCCGCCGTACGCCGCGGCCGCACGCTGGACGCCGAGCGGCGCACGGCCGTGACGGGCCGCTCTGTCGGGGACACCGCAGCGATACTGCACGGCTACCTGGAGGCGCCGGAGGCGGAACTTGCGGCTGAACTGGGCGCCGACTTCGCCGCCCGACTGTCGGAGACGACCGAACCGCGCCCCGGCGCACTGCGGCTACTCGCCGCGCTGCGCGCGCAGGACGTGCCGACCGCGCTGGTGTCGGCGTCGCCGCGGCACGTCGTCCACCAGGTCGCGGCGACCCTGGACGGGCACCGCTTCCACGCGGTGTTCGGTGCCGAGGACACCGAGCGGACGAAGCCGGAGCCCCACCCCTACCTGGCAGCGGCAGCGGCGCTCGGTGCCGACCCTGCGCACTGCGTTGTCGTCGAGGACAGCCCGGCGGGCATCGCTTCGGCGCGGGCGGCGGGCTGCCGGGTGCTGGCCGTACCGTCGACCGAACCGCTTGCGGCGGCCGACGGAGTGACCCTCGCCCGGTCACTGGCGGACGTGGATCCCGAGTTGCTCAGCTCGCTGTTGGCATGACCGGACGACGACATGACGGGGTGTGCGGGTGAGCGAAGGACGCCAGAGGACACCGCTCTATCTGAAGGTTGCCGGCGACCTGCGTTCGGCGATAACGGCGGGTGAGTACGACTCCGGCACGAAGCTGCCGGCGGAGGACGAGCTCGCCCGCCGTTACGGGGTGTCCAGGGGCACGGTGCGCCAGGCGCTCGCCGAGCTGCGCACGGACGGGCTGATCACCTCCCGGCGCGGCACCCGCCGGGTGGTACTGGGCGCCCCTCTCCTGCACAGCTTCGGCGAGCTGCGCAGCTTCACCCGGTGGGCACGATCGCTGGGTGAGGAACCCGGCGGCCGGGTGGTGGCGATCGACCGGGTCCCGGCGAACGAGGAGGAGGCGGAGAGACTCCGTCTCCCGCAGGGCGCGACGGTGTACCGGGTGCGGCGGCTGCGCACGCTCTCGGGTGCTCCGGTCATGGTGGAGCGGACGACGTACCCGGAGTGGATCGGGAAGCTGGTCGCCGCGATGCCGCGGAACACGGTCTCGCACTCGGAACAACTGGGGCGGCACGGAGTCGTGTTCGCGGACGCCCGGCACACGATCGACCTGGTCCCGGCGGACGCGGCGGACGCGGAGCTGCTGGGCTGTGCCGCCGGGGAGTCGCTGCTACGGGAGCTGCGGCACTCCACGGACGCTACGGGGGCGCCGGTGGAATGGTCTCAGGACCGGTACCTCCCCGGAACGGTGGCGTTCACCGTGCAGAGTTCGACGGCGACCAGTGCGCTGGGGCGCAGGCTGAGCCGGTAGGCAGCGGCAGAGCCCACCGGGTTCCCCGGCCCGGCGGTCTGCATGAGTCCGCGTTTGTCGTGGGGGAGTTCCCGACGAGAGGAGCCATCGGGACGTACTTCCGTGGGTGGACCCCACGGGCCCGGACTCCACGCGCCCGCGCATCTGGGTCGCCCGGGGGATGTGGAAGCGCCGCAACCGCTCCCCAGCCGTGTTCGTCGGGCTGCGGGTGCGAGAGGTTCCCTCTCTGGGGGATGCTCCTCGCCGTCCGCGCGGGTCCACCTGGGACGTCAGGCCTGCCGGAGATCCCGAGATCAGCCGCCGAACGGCGCAACATCCCGATGATCGGGTGGTCCTCACAATCGTGACCCTGAGAGCGATATGCCGCTATCACAGGGCTGATCGATGGTGTATCTCGATCGACACTCCCGCCCGTACGAGATTATCCGATTTGCGGCTTTTGCTGTGTTTTGATACGTCCGCTGGCGTTCGGGGCGCTGCGTGACGGTCCATCACAGAGAGAGGGTGTGTCGGATGTCTGGAACTCGGGGCACAGATGATTCTGATCGCACACGGTCGGCGACGCTGAGCCGGCACTGGAAGATGGCCGTGCTGGCGGCCGCGGGCTTCGCGACGATCGTTGGCACGACGACGCTGGTCGCCGTCACCGACGACGGAAAGGCGAAGAGTCCCGCCGCGGTGGCTGACAAGGGCAAAGGCAAGACCGGGCCCACCCCCGCCAAGACCACCACCACCCGCGGCGGGAGCGCCGAGACCGACGAGGACGGGGACTACTGGGCCGAACGCGCCGGAAACCCCGATGCGAACGGTAGCGGCAGCAGCGGAAGCCAGTCCGGCGACAGCTCGGAGCGCGGTCGCTCCGGGGACCATGCGGGAAACACGGGCTCCGGCGCCACGGGCTCGGGCAGCCACGAGAAGAAGGGCCCGGATGCGGCGGACACGCAGAAGCGCTCCGCCCGCCCGAGCAGCTCCGCCGGGCAGAACGGTCCCGAGGGCCACGGCAGCGGTGACGGGCAGGGTGGCCACCGCGAAGGATCCGGCCGCGAGGGCGAGGACTGGGAGGGGTGGGGCGGTCATGACGACTCGGGCGACGGCCATGGCAAGGCGAGGTTGGTTGACTGTGACCCCAACGATCTGATCTGGGCGATCATCCAGGCCAACAGTGACGGCGGGGGGACGCTGACCCTGGCGGAGAAGTGCACCTACACCCTCACTGCGAACCAGGACGGTAATGGTCTTCCCGAGATCATTCAGCCCATTACCATCGACGGTAATGGTGCGACCATCGCCCGTGCGGCCAATGCCGACCAGTTCCGCTTCTTCGAGGTCGGGGTCGGCGGTGACCTCAAGCTCCGTCACCTCACCCTCACTCGCGGCAAAGCCGCCGTCAACGACGACGGCGGTGCCATCCATGTCACCCCCGCCGGGCGCCTGGACCTGGACTGCGTCACGCTCCACAACAACACCGTCGACGACACGAACGGCTACGAGGGCGGAGCCATCTACAACGAAGGCATCACCACCATCCGCAACAGCACCCTCAGCAGCAACTCCGCCAGCAGGGGAAGCGGCGTCAGCAACAACGGCGGCAAGCTGGAAATCACCACCTCCAAGCTCACCGGAAACACCGCCAATTCCGACGGCGCGGTCCGCAACGCGAACGGCACTACCACCATCAGCAAGAGCCTGCTCAGCCACAACTACGGCAGTGCCGTCGACCAGGACGACGATGCGGGCCTGATCGAGATCGACAAGAGCGCCATCCTCTACAACCACGACGACTCCGGCGGTGGCGGCATCGACTTCACCCCGACCGGGTCCGGTGGCCTGCACGTACGCAAGAGCACCATCGCCTACAACACCGCTGCCGACGACGACGGCGGCGGTCTGCGCATCACCGGATCCGCGGTGATCGAGGACAGCAAGATCTACGGCAACACCATCGTCGACGGCAACGGTGGCGGCGTCATCATCGGCCAGACCGACGGCGAAATCGTGGCCCCCGGTGAGGCCGCCATCCGTCGCACGGTGATCAGTGGCAACCAGGCTCCCGGTGACGGCAACACCGGTGGTGGCATCTACATCACCGAGCAATCCACCCTCAACCTGACCAACGGCAAAATCACCGACAACACCTCCGACGAGGAGCCCGGCGGTATCGACAACAACGGCACCGTTACCACTCACGGCAGGGTCAAGATCATCGACAACGTTCCGACCAACTGTCAGGGAAGCTCCAACAGCGTTCCGAACTGCTTTGGCTGATCGCTCCGACGAAGAGATATCGGACGGGCACCTCCAGTCACGGTCCTCGACGAGGTTGTCTCAGATCCGCCCCCGGCGTCTCGCCGGGGGCGGATCTGTGTGTCGGGCCATCCCGGTGGGTGTGCGCGTGGCGTTGGTCACCTGCCCCGCTCGGTTGCGTGCCTGGGTTCTGTTCCGGTGCTTGTCTCGCGGCTTGGGCGGTGAGGCCTCCTCCGGTGCGAGCGCATCGGGCCTTGCCCCGGAATCTTGGACACGGGCTATGCGGCTTGGGCCAGGGTAGTTGATGTTGTGTCGAGTGCTGTCTCGTAGGCGATGGGACTGCGTTGTCCGAGGCGGGAGTGGCGGCGTCGGGTGTTGTAGCGGTTGAGCCAGCGGAACGCGTCGAGGCGGGCCTCGCGTTCGCTGGGCCAGGTCTTGCGGCCCTGAAGCGTCTCGCGTTTGAACGTCGCGTTGAAGGACTCCGCGAGCGCGTTGTCCGCGCTGGAGCCGATCGCGCTCATGGACTGGCGGACGCCGGCCTTGCGGCAGGCGTCGGCGAAGGCCCGGCTGGTGTACTGGGCCCCGTGGTCGGTGTGCAGGACCGCTCCGGCGAGGCTGCCGCGGGTCCGTTCAGCGGCAGCCAGGGCGTCGATGACGAGATCGGTGCGCATGTGGTCCGCGATCGCCCAGCCGGCCAGGCGCCGTGAGGCGAGGTCGAGGACGGTGGCCAGATACAAAAACTTCCCGCTGTCCAGCGGGAGATAGGTGATGTCGCCGACGTACTTCGTGTTCGGCTCGCTTGCTGTGAAGTCACGGCCGACGAGGTCCGGGGCCTTCGCCGAGGCCGGGTCCGCAACGGTGGTGCGGTGTCTGCGACGCAGCCGCACGCCTGCCAGGCCGATGCTGCGCATCACCCGCGCGACCCGCTTGTGGTCGATTCGCTCGCCCGCCTCGCGGAGTTCGGCGGTGATCCTGAGGACGCCGTAGGTGCCGTCCGACTCGCGGTGCACGGCCCGTATCCGGGCGGCGAGACGGGCGTCGGCCGCCTGCCGGCCGGCCCGGTCCGCGGCCGTCCCACGCCAGTAGTAGAAGCTGGAGCGGGCGATGCCCAGGATGGTGCACAGCCGCTTCACGCCGTAGCGGCGGTGGTGGTCTGCAACGAACTGGAAGCGGTTCACCAGCGCGTCTCCCCAGCGAAATACTTCGCCGCCTTGCGCAGGATCTCGCGTTCCTCCTCCAGCTCACGGACCTTCTTGCGCAGAGCGGCGTTCTCCGCCTCCAACGGTGTCGGCGGCTCGGTCGGCACCTCCGCCCGGCGCCCGCGGGGCCGGCTCGCTCCGGCTGCCCGCACCCAGTTCCGCAAGGTCTCGGGGTTGATTCCAAGATCGGCGGCGACCTGCCGGATCGTCGCCTCGGGCCGCGACTGGTACAGCGCGACCGCGTCCGCCTTGAACTGCGGCGGATAGTTCTTCATGACCACGAGATGTCCGTTCTCAGATCCTCAGGATCCAGTGTCTCGTGTGTCCAGGATCAAGGGTCAAGGCCCATCTTTCGGGCTGCGATCGTCTACCGGTGTTGCGGTGGGTATCTGAGCGGAGTCTGGGGCCACTCCGAAGGTGGTGCCGGGGTGGGGTGTGTCGGCGGGGTGGGGCGGCAGTCTTTTCGTACCGGCGCTGCGCATTGTGGGTCGGCATTTGTCCTGTTGGGCTGGCGCGGGTGAGGCAAGTGCCCGACGTCAAAGGGTCGGCAGGGGCCGTTGCAGCGCCGGGTGTTTGTGCGGGTTTGTGGGTTGGGTGTCGGTGGTTGGGTGCGTTCGGGTGAGGTCGACACTCCGATGCGTGCGAGTCGATCCGTTTGTCTGCTTTCCGGATGGTTCTATATGCCTGTTTTCTTCCCCTTGGTTGGGGTGATGTGACGGTTCATTACTGAGAAGGAGAGCGTGTCGGATGTTTGGATCTCGGGGTGCAGGTGCCTCCGATCGCGCGCGGTCGGGAACGTTGAGTCGGCACTGGAAGGTGGCGGTGCTGGCGGCCGCGGGTTTTGCGACCATCACTGCTACGACGACGTTGGTTGCCGTCACCGACGATGGGAAGGCGCAGGCGAATGCCTCTGCGGTGGCGGACCAGGGCAAGGGCGGGGCTCAACCTGCAGTCGTCAAGAAGGCCACTACTCGTGGTGGAGGCCCCGAGGACGAGGACGGGGACGGGGACTACTGGTCCGAACGTGCCGGAAACCCCGACGGGAACGACCGCGACGACAGCGAAGACAACGACGACTACTCCGGCAACCACGAGGCAGGGACCGGACGGGCTGCTGCGGGCTCCGGTAAGCGCGAGGGCGGCAAGGCGGACGAGGGCCACTCCGATGACCATGGTGGCAAGTCGGACGGAGGTGCCGCGGATGCGCAGAAGCGCTCCGGTGACTCCAGCGGTCACGGCGAGAAGAACGGCCCTGGGAAGGGCGCCCGCGATGGTGGTGGTGACAGTGGCCGTGAGAGCGGTCGTGGGGGTGGTGGTGACGGGCAGGGCGGCCACCGCGAAGGATCCGGCCGCGAGGGCGAGGGTTGGCAGGGGCGGGGCGGTCACGACGACTCCGGCGAGGCCCACGGCAAGGCAAGGTTGGTTGACTGTGACCCCAATGATCTGATCTGGGCGATCACCCAGGCCAATAACGATGGCGGGGGGACGCTGACCCTGGCGGAGAAGTGCACCTACACCCTCACCGTCAACCAGGACGGCAACGGTCTCCCTGAGATCATCCAGCCCATCACCATCGACGGCAACGGTGCCACCATCACCCGCGCGGCCAATGCCGACCAGTTCCGCTTCTTCGAGGTCGGGGTCGGCGGCGACCTCAAGCTCCGTCACCTCACCCTCACCCGCGGCAAGTCCTCCGACGCCTTCGAGGAAGGCGGCGCGATCAACGTCAACGCCGCCGGGCGCCTGGACCTGGACTGTGTCACCCTCCACAACAACACCGTCAACGACATCGGCAACGACGACGGCGGTGCCATCTACAACGAAGGCATCGTCAAGATCAGCAACAGCACCATCAGCAAGAACTCCAGTTACTACGGCGCCATCTACAACTACTACGGCAAGCTGGAGATCGAAACCTCCAAGTTCACCGGCAACCTCTCCAACAGCTACGCCGGCGCCGTGAACAACGAATCCGGCACCACGACCATCCGCAAGAGCCTCTTCAGCTACAACTACGGCTACTACGGCGGTGCCCTCTACAGCGAGGAGGGAACGGTCGACGTGGACAAGAGTGCCTTCCTCTACAACCACAGTGGCTCTGACGGCGGAGCCATCTACAACGACGACCTCGGGATGTACATCCGCAGAAGCACCGTCGCCTACAACACCGCTGAGGGCGATGGCGGCGGCGTCTATCTGTACAACAGGGGGGTGATCGCGGACAGCAAGATCTACAACAATACGGCTGTCGACGGCGACGGAGGCGGTATCTACCTGAACAGCTCCTACGAATGGGCCGTTCAGCGTTCGGTCGTCGCCGGCAACAGCGCTCCTGGTGAAGGCCACAGCGGCGGCGGCATCTACGTTCAGAGCTCGGGCGGAATCCTCCACCTGACCGACAGTAAGATCACCGACAATACGTCGGACGAGGAGGCGGGCGGCGTCGACAACAACGGCACCGTCAACGTCTACGGCAGGGTCAAGATCATCGACAACGTCCCCACCAACTGCGAGGGAAGCACCAACGACGTCCCGAACTGCTTCGGCTGAGCCCGTAGGCCGTTTCACCGAAGGCTCACTGGGCGGGCGCGGCAATCGGCCACCGTAGTCGAAAGTGATGCCTGAGATCCGCCCCTGGCATTTCGCCGGGGGCGGGTCTGCGTGCCCGACCGCCCGGGCGTGCGTGCGTGTGGCGTGTGTTGTTCACCCTCGCGCGGGTGCGTGCCTGGGTTGTGTCCTGGTGCTCATGCCGTGGCTTGTCCGGTGCGGTCTGATCCGGTCCGAGCGTGCCGATCGGGCTGCGGATGCCGGGCCTGCGACTGTCTACCGGCGTCGCAGTGGGCACGTCGCGGGTGTTTGTGCGGGTTTGTGGGTTGGGTGTCGGTGGTTGGGTGCGTTCGGGTGAGGTCGACACTTCGATGTGTGCGAGTTGATCTGCTGTCTGCTTTTCAGATGATTTTATATGTCCGTTTTCTCCCCTTTGGTTGGGGTGAGGTGACGGGCTATCACTGAGAAGGAGAGCGTGTCGGATGTTTGGATCCCGGGGTGCAGGTGCCTCCGATCGCGCGCGGTCGGGAACGTTGAGTCGGCACTGGAAGGTGGCGGTGCTGGCGGCCGCGGGTCTTGCGACCATCACTGCTACGACGACGGCGGTTGCCGTCACCGACGATGGGAAGGCGCAGGCGAATGCCTCTGCGGTGGCGGACCAGGGCAAGGGCGGGGCTCAACCTGTCGTCGCCAAGACGGCCACCACTCGTGGTGGGAGCGCCGAGGACGAGGACGGGGACGGGGACTACTGGTCCGAACGTGCCGGAAACCCCGACGGGAACGATAGCGAAGACACCGACAAGTACTCCGACGGCCATGGTGGCAAGTCGGACGGAGGTGCTGTGGATGCGCAGAAGCGCTCCGGCAACTCCAGCGATCACGGCGAGAAGAACGGCCCCGGGAAAGGCAACCGTGACGATGGCCGCGAGAGCGGTCGTGGGGGTGGTGGTGACGGGCGGGACGGTCATGAGGACTCGGGCGATGCCCATGGTAGGGCGAGGTTGGTCGACTGTGATTCCAACGACCTGATCTCGGCGATCACCCAGGCCAACAGTGACGGCGGGGGGATGCTGACCCTGGCGGAGAAGTGCACCTACACCCTCACTGCGAACCAGGACGGTAACGGTCTTCCCGAGGTCATCCAGCCCATCACCATCGACGGTAATGGTGCGACCATCGCGCGTGCGGCCAATGCCGACCAGTTCCGCTTGTTCGAGGTCGGGGTCGGCGGTGACCTCAAGCTCCGTCACCTCACCCTCAGTCGCGGTAAAGCCGCCGTCAACCAGGACGGCGGTGCCATCAACGTCAACGCGGCCGGGCGCCTGGACCTGGACTGCGTCACCCTCCACAACAACACCGTCGACGACACGGGCAGCGACGACGCCGGTGCTATCTACAACGAAGGGATCACCACGGTCCGCAACAGCACCCTCAGTGGTAACTCCGGCTACTACGGCGGTGCGATCTACAACTACTACGGCAAGTTGGAGGTCGAAACCTCCAAGTTCACCAACAACAAGGCCTACTACGGTGGCGGCGGCATCATGAACGAGTACGGCACCACCACCGTCCGTAAGAGCCTGTTCAGCTACAACTACGGCGATGACTACGGCGGCGCCGTTTACCAGTACCAAGGTCTCACGGACATCGAGAAGAGCGCCTTCAAGTACAACAACAGTGCCGAGTACGGCGGTGCGATCTACCAGGAGAACGATGCTCTCCACGTCCGCAAGAGCACCTTCGCCTACAACACCGGCTACTACACCGGTGGCCTCTACCTCGACGACGACGAGACGGTCATCGAGGACAGCAAGATCTACGGCAACACCTCCCTCATTGACCACGGGGGCGGCATCTACACCAACTACGGCCCCGGTGGCGTCGCCGCCATCCGACGCACCGTGATCAGCGGTAACCAAGCCCCGAGCGACGGCAGCGTGGGTGGTGGCATCTACAACGGCAGCGCTTCCGAGATGAGGCTGACCGACGTCAAGGTTACCGACAACACCTCCGATGAGGAGCCCGGTGGCGTCGACAACAACGGCACCGTCAACGTCTACGGCAGGGTCAAGATCATCGACAATGTTCCGACCAACTGTGAGGGGAGTACCAACGCCGTCCCGAACTGCTTCGGCTGACACCCCCTACCGAAGGCGTACCGGACGAGCCCGCGAATCAGTCAGAGAAGTCGACGATGCTGCGTGAGATCCGCCCCCGGCATTCCGCCAGGGGCGGGTTCGTGTGCTCGACCGCCCCGGCGGGCGTACGTGTGGCGTGCGTTGCTCGCCCCCGCGCGGGTGCGTGCCTGTTCGTCTTGCGGCTTGTCCGGTGCGGTCTCATCCAGCCCGAGTGCACCCATCGGGCTGCGATCGTCTACCGGTGTTGCGGTGGGTATCTGAGCGGGCTCTGGGGCTACTCCGAAGGTGGTGTCGGGGTGGGGCGTGTCGGCGGGGTGGGGCGGCAGTCTTTTCGTACCGGCGCTGCGCACTGTGGGTCGGCATCGTGTCCTGTTGAGCTGGCTGCGGGGATGCAACGGCCCGACCGTCAAACGGTCAGCAAGGGCGGTTGCAGTCGTGAGTGCTTGTGCGGGTTTGTGTGTTGGGTGTCGGTGGTTGGGGGTGTTCGGGGGGTCGACACTCCGACATGTGCGAGATGATCTATTTGTCTGCTTTCCGTATGGTTCGATATATCTGTTTTCTTCCCCTTGGTTGGGGTGATGTGACGGTTCATCACAGAGAAGGAGAGCGTGTCGGATGTTTGGATCTCGGGGTGCAGGTGCCTCCGATCGCACGCGGTCGGGAACGTTGAGTCGGCACTGGAAGGTGGCGGTGCTGGCGGCCGCGGGTTTTGCGACCATCACTGCTACGACGACGTTGGTTGCCGTCACTGATGATGGGAAGGCGCAGGCGAATGCCTCTGCGGTGGCGGACCAGGGCAAGGATGGGGCCCAACCTGCAGTCGTCAAGAAGGCCACCACTCGTGGTGGAGGCCCCGAGGATTCGGAGGATGAGGACGGGGACTACTGGTCCGAACGTGCCGGAAACCCCGACAGCGACGACAGTGACGACTACTCCGACGGCCACGAGGCGGGGAACGGAGGGGGCGCTGCGGACTCCGGCAAGCGTGACGGTGGCAAGTCGGACGAGGGTCACTCCGATGGCCATGGTGGCAAGTCGGACGGAGGTGCTGCGGATGCGCAGAAGCGCTCCGGCAACTCCAGCGGTCACGACGAGCAGAACGGTCCCGGGAAAGGCGCCCGTGATGGTGGCGGTGACAGCGGTCGTGAGGGCGGTCGTGGGGGTGGTGGTGACGGGCAGGGTGGTCACCGTGAAGGATCCGGCCGCGGGGGCGAGGGCTGGGAGGGGCGGGACGGTCATGACAACTCGGGCGACGGCCACGGTAGGGCGAGGTTGGTTGACTGTGACCCCAACGACCTGATCTCGGCGATCACCCAGGCCAACAGTGACGGCGGAGGAACACTCACCCTCGCGGAGAAGTGCACCTACACCCTCACCGCGAACCAGGACGGCAACGGTCTTCCCGAGATCATCCAGCCCATCACCATCGACGGCAACGGTGCCACCATCGCCCGTGCGGCCAACGCCGACCAGTTCCGCTTCTTCGAGGTCGGGGTCGGCGGCGACCTCAAGCTCCGTCACCTCACCCTCACCCGCGGCAAAGCCGCCTCGGGCGACGACGGCGGTGCCATCCATGTCACCCCCGCCGGGCGCCTGGACCTGGACTGCGTCACCCTCCACAACAACACCGTCAACAACACGAACACCGACCACGCCGGCGCCATCTACAACCAAGGCGTCACCACGGTCCGCAACAGCACCCTCAGTGGCAACTCCGGCAACAACGGCGGTGCGATCTACAACTACTACGGCAAGTTGGAGGTCGAAACCTCCAAGTTCACCAACAACAAGGCCTACTACGGTGGCGGCGGCATCATGAACGAGTACGGCACCACCACCGTCCGTAAGAGCCTGTTCAGCTACAACTACGGCGATGACTACGGCGGCGCCGTCTACCAGTACCAAGGTCTCACGGACATCGAGAAGAGCGCCTTCAAGTACAACAACAGTGCCGAGTACGGCGGCGCGATCTACCAGGAGAACGATGCTCTCCACGTCCGCAAGAGCACCTTCGCCTACAACACCGGCTACTACGGTGGAGCCTTGTACCTCGACGACGATGAGGTGGTCATCGAGGACAGCAAGATCTACGGCAACACCTCCCTCGGCGACGACGGCGGCGGCATCAACAACGACGACGCCGACACCCACATCCGCCGCACGGTGATCAGCGGCAACCAGGCCCCCGGCAACGGCTACGCCGGTGGCGGGCTCTACGTCGACTTCAGCGACGAAGTCACCCTCACCGACGTGAAGATCACCGACAACACCTCGGACGAGGAGGCGGGCGGTGTGCAGAACGACGGCACCGTCACCACCTACGGAAAGATCAAGATCATCGACAACGTCCCCACCAACTGCGAGGGAAGCACCAACTCCGTCCCGAACTGCTTCGGCTGAGCCCGTAGGCCGTTTCACCGAAGGCTCACTGGGCGGGCGCGGGAAATCGGCCACGGTAGTCGAAAGTGATGTCTGAGATCCGCCCCCGGCGTTCCGCCGGGGGCGGGTTCTTGTGCCCGGCGGTCCCGGCGGGTCTGCGTGGTGTGCGTTGTTCGCCCTCGCGTGGGCGTGTGCCTGGGTTCTGTTCCGGTGCTCGTCTTGTGGCTTGTTCAGTGCGGCCTCATCCAGCCCGAGTGTGCCGTCGGGCTGCGGGTGTGTCGGCTGCGACTGTCTACCGGCGTTGTGGTGGCCATGTCGCGGGTGCCTGTGCGGGTTTGTGTGTTGGGTGTCGGTGGTTGGGTGCGTTCGGGTGGGGTCGACACTCCGATGTGTGCGAGGTGATCTGTTTGTCTGCTTTCCGTATGGTTCGATATGTCTGTTTTCTCCCCTTGGTTGGGGTGATGTGACGGTTCATCACAGAGAAGGAGAGCGTGTCGGATGTTTGGATCTCGGGGTGCAGGTGCCTCCGATCGCGCGCGGTCGGGAACGTTGAGTCGGCACTGGAAGGTGGCGGTGCTGGCGGCCGCGGGTTTTGCGACCATCACTGCTACGACGACGTTGGTTGCCGTCACTGATGATGGGAAGGCGCAGGCGAATGCCTCTGCGGTGGCGGACCAGGGCAAGGATGGGGCCCAACCCGCAGTCGCCAAGACGGCCACCACTCGTGGTGGAGGCCCCGAGGATTCGGAGGATGAGGACGGGGACTACTGGTCTGAACGTGCCGGAAACCCCGACAGCGACGACAGTGACGACTACTCCGACGGCCACGAGGCGGGGAACGGAGGGGGCGCTGCGGACTCCGGCAAGCGTGACGGTGGCAAGTCGGACGGAGGTGCTGCGGATGCGCAGAAGCGCTCCGGCAACTCCAGCGGTCACGACGAGCAGAACGGCCCTGGGAAAGGCGCCCGTGATGGTGGCGGTGACAGTGGCCGTGGGAGCGGTCGTGGTGGTGACGGGCAGGGTGGCCATCGCGAAGGATCCGGCCGCGGGGGCGAGGGCTGGGAGGGGCGGGACGGTCATGACAACTCGGGCGACGGCCATGGTAGGGCGAGGTTGGTCGACTGTGACCCCAACGACCTGATCTCGGCGATCACCCAGGCCAACAGTGACGGCGGAGGAACACTCACCCTCGCGGAGAAGTGCACCTACACCCTCACCGCGAACCAGGACGGCAACGGTCTTCCCGAGATCATCCAGCCCATCACCATCGACGGCAACGGTGCCACCATCGCCCGTGCGGCCAATGCCGACCAGTTCCGCTTGTTCGAGGTCGGGGTCGGCGGTGACCTCAAGCTTCGCCACCTCACCCTCACCCGCGGCAAAGCCGTCGTCAACGAGGACGGGGGTGCCATCCATGTCACCCCCGCCGGACGCCTGGACCTGGACTGCGTCACCCTCCACAACAACACCGTCAACAACACGGATAGCGACAGTGCCGGTGCTATCTACAACGAAGGGATCACCACCGTCCGCAACAGCACCCTCAGTGGTAACTCCGGCTACTACGGCGGTGCGATCTACAACTACTACGGCAAGTTGGAGGTCGAAACCTCCAAGTTCACCAACAACAAGGCCTACTACGGTGGCGGCGGCATCATGAACGAGTACGGCACCAGCACCGTCCGCAAGAGCCTGTTCAGCTACAACTACGGCGATGACTACGGCGGCGCCGTCTATCAGTACGACGGTCTCACGGACATCGAGAAGAGCGCCTTCAAGTACAACTACAGCGCCGGGTACGGCGGCGCCGTCTACCACGAGAACGAATCTGTCCAGGTCCGCAAGAGTACCTTCGCCTACAACACCGGCTACTACGGCGGCGCCTTCTACCTGGATGGCGATGAGGCGGTCATCGAGGACAGCAAGATCTACGGCAACACCTCCCTCAGCGACGACGGCGGCGGCATCAACAACGACGACGCCGAGGCCCATATCCGCCGCACGGTGATCAGCGGCAACCAGGCCCCCGGCAACGGCTACAGTGGCGGCGGCATCGAAATCGACTCCGACGCCGAGGTCACCCTCACCGACGTGAAGATCACCGACAACACCTCGGACGAGGAGGCGGGCGGTGTGCAGAACGACGGCACCGTCACCACCTACGGAAAGATCAAGATCATCGACAACGTCCCCACCAACTGCCAGGGAAGCACCAACTCCGTCCCGAACTGCTTCGGCTGACACCCCCTACCGAAGGCGCACTCGACGAGCACGCGAATCAGTCAGAGGCGTCGACGGTGATGCCTGAGATCCGCCCCCGGCGTTCCGCCGGGGGCGGGTTCTTGTGCCCGGCGGTCCCGGCGGGTCTGCGTGGTGTGCGTTGTTCGCCCTCGCGTGGGCGTGTGCCTGGGTTCTGTTCCGGTGCTCGTCTTGCGGCTTGTCGGGTAGGCCTCATCCGGTCCGAGTGTGCCCGTCGGGCTGCGGGTGTGTCGGCTGCGACTGTCTATCGGCGTTGTGGTGGGCATGTCGCGGGTGCTTGTGCGGGGTTTGTGGGTTGGGTGTCGGTGGTTGGGGGTGTTCGGGTGGGATCGACACGTCGATGTGTGCGAGGCGATCTGTTTGTCTGCTTTCCGTATGGTTCGATATGTCTGTTTTCCCCCCTTAGTTGGGGTGATGTGACGGTTCATCACAGAGAAGGAGAGCGTGTCGGATGTTTGGATCCCGGGGTTCAGGTGCCTCCGATCGCACGCGGTCGGGAACGTTGAGTCGGCACTGGAAGGTGGCGGTGCTGGCGGCCGCGGGTTTTGCGACCATCACTGCTACGACGACGTTGGTTGCCGTCACCGACGATGGGAAGGCACAGGCGAATGCGTCCGCGGTGGCGGACCAGGGCAAGGGCGGGGCCCAACCCGCAGTCGTCAAGAAGGCCACCACTCGTGGTGGAAGCGCCGAGGATTCTGAGGATGAGGACGGGGACTACTGGTCCGAACGTGCCGGAAACCCCGACGGGAACGGCAGCGACGACAGTGACGACTACTCCGACGGCCACGAGGCGGGGAACGGAGGGGGCGCCGCGGACGCCGGTAAACGCGAGGGTGGCAAGTCGGACGGAGGTGCTGCGGATGCGCAGAAGCGCTCCGACAACTCCAGCGATCACGACGAGCAGAACGGTCCCGGGAAAAGCACCCGCGATGGTGACGGTGGCAGCGGTCGTGAGAGCGGTCGTGGGGGTGGTGGTGACGGGCAGGGTGGTCACCGTGAAGGATCCGGCCGCGGGGGCGAGGGCTGGGAGGGGCGGGATGGTCATGACGACTCGGGCGGAGCTCACGGTAGGGCGAGGTTGGTCGACTGTGACCCCAACGATCTGATCTCGGCGATCACCCAGGCCAACAGTGATGGCGGGGGAACACTGACCCTGGCGGAGAAGTGCACCTACACCCTCACCGCAAACCAGGACGGTAACGGTCTCCCTGAGATCATCCAGCCCATCACCATCGAGGGCAATGGTGCCACCATCGCCCGCGCGGCCAATGCCGACCAGTTCCGCATCTTCCAAGTTGGGGCCGGCGGTGACCTCAAGCTCCGTCACCTCACCCTCACCCGCGGCAAAGCCGCCGCCAACGAGGACGGGGGAGCCATCAACGTCACCCCCGCCGGACGCCTCGACCTCGACTGCGTCACCCTCCACAACAACACCGTCGACAACACGGGCAGCGACGACGCCGGCGCCATCTACAACGAAGGCATCACCAACGTCCGCAACAGCACCCTCAGCGGCAACTCCGGCTACTACGGCGGCGCCATCTACAACTACTACGGCAAGCTGGAGGTCGAAACCTCCAAGTTCACCAACAACAAGGCCTACTACTACGGCGGCGGCATCACGAACGAGTACGGCACCACCACCGTCCGCAAGAGCCTCTTCAGCTACAACTACGCCGAGGACTACGGCGGCGCCGTCTACCAGTACCAAGGTCTCACGGACATCGAGAAGAGCGCCTTCAAGTACAACAACAGCGCCGAGTACGGCGGCGCCATCTACCAGGACGACGGTTCACTGCACGTCCGCAAGAGTACGGTCGCCTACAACACCGGCTACTACACCGGTGGCCTCTACCTCGACGACGACGAGACGGTCATCGAGGACAGCAAGATCTACGGCAACACATCCCTCGCTGACGACGGCGGCGGCATCTACACCAACTACGCCCAGGGTGGCGTCGCCGCCATCCGCCGCACGGTGATCAGCGGCAACCAGGCCCCCGGCAACGGCTACAGTGGCGGCGGCATCTACAACGGCGGCAATTCCGAGATGAGGCTGACCGACGTCAAGGTCACCGACAACACCTCCGACGAGGAGCCGGGCGGCATCGACAACGACGGCACCATCACCACCTACGGCAAGATCAAGATCATCGACAACGTCCCCACCAACTGCCAGGGAAGCACCAACGCCGTCCCGAACTGCTTCGGCTGACACCCACACCGAAGAGAAGCGCCGGGCGAGCCCGTCGACCATCCACACCACACCGCAACACACGGCGAACCCGCACAGCCCCGCCCCTGGCACACCGCCGGGGGCGGGGCGCGCTACCCTTCGCGCGGGCCGTGGAGCTCCGAGCCGGCCCGGGTCCGGAGTTCGTCACCCGACGCGTTCGCTCGGACGGCCGCTGGCTGCCGGGACGGTGGCCAGCGAGGGCCGCGGGTCCTGCCGGCCCGAGCGGCACGCCCCGGCAACCATCGGAGGGCACCCGCACCGCCCACCGTCCGATGGGTCTGGCTCGACGTTCTGGACGATGGTTCGCAGTTTCCCTGCCGCACCGCAGGACGCCCGCCGTCGTGGACCTCTGGCTCCTATGGCCACCACCTGCGGACGAGCCAGCCCCTTCGCGCGTGCGCGAACTGCCGTCAGCCGAGCCGCGAGCTCCGCGTGCGGCTCGCTCGCGTGCCGTTCCCCACCCAGCAACCAGCCCATGCGCAGCAGGCAGCCCAGCACGTCATCCCAGGGGCCGCGGTTCCGGAATGAGCACCCGTGCCCCGCCTTCAGGACGCGCTGAGCCGGGACACCGCCCACCGCCGTGTACGGACGGCGCAAGGTCCTGGGTGAGGATGACATCGGGAGCCAGCGCGGCGAGTACGTCGGTGTCGGCACGTGGAGCGACGAGCGCGAGTGCCTCGAGCCGCCCAGCCCTTGCCCGTCGGCTCGTGTACGCCGACGGGCTGGACCTCGACAGTGCGTCCGTCGCCACTTCGATCTGCCCCGGGCTGCTGCGTCTGCGAACGGCTCGGCTGCCCGCAGCGCGCAGCACTGCCGCGCGGAGGCCCTCGGCGGATCGACCGGATCAGCAGCGACGCGTCAGGCGGAAGGGAGGCCGTGCTGTCTGTGCCCGCTCGCTGCCGAGGGCGTCGTGAGGTCAGGGTGTTGCCGCGTACGGGAGGGTTCGTGGACCGGATGACGACCTGGCGGCGACCTTCCCGATCTCGCGCGCGAGGCCCGGTTCTGTCCCTCCCGTCACTCCTATGGCGGACTGAACAGGCCGCCGTGGTGACGAAGTGGTCCGATGGACATCGTCGTCGTCGTCGATCCCGGAAGCTGGCCACCATGTACGAGATGTGGATGGGGAAGGCCGAGGCGGACGGGCACCTGGTGTGGCACGTCGTGGATCCAGGCGCACCCGTCGCCCTGTGTGGGCAGGCGAGGAATTCCTCTGCCGATACGGCAAAGCTGCACACGGACCGGCACTGCGTGCCGTGTATGGTGGCTTTCCAGGCCATCATGAACGGGTGACCGTCCACCAGCCTGTAGCTGCGTCCACATCCCCGCAAAGCGACCGGACCAGCCGCAGCGACGGGGCGCGAGATCGTGGAAGCCCCCGATGTCCGTCTGGCCAGCACGAACCGCTCGCCCGCGTTCTCCGCGTGCGGAACGCGTCCCCCGGTCCTCCTGCGCGAAGGCGTCGCGCGGCCCGACACGACAGACGCCTCTGGTACTCCCGTCGGCGATCGTGACCGGGCACGCTCGAGTCCGGTGCGCTGTGATGTTCTACGCTGACCTGCATGATTGCCAAGCTGCAGTGTGTCGTGTTGGACTGCGCCGATGTCGTCGAGCTGTCCCTGTTCTACCAGTCGCTTCTCGGCGGCGTGGTGAACCGGCCGGATCCGCGGTGGTCGCTCGGCGACGGCTGGGCGACGCTCCACGCCGACAGTGGGTTCGTGCTGGCCTTCCAGCGGGTGGAAGACCATCGGCCGCCGCGGTGGCCGGATCCCGCCCGGCCCCAGCAATTCCACCTCGACCTGGGGGTCGAGGACCTGGACCAAGCCCAGGTAGAAGTCCTCGAACGGGGCGGCGTGCTCCTCGATGCGGGTGACGGAAAGCGGAGTTGGCGCGTCTTTGCAGATCCGGCAGGTCACCCCTTCTGCCTCGTGCGGGACTGACAGGAGGCGCTGCACGGGTCGTGCCGCTGATCACCGTGAGCGGTGTGGGACGTACGGGGGACGGTGACCGCGGGGACGGGGTGCACGCCGGGCCGTGCGGCACGGGAAGGCCCGCCCCAAGGGTGGGTGGTCGCGCGGAGGGGTACGGCAACACGCCCTCGGTGAGCCGGGGGCGTTGTACGTCACGGAAGGCTGCGGCAGCGGTTAGCTCCCGGTGGCCGACTTCCCATCCTCGATGGAGGAAGCGAGGTTCTCGTTGATGTCGTTCCAGTCCGGTTCGAAGACGTGCACGCCGCCCATCAGCTGGTCGTGCGTGACGTACAGGATCGACACGTCGGGCATGCGCGGTGGTTTTGCCGGATCCTGACGGCCACAGCAGCGCCATCACCTCTCCCGGCTCGACGATGAGGTCGAGGGAGGGAGTCGAGGACGACGTCGGAGTCGTGGGCGACCGTGACGGCGGCGAAGCGGATCCCCGTCTCAGCGTCCCTCGTGGAACAACAGGGCGGGCAGTGCGGCGACCGAGTCGAGGACGTGCGTTGCGCCTGCCTCCCGGAATTCCGGGTCCCCGTGCGCGCCGGTGCGGACGCCGGCCACCACCCGCGCACCGGCCCGTCGGCCGCTCAGCACGTCGTAGGAGGTGTCGCCGACGACCGCGACCTGGCGTACGTCGTCGGCCGCCCTGGTTCGGAGGAAGGCCTCGAGGACCATGTCCGGGTAGGGCCGTCCACGGCCGCCGGCGTCCGCAGGGCACAGGGTCAGCGGAACGAGGTCCCGCCAGCCGAGCGCGTCGAGGATCGCTTCCTGGGTGGTGCGGGCGAAGCCGGTGGTCAGGACGACGGTGCGGCCGTCGGCGCCGAGCTCTTCGATCGCCCCGCGCGCGCCGGGGACCGAGGTGATCCGGCCGCCGTCGACGAGTTCGCCGTACGCGGTCTCGAAGGCGGTGTTGGCTCGCCGGGCGAGTGCCTCGGCGCCGAACAGGTGCCGGAAGACGGAGATCTTGGACTCGCCCATCGTGGACCGGACGTAGGCGAGCTTCTCCGCGTGGTCGGCCGAGCCGGGCACCACGCCCATCTCCCCTGCCGCGACCTCGAAGGCCCGTTCGACCAGCCCGCCGTCGGCGACGGTGGTGCCGGCCATATCCAGGACGACGAGCCGGATGTCGGTGTTTCGTGTGGTCAACTCGTTCACCAGCCCAGTTCGTTCGCGGTCGTCTCGGCTATCGCGGGGGCGCAGGTCATGCCGCGCCCACCGGGCCCGGTGACCAGCCACACCCCCTCGCGGACCTGTTGTCGGTGCACCACCCGGCCGGGCTCGGTGCACTGTGCGTACACCCCGGCCCATCGGCGCCGGATTCTCGGCAGCGGGCGTCCGAGCAGGGACTCCACGACCCGGGAGAGGTGCTCGTAGGGCTCCTCGACGGTGTCGAAGGCGAAGGGGTGCTCGTACTCGTGGGTGTCACCGATCGTCAGGCCGCCGTCGGCGCGCTGCACCATGAGCAGTTGCATGCGGTGCGCGGCCGCGGTCTCCGGCTGTGGCTGCCGGGCGGCGAGCTCGTCCAGCGCCCCCGAGGCGTACGCGGGGTAGTAGCGGAAGCTGTCCGCGTCGGCGACCGAGGTGGTGAGCGGTTCGCCGAGCGGGTCGGTCTGCATCATCTGCAGCCGCACCCGGCGCACGGGCAGCTCGCCGCCGGCGAGCTCCCGCACCAGCCCGCCGAGCCAGGCGCCCGTGCACAGCACGACGGCGTCGCCGCGGTGCACGTCTCCGTGGTCGTCGCGGACGGTGCCCCCGCCGATCACCTCGCGGACCTCGCGGCCCGGCAGAAAGGTGTAGTGCGGCGACTTGAGGAGTTCGGTGCGGAGGGCGAACTGGGCGGTGCGCGGTTCGACGGCGGCGTCACGCTCGCAGTAGAGGGCTGCGTCGAAGGTGCCGCGGAGCGCGGGGTTGAGGGCTCGTGCCTCGGTGGCGGTGAGCAGCCTGCGGCCCCGGGCGGAGGCGTCCTCGCGTGCTATCGCCGCCTCGGCGACGGCGAGTTCGAGTTCACCGCGGACCGGGGTGAGGGAGCCGTTGGCACGGAAGCCCAGCGCGGGCACCCGGCCACCGATCTCCTCCCACAACTCCCTTGCCCGCAGGGCGGTGTCGAGCTCCTCACCGCCTGCCCGCCCGCTGACCCAGATCTGCCCGAAGTTGCGCAGCGAGGCACCGCGAGCCTCGGTCTCGCGCTCGATCTGCACGACCTCGTGGCCGCGTTCCACTGCGTGCCAGGCGTGCATGGTTCCGATGACGCCTGCTCCGACGATGGTCACTCTCACGCTCCACACGCTCCTCGGTGCTCGGTAACCGGAGGGGGTCGGATGACAACGAGAGTGTGAACGGACCATCACGTTTGGGCTGGACCTGTTATCGTTTCGTGATGTCCGCTGTTCATGGGAGGCGGCGGACCTCAGCCACGCAGATGCACGGTGAACGCATACCGGTCTCCTCGGTAGAGGCTCCGAACCCGCTCCAGCGGACGCCCCTCGATGTCCCTCGACACCCGGTGGACGAGCAGCATCGGAAGCGCCGGCGGGGTCCCGATGAGCAGCGCCTCGCGAGGGGTGGCGAGCACGGTTTCGATGCGCTCGTCGGCGTCGCCGAAGCTGATGCCCTGAGCCTGCAGGTAGGCGTAGAAGGAAGAGTCCGGGGCGAACGCGGTGTCCAGTCGCGGCACCCGGGCCACGGCGACGTAGGTGCTCTCCAGGCCGACCCGCTCGTCGTCGGCGAGCAGTACGCGCTCCAGGTGCCAGACCGGTTCGCCGACGGTGAGGCCGGTCTCGGCGGCGAGGGCGGCGGGGCAGGGGAAGCGGTCGAGGGAGACGAGCGTACGGCCGGGGGCTCGTCCCTGCCGCCGTACGCCCTCGGTGTAGCTGGCGAGGGACAGCGGCTGCTCGAGCTTGGGCTCCGCGACGACGGTGCCCCGACCCTGCCTTCTGAGCCGTCCCTCCAGTACGAGTTCCCGTACGGCCTGGCGCACGGTCTCGCGGGCGACGTCGTACCGCTCGGCCAGGTCGCGCTCGGTGGGGATGGCGCTGCCGTGGCCCAGCTCCTCCATCAGTGCGGCGATCCGTGCCTTGACCGCGTAGTACTTCGGGATGCGCCCGTGCTCGGGAATGCCGGAGCGGACGGGTGCACCGGGTGCTTGGTCGTTCGGGTAGTCCACATGGGGATCGTCGCAGACGTGGTGATCGGCTCGGGTCGTGGAACCGGTCCAGGGCCTCGGTGACGAGCCGGGTCCACTCGCCCCGGGTTCCCCGGCGGCCTGCGGAGCGCGGATCGGGGACGTACTTCCCCGGAGAACCGTTCGGTGTCGACACGACTGCGTTGCGGTGTGCCGGTGCGTCGGCCGACGGCGTACCGGGTCGGCGGCCGTCCGGCATGCGGGGCGACGCTCTAGGCGAACGGCCCCTCGGCCACGAAGCGCTGGAGGTGGCGCGCGAAGGTCGCTGCTTCGTCGGCCGGCCAGCTGGCGAGACTGGTCTCGATGTGGGCGGAGAGGCGTTTGCGCAGGATTCCCACCGTCCGTCGGCCGTCGTCCGTGAGGGCGAGCAGCGTCGCGCGCCGATCCAAGGGGTCCGGCTCGCGCCGAACCAGCCCGGCCTCCTCCAGCCGTGAGGCGCGGCGAGTGACACCGGAGCGGTCGAGTCCCACGTCGAGGGCGAGGCCGGCGGCACTGCAGGGCCCGCTCCTGGCCAGTCCGCTGAGGACCGGATAGGTCAGCTCGTCCACCGCTTCGCCGAGACCGGTCGTCAGCGCGCGGTACAGCTTCAGGCGGGTGCTGCGCTTGAGGAGCACGGCCAGGGCGTCGGCGATCTCGTTTCCCACGTCGTTCGTCATCTCCCCAGACTAGCGTGCGCCGCGCACGCATATGCGCTACAGTTCGGAAGAAGCGTGCGAAGCGCACGCATTTTGCGAGAGTGGAAAGGACCGCACCATGAACCGCACGGACATCGCCACCGCCCTGAAGGACCTCGTCTTCAATCCCGCACTCGACCTCCACGAGGCGGCCGACCGGCACTTCGCCCCCGACTACCGTCAGCGGACGAACGGCGAGTGGGACGACCGCGACGGTTTCCTCGAGCACATCGCCCACCTCCGCACGGTCATCGCGGAAGGCACCGTCGAGGTGCACGACGAGTTGTACGACGGGCTCCGCTATGCCGACCGCCACACCGTCCGCGTCACGAAGAAGGACGGATCCACCGTGCGCATGGAGGTGTACGTGTTCGCCGAGTTGGCGACCGACGGCCGCTTCCGACGTCTGGAGGAGGTCACCCTCATGCTCGAAGGGTCCGACGCGGACCGGGGCTTGGGCCGTGCACGTTGACGGGCCGGGGAGCGCGGCACGCCGCGCCCGTTGCTGGTGCCGCACGTTCGGTCAGGGTGCCGGAGGTCCTCACCCGGCGACGTCCGTGCCCGGGCGCAGTTCGGGGTGCTGCTCGGCCAGCCGGTCCGGCGCCGCCTGTCTCCAGGAGTCGACGAGGATGTCGCGCAGCTCCTCCAGGTCCTCCAACGCGGCGAGCCGCACCCGGACCCAGGCCGAACCTGCCTCGTGCGACGGTACCCAGAACTTCTCCGGCTCGGCGGCGATCAGCTCGGCGCGCTCGTGCTTCGGGCAGCGCACCGCGAACGACGTCTGGTCGTCGGGGATCGTGATGTACATCTTCCCGGCCACGCGGAAGGTGGGAATGTCCCAGGCCTCCTTCTCCACCGTTTCGGGGAACGACAGGGCGATGCGGCGGATGTCCTCGGCGTCGATCATGGCGACCACGGTAGCCACTGCCACCGACAGGCCGCACCGATCCGGAGCGGTCGGTGCGGAAGGACCCGCGTGCGCCCCGGCGTCCCGAAAGAACAGCCGGGCACCCTTCGACCCCTCGCCCGTGCGCTTCCCCCCTGCCGTTCGGAAAGGAACCCGCCCCCGCCGGGGAACTCGCGGCGCGCGTACGCCGACTAGTGGACCGGGGTGACGGAGTTCCCCCGCGAACCGAACGGATCCTGGAGAGTTTCTATGCGTTCTCGTGTGTGGTGCGCTGCGGCGGCCGCGGTGCTCGGCTTCCTCACGGCGGGCTGCGGCGGAGGGAAGGGCACACAGGACAACAGTGGGGAGAAGGCCGCCGCGGGTAGTGGCTACCCGGTGGCCGTCACCGACTGTGCGGGTGCCAAGACCACCTTCTCCGCGGCCCCCGAGAAGATCGTCACCAGCAACGCTTCGAGCCTGGAGCTCCTGCTCCGCCTGGGCGCGGGGGACAGGGTCGTGGGCACGGGCTTCCCACCCGGCAAGGGCACGCTGCCCGAAGGGCTGGATGCCGAGGCACAGAAGGTCGAGGTGCTCGGCCAGACGGTCATCCCCAAGGAGAAGCTCCTCGGTTCGGGTGCCGACCTGTACATCGACACCTTCGCCTCCATGGGGGGCATGGGTGGCATGGGCGGCGGGATGGGCGACGCGCCGTCCCCGGAGGAGTTCAAGGCCGCCGGGATCAAGCACGTCTATCTGAAGTCCACCGCGTGCGCCCCGATGGGCAAGGGACCCGTAACGGATCTGTCCGCCGTCGAGGAGGACATCACCTCACTCGGCGCCGTGACCGGCACGCGAGCGAAGGCGATGGAGCTCGTCGCCGGTATGAAGCAGCAGGTGGATGCCGTCCGGAAGGGGATCGCCGGGATCGGGGAGAACGCACGCCCGACGTACTTCCTCTTCGACTACGACGCGGGGACGAAGCAACCCATGGCCGTCTGCAACCGGCAGGTCGCCAACGCCGTGATCACCTTGGCCGGTGCCCGCAACGTCTTCGCGGACTGCGAGGGCGACTTCAAGCAGGTGAGCTGGGAGGAGGTGGTGGCGAAGAACCCGGACTGGATCCAGCTCGGTGTGCGCAACCGGGGCGACGACGCGGCCAACGAGAAGGCGTTCGACGAGGCACGGAAGTGGTTGGAGAGCAACCCGGCCACCAAGGGGCTGAAGGCCGTGCAGGAGGGGCACTTCCTGCGCATCGGCTCGGAGCGGACCACCATCGCGGGCGTGGACAACGCCGCCGCGGTCGCGGAGATCGCCAGGACCATCCACCCGGACAAGGTCAAGTGACGGTGCTGGACTCCCTTTCCCCGTCCCGCGCGCCATCGGGCTCCCCCGACAAGGAGCGGAACATGCCCGCCGGGGTGCTCGCGGCCATCCTCGCAGTGGCGTTGTTGGCGGCCCTGACCGCGGCGGTCTCCTGGGGCTCGACGTCCATCCCGCCCGCCGAGGTGTGGGGCGTCGTGGCCAGACGCGTGGCCGGCGGGGCGCCGAGGCCCGGAACGGACGACCTGATCGTGTGGCAACTGCGGGTGCCCCGCGCCCTGCTCGCCGCACTTGTCGGCGCCGGACTCGGTCTGGTGGGAACGGCCGTCCAGGCCCTGGTGCGCAACCCGCTCGCCGATCCCTACCTGTTGGGCATCTCCAACGGGGCTTCGCTCGGAGCCGTCGCCGCCATCGTGCTGGGCATCGGAGCGGGCGGAGCGCTGGGCCTGGGGCTCTCCGGTGCGGCCTTCCTCGGCGCCCTGGCAACATTCGCCCTGGTGTGGACGGTCGCCCGGCGCGGCGGGGGGTTCGCACCGCTGCGCCTGGTCCTAGCCGGCGTCGCGATCGGGCAGTTCCTGTCCGGGTTCACCAGCTACCTGGTGCTGCAGACCGGCGACGAACAGCAGACGCACAGCGTCCTGTTCTGGCTCATGGGCAGCCTGAGCGGCGCGAGTTGGCCGATGCTGGCCGTGCCCGCCGCCGCGGTGCCCGCGGCCCTGCTGTGGCTCCAGGCCCGCGGCCGCGGTCTCAACGCCCTACTGATGGGGGACGAGACCGCAGCCGGACTCGGCGTCGACGTCACGCGGCTGCGCAGGGAACTGTTCACCGTGACCAGCGTGCTGACGGGAGTGCTGGTCGCCGTCTCCGGGGCGATCGCGTTCGTCGCGCTCATGGTGCCGCACGCCTGCAGGTTGGTGGTCGGTGGCGACCACCGCCGGCTGCTGCCCGTCTGCGCCCTCTTCGGCGCGTTGCTGATGGTGGTGGTGGACATCGTGTGCCGGACCGCGATGCAGACACAGGAGCTTCCCGTGGGCGTGGTCACCTCCCTCCTCGGGGCGCCGGCCCTGCTCTATCTACTGGACCGACGGCTGGGGAGCGGCAGTTGAGGATCGACATCGAAGACCTGCACGTCGCCTACGCCGGCCGTACGGTTGTCTCCGGGGCGCACCTGATCGCCGCGGAGGGGGAGATCACCGGCCTCGTCGGCCCGAACGGCAGCGGCAAGTCCACGCTCCTGCGGACTGTCTATCGGCACCTTCGCCCCGCGGCGGGACGGGTGTTGCTGGCCGGCAGGGACATGCGCGAACTGACCGCCGCCCGCTCGGCACGTCACGTGGCGGCCCTCCCACAGGAGCGTGGCACCGACTTCGAGTTGACGGTACGCGAGGTCGTGGCGATGGGTCGCACCCCGTACAAGCGTGCGTTCGCCGGGGACGACGACGCCGATCGCGACATCGTGGGCGGCGCACTGGACGATGTCGGGATGGGCGCGGCAGCCGGACGCCGCTTCACCGCCCTGTCGGGCGGCGAGCGCCAACGGGTGCTGCTCGCACGCGCCTTCGCGCAGGACCCGGACGTCCTGGTGCTCGACGAGCCGACGAACCACCTCGACATCCTCCACCAGATCGAGCTGTTGGCGCTGCTGCGAACCCGGCGCCGAACGACCCTGGTGTCCCTGCACGACCTCAACGCGGCGGCCTCGGTGTGCGACCGGTTGCACGTCCTGCACGCGGGGACGGTGGTCGCCTCCGGGCCGCCGCGCGAGGTGATCACTCCTGAGCTGCTGGCGGACGTGTTCGGCGTACGGGCGGCCGTGGCCGAGCATCCCCTCACCGGGGATCCGCTGATCGCCTTCGACCACCGGGCACCGGCGGAGCAACAGGACACCACGGTTCCTCAGCCGCACGCCACCGGTTGACCCGTGCGGAGGAGGGCGGGGCGGGGTGCTTCCGCCCTCCTCCGCGGGCGCAGGGGGACCGGCACCGGGTCGGCCGCTGCCGGGTGACCCGGGCCGACCGTGCGGGCCGACCACGGCCGCACTGCTGCACGTGCCACGCGGAGACCCTCCCGCCGGTCAGCGACCTGCCACCTTTTCCGGCCGGGACCGGGTGGGCGCGTGCGGGGAGCTGCTGCGTTCCGCCCGGTCACCGCGTCGGGGCACCGGCGCGTTCGGCGGGACCCGACAGCCCGCCACCGACCGCGCTCTCCTCCTCGTCGTCTCCGTCACCGTCCGGCACCGCGCCGAGGCCTCCAGCGTGAACGCGGCGGCGGCCTTGCGGGCCTCGGCACGAACGGCGCACAGTGGCCTGTGTGCGTCCGGCGGAGGCGTCGCAGCGGTGGACCCGGCGCCCGGTCGGTGCGTGGCGGGGCTCCAGCAGGACGCGGCGATCCGCGGCGTAGGGAGAAGACGTCCGGACCGGTACCGGTCGCGCCGGACGGGAAGGAGACCCGGGGCCCCGGGGCACGCTCCGGACGGCGTCGTAGCGGCTCGGACGCGGCCCGGCGTGACGTAACTCCCGCCGGTGGGAGATCGACGCAGGCTCTACTGATCGGTACCGTCCACGGGTACAGCGGATGCCGATCCCGGCATTCGGGATGACATCGCCACCTTGAGGCCGCGCGCCCGCAACACGACAGGGGACTTCGATGTTCCGCAAGGTATTGGTCGCCAACCGGGGCGAGATCGCGATCCGCGCCTTCCGTGCGGCGTTCGAACTCGGCATCTCCACCGTGGCCGTGTTCCCGTACGAGGACCGCAACTCGCTGCACCGTGCCAAGGCGGACGAGGCCTACCAGATCGGCGAAAAAGGCCATCCGGTGCGGGCCTACCTCTCGGTCGACGAGGTGATCAAAGCCGCACGCAAGGCCGGTGCCGACGCGATCTACCCCGGCTACGGCTTCCTCTCGGAGAACCCTGATCTCGCCGCCGCGTGCGCCGAGGCCGGGATCACCTTCGTCGGTCCCCCCGATTCCGTCCTGCACCTCACGGGCAACAAATCCCGTGCGGTGGCCGCGGCCCGCGAGGCCGGCGTACCCGTGCTCAAGTCGTCCCCGCCGTCCACCGACGTGGACGAGCTCATCACCGCGGCCGAGTCCATCGGGTTCCCGGTCTTCGTCAAGGCCGTCGCCGGCGGTGGCGGGCGGGGAATGCGCCGCGTGAGCGAGCCCGCCGAGCTACGGGAGGCCGTCGACGCGGCGATGCGGGAGGCGGAGTCGGCGTTCGGCGACGCCACCGTCTTCCTGGAGCAGGCCGTCGTCAATCCGCGCCACATCGAGGTCCAGATCCTCGCCGACGCCCAGGGCAACGTCGTCCACCTGTACGAGCGGGACTGTTCGCTGCAGCGGCGCCACCAGAAGGTCATCGAGATCGCGCCGGCCCCCAACCTCGATCCGGAGCTGCGCGCGCGCATCTGCGCCGACGCCGTCGCGTTCGCCAGGCACATCGGCTACGTCAACGCGGGCACCGTGGAGTTCCTGGTCGACGAACGCGGCAACCACGTCTTTATCGAGATGAACCCGCGCATCCAGGTGGAACACACGGTCACCGAGCAGGTCACCGGACGGGACCTGGTGATCGGGCAGCTGCGGATCGCGGCGGGCATGACGCTCCCCGAGCTGAACCTGGCGCAGGACGACATCGTCCTCACGGGCGCCGCCCTGCAGTGCCGCATCACCACCGAGGATCCCGCGAACGGCTTCCGCCCCGACACCGGCACCATCTCCGCGTACCGTTCGCCGGGCGGCCCCGGCGTGCGGCTGGACGGCGGTACCGTCCACACCGGCGCCGAGGTGTCCGCCCACTTCGACTCGATGCTGGTCAAGCTGACCTGCCACGGCCACGACTTCGCCAACGCCGCCCGCCGGGCCCGCCGGGCGATCGCCGAGTTCCGCATCCGCGGCGTGTCCACCAACCTCCCGTTCCTCGGTGCCGTGCTCGACCACCCCGGCTTCCGGGACGGCCGTGTCACGACGAGCTTCATCGACGAGCATCCGGAACTGCTGCACGCGCGCCCGTCGGCCGACCGCGGAACGCGCATGCTCACGTATCTCGCCGAAACGACGGTCAACCGTCCGCACGGGCCGCGTCCGCAGGTCATCGACCCGGCGGCCAAGCTTCCCCACGGGGCACCCGGGAGCTCGCCCGCCGAGGGTTCGCGCCAGCGCCTCGCGGCACTCGGTCCCGAGGCGTTCGCCGCTGAACTGCGGGCTCAGCGAGCCGTCGCTGTGACGGACACGACCTTCCGCGACGCGCACCAGTCCCTGCTGGCCACCCGGGTGAGGACGCGCGACCTGCTCGCCGTTGCCCCGCACGTCGCACGTACGGCACCGGAACTGTTGAGCTTGGAGTGCTGGGGCGGCGCCACCTACGACGTGGCGTTGCGCTTCCTCGCCGAGGATCCCTGGGAACGCCTCGCGGCACTGCGGGAGGCCGTGCCCAACATCTGCACGCAGATGCTGCTGCGCGGGCGCAACACCGTGGGATACACGCCCTACCCGGTCCAGGTGACCGAGGCCTTCGTGGCCGAGGCGGCGGCGACCGGCATGGACATCTTCCGGATCTTCGACGCGCTGAACGACGTGTCGCAGATGCGTCCCGCCATCGACGCCGTACGGTCCACCGGCACTGCGTTGGCCGAGGTCGCCCTCTGCTACACCGCGGACCTCTCGGACCCGGCAGAACAGCTGTACACGCTGGACTACTACCTGCGCCTCGCCGAGGAGATCGTCGAGGCCGGCGCGCACGTCCTGGCCATCAAGGACATGGCCGGCCTGCTGCGCCCGCCCGCCGCCCGTACCCTGGTGACCGCACTGCGCGAGCGTTTCGACCTCCCGGTGCACCTCCACACCCACGACACGGCGGGCGGGCAGCTCGCGACGCTCATCGCCGCGATCGACGCGGGCGTCGACGCCGTGGACGCCGCGGTCGCCTCGATGGCGGGCACCACCAGCCAGCCGTCGCTGTCGGCGCTCGTCGCGGCCACCGACCACACCGAGCGGACGACCGGACTCTCGCTCGACGCGGTGGGTGCGCTGGAGCCCTACTGGGAGGCCGTGCGCAAGGTCTACGCCCCCTTCGAGTCCGGTCTGGCCTCGCCGACGGGTCGCGTCTACCACCACGAGATCCCCGGTGGCCAGCTGTCGAACCTGCGCCAGCAGGCCATCGCGCTGGGTCTCGGCGACCGGTTCGAACTGATCGAGGACTGCTACGCGGCCGCCGACCGCATGCTGGGCCGGCTGGTCAAGGTCACCCCCTCCTCGAAGGTCGTGGGCGACCTCGCCCTGCACCTGGTCGGAGCCGGTGTCCAGGCCGCCGACTTCGAGTCGGACCCGGGCAAGTTCGACGTGCCCGACTCGGTGGTCGGGTTCCTCCGTGGCGAGCTGGGCGATCCGCCCGGTGGCTGGCCCGAGCCGTTCCGCACGCGCGCCCTCCAGGGCCGCCCGGCGCAAGCCGAGTCCCCGACCCTGTCGGACCAGGACCAGGAGGGACTGGCGCGCGACCGGCGGGCGACGCTGAACCGGCTGTTGTTCCCCGGCCCGACGAAGGAGTTCGCCGTCCACCGCGAGGCGTACGGCGACACGTCCGTGCTGCCGACGCAGGACTTCTTCTACGGTTTGGAGCCGGACACCGAGCACACGGTCACCTTGGGGGCCGGCGTGACACTGCTGATCGAGCTGGAGGCGATCTCGGAGGCCGACGAGCGGGGTTTCCGCACGGTGCTGGCCAGGCTCAACGGACAACTGCGCCCGCTGTCCGTGCGGGACAAGTCCGTCGTCACGGAGGTCAAGGCAGCGGAGAAGGCCGACCGCGGCAACGAACGACACGTCCCCGCCCCGTTCGCGGGCGTCGTCACCCTCCAGGTGGAGGAGGGCTCCCCGGTGTCGGCGGGCCAGACGGTCGCCACGATCGAGGCGATGAAGATGGAGGCGTCCATCACCGCGCAGTGCGCCGGGACGGTCGCCCGGCTGGCCATCGGGAAGATCCAGCAGGTCGAGGCGGGTGACTTGCTCATCGAGATCGCCTGACGTCCGATCCGGTGGGCGCGTCCACGGCCGGCTCGGGGCTCCGCCCCGGGCCGGCCGTTCGCGTGCGGCCCCGGCCGACCTGCCACTGCGCCGCCGTGGAGGAGTACGGGGGTTCCTGGGGCACGAGCGTCCCTCATGGGGCGGTGTGAGGCGCTCGTCCGCGCACGGTGACCGTGCTCCTCACCGGCGCGGGCGCCGCATCGCCCCGCTGAGCGGTGACGCGGGCGGCCGTGAGCCGCGCGGCACCGCAGGGAGAAGCGGCGATGCCCCACGGTGTCCGCGGAGGGTCGCCGCTGGCACACGGCAGGAGCGGTGCGCGCCGGGTGTACCACATCGTCCAGCCCCTCCGCGGGCCGGCTGACGGCGACCCGGGCGGGACGGGGTGCCGAGGAGAGGACGCGGGAGCGGAACTGCCGGAAGACCACCCCCGCCGTCATACGCCCGAAGTGCTGTGGCAGTCGGCGTGTTTCCCGCGCCACCCACCGTCGTGGCAGAAGTCGAAATACTGCCCTGCGCGGATCTGTTGGCAGCTGTACCGCCGGGCGCATGATGACGTCATGTCAGCAGCGTGGACAAGCACGGCCCTTGGCGCTCCACCGACGAAGCAGGCTCCTCCTCCTGGAGGGGGCACCGTCACGACGACCCACCCAATCCGGTGTCGGTCGGCACCAATACGGGGAATCGCACCCATTCTGATTTACACCACGCATCCGATAGGTTACGGCCCGTGCAGGGAATCCGTACATCCGGTCGGTATGCACGAGCGTGACGAGAGATGGTGATCCGACAGTGCAAGAGCGGTCCGAGCGTACGCGGCGGGGCCTTCTGACGGCTGCGGCCGAGCTGATCGACGAACGCGGCTACGCCGAGGCGCGGCTGAGCGACATCAGCCAGCGGGCGAACGTCTCGAAGGGGGCGCTGTACTTCCATTTCACCTCGAAGGAGGAGCTCGCCGCGACCGTCCAGGAAAGTGGTTGCGAGCAGTTGGACCGTGCGCTCAAGGAACTGGACCAGGCCAACGCGTCGTCGCTCCAGACGCTGATAGACATGACCCACTTCGTCGCACAGGGGCTGGTGACCGACCCCGTCATGCGGGCGACCCTGCGCATCGGGCAGGAACAGGCCGGCAAGGGGCTCGGGTTCGTGGATTTCCACGCCCGGTGCGTGGACGCGGCGTGCGGCCTGCTGTGGCGGGCGCACGCGCAGCGTTCGTTGCACGCGGCCGTGTCCATGGAGGCGGCGGAGGCCCTCGTCGCCTCGGTCATCTCGGGAATCGAGGCCGAAGTGCGCACCGGCGCGGAGGACATCGGCCTGTCACACCGGCTGGCGCTGCTGTGGGAACTACTCATGCGCATGCTGGCGCACGAGCAGGTGCGCGACCAGTTGAGGTTCGTCGAGCCGATGGGGATCGACGGGGAGTTGGGCACTGGCGTGGCGTCGGTCTGACCCGCTGCGAGGGCGACCGGGCCGGGCTGCCGGGACGGCGTCACCCGCGATGAACTCGCCCTTTCCCCGGACGGCCACGACTCCCGCCGTCCGGTGCCCCTGACCGTCTCGTCCGAGACGCGAGCCGGATGAGGGAGGATGCGGGCGGCTCCGTCCCGGGGCCGGCAGGTGAACGAGGGAGACGCACGAGATGAGCGGTCAGTGGTTCCGGCGGTTCGACACGGCCAGGGCGGGAGTCCCGCGGTTGTACTGCTTCCCGCACGCCGGCGGGGCGGTGAGCTCGTACCTGCCAATGGCGCGGGAGCTCAGCCCGAACGTCGACGTACTCGCGGTCCAGTACCCGGGGCGTCAGGACCGCAGGCTGGAGAGCGCCATCGACGACGTCCACCGCCTTGCGGACGCGGTCGCCGAGGAGATCGCCCCCCACCTCGACCAGCCGTACGCCTTCTTCGGGCACAGCATGGGAGCCGTCGTCGCCTACGAGACCGCCCGGAGGTTGGGCCGCCGCTCCCTCCCCGCACCCGGCCGCCTGTTCCTGTCCGGGCGCGGTGCACCGACCCCCGAGGCCAACCCGCTCGACCGGATGGACAGCGACGAGGCCGTCGTCGCCGCGATCCGCCGGCTCGGGGGCACCGGCGGAGAGATCCTGGACGATCCGGAGATCATGGCGATGGTGATGCCGACCCTACGGGCCGACTACCGGGCGATCGGTTCCTACACCTGGACCGAAGGCCCACGCCTCACCCTGCCCTTCACGGTCCTCGTGGGCGACAACGACCCGGTGGTCACCACGGACGAAGCCGCGGGGTGGCGCCGGTTCACCGAAGCGGCGACGGATGTGCGGATATTCCCCGGTGGACACTTCTACCTCGACAGCCGGACCGTGGAGGTGGCACGTCTGGTGCACGGCGCGCTCACGGGATCCGGACCCCTCGCCAGGACGTGAACCCCGTGCGTCGATGAGCGGTCGATTACCGCCCCATGACCGCTCCTATGGGTTTCCGGTTGCAGCTCGCCGTTAGTGTCGACGACACATCTCTCTGCATCGATAGGGGCGGCATGAATTCTCTTGATGAGCAGCCGGAATTGGCGGAGCCGTATCTCCTCGGATTTCTCTCCTCCGTCGGGCTCGACGTCGAATACACCCGGGCCGAGGGGAACACGCTGTACTACGAGGACCCGGGGCACGGCGAGGTGGCGGTGTTCGACGCGGCGGGCGGCTACGGCTCGTTGTTCTTCGGCCACAACCACCCCGAGATCGTGGGGCTGGCGAAGGATCTCCTGGAGCGGCGGGCGCCCGTGCTCGCGCAGTTCTCCCGGCACCGCGACGCCAACGCCGTTGCGACCGAGCTGAACCGCATCGTGCACCGCGAACTGGGCAGCGACGAGCCGTACTTCGCCATTTTCGCGAACAGCGGGGCCGAGGGCATCGAGGCCGCCGTCAAGCATGCCGAGCTGGACCGGGTGCTCAGGGCCCAGGAGATCGCGGGACAGCTCGCCGACGAGCTCGCCGCCACCCGCGCCGCCGTACTCTCCGGGGACGCGGTGGTGCCCGCTGCGACCTTCCGTGAACTCGGTGTGCCGGAGGCCGCCGGCATGACCGGATTCGCCGCTCTGGTCGCGGAGTTGGACCGGCGCAATGCGGCGGCCAGCGGGCGGCCGCCGGTGTTCCTGACGCTCGAGGGGTCCTTCCACGGGAAGCTCGTGGGCAGCGTACAGCTCACCCACAACGCTGCGTACCGCACCCCGTTCACCGCACTGGCGGCGCAGGCCCGGTTCGTGCCCCACGGCAAGCCGGGCGCACTCGCGGACACCATCGCGGCGGAGCGGAGGGCATTGCGCGGCCTCACCGTCCGGCACGGAACGGTCGAGGTCGTCGAACACGAATTCCCGGTGATCGCGGCACTCCTGCTGGAACCCATCCAGGGCGAGGGCGGAATCGTCCCGGTGACCGAGGAATTCGCGCAGGAAATCCAACGCGATTGCGCGGCTGCCGGAATTCCCATCGTCGTCGACGAGATCCAGAGCGGCATGGGACGGACCGGGACGCTCCTCGCAAGCTCCGCCATCGGACTGCGCGGAGACTACTACGTCCTTGCGAAGAGCCTGGGCGGCGGGCTGGCGAAGACGGCCGTCATGCTCGCCCGACAGGGCGTCTACCGCAACGAGTTCGAGCTCGTGCACAGCTCGACCTTCGCCAAGGACGGATTCTCCACCCCCATCGCCCTCAAGGTGCTGTCGATGCTGGAAGCCGACGGCGGGCGCGCCTACCGGCTCGCCGAGGAGCGCGGCGAACGGCTCGCCGACGCCCTGCACAAGGTGCGGGTGGAGTTCCCCGACGTCGTCAAGGACGTCCGTGGCCGGGGGCTGATGCTCGGACTGGAGTTCCACGACCAGTCGGAGTCCCGCTCCCAGCTGATCCGTGACGGCGCGCAGTCCGGGCTGCTCGGATACACGCTCGCCGGCTACCTGCTGCGCGAACACCGGGTGCGGACCTTTCCGACGGCGAGCGCGGGCAACACCTTGCGCTTCGCGCCCTCGGTGTTCGTCACGGACAGGGAGATCGACCAGTTGCAGGACGGGCTCAGGGCCGTGGCCGAGCTGTTGCGCGAGGCGGACGAGGCCCGCCTCACGGGAGGTGGCGCGACCGCTGGCGGCGCCGGCTGAGGGAGCGTCGACGGCGTTCTCCGCCCCCGGGCCGTACGGCCCGGCTCCCACGCGCCGGCGGGGGGGGGGGGGAGGGGGCGGCCCCCTCGGCCCGGGTGGGCCGGGGCGGTCATCGGGTCATTGAGATGGCCGCCCTGCGTACGCATGGACTCACCGCTGTCGCCTCCTCGCACGCCGCATACGTCGGCGACTTCGCCTCCCCCCCCCCCCCCCCGCCCCTGCCCGTCGTCACGCTCGCGGAGCGGCCAGCCGGAGCAGCTCGCGTATCTGACGGCGACGGTCGTCCGCGGCCCCGCGGGGAGGACCCTGCAAGGTCCGGCGGAGCCCGCAGTCAGGTCCCCGTTCCGCACCCGCTGGCTCCGCGACGAGGTGGTCCAGCAGTTGGTCTACGGCGGTGTCGGACAGGGCGGCGAGCGATAGCGTGGTGGTGTGGGACGTGCCCGTGCTCCAGTCCGGACGGCGTTCCCGCAGCTCCGGGTCGGCCGCCGCGATCACCACCAGCGACGCGCGGCCGACCGATCTGGGGAGCTCCTCCACGAAGTCCAACAGGGCGTCATCAGCGCGGTGCAGGTCGTCGACGACGAGTACCACGGGACGACCCCGCGCGGCGTCCGCGAGCAGTGACCGCCAGGCGCCCAGGGTTTCTCCGTTCGGCTCCGTCGGGTCCGCACCCTGTGGGAGGGCCAGCGGGAGCAGCAGCGGCAGCATGCGGCCCGCACGCTCCTCGTCCCCGGTCAGGTCACGCAGCGTGCCGCCGAGTTTCGCACGGATCGCCGTCCGTGAGTCCCCGGGCAGGATTCCGCAGTACGCACGCAGTATGTCGGACTGGACCGCCAGGGGACCGGCCTGGCCGGCCGCCGGCACGGTCGCGGCGAGGAACAACGCCCCGTCCGGCCGTCCGGCAACCCTCCGGCCGAGCTCCAGCACGAGCCGTGTCTTGCCGACACCGTGTTCGCCCAGCAGCGTGACCAGATGCGGTGACCTGCGGTGCCCGGCCAGCTCGAGCAGGCGGCACAGCACATCCAGTTCGTATTCGCGGTCGACGATCGGCAGGTCGTGCCGGAGCAGGTGCTCCGGGCGGGCCGCGGCGACGCTCCAGCCGGTGTCGTCGCTGCCCGTGGCCGCGTAGTCGAAGGCGGTCTCGGTGGCGCAGTGGACGGTGTCGCTGACCCGGATCTCCCCCGCCGGGATCTGTGCCAACAGGCCGTGGCTGCCGTCCACCAGTCGACCGGCCACCAGCGGCGGGACGCTCTCGTCGTCGGGCTGGTAGTGGACGAGGACGTCACCGATGTCGATGGCCGCACGGAACTGCGTGCCCTCGGTACGGGTCTGCAGCCGGTCCCGGACGGCGAGGGCGGCACGCACGGCCCGGGCCGGATCGTCGGAGTGCTGACGGTGTACTCCGAACAGTGCCAGCGAGATCGAGCCGATCGTGGCGACGAGGGTGCCGTCCCACCGCTCCACCTCCTCGCGGACCGCGGCTGCGATCTCGGTCAGTGCCCGGTCGATGGCGTGGGCCGGCGTCTCCATGGTGCAGGCCGTCAGTTCGGCGTTCATCAGGACGACTCCGAGCCGCTTGCGCTCGGAGACCAGGTGCCTGCGGACCGCCGCGACGGCAGTCGTCTCGCCGACCGGGCGGGCCGTGTCGGTCACCTGCTCGATCTGGGCGTGCGGCCGGGACTCCTCCGGGCATATCGGAATCTCCGATTCCATCATGACGGAACGTATGTCGAGCGGGTCCGCGGGAAGACCGTCCGCCACCCGGTCGAGCAGGGCGACCGTGCGCGGGGCCGTGCGCGCGATCAGCGACTCGCCGCAGCTCGTGCTGCCCGGCAGCAGCACCGCCGGGTCGTGGTTGAGGATGGCCTGCTGCAGCATCCGCAGGTCGTGGCCTGGCTCCAGTCCCAGGTTCTCCACGAGCTCATTGCGTACCCGCGCGTAGACGTTCAGGGCGTCCGCCTGGCGGCCACAGCGGTACAGGGCGAGCATCAGCTGCCCGCAGGCGCGCTCCCGCAACGGCTCCGTCTCCGTCAGGGTTTCGAGCTCCCCGAGCACCGTCTGGTGCCGACCGCGAGCGAGCTCGGCCTCGAAGTAGTCCTCAAGGGCGTCGAGTCGCGCTCCCTGGACCGCGGCGAGTTCCGGCCAGGAGACCCCCGTCTCCACCAGGTCCGACAGCACCGGTCCCCGCCAGAGCGCCAGCGCCTCCTTGAGCCGTCGTGCCGCGGTGTCCGGTGCTCCGGCCGCCAGTTGGGCCCGGCCTTCCTCGACGTGGGTGCGGAACTGAAACAGGTCGATCTGGTCGGGTCTCACACTCAGCATGTAGCCGGGCGGCTGGGTGTGCACCCAGGGGGAGTCGGGAGCACAGCCGTTGCCGTCACCGTTGGCGGACAGGACGCGGCGGAGCCCCCAGACGGTGTTCTGAAGTATCTTCCGGGCCGAGTTGGGTGTTTCGTCCTCGGGCCACAGCGCCTTCAGGAGCTGACTGGTGGCCACCACCTTGTTGGCCCGGAGCAACAGGAACCCGAGTGTCGCCCGCTGTTTGGCTCCGCCCAGCGCCAGTGGCTGTTCCTCGAGGACCGCCTCCAGTGGGCCCAGCATGCGGAAACGCATATTTCCCCCGCGTGTCTTTCCTTGGCTTGTCGTGCAATTCACCCAGTCGTGTTTCCGACCTGTGGACGCATTGATTCGGACCTCTCCCTTGCGCGTCTTACCGGGCAGCTGTCAGGATTTCCGTTGCACCGAGGTGGAGCCCAGTCCGTGACGCGCAGCCGAGTGGTGCATCCCTTTGCAAGGATCGCAGAGCCCTCTCGAAAGCTCGTAGAAGCCCTGCGGGAGCGGACGGCCCGGGTATCTGGATCGAACCTCGAGCGCATCTCCAGACGTGTGGTGTGCCATGGGAACATGCGGCCGGAGGCACCCCCTCGGTCGACCCAGCGAGACGTGCTGGGCACACAAGGAGTGCGAATTGAGCAAGTACGCAGGAAAGAAGGCCGTTGTCACAGGTGGCAGCAACGGCATGGGTCTCGCCATCGCCAAGCACATCGTCGAGGGCGGCGGTGAAGCCATCGTCACGGGCCGCAGCGAGAAGAACCTCCAGGACGCCGCGAACGAGCTCGGCGTGGGCGGCTACACCGTGAAGTCGGACACCGCCGTCCTGTCCGACATCGAGTCCCTCGCCGCTGTGGTCAAGGCGCAGGCCGGCAGGATCGACTACCTCTTCGTGAACGCCGGTGTCTCGGAGCTGGGTCCGCTCGAGCTGGTCACCGAGGAGGCCTACGACCGTCAGTTCGACATCAACACCAAGGGCGCGTTCTTCACCGTGAAGGCGCTCGCCCCGCTGATCAACGACGGCGGCGCGATCGTCTTCACGACGTCGATCGCCGACACCACCGGCACCCCGGGCATGGGCGTCTACTCCGCGTCCAAGGCCGCCCTGTGGTCCTTCGCCCAGGTGCTCGCGTCGGAGCTGCTGCCCCGCAACATCCGTGTCAACGCCGTCCAACCGGGCTTCATCGACACGCCGACCGCCGGCGCCGCGGGCCTCTCGCCCGAGGAGCGCGCGGGCTTCCACGCCCTCGGTGACGCCATCACCCCGATGAAGCGCCACGGCACGGTCGACGAGATCGCCAAGGCAGCGCTCTTCCTGGCTGCCGACGCGACCTTCACCACCGGTGTCAAGCTGCCGGTCGACGGTGGTCTCGCGCAGCACGTCTCCGCTCAGGAGCAGTGACCTGCCACCACCTTGGGGATGGTCTCCGCCGATGGGCGGGGGCCGTCCCTTTGTTCGCCGCGCCCTTCATCCGTGCCCCCGGCGGACCCCCATGTCCCGGCCGGCCCCAACGTCTCCGGCGAGCCCGGTGACGCGGGGCCGCACGAACGCACGCCGACCGTGCCACGATCCGGTCGCGGCAGGGCCGGCGTGCCGGCAATCACGGGTCGCTCAGTTGCCGTACGGGTGGTCGATGGCGAAACGCCACTTGCCGTCCGCACCCAGACGCAGGACGTCGTTGCCGATGCCCTCGTGGTGCTCCGCTTCCCCCTCGGCGTTGGTCACGTCGATCTGCCAGTCGACGACCAGCAGCGCCGCGTCGCCCGCCACGTAGGAGTGGCGGAGCTTCGCCGTCATCTTCGGCTTGAGGGCCAGGAACTCGGCGAGCGCGTCCTTCCGCGCCTGCCCGGTGATCGGATGACCCGGCTCCCACACGGAAACAGCGGTGTCCGTGTAGAGCTGGTTCACCACGTCGGGATTGCCGCTGTTGAACGCCTTCATGTAAATCTCGGTGATCTCGGTGGCGTCATCGGTCAACTCGACGTTTTCCAGGGCAGCAGTCATCTCGGGGAGCCCGCTTTCTTGTCGATCCTTTTCATGGGTATTTCGCGACTTCCGTCGTCTCTGAGAAGCTATCGGGTCGCATCTCACCCACCGCTAACCGGAGGGTAATCCGCCGCTCCATGATCGGCCGAGACCGGCGGTGTACCGAAACATTACTGAGCTCGAACGACCCGTTGGCGATTGAATGTAAGGTCGATCGGGATTTTAGCTGTCTGCATGATTCCCGTGATGACGTCGGACAGTTCTCGGTGCTCCAGCGATGAAAGGTCAGTCGAGCGCGATGACGGTCGAACACAACCCTGTCGTGACCGAGCCCGGCAGCGGGCGCGATGCAGGCATCGCCGTAGTGGGAATGTCCTGCCGGCTGCCTCAGGCGGCGGACCCCGGCGCCTTCTGGGCCTTGCTCCGCGAAGGAGCGAGCGCCATCACCGACATGCCCGAAGGGCGTTGGGAGCCGGCTGGTCCCGACGCCGGTGGCACGGGAATGCGCCGCGGCGGGTTCCTGGACGGCGTCGCGGACTTCGACGCCGCCTTCTTCGGCGTGTCGCCGCGCGAGGCGGCAGCCATGGACCCGCAGCAGCGCATCGTGCTGGAACTCGCCTGGGAAGCCCTTGAGGACGCCGGGGTCCTGCCCGCCTCGCTCAAGGGGAGCCGCACCGCCGTCTTCGTCGGAACCCTGCGCGACGACTACGCCGGCCTCGTGCATCGCCACGGGAGCCGGGCCATCACCCAGCACACCATGGCCGGCGTCAACCGGGGCGTCATCGCCAACCGCGTCTCGTACTACCTGGGTCTGAACGGCCCCAGCCTCACCGTCGATTCGGCCCAGTCATCGTCCCTCGTCGCCGTCCACCTCGCCTGCGAGTCCCTGCGGAGCGGAGAGTCGGACACGGCCATCGCCGCCGGTGTGAACCTGAATCTGCTCAGCGAATCCGCGGTCACCGAGGAGCGCTTCGGCGGCCTCTCGCCGGACGGCACCGCCTACACCTTCGATGCCAGGGCCAATGGCTTCGTGCGGGGCGAGGGAGCCGGTGTCGTGGTGCTCAAGCCGCTCGACCGCGCCCTCGCGGACGGGGACCGCGTGTACGGGGTGATCCGGGGTAGCGCCGTCAACAACGACGGTGCCACGCCCGGACTCACCGTGCCGAGCGCCGCCGCCCAGGAGCAGGTGCTGCGCGAAGCGTACGCCAAGGCCGGTGTGGACCCCGTAGCCGTGCAGTACGTGGAGCTGCACGGCACCGGTACCCCGGTTGGGGACCCCATCGAGGCCTCCGCGCTGGGCGCGGTGCTCGGTGCCGGCCGAACCGGCGACGACGTCCTGAGAGTGGGTTCCGCCAAGACCAACGTCGGGCACCTGGAGGGCGCGGCCGGGATCACCGGCCTCATCAAGACGCTGCTGAGCCTGACCCATCGTGAGCTTCCCGCCAGTCTCAACTTCGACACCGCCAACCCCGCCATTCCGCTCCGGGAGCTCGGGCTGGCAGTGCAGCGGGAGCTGTCCGACTGGCCGTGTCCGGAGCGTGAACTCATCGCCGGGGTGTCGTCGTTCGGTATGGGAGGTACCAACGCCCACGTCGTGCTGGCCGAGGGTCCGGCGCGACGCGAAGCGCGGGAACAACGGTCCGAGGCTGCGACCGGCCCCGCCCCCACCCCGTGGGTGGTCTCCGGTCGTGGTCCGGCCGCGCTCCGAGAGCAGGCGGCGCGACTGCACCGTGCCGTCACCGATCGCCCGGGCCTCGACCTCGCGGACGTGGGGTGGTCGCTCGTTTCTACGCGTTCGGTTTTCGATCATCGGGCGGTGGTGGTCGGTGGTGATCGGGGGGAGTTGGTCGAGGGGTTGGAGTGTCTGGCGGGTGGTGTTCCGGGTGCTCATGTGGTGACGGGGGTGGTGGAGCCTGGTCGTGTTGCGTTTGTGTTTGCGGGGCAGGGTGCGCAGCGGGTGGGGATGGGTCTTGGTTTGTATGGGGCTTTTCCGGTGTTTGCTGGGGCGTT
>NZ_JBHZCF010000014.1:121183-245474 GCF_042755225.1 Streptomyces sp. NPDC059169 | reverse complement strand
GAGCCATCGGAGGCAGCCAGCATGAAAACCATCCCTGCCCCACCCGCGCAGTCCCAGAGTCGCGAACTCACGGGACGCACTCAAGAAGGTAGGGCGGCATGACCTCGGTCACGGCGCTTTTCGTTGTGTGGAACAGCTTCAGGCCCGACACCTTCCCCTCCTCGGCTAGGAGTTCAACAACGTCGAGCAGGTGCAGGATTGTTTCCGCGAGGAGCTTCAGAGCCGTGAAGAAAGCGTGAGCGCGGGTCAGTCGCCCGCATCCCCTCCTCCCCTGCGGAGCTGCGGCCCACGAGTCAGCACGGGAGCCTCTGGGCATCCCAGCACACGATCCCAGCACGGGAAGAAACCGCACGTGGCCCACCACGCCGTTTAACGCCTGGAGCGCGAGCGCGGCGCGTAACGAGGGGTCCGGAGGGAGGGGCGTCGGCAGGGGTGCCGGTCCGGCGTTTCGCACGTGTGAAAAATCCGGTTCCAGGGGTCAAAGGCCCAGGTACCAGTAGTGGTCCAGGCGCGATTCGGCCTCCTTCTCCGTCATCCCGAGCAGCTCAGCGATCCGCGACAGCGGTGTCTCGGCCTTCCGGACGAGCGATGCAGCAGCGGGGCCGGTGTCAGTGACGATCGCCTCCAGCTCCCCGGCTGCCTTCACCACGGCAAGCGGAGCGTCGTCGAGAAGCTCGTCCAGGCACCCACGTAGCCGCCGCAGCAGGTCGGCAAGGTCATCGGGCAGCGCCAATGCCACTGCGGCGACCTGGTCCATGTGCTCATCCCAGTCCCGCTCGGGCCCCGAGGTGTCGTAGCCGCCAGGGCCGTCGTCGCGGACCTGCTCCCAATCGACTGGGTAGGTGCCCTCACCGCGCCATCCGCACACACACCGCCCGCGCAGTGTCGTCGCCGTGGGCCGGCGCATCGTGCCGTCGTACACCCACCAGTCGGTCGACTTCTCGAAGTGCCCCCCGCTGCCGAGGTCGAAATAGATCGGCCTGGGCTCGTTGCCGTCAGCTAGCAGCACCCCAACCGCTCCCACGTGCGACTCGAACCCTTCACGCGTCCAGTTCATCGAGCTTCCCTTCGCACCATCTCTTGTGAGGACCGGCCCTGCACACAGTCCGCCCACGACCCACGATGCAGAACCCGATCGACGTTCCGCAGGCGAAGGCAGGCATATTCCACAGGCAATGGATGTACAGGAAGTCTCCGCGCGCCCGCGAGCTCGCGGGGCGGGGGGAGGCAATGTGAGCGTCGTTTCCCCTGTCCGCTCTCAGCCAAGCCTCTGCTCGGCGCCGAGATCGCGGCGCATCGCCTCGCGTAGGCGGGCAAGTGCCGCTTCGTATTCAACCCGGCTTCCGGAGTACGACGGTCCCCGGCGAGCGTTCCAGCGGCGGCAAGGTCCCTGATGTCGCGCAGGCGGCGGAAGACCACCTCGGAGGCGCTCACCACTCCCCGGGCTGACGATGATCGACATCTGGTAGCGCACGCCGTAGCAGGGGGGAAGCTATCGCGAGCGGCGTGCTGCCGCTCAGTCGAGTCGAGCTCCTCGTTGCGAGCGAGGCCGCGGAAAGCGTTCCTGGCCTGCGAAAGGCATGTCAGGTACTCGGTGTACAAGACCCGGCGCACATCAACCAGGTGGTCGTCCTTCGCGCGCCGCCACCGGCAACGTTCGAGAAGCGCAGCGGACGCGGTCGCGATCACGGCGCCAACGCCGGCGCTGAATTACGTCATCCACGGCATGCGGCAGAACGTAGGACAGCCACCGGCAGGCCGAAACGGTGCCAATACAGCCATCGGCCAGTTCCTCACAAATCAGCCCCGGGCGGTGACGATCCCGCTTAGCGTAGGCGGCATGAGGGTGCTGATTATTGGTGGGAGCGGTTTCCTCGGGACCGAGTTGGTGCGGCAGGCGACTTCCGCAGGTCGTGACACGTTCGCGACATTTAACTCCAGCCCTCGCGACACCGCTGGCGCGTCATGGCGCCGCCCCGATCTCCGGGATCCCAAGCACCTCACCCAGGTCATCGACGCGGTAACACCGCGCCTGGTAATCAACGCGACCAGCGGCAACGCCGATTGGGCGGTCACCGCCGACGGCTCCTTCCGGATCGCCAAAGCGACAGCGAAGCGCGGCATCCGTCTCGTACACGTGTCCAGCGACGCCGTGTTCTCCGGGAACCGCGTCCACTACGACGAGACCTGCCCTCCCGATCCACTCACCCCCTACGGGGCTGCGAAGGCCACCGCTGAGACCGCCGTGCGGCTCCTCCACCCTGACGCGGTCGTCGTCCGCACCTCCCTGATCATCGGCAACGGCCGATCCGCCCACGAACAAACAGTGCACGAGCTGGCCGCTGGTACTCGGGACGGCGTGCTGTTCACCGACGACTACCGCTGCCCCATTCATGTCGAGGACCTGACGGCTGCCCTGTGGGAGCTGGCGTTGTCCGAAATGGCCGGCGTATTCCACCTCGCTGGATCCGACGCGATCAGCCGCTACGACCTCGGGGTGCTCATCGCCCAGCGTGACGGCCTCAACGCCTCCCGGCTGCCCGCCGGCCGGCGCGCGGACACGCACCTGCCGGGAGCCCTCGACGTGCGTCTCGACAGCCACGTCACACGGCGTCGGCTGAGCACCAGGGTCCGCGGTGCCCGCGAGTTCCTCGGCGAGCAGTGAGGAGAGAAGTCTGAACGGACTCGCCTGGGTCGCAGCGCCAAGGTCACTGGGCCGCACGCCCACCCGGAGGAGCCCCGCCTGGAACCGGCCCGGAAGGCATCCGCGCGTCTCATGGCCGATCGCCTCCTCCTGACACCGTGCCACAGCAGCAGCCGAAGACCGGACCAATCAGGCAGTCAGTGCTGCGTCAAGGCAGTCCTGTACCGGCTCGAACAGTCCGTACGGCACGTACTGCGGGATCTCGCCATGCGCCACCCAAGCAAGCTCGGCCAGCTCCTCGGTGTCCGCGACGTGAGCAGTACCGTCCACCACGTCGCAGGCCGTGTACGACATCAGCCGACCCGTCTTCGGGTGAACTCGCTCGCCTAGCAGCTTCACGGCGACCACGTCCAAGCCGGTCTCCTCCTGGGTCTCCCGCACGGCTGCGGCTTCGCGTGCCTCCCCCGGCTCGACCTCGCCGGCCGGGAACTGCCAGGAGAGCTGTCCCTCACTGACCCGGCGGCGCACCATCAACACACGCTCCTCGTTGACGACGATGGCTGCGGCGATGCCCGGTCGTTCCTCCGCGTTCGGCTGCGTCACGTCTGCTCCTCCAGGACAGCCAGGATGGGTGGGAAGACCGTATCGACGGGAATGAAGCGGGGCACCGCGTTTCTTGGGACCCACATGACGTCGATGTTGTGCCGGGACACGCACAGGAACGTCGCGCCGCGGGGCCAATCATGCGTTCCGTGCCCGGCTCTTCTGGACTGCGTCGTGGTGATCAGCGGCGAAGACAGGCGGGGAAGCCACTGATGCTCCTATCGTCGGTCAAGCGGCGGTGAGCCACTGGCGGTAGGCATCGGCGAAGGCGTCGTCGCGGCGGAGGCCGCGTTCGATGTTGGAGATGACGGCGGGCCACACGCCGAAGTGGTTGGCGGCGGCGGTGAGAGTGATGTTTTTCGTCTGCCGGGCCGGACGGAGGTCCGCGATCTCGGGGACTTGGACCGGGGTGGTCAAGAGCCGGAAGACCTCGCGGGCTATCGCGCGTTTGAGCAGTCGGATGATCTCCTTCTTCGTGCGTCCGGCGGTGGTCTGTCGGGCGACGTACTCGCGGGTGCGCCGGCATCGGGCCATCCTCACGAGCGCGATGCGGTAGAGAGCGGCGTTGGCCGCCCGGTCGCCGCCCCGGGAGAGCCGGTGCCGGTTCGTCTTCCCGCTCGACGCGGGGACGGGTGCCGCGCCGCACAGGGCGGCGAAGGAAGCCTCCGTGCGAAGGCGGGCCGGGTTCGCACCGGCGGTGATCAGCAGCTGGGCGGCGGTGTCCGGACCCACCCCATAGGCGGCACGCAAGCCTGGGTTGAGGATGGTGACCAGCTGGTCGAGCTCCCCGGTCAGGGCCGTGTGTTCCTCGGTCAGGCTCTGGACCCGCTTGGCCAGCGTCCGCAGGGCCGTCAGGAGCGGGGAGTGCGCGGGGTCGCTGGCCGGCCGGAGCCGGGCAAGGGTGGTGACGCGCTTGTCACCGGACAATGCGCTGTACTTGGCGCGGATGGCGTCGGGGGCGGTGATCAGGAGGTGCGTGATCTGGTTGAGCGTCGCGGTGCGGGCCTTGATCGCCGAGCGGGCGGCGGTCTGCAGAGCGCGTATCCCGACGATGGCCCCGTCCTTCGGAGCGCTGGTCGCGCGTCCGGAGACGACGGCGCGGGCCGCGGCGTATGCGTCGATCGGGTCGGACTTGCCGATCCTGCGCCGTTCGGCCTTGTCGGGCCGGTTGACCTCGACGACGGCCAGGCCGGCCTGCCGGGCGGCGTGTGTGAAGCCGGAGCCGTACGAGGACGTGCCCTCCACGCCGACGGCGGCGACGGTGCCGTGGGCCTCCAGGAAGGCGATCGCGGCGGCGTATCCAGCAGCGTTGGTGGGGAATTGGGCGTCGGCGAGGTGCCCGCCCCGGTCGGTCACCACGGCGACGTGGATGGTGTCGGCGTGCGAGTCCACCCCGCCGACCACGAACTGGTCCCTCGTGTCCGCAGCCTCTGTGCCTGTCATGCTGGAGATGCCTTCCTTGCCGAAGGTAGCTCCGGCCGGAAAGGGCAGACAGGACAGTCAGGGGGCCTCTTGCCAGGCTCCTATGAGGTCATGCTCCGCCCGGCCGGAGCCCTGGGAACCGGGCCCCGGCGGTCGGACAGATCAAAGCAAGGACAGCCCAGCAGGACGTCAGTCAGTGATTGGGTCACGACCACCGGGGACCCGGATATCACTATGACTGTCAGTGATGGCTGATACACATTAGGGATGCCTGACGTTGTGTCCCCCACCCCCGAACCGGCATGCCACCGATGGAAGCCACCGACCGATCTGGACCCGAAGTTACCGTCGTTGGGGAAGCTGATCGCATGGCAGCGTGACCAGTGCGCGATGTGCGGAGGATCCGCCGCTGGGTGCGTGGTGGATCACGACCACGCCACGGGGCTCGTGCGGGGGCTGCTGTGCTCCAACTGCAACACGACGGAGGGCAGGAAGGGACCCGAAGACGAACCGTTCGCGTCCTACCGCCGCCTGCCGCCCACGGCGATCGTCGGTGTGACGCTTCCGTACCGCCCAGGCGATCGTGCGTACTCCTACCGATGCGATCGCCACCTCGGCTACCTGAGCATTCCCTCCGCCTGGTGTCCTGGGGTCAACGACCTCATCCTGCTTGACGATCCATCGGATCCGACAGTCATACCGCGTGCCTTGGAAGAACATGAGCGCCAGAACCCGGGAATGGGAGACATGGCTCGGATCAAGCTAGTCGCGTTCGAATGCGTGGGCGACCTCCGGCCGAACGGCACCTGTCGCGATCAGAGGAGGCACCTGGAAGGTGAGCCTCCGCCAGCGACGCCAGTGTTCGCGCCCACTCGCGCCGCCCGGGCACAGAGTCTGACTGGCACTCTGGCCGACGGTCGGGTACTGGACATGCGTAACAGGCCCCGTGGTCTGCCGCGCCGCGGATCAGCCCCTTTATGGAGGCGCGTCGACCGTTGAGGCGGTTCGTATCCCGCACTTGGTTAGGACCGCTCAGGGGCTGGATCTTGGTTTTAGCCGCCCCATTCCAGGCGCACGGACTCCCGGGCGGCGGCGAGGGCGCTGTCAAGGTCGGCGAGGCGTTCGGCGAGGGTGGTGGTGGCGAGTCGGGGCGGGAGGGCGGCTGAGAATTTGAGGCCACGAACGGCGCGCGGGTCGACGGTGGGCAGGGTGAGGGAGTCGGGGAGTTCGGCGCGGGCGGTTTTCCAGTCCTCGGGCGCGAGGTCCTGGCGAAGTCGGACGTGGGTGTCGGTGGGGCGCTGGACGGGGTCGGAGAGCTTGCCGAGAGAGGCTGCCAGGGTTGCGTTGGCGCGGTAGCCGGCCCAGGTCCACCAGCGGGTGGCATCCGCGTCGCGGACCAGGAGGGTGCCTGCCGGGTGTACTTCGTGGGGTGCACGGTCCATGCGGAGTTCGGCGAGGGTGGCGGTGGCTCGGCGAGTGAGTCGGACGTCGGGGTCTGTGCCGAGGAGGACGTCGCGCATAGCGCGGGTGAGGGCGTAGGACAGGCCCCGGGCTTCGCTGCCCTGCCATTTGGCGATGCCGCCGTCTTCAACGGGTTCGACGAATGCGCGGCGGCGGGCCCAGTCGATGAAGGTGACCTGCCAGCTGCGGCCGGCCAGGAGCAGGCGGCGCGGGCCTGGGCGTTCTTCGGTAAGGACGGTGGGGTCGGTGGTGCCGATCTCAGTGCGGCCGGCGAGCACGGTGAACTCGGGAGGTGCGGTGAAGGAAGCGGTCAGCTCCATGAAGTGGCGTCGGCCGAAGTGTTTCTCGGCTTCGGTGCCGATGAACAGCATGCCGCCGTCGCTGTCGAGGAAGCCGCCTTCGACGAGGTGGGACAGGAGGGGGGCGGCGGAGCGGTCGAAAGGTGCCAGACCGTTCCATTGTTCGGGCCACAGGCGGTCGCCGAGGCGGTGTTCCTGCAGGGTGACAGCGAGGAGTTGTTGTGCGACGAGATGGCGGGGCGAGGGGGGCGGGGTGACGGGTTCGACCCAGCCGCGGGTCCACAGGGTGAGCAGGCCGGCGGCTTGGAGGAGGGCGTCGGGCCGGGTGGCGAGGAACAGGCAGTTGCGGGAGGTGCCGGTGCGGCGTCCGGTACGGCCGATGCGTTGCAGGAAAGAGGCCACCGTGCTGGGTGAGTCGATCTGGATGACACGGTCGAGGTCGCCAACGTCAATGCCGAGTTCGAGGGTTGAGGTGGAGACGATGACACAGTCGCGTGCTTCGGCGAACGCCTGCTCAGAGCGGGCACGTTCGTCGGTGGAGAGGGAAGCATGGGAGAGGAACACGGTGACGTCGCGCGCTCGTAGTGCCGCGCCGAGCTCCTCGACCTGCTTGCGGGAGTCACAGAAGACGAGCCGTTTTTCGCCCTTGTGCAGGGCGGAGATCACCTTGGCAGCGTTGGCGAGGGATCCGACGTAGTCGAGTTCCACCTCTCCCGCAGGGCGCGGGAGATTCTCGGCGTCTGCTGCGGTCCCGCTGGCCTGCAGGGTCACGCCGGGAGCGACGACTCGGCCGGGGCGGTCGGCGGGGCTGGCGCCCTGGAGCCAGGTGAGCAGGGTGTCGGGGTTGCCGACTGTGGCGGAGAGGCCGATGCGCTGGATCCGTTGGCCGGTCAGTCGCTCCAGGCGTTCGAGTACGGCGAGCAGGTGCCAGCCGCGGTCGTCCCCCGCGAAGGCGTGCACCTCGTCGACGACGACGGCGCGTACGCGGCCCAGCATGTGCGTATGGTCGGTCTTGACGCTGATGAGCATCGCTTCGAGGGACTCGGGCGTCGTCAGCAGGAAGTCGGGGGACTCGGTGCGGATGCGGCGGCGCACGGACTCGGGGGTGTCGCCATGCCAGAGCGCGGCTCGGCGGCCCAGCCACTGGGCGTAGCTGTCGACCCGGTGCACCAGGTTGTTCAGGAGTGCCTTGAGCGGGGCCAGGTAGAGGACGGATGTGCCGGTCCAGTGCTTCTCCCGCATTGCGGACAGCATCGGGAAGGTGGCGGCCTCCGTCTTTCCGCCGGCGGTCGGCGCGAGCAGGATAGCGTCCTCGCCGTCCATCAGCGGGTGCACGGCCGCCTTCTGCAGGGGGCGCAGATCCGGCCACCCGAGCGTGTTGACAATGTGGTGCAGGACTACCGGGTCGAGGCGTTCCACCGGGTCGGTGCCGCGCGGCTGATCCTGCACGTCTATGGCTCCTGCGCTGGTCGTTAAGGTCGGGACTTCGAGGAATGGCTCTTCAGATGTCGAGGTCGAGGTCGTCCGCGGAGACGGCCGTCGCGGGCGCGGCAAAGTTCCGTTCGGTGGCGGTGAGGTCGCCGCTGGAGACCGTGAGCTTGTAGTGCGTGCGCGGGTCGAAGTCGGCGAACTGGTCGATCCGGTCAAGCACATCTCCGACCAGTTTCTTCAGGTACAGCCGTGGTGCTACTCCGACCCTTCCTCCGAGACCACCGCCCACGGCCCGTGCCAGGTCGGTGAGGTACGCGTCGTCGGCGAGCTGCTTGATCCGGTCGGGGGACTGGGAGCCTTCCGCGTACAGGTTGCGGATGGTGGCGCCCAGGCCGGTCAGTGACTGCTCGGTGAATCCGGGCAGCCGGATCTGGACGGCTCGTGGGTTGTCGAAGCGGGGGTCGGTGGTGAAGTCGGTGGCGAGGCGCTGGGCGAGTGGTGCGAGTCGCTGTACACCCTGCTGTCCGTCGTAGAAGGCGGGAGTTCCGGTGATGACGAGGTACAGGCCAGGGAAGCGGCCGGAGTGGACCTCGTCGATGAGCTGCCGCAGCGCGTTGAGTGCCTTGTCGCGTGCGTCGGAACGAACCCGCTGCAGGGTCTCCACTTCGTCCAGGACGAGGACGAGTCCGGCGTGCCCAGCATCTCGGAGCACGGTGAGCAGGCCCTGCAGGAAGCCGAAGGCGCCGAAGTGGTCGAGGTCGCCGCGGACGCCTGCGCTGCGTCGGGCGGCTGCGGCAACGTGTGGCTGGCCACCGAGCCAGGCCATGACCGCAGCGGCGGTGGCCTCGTCGCCGGCGTCCAGAGACTGCTTGTATCCGCGTAGGGCGGTGGCGAAGGCGGGGGCGTGTCGGGAGACCTCGGCAAGCCGGGCAGTGAGAAGCCGATCCACGGCCTGCGGCAGCTCGGTCTCACTCGCGCCGTCGGCAAGTGCGTCCTCCTCCAGCGCGTAGAACCAGGCGTCGGCGACCGGTCGCAGGGCGCTGGGCGGGAAACTCACGGTGGTCAGACGCTCGGTGAGTCGCCGGTAGACGGTCTCGAGCCTGTGCAGCGGGGTCTCGGTCTCCGACACCTGTACTTCGGCCACGGCGAACGTGCGTCGTTTGGCGCGTTCGCCGAGCCAGCGGGTGAAGAAGGTCTTGCCGGATCCGTACTCGCCACGCACGGCCTTGAACACCGAGCCGCCGGCGGCGACGGCGTCCAGTTCCTCATCGATTGCCCGTTCGAAGCGGCCCAGACCGGTCGCGAGCAGGTCGAGGCCGCTCTCGGGGACAGCGCCGCGCCGCAGCGCATCCACCACGGCGCGCCGTCGCACGACGCCGACCGGGGTGGCGGCCCCTGATTCTGAAGATCCAAACGCGTTCACCCGAACAGTCTCCCATCCGGCCGCCCACCTGGCCGGATACCGATGCCAACGCCGGGCATCCAGCACGCGGACGCGGCGGGCCGGGAGACCGGCCCGCCCGATGCAGGCGCCCTGCGCTGGTTCACAGCCCGAACTGCTCGATCAGCTGGGCGCGGTGTAGGCGAAGGGTGCGGTTGTCAGGGAGGATCTCCAGGATCTGGGCCCCGTCGTAATTGAGGAGCTGGGCGAGGGTCGCTGCGAAGCCGGGCGCACGCGTGGCAGGCTGGCCCGCTCGCTCGGCAAGAGCAGTCATCGGCAGGGTGCCGGCCTCGACGAGCGCGACCAGCGCCTTCGGGAGGACGGTCTTGTCGCGTGGCTTACGGGCGAGCAGGTCCAGCTGTTCCTTATACAGCTCGGTGGCCATGAGCCGCTCGACCAGGGCAACAGCAGGGTCTTTGGACTGGTTAGAGGAGGGTGCGGTCTCGGGCTCGGGCACCGACTCGACGCGTTCCTGCGGTATGGGGGGTGCCACCTCGTCCTCGCCGAACAAGCTGATGGCGCCCTCGGGCGTGGGCGGGGCGGCCTTCTTGGTCTGCTTCCGGCGCGGGCTCGCCTCGGCGGCGGGCACGGCACCTGTGTCCGCTTCGTTCTTGGCGCCGGCCTCGACGACGACACCGCTTTCGGCGTCCTCCGTCCACCAGGAGGGTGTCGGGTCGCCCAGTTCCCGCCATCCGATCGGCGGCTCGGCGCCGAAGGGAAGCAGGGCGAGGAGCGGGATGGTGAACTCGGCGAGGGTCGCACCACCGTGGTAGCCCGCCTTGAGCGCGGTGTACCGGGTGTCGTGGTCCCGCAACGCGACGATCCGCGATCCGGGCTCCGGCCAGACCACCCGAGGCCCGGACAGCTCGATCTCGGCCGGGGCAACGGCTCCACCAGGAGTGCGGTGGCGGGCCGAACCGATCGTGCCGCCGACCGCATCGAGCTTGGTACCGCGCCGCTCGACTACATGGCCGTGGTCGGAGGTAAGCAGCACGGTCATGCCATGCGCCCGGGCAGCCCGCAGCAACGGTTCCAGACCGCCGATCTCCTTGGCCCGCCACGCGCCGTCGCCGAGTTTCTGCTCCTTGCCGAGGCGATCGTCGACCGTGTTGAGTACGACCGCGACATGGGTGCGTTCGTCGGCGAGGGCTTCGGTGAGGGCAGTGGAGAAGGGCGAGCCGGTGTCGGGGCCGCGCAAGTCATCCTTATGGAACACGACCGCTGGTGCCCCGTTCCAGCAGGAGTGCTGGGGGAAGAGCCGCTTCTCGTCGCTCTGGTCGCCCTTCATCAGGGTGCCCGCGAACAATGAGGTCCGGGATACGGCCGTGAGGGTGGGCAGCGCGGCAGCCACGCCGCGCCGGACGGGCGCTCCGGCCGCAGCGGGCAGCGGGTCGAACTCCGCCCACTGCCCCCGGAGTTCTTCGCCAAGCTCCGCTGCTATCGCCGCGCTCATCCCATCCACGAGCAGGAGCAGGACCCGTCGGCCGGGGCTGGTCACGACGGGTGCGACGACGCGGTCCAGCAAGCTCTCCACGGTGAGCATGGCGCCGGGAGAGGTGCCATCCGCGGTCCACACCGCGAGCCGCTCGGAGAATGCGCGGTCCAGTTCGCGGCGCTTGTCCCGCGCCTGCGCGCCGATTCGGCTGTACGCGTCGGCGAGTACGTCGTCTGGGTCGCCGCCCGCTTCGAGGTGTTCCAAGGCTCGGTCTACCCAGCCGAGTTCGTAGATCTGGCGGGCGGTGCCCTCAGCGACCGAGGCGATACCGGCCTCAGGCGAGCCGGCAAGCCACTGCCGCAACCGCGCCGCCATCCTCACTCGCTCGATACGGGCCCGGGTGGCGCCGTCGGCGGCCAGAGCATGGTCGGCGAGCGCGGTGACAGCAGCGGTGATCGTGTCGGTGCCGCCGTCGGCGAGGGCACGACCAGCCGCAGTGAAGCGGGCATCGAGTCCGGCCGAGAGCAGCGGGCTGGCAGTCGCGGCAGCCTGTGCCCCGAACTGTGCCACGAGTTGTGCGGCCCTAGTCAGTACTGGGTCGGCGAGCCGGTGCTCGCCTCGGTCGACGAGACTGCGGACGAACGCCTCGCCGCTGGAACCGAAGGAGGCCAGGAGTCTGTCGAGGTCGTCGCCCTCGGCGGGAGGCTGTTCGCCGAGCCACCGCTCGGCGCGCCCTCGCGCCCGGTACAAGTCGTGGTCGGCCTCCGCGTGCCCCCACAAGGCGGCGCAGACGACCGCGTAGGCGGCTGCGTCTGCCCCGTGTTCGGCGCTCACCAGGGCGGTGATGATCTTTCCGGTGGAGCCGCCCTGTTCGGGTTCGGCAAGGAAGCGGGCCAAGCCGGCCCGTTCCGGTCCGCGCAGGTCGCGCAGGAGGTCGGGGCCGCCAGGGGTGAGGGTCCATCGGAACAGTGCGACGGGGTCGATGCGGTCTCCGTCGTCGTGTGCGGCCGGCCCGCCCAGCGCATCCGTGTCGTGACGGCCGATCCTGAGACGGCGCCTGGCCAGCCGGGTGAGTGCCTCGTCTCGGGAGAGCACTCCCTTACCCAACGATGGCCAGCCGCGGGTGGCTGCCGCGTCCAGGAGCGCTTCGGCCGCCCAGGTCTCGCTGCGCAGTCGCCCGTCGAGGTCGCGTGCGTCGAACGCCTCCTGCACGACCTCCCAGTTGTCGACGGACCGGATCCTGCCGCCGTAGACGCGGGCGAGCAGCCCGGGGTCGAGGTCGGTGTCCTCGCGGTCGGTGAGGACGACCAGGACCTTGGGGTCGGGGGGAGTTGCCGCGTCGAGGTGGCCCAGGATCTGCTCGTGTACGGCCAATACCGAGGGCCCGACAGCCACGCGCGCCCGCAGCCCGCCCGCTGTCTGTTGCACGGCGGGCCCGTCCCAGGCCGGATCGGCCCGCAGCAGCAGGACGCGGACCGTGCCGTCGCCGAGCCGGCTGCGGGCGGCGAGGTACTGGCGGACGGTCCCCGCCGGCAGCCGGGCGAGACCGGCGGACGCGGGCGCTGTGGTGACGGTGTCGGACATCAGTCGACAACCTTCCAGACGACCTCGACGGTGGCGTTGGGGTTCTCGGCCGCGAGCGCCGCGATCTCCGCCTGCAACTCGGCGGCAGCCCTCGCGGCGGTGGTCCGCCCACCGCCGGAGCGGACAACGGACCGAGACGGCGTGCGAAGCTCCGGCTGCGCCACCGGCTCCGGCAGCACCTGCGGGTGAGCGGAGCCGCCGATCAGGTCCACATCGTCCGAGCTCGGCGACGGGGTGGCGGGAGGTTGGGGCCGCTCGGCCGTAGTCTGCCGGGACCTCAGCAGGGACAGCACCTCCCGGCCACTGGCCTGCAACACGCCCGGCAGGTCGGGGTAGTCCCCCGGATCGCCGGCGGCGGCAGCTCGCACCCGCTCCAGGACCGCCGCACCGTCCACACCGAGGGTGTCGGCCAGGCCCAGCTGGTCCCAGCTGGTGTTCTGCAGCGCGGCAGCGACCTTCCCCGCGCCCTTGAGGGACATGGCGTAACGGTGTGCGGTGAAGTCGCCGAGGTCGAAGCGTGCGAGCCGGTCAACGACGGTCTTGGCGTCTATGCCGGCCTCCGTCACCGACTTCACCAGCTCCTGCGCCCGCCGGGCGAGGACGAGGCGGGGCGAGTCGTCGTCGAGGCGCAAGAAGGAACGGTGCTTCTCCAGTTCCCCTACGAGCCGTCCTGCGTCCTGGGCGAGCACGGCGGCGGCCTGCTTGATCTGTCCGGCGAATTGGTTGACGATCCGCCCGCGACGCAGTTGCGGCGACCGGTCCCCGAGCACGGTCTCGTACCGGCGGCGCGCCTCGGTCCAGTCGTCCTCACTGGGCAGAGCCTGCTCGCGCAGGGCGTAGTCCCGCTTCAGCTCATGCGGTGCAGGCGCCGGTTCGACCGGGACACCGCCGCGTACCCACACCCGGTCGGTCATCTCCGCGTAGGCGGCGGCGAGCAGCCGGCGAACCGGCTCGGGCAGTCCGCGCGGCTCGGGAAGTTCGCTCCAGTCGGAGAGCTTGACCAGAGTCGGCTCGGCGGTTCCGTCCCGGCGGGCCTGGCTGGTGAAGTGGTCGGGCCAGGTGGTGGATTGTCGGTAGTACGCCTCCCGCATGGTGCCGAGGCCGAGGCCGCCCGCGATCCGCGCCATGGTCTTGCGGTCCTTGCCATCGACCTCAACCTGTCTGTCGCGGTCCTCGGCGGCCTTGCGCACGTACTCGAAGACGGTCCTGATCTCGGCAGGTTTCACAGGCTTGCCGGTGCCGTCGGGGTCCAGGTCGGGGTGGGCGGGGTACTGGTGGGCAAGCAGCTTGCCAGCCAGGTCGCGGGCGGCGGCGTCCAGCGGTGCACCGAGCGGAAGCCGAAGCTCGGGCACATCCTGCTGGGCTACCAGGTGGGTGTCGAAGCCGAGGTCGACGACCCCTTCCTGCTTTTGCGCGAGCCCGTACGCCTGCCGCAGCGCCTGGGTGACCCGCTCGGTGAGGATGTTGCGCTGCGACTGCAGCATGCTCTTCGCGCGCGCCTTGTCGTCAGCGTTGAGGCTGCGTGCGAATTCGGAGTCGAAGCGAGCCTCGTCGGCGAGGGCCTTGTCGATGACGACGAGACGCTCGAAGTCACTGCGGGAGGCGTCGGTCAAGTGTGTGGGCAGCCAGGCCAGGGTGCGCGAGTCGCCGCCCGGCTTCTCCCGCAGGGCACGCAGCCGCTGCAGGTCGTCCATCGGGCCGAACTCGCCCTCGTCGTACGGGAAATCGACGACGAGCCGCCAGGCGTCGTCCTGGCTGGGCCGCAAGGTCGCCTCGGACAGCGAGTCGACGTCGGCGACGTGGCCGAAGACCACCTCAATCTGTCGTTCCGTGCCCTTCCACACAAGGTCGAGCACGTCGTATGCGTCAAAGCCGCCGGGCCCGTCGCCAACCCCGAGCGCGTCCTTGAGCAGGCTGCGCATCTTGGCGCGCCGGTTGCCCAGGTTGTTGTGAACCTGTGCGTTGGCGAGGACGGCGTCCAAGTCGACGCCGGTGAGCTCCAGACGAACCACCGACCCCGGCCCGGTACCGGCGACCTTGATCTCGGGAAAGGTCGCCGCCCACTCCTTCACCTTCTGCTCGAGCCGGCCGACCTCGGTGCCCGCGATGCGGGTGGTGATGGAACCGTGGTTGAGGGCGTGCAGCCGCGCCAACGTGAGGTCGGCGAGCGCGGGCACGCTGGGCGCGAGCGCCGACAGCAAGAGGGTCTGCAGGAGCCGGCTGTCGCCGGTGAAGTCGCGGCAACGGGCCGCGAGCTGCGGGTCGCCCAGGCTCTCGGGAGAGCGTCGGTACGCCTCGACCTGGTCCTCGGTGACCTGGTTGGTCTTCAGCAGGTACGGGCGCAGCTTGTCCCGGTACAGCTTGTCGGCAGCCTCGAAGTGGACGTTGGTCTCCCCGCTGAACGCCTTGTCGCCGCCGCCTGCGATCGCCGGATACAAGTCGCCGAGCGGCACGAGCTGTCCGAGCCGCCAGTCGTCACGGTGGTCGACGAGCAGCTGGCTCATCAGCTTCAGGCCGGTGCGGGAGCGCTGCAGCGCGGCAGAGATGTGCACCAGGGTGTCCATGAACGCCGGCGGGAACGGGTACGTCCGCCTAAAAGCGTCCTCGTCCGCGCCGGTGGTGGACTTGTCGTGACCCAGCAGGGTGTCCCACACGTCCGGGCCGAGCTTCTTGGCCTCGGCGAACGCCGCGTCCACCTTCGCCTCGGCACCCGGCACGGGCTTGAGCAGGCGAGCCTGCGCGATCTGAGGAAGGTTGCGGTCTTCCAGGACGATCTCGTCGTAACGCCCGCCGTTGAGCTTCAAGGTGTCCTGCACTGCCGCCTCGGCGGCACCCGACATCTCCTCACCGACCAGCTCACGCAGATCGCGCTGACGGGCGATGAACGACACCACGGGAATGGCACGCCGCTCGTCACCGCCCTCCACGAAGTTCGTCACCTTGCTGGATTCCCTGCCCAGCACCTTCTGGTCGTGGATGAGAGTGGCCAGCCACAGGATCAGCTCGTCCATGAACAGGATGAGCCCGTCGTAGCCCAGCGCCTTGGCGTGCGCCGCGATGACACTGAGCCCCCTGTCGAGGGAGATGAAGCCGCTGACGTCCTCGGAAGCATTGCGCGCGAAGGCTGGGAACAGCGTTCTTGTGAGGTCCTGCACGAGGCGGGCACGCAGGTCCCTCGGCGTGGAGGGATTGTCCAGATCGAGGCTCTTGGTGTTCTCGTGCTCCTCCACCGCGTCCATGGCCTCGTCGAGAAGGCTGCTGGTCCAGGTGAAAGAATCACCCCATTCGTCCTCCTGGCCGCCGGCATCGGCGAGCTGCGCGATCACCCAGTCGTCGCCGTTACGGCGGCGCTGCTCGGCAAAGTCCTCGAAGATCCCGTCGGTCCGGTAGACCTGCGGCAGTGGGCAGTCCGGATGCAGCTTGCGTACGTGCTCCACGTACTTGCCGAGCACCCGCTGCTCCAAGGACTTGGAGCCGAGCATGTGGTACGGCACCAGCAGGAACTTGCGGTCATCCGCGTCGAGCCAAGAGTGCCGGGCCCGCACCGGATCGAGCTCGCTACGGTTCCGAGCGGCCTGGTTTCGCGAGAGCAGCGCGTAAAGCACCGCCATGAAGTGCGACTTACCGGAACCGAACGAACCGTGTAGATATGCCGCTTTCGACGAGTGGCTGTCGAGCGCCGACTTGATCAGGTCCAGGGCCTCGTCGAAGTTACCCAGCAGCCGGTCGGTGACAACGTAGTCCTTCAGGGCCGCCTCAGCCCCGTCGGGGGTGACCGCCTCGTTCAGCTTCAGCACGAAGTCGGAGGTGGACACCGACTCCGGGATGTCGATCAGCTCCCGCAGCAGCGGCCGGTCCTCGGGGCGAGAGTTGTTCCTACTCATGAATGCCATGGTGTTTAAGCTCCTCGCCCTGATCAGTCGGACTCTGCGCCGGTGACAGCATCGGTGACGTTGTCCGTGACGGACATCTGGACGGCGGCCTTCGCGCCCGTTCGCTTCTTGGGCGCGGCTGCCTTCTTCGCGCTGCCGCGGGTGGCCGCGTCCGGGCGCCAGGCCCGCAGCGCGTCGTCGGTCAGCCCGAGTTCGCCCTGCTTCTGCTGCCGGAACGCCAGGATCTCGGCAGCCGGCGACGCACCAAACCCCGGGTCGTACTCGCCGTACCACTGCTCCAGCCACGGCTGCAGCTCAAGCAGCCCAGCCAGGTAGGGCACGAGGTCGTCCTCGCCGAGCCCGGCCTGCTGGATATGGGAGGCGAGCGCGAGGGCCTGCTCCAAGTGGTCCCAGCCGGCCCACCCGTACAGCTCTGGCGACTGTGCGTTGGCCGTGCCGTACGACACGAACCGCTCCTTGGGTACATCGAGCTTGCCGCGCTCACGCCAGTAGCTCGGCTTCAGGAAGTCCGCCGCGGTGTACTTCGGCGGCACGGGCGTCTCCTGGCGGATCTGCCGCTTGGTGGGCTCGTCAGAAGCGGCGTCCACCTCACGCTGCCTCTCCCAAACGTACTCCCAGTCGGCACGCTTCTTGAGCCCGGACGGCTTGTACCGCAGCGCGGAGACGAACGGCACGTGCTCCTCGGACAGCAGCTCCCGTACGGTCTTCGCGAGGTCCTGCCGAGGCGCGTACAGCTCGGCGACGGACACGAAGTCCTGGTCCGCGGACAGGTTTTCGGCGAGACGGGCGAGGGTGATGACAGTGGGGTTGCCGCTAGCGTCGAACCAGTGCGCGCGGTCCTCAACTCGGTCGAGCAGCCAGGACTTCAGCGCCTTCTGCCGCATCGCGTCCCAGCCCTCGGTGGCCCAGCGCCGCTTGTACTCGGGCCGCTCCACCATGCCGATAGCGCGGTTCGACTCGATGACGTCGATTCGCCTCTGCACGAGCGCCTGGTAGTCGGCGGGCCAGTGCGCGGGGATCTCCGTGATTGGCGTCGAGCCGTGCCGCTTGAACCACTCGCCACTGGCCTCGCCAGCCGCGACCTGGCGCGCCAGAACGATCTCGAAGGCGCGCTCACCGAGGGCGAGTTCGGGAACAGCGGAGGCGTCAGACAGGCGAAGATCCTCGGAATGCAGGTCGTAGAGGGAGTACACCTGCCAGTCCAGCTCGTCCTGAAGGGCGATCATTCGGGCGCGAATCGAGTCGTAGCGGGCTTGGGCTGCGCGGAGGTCGGAAGCGTTGGGGGTGACATCGTCGGCGAGGGCGGCGGGCGTCGTCGCGGAGAGCTGCTGGGCAAGGGCCTCGAGCTCAGCGGCGAGGGCGACGGGGTAGTCGACAGGGAGGGGAAATTCTTGGAGCTTGGTGCCGGTGAATTCGTAGAAGCGCTCCCACGCCTGCGACTTGTAGCCCTCATTCACACCCTGACTACCCTTGTCATGGCTGACCATCTTGAGCCAGAACCCGGCCGTGGAACTGTTGAGCAACCCAAGCAGCGCCAGATGCTCCTCCGTTGTGGCGTCCTCACGGAGCTTGATTGCCTGGGCCGAGTCCTTCACGGGGAGCCGGCCGGTCTGGAGGTAGAAGTGATTATGCGTCGCAACCTTTGCGTAAACGATCAACTTCTGCGCCTTGACGCGGGATCCGTAAACCTCACGCCATGAAATCCAAGGAATTCCCCTGTCGAGCATCGTGATACTGAAGCGTTTGCGAAGTTCCAGTACGTGACGCAGTGGCCACATGAAGCGCAGCAAGTCCTCATTCTCTGCGCCTTCGAGAAGCTTCATATCTTGGTCGTACGGGCTGGTGAGCCAGGTCGCGCCGGCGAGCCCCCAATCCCGTACCTCATCGCCATTAGCGACAGCGGTGGGCCTAGCACCTCGCTGGCGGGCGGCAGCAGTGTTCACCGAGCCAAAGGCGTTGTCCTCGCCAGTAACGATAGACAGGCCGAGTTCTTGTGACGCAGTTCGCAGCCGGGTTCCCGTGCTTTCGACGATCTTCAGGATGTCTGGTGCGGCACCGCCTGTCAGGCTCCATGGATGCTTTGACAGGTCGTCACGTCGCGTGTCGCGAACGCTGATCCATTCGGTCTCGGAGCCCGGGGAGTCGGCCTGTTGGGTGATAGCCCGCCAGACGAGTCCATCCTCCGCCTTCTCCGGAGCCGCTGGCTCCCCCTGGACGCTCCGGACGGTGCGGATGGTGGCCCGGCGAGCGCCCGTGTAATCCAGCGGGCGGCCGACGAGGATGACCGTCGGAGTCCCATGCCCCGGGATGTACGCCCCCGAGGTGTCGATAACCTCCGTCAGTTCGACCTGATCCCGGAAGAAGCTCTCGATCAGCTTCGCCCCGAACTCCCTCTTCATGAACGAGTTCGCCGTGATCTGGCCGACCATGCCGTAGCCGAGACCGGACTTTCCGTCGCCCCGGACCGCAAGCTCGAAGAAGCGCTGCGCGAATGGGACTGACAGCGCGTACGTACCCGCGCACGCGCTGTACAGCTTGCGATACAACTCGTTGAGCGTTTTGTCCTTGACCGTGATGTACGGAGGATTCCCCACGACCACGTGGTAACGGCCCCGGTTCAGGATCTGCGGGTACTCGAACACGTCCTCCGTACTCAGCGCGTAGTACGGGTCTTCGGCGTCGCCCGATTCCACACTGTCGCCAAGGCTCAGCTGCTCGTCGCCGAAGAGTCCCTCCTGCCGGTGCTCCGTCGGCAGCAGCGAGTCACCCACCGCGAGTTGGACCGGCCACTCGTACTTCCGCGCCTCTGCGAACGTCCGCATGCCGCTCGAAGCCATCGCCGCAACCAGCAGCCGGAAGCGGGCCACCGCAACCGCGAACGGGTTGAGGTCCACCCCATGCACGGACTCCAACGCCGCCCGCACCCGTTCGTACGGGCCGACTTCGGGTCGCTGCGACGCCCACATCCGCACCAGCCGCCGGAACGCCCCGAGCACGAAGTGCCCCGACCCACATGTTGGATCGATCATCTTCAGTTCTTCGAAGCCGAACTCCCGCACTGCCGGGGTCAAAGTCCGGTCGAGGATGAACTCCTCCACGAACTCCGGAGTTTGCAGCAGCGCGTACGTCTTGCGGGCCGCCTCGCTCAGATCCTGGTACAGGTCGCCGAGGAACCGGGTGTCCCATCCCTCGGTGCCGTCCTCGCTCAGCGGGTCGCTGAAGTCGTGTACGAGAACAGGGCCGCCGGCACCGCCATCGCCGTCTCCGCTGAGCTCTCCCTCGCCGGCGCGCTGCTCCCGCCAGAACGCGAGCAGCGCGCCAGCCCCGTCGTGCGAAAGCGGGATCTGGTAAAGCGGGTTGTGGTCGCGGTCGAAGAGCAGCCGCCCGGCCTGCCCGGCGCCCAGCTCTGCGAACGCCGTCTCCAGCCAGCCTCGGTACGTCGGGTCGGCGTCCTTCTCCAGGTACTCCTCGTACCGCGCCTGCGCGGTCTCGCGCCCAGCCACATCCGGGGCGGTGATGTACGGCTCAGCGATCAGCCTGTTGTCCTCGCTGAAGCGGACGAAGACGGTGCCGAGGACCCAGGCCACCGCAACCTGGGTGATCCGCTCCCCGAGCCAGGCGTTCCACGTCGCAGCCGTACGGCCCAGCTTCCGGGCCTGTTCATACTCACCGCGCAGCCGCGTCCCTACCTCGGGAACAGCTTTGACCTGCTGCTCAAGGTCGGTCTCTGCCGCCTTGACCTGCTTCTGCAGGTCGGCGAGGAGGCTCTTGCGGTCGATCACGGAACGGCTCCTGGAGAGAAATCGGAGAGGGCGGAAGAAGGCCGAGTCAGGAGGGGAAGAGGGTCAGGCGTCCGGCGCGAGGTGTTTGCGCGCGACCCAGGCATCGGGCACGACGATCCACTCATCGAACCCTGCCTGATACGGCACGCTCTGCCCTGCCAGCCGCGGTGCTTTCGCCGGGTCGGACTGGGCAACGAGCAGCCACAGCGGGCTGCCACCTTGCCGCGCTTCCTCCGCGAGCCTTACAAGCAGGTCCAACGCGTCGTACCGGGCGAGCACCGCAGTGTCGGTAAGGAGCAGCGGTCCCTGCCCCTGCCTCAGTCGCTCTCGCAGCTGCGGCTCGATGCGCCCCCACGCCTTGTCTGTACGGATGCGCAGCTGCTGGTGAGCCCGGCTTCCGGGTTCGGCAGCGTCGGCCTTGAGGACGGTCTCCCAGGTCGGTCTGGCCGCCTCGCCGATCACACTGCGCAGTTCGTTCACGAAGAGCCCGGTCAATGACACCGGCCGCACACCGTACGGCTCGTCCGCCAGGTGCCGCACCGCGTCCTCAGCACCCCGGTGGGGCACCGTCAGGACCCGGAAGCCGTCCTGTCGCCCCGAGTGCCTGAGCCGCTGTTCGGCCTTGACCGCGGCAGCGACGGCCGCGTCCGCGTCGTACTGGGTGGGGGCGGATCGACGGGCCGCCGAGGCTCCCCAGCTCGCCGAGGTCAGGCCGGCGGTCGCGTCCCCAGCCGGACGGTCCGGGATGAGGCGGAGCACCTTGTCGTAGCGCGTCGCCAGCTTCAGCTCGAAGCCGGCCTGCTTCAGGTAGCGGACAAGTGCGCTGCCCGTGGGCAACTCGCGTGGCACCAGCGGGTCTGTGCCCAGGTCAGGGAAGCGGGTCGTGACTCGCTTGTGCAGGGCGTCAACCGTGAGGCCCGGCAGTCGCTCCTCCTCGACGCCCGACTGCACGGCGACTACACCGGCCTGGGTGATCCTCAGCGCGCGCACCAGGTCCAGGTCGCGCGGGTAGATCTCCAGTCGGGGGGTGAGAGCGGCTCGGGTCGAGGCTGCCACCGCGATCTCGGCGGTGCGCCGCTCGTCCCAGCCCAGGTTTCCCGGCGGCCGTCGCACCGCGTCCAGCTCGGTAAGGACGGTGCTGGCCGTCGGCAGGGATTCCAGGTCCGCGAGTCGGTCGGCCCGTGCGCCCAGGTTGAGCGCGTATTCCTGCAGAGCGGGCAGCGTCGGGGTATCCGGGCCGTCCACGCCCTCCCGGACATCGAGGGCGAGCAGGCCGAGCACCGGATCGGCGCCCTTGGGCATCCGGGCATGGAAGTAGCGGAAGAGCGGCGGGGACTCGTTGTTGTAGCTCTCTCGCTCGACCACCGCACGTAGCAGCGACAGGGCGAGCGCGCGCCGGTCGCGCCGTTCCACATGCTGGGTGCCGCGCCGGGCGATCAGCGCGTCGGCAAGCTCGATCACCGGGGCCACCCGACCGCGCTCGGCAAGGAGTTCCACCACTTCCTCGCGCAGCAGCCCGAGCGCGGTGTCGTGGTGCCAGCGCTCGCGCGCCTTCTTCACGATCTGCGGGATACGACCCGCGGTCAGGCCCACCGCGTCGGCGACGTCCCGCTGCCGAACCCATGCCAGGCCCTCGGGCAGCTTGCCGGTCTCGTTGGGCAGTCGCAGTAGCAGCCGAACCGCTTCGCGCTCCTTGGCGTTGGAGCGGGCGCTGCCGCTGGATGGCTTCGGGACCAGGCGAGCGGCCAGCGCGTCCAGGCTCAGCGCGCCCAGCAACTGCGGGTCAGTGACATTTCCGCCGCTGGCGGCGACCGATTCGGCGACCGCCTGTTCCAGCTCGGTGATTTCCTGACCGGCTGCCTTGCGGGCTTCCGCGCTGAGTGGTGCGGGGGCCGCTTTCCCGAGTCGGAGGTTCCACTCCTTCTGCCGGCGCTGGATCTCCTCCCGGGTGCGCGAGCCCATGCCAGGCGCCGTGAGGAACTTCCTCGCCGAGTAATCCAGTACATCCCCGACGGTGTTCAGCCCCATGGCGAACAGCTGGGACTGCGCGGAGAGCGTCAGACCCGCCACGGACAGAGGCGTCGTACGGTCAGCCCTGGCCGCCTGCTGGTCACGAACCTGCTCGACGGAGGCATCATCGTCCTCCCGTCCGATCTGGGGCCCGGCTTCCCGCGCGGTCCCTCCACTTTCCGCCGTACCGTGCCCGGAGCTCGGAGCCGTTGTCCGCTGCGCATCCAGGAAGAGCGCCTGCCAGGCACGCTCCATCGGCTTCAGGTCCGAGAACCGGTCCTTCACGTCCCGCGCCAGAGCCTTGCGGAAGAAGGCGACCAGGCCGTCGCGAACCGCCGGCTCGAAAGCGTCGGCTGCGAGCTGCGGGTACGGCCACTCCTTCGGATCGGTCTGCCGGGCTGTGACAGCACCGTCACCCCATCGGGGCAGCTCGTTCGACGCCATCTCGTGCAATGTCGCCGCGAGCGCGTACCGCTCGGCATGACCGTCGTACGAGCCGCGCGTGATGACTCCCACGAACGGGTCGAGATAGCCCTCGGTGCCCGCATCGATCTCCTTCGCCGGGTATCCGGCGAGCGAGAAGTCGATCAGCACCAACTGTCGGGTGCCGTTGGGACGGATCCGGATGGCGATGTTGTCCGGCTTCAGGTCCCGATGCCAGATTCCCTCCGCCTCCAAGTGCTCCACCGCGCCGAACAGGTACTTCCCGTACGCCTCCAGCTGATCCATGCCCAGGCGACCGTTGTCCCGCAGCTGACGTGCGACGGTGTCCTCACGCCGCCTCGGCCCCTTCCCGTCACCACGGTCCTGGTCCTTCAACTCCCGGCTATCGCCGACGTATTCGAGAGCGAGCACCCGACGACCCGCGAGAGTCATCGGCTCCCGCTCGTACAGCGCGATGATGCTGGAATCCCGGTGGATACGGCCCAAGATCTGGGCCTCCCGATCCAGGACCGCGTGCTTGGCCTCGCTCAGCGCGACCTTCAGCACAGCCACCGGCAGGTTGCCGCTACGCCGCGGCTCACCCGCGAGATCCCTCACCAGGAACGCCCGAGAGGTCGAGCCCGTGCCGAGCCGACGCACAACCTCCCAGCGCCCGGCCAATACATCCCCGGCCACGACCTCCAGCGGGTCCTTCTCCGGCTCGCCCCGATCTTCGTCCGTTTCCGATCCCGACCCGGCGCCCCCGCCCGTGCCTGCGGCTGCGGCTGCGTCCGTGCCGGCGGAGTCCTTTTCGGTGAATGCCTGCTCGACGTACTCCAGCATCTCCAGGAAGTCGTCGACCGTGGACAGGCGCCGGCCCGGTTCGTACGCGGTGGATGCCTCCACCAGGTCGTCGATGTCCGGGTTAAGTCCGTCGACCAAGGCACTCGGGCGCAGGCTCTCACCGGCTTCCAGGCGGGCCATGACCTCGCTCTGGCTTGCGCCTGGCGCCTGCCCGGTGACCAGTAGATACGTGAGGACACCGAGCCCGTACACATCGAGGCGCACCGGATCGGCCTTCGGAATCCTCAGCTCCGGCGCCAGATACGGATCAGCCTGCTCCGAGACGTGGAACCCGGACACGTTTGTAGGAGCCAGGGTCAGGGGCCGGCCACGGCTGGCGCTCCGGCCTGTAGCGATCTGCCAGTCCGCGATCTGCGGCCAAGGGCTCAGCCAGCGCTGTTCCTCGCTGAGCTCCCGCCCGCGCGGGCCACGATCACGCGGAATGATGTGCACCGCGTGCGCCGACAGCGTGCGGTGATGGACACGGCGTGAGTGCGCGGAGCGCACCGTCTCCGCGAGCTGCCGTACGAGCGCGAGGCGGCCCCGCAGGTCCAGCTGCTTCCCGTGCTGCACCAGAAAATCGTCCAGCCGCAGCGTTTCCGGGTGGTAGTCGAACAGAATCGTCGGCCCGGCCGGATGCCCCGACGGCAGGTAGCTCTTCAGCTGTACCGCACCCGGGTGCCGGAACCGGCTGAGCACCAACGCCTCGCGAGCAGCGGCCTGCTCCACGGAACGCCGCTCGGCGTCCGAGGCCCCACGCTCGCTGAGAAAGACCCGCACACGCGCCAGATCATGCAGCTGGGAATGACGGCCCAGATAGTCGGCCCAGGTGGGCCCAGTGTCGAACGCCTTCGCATCCAGGAGATAGGAGCCCACCTCGTGCTGGCGGCGGATCGGTGCGATGCCGAGCTTCTTCAAGGCCGCGTCGACATGTCGAGACGTCTCGGCCGTTATCCGGCGCCGGGCGTCACCCGGCGGCTCGGCCAGCATTTCCACGAGCTGCTTGACCGTGAAAACGCCGTTCAGATCGGCGGCCGGAAGGTTCACACGGAGCTTGTCATCCGTGAAGCAGACCGCCTCACCCACCCAGATCTTCGGCCAGCCCCCGGGCCGACCGGAGACGTCGTTGATCAGGCCGGACAGCTCCTTGGCTTTCCGGTTCGCCAGGTGCAGGGGGTTGCCGTGTCGCCGCTGGGTCCCGCCGGGCGTGGTCTGCACCCAGTCGTTCCCGCCGCCGTGTACCGATCCGTGCCAGTCCTTCAGCTCGAGGAGGAACACCCCGGCCGGTGAGGTCACCAGAAGATCGATCTCGCGGACATGTCCGCTGTTCGCGGTGAAGGTGAAGTTCGACCAGGCGCGCCACGGCTCCTCGTCCGGCAGGCGCCTGCGGATCGCTTCCAGGCCGCGGCGCTCGTGCTCGTGCTCGGACTCGGTGACCGTCGTCCACCGACCTTCCAGCATGCGACTCCCCGTCTATGTCCGTTTGCGCACGATTACGCCTGCCGTGGCCCTGTGGCCGTACTCAGGTACATCCATCTGCCCCGCAGAGTGAAATCTTAGAGGGCGGGACTGACAGCAAGAGTGGGACTGGGTTTCCTGGACGTCTTCGCCCTTCGGGTGTGATCACCGGGTTTCCAGTGGTCAGGCGGGATGCCGGCCACCGGGTGGCAGTGATGGCCCGTCGTGCTGTCTCTTGCGTGAAGGTGTCGGATGCCGTCGATGACGACTTACCGGCGGTAAGTGTGTGCCTCCTCACCACCCACCGCCCCGACGGCACCCCGCACCCGTCGGCGTCACCTAACGACCCCGAGCCCCGTATCGCCCACGTCATCAGCGACGGCGCCAGCAGGAAGGTCCGCGACGTCCGCGACGTCGGCGACCTGGCCCGAGCTGCCTGAGCCAGGCTGACGGCCGGCGCTGGTGCCGCGCTGCTCGGTCGGGCTCAGTCGTCCGACGGCGCGAGGGTCCCGTCGACCAGGGCTCGGGTGAGGGCTTGAGCGAGCTCGTGTCCGGCCTCGGCGGTACGGGTCAGCTCCGCGTCCCATCGGGCGAGGCGGCGCAGCGCTTCGCTGCGGCGGCGTTGTGCGTCGATCGGCAGGAGGGGCAGGTGCAGGCGTTTCACGTCGATGCGCAGGGCGCCGCTCGCAGTGGCTGACGTTCGGGTGGCCTTCGTGGCGTTCTCAGGGCGGGTGAGGGCACCCGCTACGAACCACGGGTCGAGGAGGTTCGGATCGACGCGTACGACGTGCACGCCGGGTCCGAGTCGGGCCCCGATCTGCTCGTCCGTCGCAACTCGGGCCACCAGGGTTTTGGCGATCGCCGGGACCAGGATGTCGTAAGCCTGCACCCGGGCCGTCGGTTCGTCGTTCATACCGACGGGCACGGCCCCGCTGGCGGGCCGGCCTGTAATGACGTCCTGGCTGGTGAGGGCTGGCTCCTGCTGCTCGGGGACGGGGACATCGAGGTGCGCGGCACGGGCCGAGTAACGGTGCAGGCTGAGCGCTCCGGTTCGGGAGAGTTCGCCCAGTGTCGCGGTGGATACGTCGGATGACGCGGGCTGCGAGGCGCGGGCCGGCCGTGGCATGTCAACCCTGAGGGCATCGAGCCTGGCCTCGATGGCGTCGGGCAGTCTCAACAGGGCCTCGGGCGTGTGCCGCGCGATGTCCTGGTGCGGCACGTGACGTCGCGGGGTGAGGTCGATGTCCTCGTCGAGCAGTTCGGATAGCGACACGTGTCTGGCGACGGCGGAGTCGGGGACCGAAATGCCGTGGCCAGTGAGGTGATTCAGCCACAGCGCGGCGACTTGGCGGCGCAGCGCCTCGAAGCGGTCCCTCGAGGCTGTGCGCTGGTCCAGAGGCACGGCCTCGCCGTTCACGAACAGCACGCCCGCGTCCGGGGCGCCGGCCGCCTCGGGGCGTTGGAGCACCCATAGGTGGACGCCGTTACTGCTCCCGACGGTCGCCGTCGGAGGCAGTGCGACGACTGCTCGGAGCACGCCGCGCCGGACCAGCTCGCTGCGGATACGGCGTCCCGCAGGACGCCCGGCTGCTGCCGGTGGCATGAGTAGGGCGGCCCGGCCGCCGGGCTTCAGGTGGGCCACCGCGTGTTGCACCCATGCCAGTTCGGGCTCGGTGCGCGGGGGCAGACCTCCGTACACCCACCGAGGATCGAAGGCGAGTCGGTCGTGGCCCCAGTCCTGGAGACCGTGCGGGGGGCTGCCGATGACGGCATCGACGCTCTCTGCGGCGAAGGCGTCCGCCAGGAGCGGCTCGCCGACGTGGAGGCGCAGATCGTCGCCATCCGGGTCGACCCCGGCCTGCTGACGAAGGAGCAGCAGACGCAGGAGCGCAATGCGAACGTACTCGGGGCGGGAGTCCTGCCCCAGGATCCGTGGCAGCACCCCGGAGGCGGTCGCCTTCTCAAGGACAGGGCGCAGGAACGTACCGGTGCCGCAGGCGACATCGAGGACCGAGGCCGCGGGGCCAGTGAGGTCCAGCATCAGGCCGGCCACGGCAGTGGGGAGGTCGCTCAGCCCCGCCGTGCCCCTGGCGGTCGCATACTGCGAGTGGAGGTGCTCCAGGACGCCGACACGGCCCTCCTGACGGGCCATTGGGAGGACAGCGTCGAGGAGTTCGCAGTGGGCAGGTGACCACGCCTCCGGAAGCACCGAAAGGAGAATTTCGGCGTGCCGAGGTGCCGCGAGTGACCGTACGCCGTCCCCGAGTTGACGCGGAGTGGGCACATCGGCGGGCGCTGTCAGGAGTGTCAGCCCGACCAGAGCTATGGCTTCAGCGGGCCGTCCTGCTGCGCCGAACGTCTCGATGTGCCGACCAAGACGGTCGAGCGGTGCGAGGGCGCGGAGCTTGCCCTGCCGGTCGAGCCATTGCTCCACCTCGCGCAGGTCGAAGGCGGGGCTGGCGGATGTGCCGGCGACTGGCTGGGGGAAATCCTGGTGGCGCCGACGCCAGTTACTCACCGCTGCCCGGCCGACACCCGCGATCCTTGCGATGCCGGTGGCCGTCACCGTGCTCGGTTCTTCTGCCACGCCTCTCTCCCTGCGTCCTGCTGTGTCCCTGTGGGGAAGATGTGAAGCGTACCTTCGTTCTACCGTGCGTGTATGTCATTCACAGCCCAGCGGAGTCGCTTGTCGTGCTCGCGTGGCGCTGGTCAGTCCCACGTGCCGTCTTCTTCGCATCCCTCGACGCCTTCATCGATCTCGCGGACCTCAAGGCTTCCCTCCCCGAATGCGCGCACGGCATCGGGGCGTACATCGCCGTACGCGAAGTGGGCTTCCTTCGACAGGCCCTCCTCGTGCAGCAGCCCGGCACGATCGATGCGCAGCCGTACGACACCCGGTTCGATACGGCCGAAGCGACCTACCGCGTTCTTGAGGCACTGCTCGATCAGTTGGATGGCCCCGCGTAGATCGCCATCCGCCGCGAGCTCGCTCGCTTCGGTGCGAACCCGTGTCAGGTCGTCCCGCCTCAGGTCGGCTTGCCGTGCGTGGCGGCGCGCCAGGGCATCGAGCCCGGATCCGCGCCGGCGTTGCACGTGTGGCGGCGACTTCTGCGGCCGGGGCGGCGGTGAGCACGGTTGGACCCACGGCAACGTCGGATCGAAGTCGCCGAGCTCGGGGCAGCCGGGTGATTCGAGGACTGCCAGGTGCGACCGAAGGGCCTCGTACAGCGCCCGAGCGTCCCGAGGTCTTAGATCCGGATTCTTGTGCAGCAGCTGGTCGATGACTTCGGCCAGCCACGGTGGCGCCTGCGGGCGCACATCCGCGGTCCTGCGCGGCGCCTGGTCGATGTGACAGCGAGCCATCGCGTGAGCGGTCGGCGCATCGAAGGGGAGTTCCCCGGTGACGAGTTCAAAAACGACACAGCCGGTGGAGTAAAGGTCGCTGCGCGGCTCGGTGAGTCCGTCGGCCGCCTGCTCAGGGGCCATGTAGGCCGCAGTGCCCGGGACATGACCAGTAACTGTCAGGCGCGTCGCGTGGGGGTCGGAGAGCGCAACAATGCCGAGATCCACCACCTTGACGACACCGCCCGGCGCGATCATGACGTTGGACGGCTTGAGGTCACGGTGGACGAGGTCGGCATCATGCAGCCAAGCGAGCGCCGTGGCGAGCTGGGCCAGGATCGCGGTGACCGCGGGGAACGGCAGCGGGTGATGCCGGGTGGCCAGTTCCGCCAAGGTGGGTCCCTCAATGAACTCCATGACGAGATAGGGCTCCCCATCATGATCATGTCGGCCGAACGCATACACCTGCGGGAAGTGCCCGGATCGGCCGAGCCTGGCCGTCGTCCTAGCCTCGCGCTCGAAGCGGTCCGAGTAGCGCCCCTCCTCCCGTTCGGCGTTGTGCGGGTGGAGGCGCTTGACCGCCACCTGCCGACCGAGGTTCAGGTCGTGCGCCAGGCTCACCTCGCCCATCGCACCCCCACCGAGCCGCCGCACCAGGTGGTACTGCCCATCGATGATGTCGTTCTGTGAACCCACCTGAGGTCCGTTCTCTGCAATGAATTTGACGGTTCGTCCGTGCGTGAATCGTAGCAGCGTGTAGCATCCGGTGAATGTTATTCACAGCGATGTGGGTGAGGGAGTGCGAGTGACCGACTGGCCGCTGCCCGAAGGAATCACCGGCGACCCCGGCCTGATCAGAGTGTTCACTGGGGGTGCGAAGGAGGGAGAGGAGGACTGCCCCACACTGCGGGCCGTCAAAGCCCGGCCCCGTCTTCGATCCGTGCACCGCACTCCCTACAAGCCGGCGGACTTCGAACCTTTCGCCCTTGCCGCCGTGATGCGCAAGCTCGACGTCCTGGAGTTCGGTCGGGTTCGAGACGACCCGGCCAGGGTGCGCCCCGCACACCCAGGGCTGGAGCGCTACGCCGAGCATGCCCTAGCCCAGTACCTGGCTGCGGCGAGATCTCTCGACTCGGAAGAGGAGCTGCTGCCCGACCCCAAGTACTGGGTCAGACAGTCGAAGACGACGACCGACCCCCACGGCAATCGCACGGTGTACGAACTGAGGGTCTGGGGACGCTGTTACGCCAACCGCGAGAGGACGGTGTGCGAACTGCGTCTGCTCCGGTTCGGGTCCGTACGGCCAGGGCGACGCGGGCGTAACGAGCGGGATCCGGCGGAGGTCAGCATGGCGGCGTACGTCGCCGCTCACGGCGGTCGCGCAGCAGGGCCCACTCGATGGGGTGACGAGCACAACGTGCAGGGCGCCGTCACCCCACAGCGGGTCCGGGTCGTGGAGATCGGGTGCCTGGACGGCTCGGTCCGGCCGTTGTTCGACGGGACACCCGATGAAGCGAGAGCCGCGTACCAGCGGCTCGCCGCACCCCGCCTGCGGGGCACCGTCGACGCCGTGCACCGGCGCCCGGGACCCGGATGCGCGACGTGCCGACTGACCGCTACCTGCCCCGGCCTGCAACGCACGCCCGGCATCCTCGGCATCACGGACTCCTCCCGACCTCGCCGTACCCTGTCCGTTACCGATCTGCGCCGGTACGCGAACTGCCCGGCCCAGGAACACCTGCGGCGCATCCATCTGCCGTACGACAAGGACATCGAGCACGACCGTCACGTGGCGCGCGGGCACGCTGTGCACGCCTGGCTCCAGCATCTGCACGCGCGAACACCCCAGCGTCCCTGCACCGTGGCTGATGCCCCCGCCAACCGGACGGACTGGCGTGTCGACGACTGGCACCTGACCGGCGACGACGCCGAACTCGGGGCCCGCCTGATCGCCCGCCACGCGGCCGTGTGCCCGCTGCGCCACGCCGATCCGGGAACGACGGCGATCGCGGAGCAGCTCCTCACCTTCCACGACCCGCAGGCCGACGTTGTGCTCGTCGCCAAGCCGGATCTGCTGTACCACAGCGGTGGTTCGGTGGTGTGGCGGGAGATCAAAAGCACCAAGTACCGCACACCTCGTGGCGGCAAGGACATCCTGGAACAGTACCCACAGGCAGCGCTGGCCCTGGTGCTACTGGCCGAGGGAGTACTCGGCGGCGACGCGCGCCGCTCCCGCGTCGAGGTGGAGATCCTGCGGCCCTCAGGCCCCGACCTGGAGCTCGTCTCCCCCCGCCAGGCCGACCGGGTCGCCACCGCACGCCAAGTGATCCACGATCTCGCCGCCCCGTGGCACCGGGACCGTACGTCTGCCCCGAACCCTGGAAGGCGATGTGCTCGATGCGAAGTGGCCCGTTGGTGCCCCGCGACCGCAGCCCGCCCCGCCTCGTCCCCCTCCAGCGAACTCCAGTGAAACGGACCGCCGTGCCCACCACCGACTCCGCTCTCGTCCCACACCACGGACTGACCCTGCTCCGCACTGTTGCGACTGCAGTCCTCGACCTGGATGCCCTGTCCGATCTCGGCACCTTCACCCTCCCGTATCCGCCCGAGGCGCAACGGGCCCTTGATCGCACTGCTCTGGCCTGCCTGCTCCGCGGCGCCGACCCACCTCTGAGCGTGAGCGACCTGCTCGTCTGGTGCCGACAACGGCCGGTGACGGAATGGCCGCTGGACCTTCCCGATGGTCTGGCAGGCCCGGAGGACCGACTGATCGACGAGGACGCGTGCGTGCCCACGGACCTGTGCTACGAATGGGCCGTCGACCGGCCCGACTCTGCGACCGAACAGATCGATCGCGCCCTGATCGGCCTGGCGATGGACCGCTGCCGCCTCGCGAACGCCCCCACGAGCTATGTCGCCTTCCGGCGCCTGCTCGTCGAACATCCTGTTTTCACCCGGGACAAGGCTGGCGAGATCGCGCTCGAACCGGCCTTCGCCCCTCTGGACGGGCTCCTCGAGCAGATCTACCTCCCAGCCCCCATCGGATGGGCGCGTGGCGGCCGGTTCACCTCGTGCCAACGCTGCCGCACCCTGCTCGCGCCGATGCGGGACGGCGGCTGGTGGTGCGAGAACGCGCGCTGCCGGCACAAGGGGGACGCCCTCGTAGGCCCCGCGTACGACGAGGCCGAGGGTGGTGGAGTACTGCTGCTCACAAGGCCGCTGCGCCTGTTCGTCACCGCCCCCGGCGTCGCCGAACTCCGCCTTGAGCGGGCCCTTTCACGCCTCGGCCTCGTCCCTGAACTGTGGCCGAACTACGACGCGTACGACCTGAGGATCACGTTGCCCGACGGACGGGTGTGGGCTGTGGACGTCAAGGACTGGGCCAACCCGGCGCTGCTCGGACGCAATGCCGTGCCCCTACCGACCGATCCGCCGTACGACGAGGCGTTCCTTGTCATCCCCGACCATAGGACAGCCCTGCGCCACGATTACGTGGCTGTCGTCCGCCGATTTCTGAGCACCGACGTACGGCGTCGCACGACCGTACTGAGCCAGCGGCAGTTCATGGCGAGGGCTCGGGCCGCGCTCGCCGACGCCCAGCAGGGACCCTTCAGCGACGACCGACCGGAGGACGACAATGCGTGACCGAGAACAGTGGCGCGGCGACCTCATCGCGGAGCTTCTTCCGTACTTCGCAGACGATCCCGAGCCGGAGCTCGCGGCATCCCGACTATGCGAAGTCGAACTCGGCCTCTGCCTGGTGGAGCGGCTGCTGCCGGGACATCCCGTACAAGCGGGCTGGACCCTCTTCGGTGGATACCCCTTCGCCTCCGCACTCGGCCATGCCTGCACGCCCGAGCAGCAGCGCATGCTGCGGATCGGCCGCCACCTGCTATGGCCCCTGCGGCGACGCCGCGTTTGGGTCCAGTCTCTCGACGCCTACCTGGCGCTGCCGCCGGAGCTACGCGGTTATCACCTCGACAGCAGGGACGACACGCCCCGGCGCCGGGGCGTGTCGATCGCTCACGGCCGATGGGCCATCTACGGACGGGCGCTGGCCGCCGCGCCGCCGTATCGGACTCGGACGCTGCCGCTGGCCCAGCCCGGTGGCTGGCGCTTCCTTGAGGGCCGCACGTGGACCTCGGTGGTGCTGCCTGAGGAGCTGCCAGCCGAAGAAACCGCGCCCCATGCCCTCGGACAGGCGGCGACTTCAGAAGGTAAACCAGTGGAGGCGCCATGGGATGAACTGGTCGCGGTCGCAGCGTGGATGGAGGATCAATTGCGCGGGCCCGACGACCCTGACGGCGGCGACTGGCGCCGCAGGCTCAAAAGGATCGAACTGTTCGTTCGCGAACCCGAATCGGGCGACTTCGCGCCGGAGCGGAAGATGCTGCGGATCGACCGGATGTTGCATCTGCTCGGCATGGTCGGAGCCGGCAAGAGCACCCTGCGCGACATCCTCGCGGTCTGGGCAGCCACCCACGACAAGCGGGTCACCTTGGTCGTGGGCGATGTCGCCGAGGCCCTGCATCTGGTGTCCCTGTTCACCGCGCTCGGCCTTAGGGCCGCCCCCCTGCTGGGGGCAACCACACGGGAGCAGCACCTGCAGCGCACCCATCGTCGCCTCGCCGCACAGGCTGACGGGACCTCCCTGCTCACCCACGACGCCCTGAGCTTCGACTACCTCAGCACAGCGTGCCCGCTCGACGCCCTGCGCGGAGTCGAGGCGGCGGAGCCACTCACCTACCCCGCGGCTCCCTGCACCCAGCTATTCCCGCCGAAGCGGCGCCCGCCCCGGCGCCCGCTGACCGCCCTGACCGTTGACGGGTCCGAAGGTGACCAAATCCCGAACCTGCGCAAGCGCCACGGCTGCCCCCTGTGGCACCGGTGCCCGCGCCATCACGGCGCCCGCGAGCTCGTCACGGCGGACATCTGGGTCGCCACCCCGGCCGCTCTGGTACACAGCACGGTTCCAGCCCACCAGAACGAGGAGCGTATCCGTTTCCTCGAACTCGCCTGCAGGCGCAGCGATTTGATCATCATTGATGAGGCCGATCGCGTGCAAATGCAGCTGGACACCATGTTCGCGCCCGCCGCCGTGCTCACCGGACGCGCGCCTAACTCGTGGCTTGACGAGATCCATCAGCACAAGATCGACGAGCTGGCCCGAGGCGGACGCATCCAGCTGTCCGACTCCACCGTCATGCAATGGACCGCGGCCCTGCACACGGTCACGGTCGCCGCCGACCGCATCTATCACATGCTGTTGCGCCACAGAAACCTGCGCGAATGGGTCGAGTCCGACTACTTCAGCTCGTGGACCCTTCAGTACAAGCTGATCGCAGAGTGGTTCGGCAGCCCGTCCGACTCCCATGCCGACGCGGCCGACACCCCCGACCGCCCCGCTCCCGAGTGGGACGAGGACATCGGGCGAATCGCCGACGAGGACGACGAGGCCCAAGCGCCCGAGACTCGAAAGCCGGAAGCACCGGGGCCCACTGGCGACCCGCGCCGCGACGGGGTCGTGGCCGTTCTCGACGCGTTCCGTGACGACCCGCTCGGCGATACGGAGCACCACGACCCCCGGGTCGACGGACTGGTACGACTCACACGTCAACTCCTGCACACCATGCGCCCTCGCAACGCTCGCCGCCTCATCGAGCGGGAGCTGCTCGCACTGGTGGGCGACGCCGTATCCAAGGCGCAGAGCAGCGTCTCGGATCAGGTATTGCGCTTCGAGTTCACCCTGCTCCTATCGGCCCTCCACACCCGGCTCGACCTGCTGACGGAAATGTGGCCGAGGGTCGAGGCCGCTCTCAACTTCGAGGCGTCCAGCAACGTCCTGTCCCGCCGCCCGCCCGAGGACTACCGGCCGCTGGTCCCCGAATCGCCCATGGGCAACATCCTCGGGTTCCAATTCTTGTCCGAGGACGCCAGCCTGGGACAGCTGCGCAGCGGCGAACTGCGCTTCTTCCGCTGCGCGGGAAACGGCCGCGAACTGCTCCTGCAACTGCCAGAGCTAACCGTGGCCGATGGGCTTCCCGGGCCGAATGTGCTACTCATGTCGGGCACCAGCTGGGCCGGCCGGTCCACGCGCTACCACGTGCTCACCGACGTCGGGGCACTGCTCAAGCCCCCGCCGGCGGAGCGCGCGGCCATCAACAAGACGGTGTTCACCACCCGCTTCCTGACCGGTCCTGACGGCAGACCCCTCAAGCTGTCCGGCGCCAAGCCCCACCTGCGTCCCCTCGTCTTGGAACAGATGCTGGACCGACTGGCCCGACGCTCCGTCGACGGCAAGCCCAGTGTGTTCGAGCAGGAACTCGCCGCCGTGAACGACGACCGGCGCGGCCGGCTCCTCGTCCTGACCGGCTCCTACGATGAGGCGCGCCGTGCCTCGGACATTCTCAACCGCATCCCACGATGGGCCGGAAAGGTATGCCGCCTGGTCCCCGACGACGCGGAACAGGAACACGAGCAGCGCTCCAACCCGAACCCGGGCCTCGGCGGCAGCGCGGTCGTCACCCTGCGCCGCGGTGACGTGGCGACCTTCGCCTCGACCGGCACGGAGATTCTCATCGCGCCTCTTCTCGCCATCGAACGCGGCCACAACATCCTTGACCGGGGAGTCGCCGCGATCGGCTCGGTGTTCTTCCTCGCCCGCCCCCACCCTCGCCCCGACGACATCGGCCTGGCCGTGCAGGCCGTGAACGACTGGGCCGCGCGCATGCAACGGAACGGTAGTTTCGACACGTTCGTCCGCGCGCAGCCGAGTCTGGACGACGCCGGTGCGGAGTTCCGAACCCGGGCCCGCGCACACTGGCGGCACCTCCTTAACCATCCTCTGGCCTGGAGCCGGCTGAGCGAGGACGAGAAGATCTCGTTCACCTGGGACCAGCTGGTCGTGATCTGGCAGGTCATCGGCCGGCTCGTGCGCGGCGGTGTCCCCGCCCGCGTCGTGTTCGTGGACGCCCCGTTTGCCACCCGCGCGGCCGCGGGCAACGCGACGCCGGACACCTGGCGGACAAGCCTTCTGCTCGCCATGCGGCACGTACTGGACCCCTACCTCACCCCGCCGGGCGACGCACCGACGCCCGATGATACGCCGGTCTCCTCCCTCGACCGGGCGCTCGTCAAAGCCCTGTACGAACCCCTGCACACCGCGCTCACGGGGATCGTCCCGTCCAGCCCTAACCCAATCGACTGAGCCGCACGGCGACCTCACAACACGAGAACATGAAGGGATTCCGTACATGCCCTCCTACTCCACGGTCAGACTCGCGGCGTTCGAGCGCGTCCGAGGTAAGGAGTTCGTCCGCCGACCGCACGGCCTGGCCTTCCCCGCCGCCTGGCGGCAGGAGGTGCTGGACTTCTACAGGATCGGCAAACGAGAACCGGACAAGATCAACCAGGTCCCGATCCGCCGCCTGAACGAAGTCATCCGTGCGGTCGCTCCCGACCTCCTATGCGTGGCGCGCGGTGCCACGCTGGACGACGACACCCCTTGGCTGTACGCGTACGAGCCGCTGCCCGTCCCCGTCATGCGTCAGCTGATCCACTCCTGGATCCGTGACTTGCACACTCCGCGTTCACGCGCGAAGCATCCGGAGATCACAGAGAGGGCCATCGAACTCAGCGCCTCGCTGGACGTGGCTGGACTGAGCTGGCAGCCGCACGAGGTGGACCTCTTCGCCGGGCACACCTCACCAGGCGGCACATTCGAGCCGGACCCACTCGTCTACCAGCTCCTGCCGGACGCCCTCGCCCAGAACATCACGAAGCTGGACCCATACCGCTTCGAGAACGTCGAGATGGAGTTCCGTATCGCCGCGGCCGCACGCGGCGCGGAGCTCGTGTCCTGGCCCCCGCGAGACCACCAAGACGATGACGGAGCATGGTGGGAGTTCTCGTTCGTCATCGCACTCACCGTGCAGACCGTGCCCTTCGCCGACTTCCGCCTTCACGTCCGCACGGGGGTACGCCGCTGGCGCACCGGCGGCCCCGTTCCCATGCCCTACCGGCGGTCCGTGTCGGCGTACCTGCTCGCACAGGAGCCCTGGCTGGCGCAGACGTCAGGGACCGCTCGGCTCGCGGTGAGCCGAATGGCCACCGACCGGCGCACCGCCCTCCCCGAATGGGTGCGCGGCGGCCCGGAGGGCATGCTCGGTCGCCTCCGCTTCTCCCGCGCGCTTCCCGACGCGGCAGCGGTACAGGAGAACCCCGACACTTGGATCGCGGGGAAAGACGGCATCGAGATCGGTGTCGTGCACGCCACTTCGATGGGCGGTCACGGCGTCGGAACCGGCCTCATGCCACGCGACCGTTCCCCGCTCACCAACTGGGCAGCTGAGGCATTCACCCCGTATCTCACGCGGCTCGATGACTTCACTCGCAGCCGCTATGCCCTCGTCCCGCGCAACCTGCCCAGGACTCCCACAGCCAAAACGAAGGAGGAACAGGCTCTAAAGAAAGCCGAGTTCGAGCGCGAGCAGCAGCGTGACCGGCGTGTTGCCCTGGCACGGGTAATCGGCGGCGCGCCCCTGGTCGCCGAGGCCCGCTGGCAGAACCCTCGCACCCGTGACGCCCTGGTCGAACAGCTGGCAGATCTCCTGGGCCTGGACGGAGAAGGTGGGACCGGTCCTGAGCGCTCCTGGACGACGCCGGAGCTGACGGTGCGCCTGTACCTGGAAGATGCCGACTTCGTCGCCGCCCGACTCGATTTCCCCGACGGCCGGCCTCAGCGCAAGAACCTCCCCGCAGCGATCGGCACCCGACGGCGGGAGATCGCCGACCTATGCGAGCGTGACGGACGCCCGGACGTCCAGGCGGTCGTGATCGAGATCGGCCACCCGAAGTCCTACCGGCCCGACATCGTGGACCCCAAGTTCGCCGCACGCCTCGGCTACGCCGACGCCGGTCGACTGACGAAGTTCATCACGGTACCGAGCTCGAAATGGGGCACCGCCACGAAGGCGAACATCGCCCACCGAGCCCAGCAGACCTGGTCGCACGTTCTTCGCCAGCTGGGAGTGTGCACCGTTCCGGAGCACAGTGTGGACGAACTGCCCGACAACCTGGAGTACGTCGCACTGTGGATGGTGAAGCGCCGCGCCGACGGCCCGACCCGGACACGCCGGACCGCACCTGTCGCCGTCCGGGTGAGCGCGGCTAACGGCTCGGTCACGGGATGGGATCCGGAGAGCGGGGACTGGATTCCGTATCGGGAACTGCTGCTTTCTCTCGCCCGACATGCCGAGGTCCCGGGAGAGTACGAGCAGTTCGACGATGACGACGACGGTGCGGCCGCCGACGAAACTGGAGAGGAGGACGGGGACCCAGCGGGTCTTATTACCGAAGAGGAGAGGGGCGAGCAGCAGCGCACCACGACATGGGTTCCCGACTTGGAGGATCAGCGGGCTGAGACGGCACAGTTCGTGCGGGCGATGCTTTACAGCCTACGTGACCGGCCCGTCCTGCTGCTCTCCCACGCACAGAACTCCCGTCTGCACTGGCCGTGGTTGACCAACGGACGCCTGCGCCCAGACGCCCTTCAGTTCGGGCACAACCCGGCGCAGCACATCACTCTGTACGGCGAGAATCTGTGCCATGTACGGGTACGCGACCACACGTCCGATGAAACGCCCCAGTGGTTCGCGCCGGACGACGACTCCCACGATCACGGTTTCGCGAGCGGCCTCTGGCACCGTCCGGACGCCGTCGGCGACCACCGCGTGTACTACAGCACCGGCGAAAAGCCCCACACGGCCAAGCACGCCGTTAAGACCGCCTCGAAGATCGCGACCCGGATCCCTATGAAGAAGAAGCCTAAGGAGGGCGCCGAGGACAAGGAGCCGGAGCCGGTCATCGACACGGGGACCAACGCATGGAACCCGACGGCACTGGAGATCGCAGTTCTCGCTGCACCGGAGGAGGAGACAGCTGAACCCGGGACCTGGGCTGCCGTGACCCACCAACTGCGACGCGCCCCCGACTACAACGTGACACTGAAGCTCCCTCTGCCGCTCCACCTGGCAATGAAGACGACGCAATACGTCCTGCCACACGAGGACGACACCGACGAATCCGCAGCGGAGGAGGGCGCTGGCCAGTGACCGGGTGACCGCGGGCGGCATCCAGCCGGCAGGGCCGGGAAGACACGTGGGTTGAAGCGATTGCTGACGTGGCGCGTGTTCACGGCTGGTCCGGAGTCGGAGGGGCAAGGGGACTTTTCCTGCCACTCCGACTGCGACACCAAGCCGAGCGCCGCGGGCCCCACGCTAGGAGGGCCTCTGGACCACCCCGATCGGCTCGTTGTCCGTCCTGATCATCGCGCTGGGCCACATTGTTGCGGTCGCGGTTTTCAGGTACACGGCGTGCACGCACCAAGGGCCGCATTCTCGCCGGGACCTGGTCGGGGCCATCGGCTCCGGTGTGGGGCTGGCAAGGTCCTGGCCCTGTTGCTCAACGCAAGTCCTGAGCAGCCCCACGCCCGTAGGCCGCCCTGACGTCAGCGCAACCTCGCCCGCACGTTGAGGGGGTGCAATCGGCCTAGGCCGGCGTCAGGTCGTTCAATGCGCCCTGAAGGGCCGCTCCGGTCACTGGTGCTACCTCAGCGACCTTCCGGAGGTCTTCGCCGGTCAAGTACCGGTAGCTCTGCGGCGGGTGGAACGTGCCGGAGGCTCGCAGCGCGGCCAGCGATACCGGGTCCTCGAAGGTGATCGGTTCCTCGAGTGACAGACCGCTGGCCTGAGTCGCTCCGCTCATGTACTCGTCATACTCACGCCGACTGATCCCGGTACTCGTGCGGCTGGCCGACCAGACCTCCCGAGGGGAGGCCACCTGCACGGAAGCAATCCGCGCCATGCCCACGATGGCCATCGTGGGCGCGGTCGCATAGAGGAGTACTGGCGTTCCAGGCGGGGCGGCGACGCGCTGCCGACGGACCTCCACCGTCTTGGTCCCAGCCAGGATCGCCGTGGCAAACCGAGGGTGGACGGACAGCAGCATCGCGCGCTCCGGATCACTCACGTCTTTCGGTGCCCCTCTTCGTACATGGCATGGAACAGCGCACTGCTGATCTTCGACAGCTGCATCGGCGGTATCCACCGTAGCCCCAGCCCCTTGGCCAACGCGGTCACTCGTGCATGCGTCACCTGTACGGGAAAGATCTCCGTGTCCGAAAACCTCAACGCCATGGCCTTGCCCGACACATCGGCTGCGGCACGCACTTCGGCATGACCATATACGCCCAGGTGTTCGAATCGCGAGAAGAGGGTGTCGGGGTCGTCGATGACCACCTCGTCGAGGCGCGAGCAGCCGATGACCATCTTGCCCTGCTGCCCGGAAGTCCCCTCGCTGACGTACCACAGGATCCGGGCGGGAACGCTCTCTCCTCGGTGTCCGGACGAGCGGTAGTAGACGTGCTCGCGGCTGATGCCCAGGACGTCGTCCCGGGGAACGAGCATGGCCGGAACGTCGAAGAGCTCCGTGGACCACCGCGGCTTGATGGGTGCGATGAACGAGGGCAGGGCTGTGTCAATCAGTTTGGCCGGCCACCACACCCGCTCGGCCATGCTCGCGATCTCAGGGGACACGCGATCATCCAGCCGGGGCGTCGACCGCCTCATCCGACCCGCAATCTCCCCGGCCTTCTCTGAGACGGCCTCAGCAGGTCCGCAGACGTCGACCAGGAGCGCGGTGAAGCCGCCCTCGTCCTCGGTGAAGCCGTCGGCACCGGCAGCCGACATTGCTGCCGGCGACAGGAACGGATCGGTGATACGGACCGCCTGCGCCCCTCGCTCTCGGCCGAGCCGCTTGAGCATGAACAGCAGTTGCCGGGCGAGTGTCTCCTCCAGCGGGTGCGATGCCGTGCGGAGGAACGCGACGTTCAGGTTGCGGCCGTCCATAGCCCAGACATAGAGGGCCACCGGATGTCCCTCTCCGTCCCGGAGCAGCTCCCTGCGCCACAGCACCCCGTCCTGGGTGAGACCTTTCAGTCGATCGGCGAAGGCCGTTCCACGGTCGCCCTCGGCCTGGTCGAAGAAGGCGACCAGTTCTCCTTCACTGCCTGGCGCGATCTCCTCGGCGGAGAAGGCAGTGCCCATGAGATCCGCAGGACGGTACACCTGGGCCTGGCGCAGTTCGTCCACATGCAGCGTGACCACCGCCGGGGAGACGATCTTGACTCGTGCGACGTCCCAGGCGATGTCCGCCAGAGCCGCCAGTGCGGGATCGCGCGTCACCAGTACCTGGAGCCCAGCACACGACGTCTCGGCCACGTAGCGCAAGCGGGCGCGCTGCCGGCCATCGAGGGGAACAGCAGGCAGCTCCTTCCCCGCTGCCGCGGCCAGCTCCTCCAAGCGGACGGCAACGGCAGCACTGTCGGGAGACAGGGACCGCAGCTCGGCAAGGCCCGCCCGCTGATGGGTGCGCGCCTCACGTTCCTCTACATCACGCACGTCGTGCAGAAGCTGCGGAGTGAACGCGAGCTCGATCAGCTCGGCGAGCCATCCCGCCGCGAGAGCACGCGACTCCTCAACAGCGCGCTCCGTCCCCGTACCGCGCAGCCCGGCGAACACGCCGTGGTCCACGGTCACCACCAGCAGCGCATCGCTCTGGGCCTCGGTGAACAGGTCCTCGTGCCCCAGATCGAGCCACCAGGTGTCCAGCGTCTCCTGGTCCTTGCCCCGCCCCAGGCTCTCTCCCCTGGGGACAAAGCCCAGCGCCGTCCACATGCTGCTGAGCCCGTAGTCGCGCCGGCACTTCGCACGGATACCGAGCCTATGAGCGTGCCGCGCGCGGATCGTCTCGATCAGCTCACGAGCGACACCCTTGCCTCGGTGTTCCTCTGCCACGCACAAGTGAGCCAGCCGCACATGCAGACTCCGCTTGGGCAGCCCGAAGAGCGCGTAGCCGACCACCTCCTCGCCATCCATGGCCACCAGCAGGCCGTCGTCCTCAGCATGCTTACGGTAGGCAGGCGGCGTCAGCAGACCCAGATACTTCGTGTACCGGTTACCCAAAGCGATGATCGCGTCCAACAGCTCCGACTGCTCCGCAGACACCGGCAACACTCTGATCGCCATGTTCCCCCTCCGGTTCCTTCAACCGACAATGCCCCAGGACGGCATACTGCCCAACAGCGTCAGTGGCGAGCCACTGATTGATCAAAACCAGCTAACTGGCGGGAATCCGTCTGCTCTTGTTTCGTTCGAGTGGATGGGCGGCGGTGTTGGGTTCGCGCCTGGCGGCGGGTTGACCGGGACCGTCGGTTGCTCGTCGGCGGTAGCCCATGGCTTGTTTCAGAGCGGCCATCGCCGCCGCACCACGCGAGCCCACGCGGCTGGCCTCGGAGCGTGCGCGACACGCACCCCGGCGGTCACTCATGGGCAGAATCCGCAAGCTGGTTGACCAAGGCTGTTCTTCCCCACGGCCTCGTAGGCGCCGCTTCTACGCTGACCGTCATGCGCGAAGTCGAATACCGGAGCAGCGGGGTTCCGTTGGAGGAGTACGAACTCATCCGCATGGACCACCGCCGTCAGAAGCAGAGCGAGGAGAGCAGCGTATCGATTCGACGACAGGTCGAAGAGGACAATGCCAAATGCCGGGCAGACCCGGCGATGGCAGAGCGCCGCCGCCAGGCGTTCGAGAACGTCGCGAAACTGATGCAGTCCTTCAAGAAGGCCGACCACGAGATCATGCGGTGGCGTGTCCGGCTGTACTGCGGCCACATCATCGAGACGGAGGCGCATTACACGTACACCGACCCCATCGATGCTGGAGGGTCCAGCAAGCAATGCCCTGAGTGCGGAGGTGCCCGGCAAACGATCGTGGCCTTCGAACCCATCGGACTGCGCGGCAAGCCACCGGAACCCACGGTCCCCACACCTCCGCCGCCCCCGAAGAAGCCGACACGAGCCGAACTCGAACGACGCGTTAAGACGCTGGAGAAGGAGAACGAACGATTGCGCGCGAGTTCAGTGGCTGAAGGTCCCGACCGAAGCCATTGGGCTGACTCGCCAGCAGGTCACGAAGGCCGAGTTGACGACAACGGTGAAGGCGCCGCCCGCGCGGACATAGAAATGGTCCACATCACCCCCCTCGTTCGAGCAAGTTTTTTCGAACCACCCATCGCTGACGAACGGAACTGACAACATGCCGCCGTCGTACGTCAACCTCGAGTCGAAGGCGGACCATTGGAACGGCAGGTCAATGAGCGGCAACTCTCGGTGCTGCAGTGGGTGCAAGACGGGTGCCCTGCCGGCGTTTGGGAGACCAGCTCCTACAAGAGCACCTGTCAGGCACTGCAGAACCGGGGCCTGGTCACGGTTTCCCGGAAGGCCGGGCAGTGGAGCGTCACCCTGACGAGTGCTGGCCAGCACTACCTGGCGCACGGCGCGTACCCTCCCCTCGGGTCACGCCCGCCGAAGACCCAGGCCGCTGCTCCACGACCCCAGTCCACCCGAGCACAGGAAACTCCGGCCGCCGGGCGGAGGCCAAGTCCTCCATCGCAGCCTCGGGTGACGTTCACGGAGCAGCTGCTGCAAGAGCTCGCGGAGGCCGGCGGCAGAATCGTCAAGAGCGGCAGCGGTCCGGACTTGGAGAAGTGGCCATCCCGCGTCGCCGCGGCACGCAGGTCCGGAAAGGTCCCGGAGACGAAGGAGCTGTACGGGGGTTGGTGCCAGGGAGGGTACGAGATCAAGCTCGTCGACATCCCCGCCTGGCGCCTCGCCGTCCTCGAACCCGTCCCCGTTCCCTCCCGGCTCACGCGGCCGCACACCGTGGTCCGGGCCATGCAGAACGAACAACAGCCACTGGGCCTCACGAAGCCCGTCCAAGGACGTGCCCTCCGGCTCGTCCAGGCGCTGATCATCGCTGCCGAGGCCGAAGGACATTCCAGCTCGGCAGGACAGACCGGCTTCGCGCCCCCGTCTCATCGCCGTCGTAGGGCATCTCCCCACTTCACCATCACCGCACAGGGCCAGACTGTGGGGTTCCTTGTCTTCCAGGAGCAAGACCGGACCGAGCACGTCGCCACCGAGAAGGAACTCACCGCGGCCAAGAAGGACTCCTGGGTCAGGATCCCCCGCTTCGACTACACCCCGTCCGAACGGCTCCGTTTCGTCCTCAGCGGCGGCCAGCCGCACCGGGCCAGCGAATGGTCCGACACCCCCGGCCGCCCCCTGGAAGACCAGCTCGCCGAGATCGCCCAGGAGGTCACCCTCCGCGGCGAAGCTACTGAACACAGACGCCTGGACGAGATCGAAGTGGCACGCCAGAAGCGCATCCGGTGGGAAGCCGCCATGGAAGAAGCCCGAATCCGGTACGCCGAGGCGTACCGCGTCAGGCACTTCGAGGCGCAGGAAGCGACATGGCGCCACGCCACCCGACTGACGGAGTACGTGAACGCTGTACGCACCCGGGTCGAGGCCATGCCCCCAGGCCAGACCCGGACCGAAGCCGAAGCCTGGGTCGACTGGGCAGCAGCCCGCGTGGAGCGCCTCGACCCGCTGAACACACCGCCCCGGCTGCCCGACATTCCCGAGCCGCGCCCCGAGGACCTGAAGCCCTTCCTCGGGCACTGGAGCCCCTACGGCCCCACCTACTGACGCCCACTCCGCCACACGTCCGGCCCGCCGAAGTACGGCAGCAGCGCGCCTGCCACCGCAACCAGCGGCGGGCGCTGTAACCCGGCGGAATCTTCTTCAAGTTCCCGCATAACCAGCCCACGGGAGCGCGCCTCCCAGCCAACGTGACCTGCACGATCAGCCATGTGACGTCCCGTCAGAACGAGCGTCATTTGAGCGTCACGAGCGTCATTTCAGCGTCAAGATATCGCCCGTAACGCCCACACCGCACATAATGCGCACGGGCAAAACCGCAGGTCAGAAGCCCTTTGCGGCCGGTTCGAGGATGGCGACACACTCCACGTGGTGCGTCATCGGAAAGACGTCGGCTTCCGGCGGGGCGGGTTCGAACTTGAACCCTGCTCAAGCAGCGTCAGACTCATGCCTTGCGCTCGACCGCTCGGTGCCAGGCTTCTGCCCTGCCCTCGCGGACAGTCACTCAGCGTGCCCTTGGCGGCGCCTCCGGTGGCATGACCTCCCGTGCCACCGCGGCCCGCCGCAACGACACTTTCTGGGGAGAGTCTGGGGAGTATCGACGGACCTGGGGAGCGCGTGGGGAGAATCGACCGCGTAACGCAGCACGATCCCGAAAGACGCTGAAAGACGCATCTGCGCAGTTCAGGGGTGGGTACGGCCGTATCGATGCAGGTCAGCGCCACCAGGTAGACAACTTCATGACGTACGTGCCGAGGTCGTGAGTAGGCGAGGTCGCCTGGATCTGATGGCGCAGCATGGTAACTGACCAGCCCAACTGGGCACGGCGGACAGCAGCTTCCGCTCTCGGCATGCCAGGCGTCATTGACAATGACGACATAACTCATGGGCGGGATCCCCTACGAATCAGCCACTCCCGGGCTGTTGCTGACCCTGCAAGTGCAGCGGCGCGGTTGAGACGCTCGGCGTTGTGGATATCGCCGTTGAAGAATCCCAGTTGGGCGAGCCCGTGCAGGGCGCGGCCATTTCCGGCCGCCGCTGCTGCGTGTGCCAGGTCCGCGGCGCCCTGATGGTGACCTCGTCCTTCGCTGTGCCATGACATCCACTTGAGACCCTTCGGGTGCTTCGCAGCGGCGGCCACGCTGTAGAAGCACGTGGCAGTGGCGTGGTCATGGTGGTCTGATCTTTCGGCGCGAAGGCCACCAGGGCATCAGCCGCAGCGTTGGATCGAGGCATGCTCCGTGGAGATCTGTCGGCACCGCCACTGGTTTGTGTGCCGGCTCGCCGCCTCCGGGCCGTCGGTCAGGGGTCCACTCCGTGCCGACCAAGATCCGGGCCATACGCGGACCAGCCGCCTGCAGCTTGGCCGAATGGTGGCCGTTTCCGCTGGTCAGCGGCCATGCGAGGCGTGTACCACCAGCACACGAAGAACCTGCTGGTGTCGTACTCGCCGAAGAGGCTCGGCTTCTTCTAGAGGCACGCAAGAAGGCGCCTGACCTGGGCTTTTACCTGTCAGGCGCCGTCAGCTCAACCAGCTCGGAGCAGGGCCTGCGCCAGGTCAGTGGGGTGGTGGCGAGCCAGGCGAGGACGTCCGCGACGGTGCGGCCCTCCACCTGGCCGAGCAGGCCCCCGGTTCCCAGGGCGTCGACGAACCCGGTGTGCCACCGGTCCTGCACCAGATGCCACTTCTCGGTGAGGCGGTCCTGCTCCCGGCGCGGTCGTTCTCGCCGTGTCTCATCGATGCCCAGCACCTCCCCTTCGGGCAGCGGCGCCTCCGACGACGTCGCGGGCCTGGGTACGGAAGGCGTCCGTCACGGTCGGCCAGGACACGTGCAGGTCCCGGGCGGCCTGGATGACGGTGGATCCGGCGTCGCGTATCCGGCGCCCGGCGGCACACGTCGACCGGCCGGGTAGACAAGCATGCGAAGCCTCTGGTGGACACGGTTCTCTTGGTCGAAAACCCGTCTACCAAGGTCTTCACAACGTTGTCAGGCCAACCGGCGAGCTGCCGAGGCAGGTTGGGAAGGACTGGCTGAGACCGCGTCCTATGTGGTGAGGCGGTCGTTGGGCTGTTCATGGAGCGGGGTACGTGGAGTTGGATTGTTCCGGACGGACTGTGGGAGATCGCCGAGCCGCTGATCCCAGCATCGAGGGTCCGTCCGCAGGGTGGCGGAATAGCGACTCGTCCGCCTCACCACATAGGACACGGCCTGAGGCCACGGAGATGCGGAGCCTGCTTCATCTCGTTCGACGCCGGCCCACGGCTGTCCGACTCCCCGGGCCTTGGAGGTGCCCTCGAGCCCACGACCGGACGTCGATCCCGCGTGAGCGTCTCGTCAGCCGGCACCCAGCACACACGGGAAGGGCCCCACCCCGGGGCGAACTGGGGTGGGGCTCTTCCTGTTTGTCCTGCTCGTTCACGCTACTCCTGGACGGTTCGGCGACGCCGCGTCCACCACACCAGGGCCGCACCGGTGGCGGCGATCGCCGCGGCGATGCCGGAGATCAGGCTGATCGGGGTGTCCGATCCGGTGTCGGCGAGGCCGCCGTTCGGGTCCGGCCGGTTCGCCGGGGGCGTCGCGCCCCCACTGCCGCCGGTGTCACCGTTGCCGGGCTTGGTCGGGTCCGGGCTCGGCGACGTGGGCGGATCGGTCGGGTCGGTCGGCGTCGGCGTCGGGTCGGGCTCCCCGTCGTCTGTCAGGGCGGCGCCGTTACCACCCAGGAACGCGGTGTCGCTGTCTCGGGCGGAGGTCTCCGTGCGCACGGAGTCCTTCGTCGCGCGGGGCAGTTCACGGTGCTGGGCGGTGAACTCGACGCCGGTGATGTTCCGCTTGGGGACCTTTGCGAAGTCGATACCGCCGACGAAGAACGTGTAGATCCGACCGTCGCCGAGGGGCCATTCGTAGGTGAAGTCGCCCTTGGTGAAGGACTTCACCATCTCCTGCCACACGGTCCGCTTGTCCCAGTGGGCGTTCTCACCGCGCAGCGGCCACCGCTTCAGGTCGTTGCTGTTGATGACGGGTCGGAAGTCGGTGGCCTTCTTCGCGTCCTGCTGGCGGATCCACTCGGCCGCGACGCGGGACTTGTAGACGCGACGCAGGTCAGCGTACTTGGGGGCGGTGTTGATCTGCTTCTCGACGTGCGGGACGAGGTACCGGGTGATGAGCCGATGGCTGCGCTCCTTCTCCTCCTTGCTGAGCTTCTTCGAGCAGTCCTCTCCCTGTACGGGGGTGGCGAAGTCCATCGCCGCGTGGTTGACCTCCAGCGGGGCGTCGAGGATGTAGATCCCGCCGTCCTGCTCGCGGACCTTCGCCCGACCGGGAACGATCCAGTTGCGTCCCGATCCCCAGCACGGCACCCCGTCGACCTTGGGGGCGGCGTCCATGAACTCCTTGCCCGGGGACTTCTTGGGGTCCATGGCGCGGGAGAAGTCCCGCTTCATGTCCATGTCGGCTACGAGGAGGACACGGCCGGCGTCGGTTTCACCGAACGCCTTGTCCATGATGGTGTCGGGCTGGTCGGGGTTGAGGTTCACCCACTGCCGGTCCGGGGTGAGCGCCAGCCACGTGAACAACGCATCGGATGCCAGTTCGAGCTTCGCCTGTCCACCCCAGCCCGGGTTGTTGTCCTCATCGGGCATGAGGGCGGCCTTCATGGAGTAGTCCAGAGCCTTGCCCTTGACCGGGTTGCCGACGTACTGGAGCTCCAGGGTGGAGAAGTCCACCCCGCCCGGGCCCCGGCCGAGCGCTGACCGGGAGTTGTTCGCCAGGTACTGGTTCTGCAACTGCCGGGCCTGGGCCGGGTTCTGCCCCGACCCGTAGGCCATCGAGGCGCCCGGGCCCTGGGTGCCGCGGTTCGGCAGCGGGTTGAACACGTTGTACGTCTTCGTGTATTTCGTCTGTGGCCACAGACCCTTCGCCGCCGCCCGGCGCTCCGCGATCCGGATCGAGTTGTTCCCCGTCCCCCGCTCCGCCCGGAGCTTGTCGTTCTCGGCCTTGTAGTCGCGGAGGGTGGCCCTGTTGGGCTTCTCCGACGTGAACATCGTCAGGCGGTGACGGGTGAAGTCGTGCTTCGCGTCCTTGTGCCGCAGGATGATCCTGTCGGCCCGGAGCTGGGCCGGCTTGCGCTTCCCGTCGGACTTGAACTCCCCCAGCTCACCGGTGCGCTGGTTGTAGGAGTCGTACCGCCGAGAGGCGATCTTCTTGCCGTCCTTGTCGAAGATCTCGATCGTGACCTCGCACAGCCAGTCAGGGCCGACCATATTGAAGTCCTGAACCGCCTTGACCTCGAACACGCCCCCCTTCTGTTTGCTGACCTGCGCGCTGATCAGGTTGACCTTCCAGTTGCCGAACGGCTTGGGGTTGTTCGACTCGTTCCGATGCCGCTTATAGCGGGAGTAGATCGCTTTGCGCATGTCCTCCGGATCCCTGGAGGCCGCATACGCCTTGTCCCACTTATCGATGTCCGCGCGGCTGCCCGTGACCTGCCCCAACTCGCCCGCAGTGGGCGCGGGAACGTTCTCGAAACCCTTGAACGCGTTGTTGTAGTAGTACTCCTCGTCCGGCCCGGACTTCGTCCAGTGGTGCTGACCCGTCGGCGCACCCGAGTTGTTCGGCGTACGCGGGATGGTCCTCTTCAGGTGCATCTGATCGCACCGCTTACCGCCGGTGATCTTCGCGTAGTCGCCGGGCGCGGCCGACGCCACGGACGGCAGGCCGACCAGCAGCACCGCCGCTGAGGAAACGACCGCCAGCGCGGCAGATAAGCGCCTTTTCAGACGCTGCCGTATAGGTGTGCTCACGTAGTGTCCCTGGTCGTGGGGGCCACGGGACTCGAGGCTGTGAGGGCAGGCCGGACAAGGGCCCCCGTATCGTGCCCGCTCCTGCCGACCCACCACACTAGAGGCCGTCAACACCTCCCGTACAAGGCATTGTTGACAGTCCGTGTGATGACTCGGCGAAGATTCTGCGCGGGCGACAGCGCGGTTCGGTAGGTTCTGGCCATGACCACACCCCCCTCCGACTACGACTCCACCCGCCACCCCGACCTCCTGGTCTGGCTCGCCGACCGCCAGGCCGCCTTCGGACGCTGGGCCCGGGAAGCCGGCGGCGTCCACAGGTTCGACTTCTCCGACGCCTCCCTCGATGCCTTGGAAGGCCTAGTCAAGGAGAAGTTCGCCGAGTCGGAGGAGATCACCGCGCAGCGCCGCTCCCTCTTCATCCAGGGTGCCGTGTGGTACATCGGCGAGACCCTGCGCCGACGGCGCGAGGGCTGGGTGTGGAAGTTCGAACCGGACGTTACCTTCGGCCTGCTCCCGGCGTTCTATCCGGCGGTCCCGGACCCCGCATACCTGGACACCCCCTGCGTCGGCCCACCCGACGCCAAGCCCGGCGAAGACTGGTACCCCCTGAACACGCTGCGCCGACTCCTCGCCACCGAAGACGAGTTCGACAACCCGATCGACGAACGACTCGTCGGCATGATCGAAGGCTGGCACGAAGAGGAGGACGACGACGAGTAACTGGCGCCCGCAGTGCGGGCGCCAGGCCGTGTCCGACGCATTGATCTCGTGGTGGGTCGTGGTGAGCTGCAGTCACTCCTCGCGATCTGGACCGGTGCCTGCCCCACCCGTCACCGCGACATGCCGGACCCCACACCCACCTGACCAAGCACTACCAGCATTCGGTCAATCAGCGCCTCGACCGGCGAAGTTCAGATGTCGTAGGTCAGGTCGAACGCACTGGACGCTGGTACGGCTTGGCACGTGAGGGCGTATCCCTTCGCCACGTCGCGCTCAGTGAGCGCCATCTGCTGTCGATGCAGGATGTCTCCGCTGCGCAGGCGCGCTCGGCATGCTCCGCACACCCCCGACTCGCAACTGAACGGCGGCTGCAGGCCCGCCTGCCGTGCGGCCTGGAGAATGGTCTGCTGGCGTGCCACGGCCAAAGTGGTGCGGCGCCCATCGAGCGTGATGGAGCCCATGGAGTCCACACCGGACACATCAGTCGTGTTCGGCGCCGCGTAGCCGTAGCTCTCGCTGTGGATTCGGGAGTCCGGGACATCGAGCATGCTCAGCATACGGGCGAGATCGTGGTTCATGGAAGCCGGGCCGCAGATCCAATGGTGCACGTCTTGGGCGACGGGCGGTGTTTCAGAGAAAAGTGACATCAGCGCGTCGGCGTCTATTCGTCCGGTGCGCCACGAGAGCGCTCCGTCACGAAAGCGTCGGAACGAAAGTATGTGGCGTACCGTGCAGCGGTGGGGGTGTTGGAAGTGCATTCTCTGCAGTTCTTCGTGAAGGAGGATACGCCGCCCGTCGCTGTTGCCGAGGAGCATGTGCACGTATGAGAAGGGTTCATCGCGTAGCACTGTCTGCGCCATGGCATAAAGCGGTGTCACTCCGCTTCCGGCTCCGAAGAAGTAGTGCGTGCGCCGATTCTGCGGTGCAGGTCGGAGTACGAATCGGCCGTAGGGGCGTGTCACATCCACGCGGTCGCCGACCCGAAGGTGGTCGACAAGGTGGTTCGACACCGTGCCGTTCCGAACGCGTTTGACGATCACCCTCAACCTCTCGCCCGGAGGATTGATTATCGAATAACTTCGACGGTATTCGCGTCCGTCAAGACGCACCGAAAGCGACACATGCTGCCCGGCTTGCCAGATGAACTTTCCGCTGAGGGCCGGTGGTACATCGAACTCGATGTCTCTGGCTTCGCCGCCGATCGCGGATTGCGCACGGGCGACAGTCAGCCTGTGCAAGGTCAGGGACACTGATGGGTCTCCCGTTATGTTGATGAGGATTCTCGTCGGGCGCGGACTGGCGCAATTGCCGTTGACGACAGCGTTTGATCATCCCAAGAAGTCGAGCACTACGCGCTGATGGTGGATGACGGGGCTTTCCCCTGCAGCAGCCGGACCGACCTCGAAGAAGGGACTGGTGAGCGACTTCTGCTGCTGTTCGCACGCGTAGACGTCTTCGAGGGTAAAATTACCCGACGCCAGCGGGTCATCGTCTCCCGCCGCTTCCGCTCGACTTACCTTGGCGTTTCCTCTTCCGAGCCAGGACCGAGCCGACAGCCATTCTTGCCGAAATGAACTCCAAGTCGACTTCGGGACGACCTTGGTGCGGCTCTCGATGCGCGTGAGGTCAGGGGCGAGGGGGATGACAACATAGCTCGACCAATCGTAGACGCTTGCCGCGAAGCCAATTCCTGGAAACAGCATGGGGACCCACACACCGTGATCGTCCGAACCGGTCTGCCCCTCGTTGCCGTGACGGTCGCCACCTTCGGCGAACAGGGGTTCCCAGAACGCATAATGCGGACCATGCCACCCGTATTCCGCCTTCGCGTGGTCATACATGTTGAGCGTTGCCGAGTGCAGATGCGAAAGGTGGTACACATCCACATAGTTCTCGATGACGATTTTCCAGTTGGCCTTCACTTCGTACGAGGTCCGCTGTGCCGGGTCCTCGATGAGGTCTGCGGGCTGCACAGGTCCCAGATGCGGATCCACGGCACCGAACCACTGCACCAGGGACGGGGATCGCCCTGGAGGGTCCGGGTGAACGAACAGCATTCCCCGCCAGATGTCAACGGATGCCGCCTTGAGGCCCAGTCGCGACCTGTCGACGCCGGACGGGTACTCCTTCTCCGCGTCCGGAACTGCGATCAGGCAGCCTTCGAGGTCGTAAGTCCAGTCATGATAGGGACACGTGATGGCCCGCTGAGCCTTTCCGGTGGCGCGGAGGAGTCGAGTGCCACGATGGCGGCAGATGTTATGGAAGGCACGCAGTCGGTGATCGCGGCCCATCACGATGAGAATGCTGTTCCTGCCGGCCTCGACGGTGGTGTACTGCCCCGGCTCCGATATGTCCTCCGCAAGTCCTGCGTAACGCCAGACGCGGGAGAATATCTGATCCTGCTCGCGCCGGTACCACTCCCATGACGTATATGCCTCGACGGGTAGTTCGTGGTACATCCTGCTTGCCATGGAGAATCCTTCTGATTGGATCGTTCACCTGGTCTGGATCACTGTCGAGCAAACCCCCTGTTTTCGCCTGGCAACGGGTGTTCCGAGATTTTCCCCTGCCCGCTAAACGGCTCATACGTACTTGTTGAGCAGAGGGAAAACATCAGCGCCCATCATCAGGACACCGAAAGCGATGAACAGGACAACGATCAACCAGAAGAGCAAAGCGTCTTCGGAGCGGTGTATTTCCGTGACCAGAAATGCTCTGCCGTTCCGCAGAGACGGCACTGCCCACCAAATGAAGAGCAACCCCCACAGCCATTGGTAGCCAATCCAGGTCGTCACCCCAAGGGCGGCGAACGCCACGTAGTTGACAGCTCGCGACCCGGCCGACCGTCGCCCGTGGTCTGCGCCAGCTGAAGTGCCTGGTGAACCTGAATACGTCGCCATGTGTCCTCCCTGCCGACCGCAAGCGCACACGCTCGGTGCCGTGCGCCGGACCGCACGGTATCCACGCCTCGAGTTGATTGTCAATGTTGACAATCAACAGCTGTGCAAGAGCGCCCGCTGTACCGGCAGGGTGAGCCGGGCCGGGTACACATCGGCCCGGGAAGCAGGAGGCTGCGTTGCCGTGCGGGGGGCCTGGGCGCCTCTCCCGTAGGGGGTCGGCCCCGGGCGCGCAGGGGGGGTGGGCCCCGGACGTCCGCTACTGGGGGGGGAGGGCGGGGGCTGCCTCGGTCGCGTACCGACGGGCCGGCCTCACCGTCAGTGCTGGACGCGGGCTAACGGCCGAGGCGGCCACGTGCGAGATCATTCACGGGTGCCGCCCGTAGACTGTGCCTATGCCGCGACCGAGCATGCGAGCACAGCGCTCCGAAGAGATACTCGCAGCGTACGTCAAATGCGTTGCGCGATTCGGCCTGGAAGGCGCCACTCAAGAACGTATCGCCGATGAAGCAGGGGTCAAGCGCCCTCTTCTGCGGCACTACCTGGGCAACCGCGAGCAGATGTTAGAGTCTCTGACTCGCTACGTAGCGGATCGTTTCGTGCGGGCGACACGCGACCTCGACATGGAACTCGGATCCACGGCCGCGCCCGTGGATCTCATCGATGAACTCTTTCTGCCTGAACAGGCAAGCGATGCAAGCCTTTTTCTCGCATATCAGGCGTTGGTGTCAGCGGCGGATTCCCATCCAGGTATGCGCGAGCCGCTCGTAGAGTGCTTCCAGCAGTTCATCCATGTCATCGAAAAATCTCTCCGGCGGCAGCACCCTCATGCCTCTGCCTCGAGAATTCGTGCTGCTTCCCACGGAATTGCCGCAGCGTACGTCGCCATCGACGGGTTCGCACCGCTGAACCCACCCCCGCAATGGCGGCAAGATCTGAAGGCAGCGGCCATTATGATGGCATCAACCGTCGACGAAGGCAGGACTTCCAAGGATCGCTGAGAAAACCTCAGTAGCCGCTGAGTCCCTCGGTGAGCCTCTTCGGCGTTGCCGCTCCAGCGTGAGGAGGGCCTTGGGCCTGTTGCTTAAGTGGATCTTGTTCGTTGATGATCACGTCCTGTGGGACGTGGGGATCTGTCGAGTGGCCAGTGGACCCGGCTCGAGTCGTTGCTGCCGTCGGGGGTATCACGCCGGGTCATCCGCAGGTGGCATGCTGGCCTGCTGAGTGCAGCGGGCAGGGGCCAGTCGAAGGCTGCAGCCGCCGCCCGGTAACGTACATCTCTTCGGGCGCCGTTGGGGCCCGGAGCCCAAAAGGCGAATGCCGATGACGCTTGGCGAACCGCCTGTCGTGTGGAGCTTGCCCTCCGAGGATGCCCGAGCTGGATGACGGGCCCTGTGGTGGAGCGTCGGACCGAGCAACGAACTCGCGGTGATGCTGGTCCAGGAACGGAGCCTGAAACTGCGACTACCTGGGCCGGTCGTCATGCGCTGCGCCCAGGGCCGCGACGGCGTCCTCTGGCTCCGCGCCGGCGACACCTGGACACAGATCGAAGCCTGAGCCACCAAGGTTCGACCGCCCGGACCCCGCGCCCGAGATGCCGGGGCTGCGGGCGGGTGCCCGGCCAGGTGCGCGGCGAGAGTACTGGTCACAGCCATTCGTTGATGGCTGCGACCAGCACGGTGGCTTCGTAGCGGACAATCTTCAAGATCCCTGAGCGCGCCGACCGGAACCGACTCGGCAACGTCGAAGAACTCGCTCAAGCGCTTGACACGACATAGCAGCCTCGGGGGGACGCAGTCCGCAGGGGGCCGGCCGCGGAGCCGACAGCACCTGTACGGCAGGTCACTCAGTGCGACATGTCCCGGCGTGCCCAGGGGCCCGCGGAGGTGACGGCCTGCGTCCGGCCTGACCGGGGAGGCCGTCGGGGGGTGTCCGGCTACTGAGCCGGGTCACCTGACGCACTGGCGTCCCGTCCGAGTTCGGCTCCGAAATCGAATTCGAACGGTCCGCGTTGCTGCATGCCGCGGGCGAGCAACTCGGTCAGCCTCGCGCGTCCGTTCGGCGAGACCGCGGCCGTGCGCAGCGCCTGACCGGACTCCACGATGTCCTCCAGCGGGAGCGCCGACCGGCGGTTGATGATGTCCTTGGCGGTGGACAGCGCGTTCTGGTCGAAGTGCGCGATCCGGGAGGCGAAGCCGTCGACGAAGGCGTCGAGTTCGGCGTCGGGCAGGGCTCGGTTCACCCACCCGTACCGCTCTGCTGTCGCGGCGTCGAAGTCCTCGGAGCCCAGTACGATCTCCAGAGCGCGTGAGCGTCCGAGGAGGGCGGGCAGGATCTCCATCGCGCCGCCTCCCGGGACCACTCCCGATCCCACCTCGGGCTGGCCCAGAACCGCCTTCTCGAGGCTGGCGAAGCGCAGATCGCACGCCAGGGCGAACTCGCTTCCCGCGCCCCGTGCGCGGCCGCGCAGGCAGGCGATGCTGACGAAGGGCGCCCGTGCCAGGCGTACCACGATGTCCGGCCAGGGCGGCAGGCCGGTGGGACCGGTGTCGGTGGGCATCTCGGCTGCCCGGACCGCGTCGTAGTGCGCCAGGAAGAACTCGTCGTCAGCGCTGCCGAAGACGACAACCTTCACCTCCCGGTCACTCTCCAGTCGGCTCAGGAGGTCCCGCAGGCCGGCCATGACCTCCGGGTCGATCAGGTTCAGGGGCGGGTTGTCAAAGGTGACCTGCCAGTAGGCGGCGGAGTGGCGGTGGACGCTCACCGGGGAAGTGGGCACAGAGATTTCCCGATTCCTGATCCAGGGACAGAAGACCGGCAATGCTGAGCGCTTCCCGGTCGTGACGTCCAGTCATGCTTTGACCCTCACATACTAGCGGGCCGCGGCCGAAGCGTGGCCGGAGGCTCGGGCGGTGTCTCAGCGTGGCGTCCGAAGGCGCTTTATCAGGTGAGACCATCACCGGAAGACTTCAACCCAGAGCTCACAAACCACAGAACCAAGCTGAGGGGCACGCATGGTTGTGGATCTGTGGCCAGTTGCCGGGTCCGGCTGTGCGGCGTCGGGGCTTTCAGGCCGTTCGCTCATGGGCCGGTCGTCCGAACGGGGGCGGACAGGATGATGGGACCATCCTCCCGGCCCGGTCCGGCCGGCGGTCCGGACTCTGCCTGCGCCCGCCCATGGTGTTGTTCACACAGGTGGTCACCCGGCCGTGCACCCTGTGATCCGCAGACGCAACTTTCCCCTTGCCTGCCGCCTATTCCCCAGGCCGAACCATTCTGACCGAGAGAGGGATTCGCAGGTACGAGGGTGTGCCGTCATGCCGTAGCTACGGAAGGCCGTTGTTGCGGCGTGACGGTCTGCCGTTGTGGCGGTGACCGGGGACACGCTGCTGGACCAGGAGGATGCGGGGCGTGAAGACGGCTGCGGTCATGCTGCATCCGGGCGGTACGCGGGGCCTGTGATGGGGGGGTGCTTACTGAGGATGGCGCCCGCCCCCTGTGCCGGGAGTCGGTGGCGGCAGGGGGCGGGCGGTCTGTGGGGGTGCGGTGCCGGGTGTCCGGGCGGTGCACCCTCCGGGGTGGGCGGTTTGGGTGGTGGTTATCCGAAGCAGATTGTGGTGTCGACGCCGGTGCAGTTGGTGGGGACGTTGTCGACGATGGTGTTGGTCCCGTAGGCGTTGACGGTGGCGCCGACGGTGTTGTCGATACCGCCGGGTGCGTCGTCGGAGGTGTTGTCGGTGATCCTGGTGTCGGTCAGGTCGAGGGTCATGCCGCTGGTGACGGTGTAGATGCCACCACCGGAGGCGCCGTTGCCGGGGGCCTGGTTCCCGCTGATCACGGTACGGCGGATGGACACCGTGTCACCGATGCCGGGGCTGGTGTAGATGCCGCCGCCGCCGATGGCCCCGGTGGCGGTGTTGTCGTAGATCCTGCTGTCCTCCACCATGGCGGGAGAGTCGAGTTCGAGGGCGCCCCCGTGCCTGGGGGTGGTGTTGTGGGCGATGGTGCTCCTGCGGATGAAGAGCGAGGAGTCGGTGTCGACTGCGCCGCCGCCGCCGGAGGAGGCGACGTTGTAGACGAGGACGCTGTCGTCGATCTCCGTCTGCCCGCCGTCGGCGTCGACGGCACCACCGTAGCTGCCGGAGTAGTTGTTCTTGAGCAGGCTCTTGCTGATCGTGGTGGTCCCGTCGTCGGTGTCGATGCCACCGCCGACGTTGGCGGCGGTGTTGCCGGTGATCCTGGACGTGGTGATCTCGAATTTGCCGTTGTCGTTGGAGACGGCGCCGCCTTCGTTGGCGGAGTTGTTGCTCAGCGTGGTGTTGCGGATGGTGGTGACACCCTCGTTGTAGATGGCACCGCCGTCGTCGTTGTCGGTGTCGTCGACGGTGTTGTGGTCGAAGGTGACACAGTCGAGTGTGAGGCGGCCGGCGGGGCCGACGTACGCGCCGCCGCCGTTCTCGTCCTCGGCGGTCTTACCGCGGGTGACGGTGAGGTGGCGCAGTTTCAGGTCGCCGCCGGAGCCGATGTTGAAGATGCGGAACTGGTCGGCGTTGGCGGCCCGCGCGATGGTGGCACCGTTGCCGTCGATCGCCATGTGCTGCACCACTACCGGCAGCCCGTTGCCGCCGTCGTTGGCGGTCAGGGTGTAGGTGCAGTGGGGAGCAAGGCTGAGGCGTCCGCCGCCCTGCTGGTTGGCAGCCGTGATCGCGGCGATCAGCGCGTTCGGGTCGCAGTCCACCGGTACGGCCGGGCCCTCGTCCCTGCCCGAATGCCCCGAAGCACGGCCCTCGCCCCGGCCGTCGCCCCCCTCGCCCCCACCCGGGTCGTCCATGCCCCGCCCGTCCCCACCCCCGCCACCCTTGCCCTGCCCGTCCTCGGCCTTGCCCTCCTCGGCTTTGCCCTGCTGGGGCTTGCCGGTGTCGGAGGTGTGGGGCTGGTCGGGGTTGCCGGCGTGCCGGGCCCAGTACTCCTCGTCCCTGTCTCCGTCCTGGGCGGGGCCGGCGCCAGCGCGGGCGGCGGCGGCCTGCGCGGGAACCCGGGCGGCGGCATGGGCGCGGGCGTTTTCCGCTCCGGCGGAGGCGCTGTCGGCGGCGGGCAGGGCCGCGGTGGTGGCGGTGACGGTGGCGAGACCGGCGGCGGTGATGACGGCCAGTCTCCAGTGCCTGCTGAGCCCGGCGGACTTTGCGGTACCGGGCTGCGCGCCCGCACGCGTACCCGGGGTGGGGGCTGGTTCTCGTACTCGGGACATGTCGACTCCATTGAGCGGTACGTCGCGTGATGGAAGGTCAGGTGTGGCGTCTCCTCCTTGCTGTAGAGCAACCGTATGTGTAAAAACATCACATAAAGTGAAAAACGGATAGAGCGAGTGAGTGATTGTCGCTGTGCCGCGCCTTACGGGTGCGCACCCGCACACCGGCGGCACAACCGGTCCCGGCGGGCACCGCGTCCCCGCAGTGGACGGCAGCATCGGTGTGAACCTCAGCTCCGACGGCCCGTGGTGGGGCCAGAACTTCGGCACCCGAGGCTGAACCGTGCAGCGGCAATCGGGCTCCGCGCGCCGGCGCGGTCGACGCACGGAGCGGACCAAGCCGCTGCCAGAGCTCTTGCACGAGGAGTTCCACGTGTCCGAACACGACCATGCCGGGGAGGCCCGGCGACCCACGGGAGTACGCGGAGCTCGCCTACACGCAACTCACGAACCCAGCAGCGCGGGGGCACCCGCTGCTCACCCGGCATCGTGGGAACGGCGCCGACGCCGTCGGTCGGCGATGTCGTCCTACGCCTGGACGTGCGCCAACGACAAAGAGGACCGGGGAACGACTCGCCGATCGAGCGTTCAGCCTCGGGATGCGGGAAGCGGTGCGCCCGGAGCATCCGGGGCCAGTCCCCTGGAGGCGGATCGAACCACCGCTGCGCACCGGGTGACGCCCACGTCGCCGAACGGGCAGGCAATACGGCGGAGGGATCGCTCGACCGGAGGTCACTTCGGCGCGGCCCGTGGACGGACGACGACAGCGAGAAGGAACAGCGCCGTCGCGAGGACGAGCAGACCGAGCACCGTGAACGTCGCCCGGTAGCCCTCGTGCAGGGCCTGGACCTCGGGAGCGAGAGGGTCGGCCCCGGCGGTCCTGGAAGCGGCCAGACTGGTGAGCAGGGCGAGGCCGAAGACGCCACCGATCATTCTGGTGGTGGTCACCAGGCCACTGGCCGCGCCCCAGTCCTGATGTGGTACTCCCGCCGTGGCAGCCTGGGTGAGCTGCACGAACGCGATGCCGAGGCCGGCGCCGATCAGGACTGACGGTGCCATGGCCTCCTCGACGAAAGTTCCCTCCCCCGGCGCGCGTCCGAGCCACAGCAGCCCCGCCCCCAGTGCGGCCAGCCCCACTCCCAGGGTCGTACGCGAACCAGCTCGCCGCGCCAGCCGGGACGCCTGCGTACTGGCGAGGACCATCGCCACCGAGAGCGGGACCTGGCACAGAGCGGCGGTCCTGGGCCCGTCGCCGAGGATCTGCTGCTGGTACAGGGAGAGGAAGAAGAACATTCCCGTGACCACCGTTCCCAGGACCCCCATGCCGATGTTGGCGGGCCCCACGTCCCCCGTGGTGACCATGCGGAGTGGCAGCAGTGGACGGGCCCTGCGCTTCTCGGCGGCGGCGAGCGTCGTGAGCAGTACGACGCCTACGCCCAGGGGCACCAGCACGACGGGACGCGTCCAGCCCGAGCGCGCCGCCTCGGTCATCCCGTAGGACAGGGCGAGCAGCCCGACCAGCATCAAGGTGGCGGCCTTCAGGTCGCGACGGGACAGACTGCGGCAGTTCCCGGCGTCGGCCGGGACGACCAGCACACACACCAGGGCAAGCAGCAGGGCGAGGAACGCCGTCGCGTAGAAGATGCCCCGCCAGCCCATGGCTTCGGTGAGCAGCCCGCCCAGCAGCACTCCCGCCCCGCCGCCGAGCGCGGCTCCCGCTCCGAGGGCTCCTAGAGCCTTGTTCCGGCGAGGGCCGGGGGCCAGGGTCAAGAGGAGACAGAGCACCGCGGGCTCCACCAGGGCGACCCCGACTCCCTGCAGCACCCGTGCCGTGATCAGCGTTGCGGCACCACCGGCCAGGCCGGCCAGGGCGGACGCGCCGCCGAGCACGGCCAGCCCGATCAGGAGGAGCCTGCGCCGACCGGTGATGTCCATGGCTGCTCCGGCCGGTAGGAGCAGGGCGGCGACGGCCAGCACATACACGGTGACGATCCAGGACAGGTCCACGGGCGACAGGTGCATGGCCTCGCCAATGGCCGGGAGAACGATGTTGATGTTCGATGCGCTGAACATCACCAGGAACTGCGCGGCGACCAGAACCACCAGGGGCGCCCGCAACGATGTCGGCCCCGAGGGCAGCGCCTGGCCCCGGCGGGCCCGAAATGCGCGTGGGGCCGTGAGCGCCGAGAACGCGCGGATGGGCTGATGCATCTGGTTTCTCCTCGGATCGCCGGAGACGGCGGGCGGGGTCCTGCGTCCTGTGCCATCGGCGGGGGCTGCCGGCCGGCCGGCGCCTCCTCACCGTCGGCACACCGCAGGGACGGGCCTACGGGCCCACCGAGCGGTCGCACGGTGTGTCGAGGGTGCCGGCCTTCAGGGCGTTGCCGACGGGATGTCGAAGACCGCCGATACCGACCCGGTCGGTGGCGATGCCGCACCCGTCGCGTTCACTCGGGACGTCCCGGAGACCTGCGACCAGGACGGGAGCGGCGGCAAGGTGCGAGGGGCAAGAGCCGCCTGCACGGGTGGGGAGCATCGACCGTGTCTTTCGTGACGCCTGGGCGACGTGCCGGAACCGGGCTGCGGTCCCTGCCCTGCCCCGGGCTTTCGGATGGGTGCCCCTCCAGGCTCCCGCTTCCTTCCCGCCCCTCATATCGTCGATCGGCTCCCTCGCCGGTGGAACCGGCCTTCCCCCAACCGACGGACACCGTTCTGGTCGATCGAGGGTCCACCCCACCCAGGCCCGGGACGACGGTCGGTGATCAGCCACCGTTCGCCCAAGCCACGTCATGGCAGTCTGCGGGTCATTGCAGTCTGCGGGCCAGGAGATATCCACGCTCCGTGTCTGCTTCGCCCGGATACGGGCCTCGCGTCAGTGTTGCCTCCACCGTGAATCCGGCGGAAGCAAGGCCCTCGGCCACCTCTTCGGGGCACAGGGCGAAGAAGTCCAGCGCAACCGGACGGTCGAACCAGGAACTCCGGTGCCGAACCTCCTGGCCCGCGTGGAACGCGGCAAGGACGAGGCCTCCCGGCCGCAGCACCCGGGCGAACTCCGCATAGGCCAGCGGTCGCTCCTCGATCTGGAGATGGATCAGCGAGTAGAACGCCACCACACCGGCCAGCTCGGCGTCACCCAACGGAAGGTCCAGCATCGATCCGACCCGCACGTCCAGGCCGGGCCTCCGCGCCCGAGCGGCTTCGACCATGCCCGGTGACACGTCCAGCCCCAGAACCGGCACCCCGAGATCGGCCAGGAAACACGCCACTTGGGCAGGCCCACACCCCACGTCGGCCACGGGTCCGTCCTCCGGAACCTGCTCGGCAAAGGCCGCGAGCATCGCACGGTCCAACGGCTTGGAGGCCAGATCCGCCGTGAAACCCTGCGCATAGACGTCCGCGACCGCGTCATAGGAGTCCCGGATGGAGGTGATGTCCATCCGCCCAGTATGCGAGACGGTCACCAACCCGCTTCTCGGGGTCACCCGTCGTTCGGGAGGTGCTGACCCGCAGCTCGGCGTGGGGTGACGGGGGTTCAGGTTCGCTCGCGCGGCCATCGCCCCGTCGACGTCGCACTTCTCCGTCCCGACGGAAGGACGCCCTCGATCACGTTCCGTCGGACGGGGGGCGGCGCGGCTGCCCCGGGGAACCGGGCTGACGTGTCCTGGGCATCGACGGGCGGCTGAGCGCGAGCAGTGCCATGTCGTCGGTCGTCGCGCCGCCCGTGTACCGCCGCACGTCGGCGACGATCGCGTCCAGCAGTTCGTCCGGTCCGGGAAAGATCCGGCCGGCCAGCCGTTCGCTCGGATCGTAGAACGCGCCGTGCGCGTCCCGCACTTCGGACAGTCCGTCGGTGTAGAGGAGCAGCGTGGCACCGGGCCCGTACGGGACCTCGTAGGGTCGGCCGCCCTCCTGGTCCATGTCGCCCATGCCGAGCGGTAGCGCGTGATCGGGCGGTTCCAGCACCTGCAGCGCGCCGTCCGCGTGCAGCAGCAGCGGAGAGGGGTGCCCGCGGGCGACGATGCGGACCGTCCCGCTCCCGCGCGGGATCTCCGCGAGCACGGCGGTGGTGAAGTCCTCGAGCACGTCGGACCCGGGATGCCGGGTACCGTCCCGTGCCAGCGCACGTTCCAGCCGTCTGGCGACCCGCTCCAGAGTGGGCTCCTGCTCGGCGGCCTCCCGGAACGCCCCGAGCAACACGGCCGCGGTCTCGACCGCGCCCAGCCCCTTGCCCCGCACGTCCCCGACGACCAGCCGTACCCCGTACGGCGTCTCCTGCACCGCGTAGAGGTCACCTCCGATGAACGCGTCGCGCTGCGCCGCCTCGTACCGGACGGCGATCTGCAGCCCGTCGATGTACTCGTCCGGCGTGGGCAGCACGGCCCGTTGCGCGGCCTCCGCGATGACGCGCGCGGAGGCAAGTCGCTCTCCGCTGCGCCGTATGACCCGGTTGATGAGGAGGGCCAGCACGGAGACGGTCACCACCGTCACCAGCTCCGTGAGGGCCGGGATCTCACCGGTCCGTGCGTTGTACGCGTGCAGCGCGGCCAAGGCCCCGACCGCGGCGGCACCCGTCATCAGCGTGCTGCGAGCGGAGAAGAAGGGCGCGGCGACCAGCGGTGCCGCCGCGAAGAGGGGGGAGGCGGTGAACGTCTCCGGGGTTCCCAGGTCGAAGAAGACCCCAACGGCGATCAGCAGCGCGGGCAGCACCACGACGACCCGGCGGCCGCCATGGGGTCGCTGTCCGCAATCACGTTCTCGTTGCCACACCAGTGATCTCCTGTACAGTCCACGCACGGCTGCGGAGGAAACCCCGCCCTGCTCCGGGCCGACCGCAGGAACATCGGTCGGCGAACGGCCATCGGCCGACCCGCCCATTGACTCACGCGCCCGTCGCCCGGCACATCCCCCGACCGGCCGACCCACTGGGGGACTGCGCGTCCGCCCGACTCCCGCACCCGGCAACCGCCAACGGTCGCCGTACCGTCGGGCGTCGAGGGGGCGGCTCCGTCCCACTCCCCGCGGGGAGTGGCCGACGTCACGTGGTCGGCAACGGCTGCCGCACAGCTCGGCCGCACGGGTGGTGGCGGCCCTCAACGGCCGCGGGACGGGGAACGGCCCCGCTCTCGCGTGCCCGGGTCCTTCGGCCGGGGGAAGGCCGTTTCCACCGGTGAGGGAGCCGATCGACGGTACGGGGAACGGGCAGGAAGCACGAGCCTGGAGTGCACCCATCCCATAGCCCTGGGCAAGAAGGGAACGGCAGTCCCCTTCCGGTACCTCGCCCAAACCTCACGAAGGGACAGGCCGATGCTGCGAACCCGCACCGGCGACTCTCACTCCTCGCACCTGGCCACGGCCTCTTCCGCGACCACCGATCCGCCCGGCACCCACGGTGAACCCGACGTGTTCGACCAACCCGGAAGCCAGGGCCCGTCCGCGGCAGGGGATCAGGGTGCGCGGCTGACGAACGGCTCGGCGTCCGCGCCGGATGCGGCAGGGAGGGAAGCGAACACGGCAGGAACATCCCATCCGGACGCTTGCGCCATGAGTGACGCAGACCTGGATGCGGCGTTTGATTCCGACTACGAGCACTTCATGCGCGTGGCTCACGACGACGAATTCAACCGTAGGGAAGCGCAACTCATCGCGGAAGTCGCCGAGCTCACCCCCGGGATGAGCGTCCTTGACGCGCCCTGCGGGTACGGACGCATCTCCCTCGAGCTCGCCCGGCGCGGTCTGCGGGTCCACGGAGTCGACCGCAGGTCGCCGCTGGTGGAATCCGCTCTCGCCGACGCCGATCGGGCCGGGCTCGGCATCACTGCCGAGGTGGCGGATCTGAGCTCGTTCCACAGCACCGAGCGCTTCGATGCCGCTGTCATGTGGTTCACGTCGTTCGGATACGGAAGCGACGAGGCCAGCCGCGCGATGCTCCGCAACCTGCGCGGCGCGCTCCGGCCAGGCGGCAGGCTCCTCATAGACACCTTCAACCCCCTGTACCAGTACGCTCGCGCCCACTCCCAGAGCCCACAGTTCATCCTCTGGCCGCGTGTCGGCAGCGATCTGATGTTGGACCGGTTCACCATCGAGCACGACGCCCAGCGGGTCCTCGCGCAACGCACCGTCGTCCGGGACGGTGAAGTCCGCGACTTCAGCTGGTCGCTGCGCTTGCTGGTGCCGGGCGAGTACCGGCAGTGGCTGGCCGACGCGGGATTCGTCAGCGTGGGCTTCCACGACGAGCAGGGAGGGCCGTTCGACTGGACGAAGCGTCGCATGGTCGTCGTTGCGCGAGCCCCCGAGTCCGACGGGCGGGCCACCCCGGCCTCGTGCGGCCTCAGATGAGGCGGGAGCAGGAACCACCGGCAAGCCTTCCCGGCGGGTCAGGTGGCCTGCGGAATGAGCAGGGAGACGCAAGGGCCGGTACGGAACCGGAGCGGTCCGGCGCCGATGCGGCAGCGCAAGCCTCGTCGCGGGCTTCCGTCGAGGCCCTTGGGCGCCGGTCGCGAGCGGGACCGGAGCCCGACGTGCCCGGGGCCGCGAAGAAGGTGACGGGGGACCTCCGTACGTCCATGGGTGGACACCGTCCATCAGCCGCCGAGGGGGCCGATAGGTCGACAGGTGCAGCGCACGGCAGTCGATAACGTCATGAGTGCGGAAGCGATACCACCGCCCGTGAACGCGGCCAGCAGCCGCACTTCGACGGCGGTTCGCACAAACCAGTCGGCCACCAGGGCACGACCCGCGCCGCCCGCGGAGCGACGTCGGACCCGGCCGGGGTTCCCCCCACACACGCCCCTACCGGGCGTCCACCCGCGAACGCGGCACCCGTCACCGGACACCAGCCGAGACGGCCACCGCATTCAGCAGCGGACGCCCGGTCCCATCCGAAGGCCACACCATGACCTCCACCACAGCCTCCTGCCCGCCGCATGAGTTCGACGTCCGACCCGCCATGGAAGCGGTCCCGGCAGCCCGCCGCCGGGTCCGTGCCCTCGCCCACGAGCTCTGCCTGTCACTGGGCGACAGCTCGCTGTCCACGATCGAGCTGCTGACCGGTGAGCTCGTCGCGAACGCCGTCGAGCACACGCACGAGCCATGCGGGGTCTGCGTGCGTCGAACCTGCGGAGGTCTGCGCGTGGAAATCACGGACACCGCGGACTCGAAGATCCGCGTACAGCCGCGGACACCTCCCCTCGACGCGGAGAGCGGCCGTGGTCTGTTCCTCGTCGCTGCGCTGGCCTCCGCTTGGGGAACGGACCCGCAGGAGCCCGGCAAGAAGATCTGGTTCGAAATCCGGGCCACCCCGTCACGGGGGTGCTGCCGCCGCTAGACGCACGATCTGGTTCCGCCACACAGCGCGGGCCTGTGCGAGAGGACCCCTCGCACGTCCCCTCCACGACCAGGCCCGCCGAGGAACCCGAGGACCGTCGTCAGCAGTGGGCGCGACGCCGTGGCCCACGTGGCGGTCGGCCACGCACGGGTCCGCGCGGGGACGTCTCCCCCGGTCCCGGCAGCCTGCAGTGCCGTCCGTCCAGGCGGGAAGCCACCCGGGCCGCCCCGACGTACCGGTCGGGTCGGCACCGTACGGCACGCACCCGCCCCGGCAGGCGGGAACGGCTGGGAAGCCTGGCCATCAGCCGCTCCCGGCAGGAGCGGACGACTCGAGCGGAAGCTCCACGGTCGCCGTGGTCCCGGTGGGGTCGCGCGGTTCCAGCAGGAAGCGTCCCCCCGCCGTCTCGACCCTGACACGCAACGAGGCGAGGCCGATGTGGCCGCTGCGCACTCTCTCGTCCAGCGCCCCCGGCGGCAGCCCCCTCCCGTCGTCCGCCACCAGGAGGCGCAAGAGTCCTCCCCGCGCCTCCAGACGGACCTCCACGTGCGTTGCCTCCGCGTGCTTCACGATGTTGCGAAGGAGTTCCCGCGCCGCGGCGAAGGCGATGGGCTCGAAGGGGGAAGGCGGTACGGGGGCGCAGTGGACCTGGACGTCGAACGCGCCTCGCTGCGCTGAGCTGTCGGCAAGGCTCTGCACCGCTTCTGCCAGGCCCAACTGTTCGAGGACCGCCGGGTGCAGCTCCCCGACGATCGAGCGCATCCTGTGCGCGGCTTCCTTGAGGGCCCGGTCAGCGCGGTCCAGCGCTGCCGTGCCTTCGGGCTCACGAGCCTCGTCCAGGTCCTGACGTGCGGCGAGCACGTCCTGCAGGGCATCGTCGTGCAGCGCCTCCGCAAGATCGCGGCGCTCGCGCTCCTCGGCGTTCATGGCCTGCCCGAGCAGATCGCGACTCCGCTCCAGGAGCGCCCCCACGCTTCTCACCCGGTCCCGCTCGATCCGGGTGAGTACGGTGCAGACAGCGCCGAGCAGGAGCAGGCTGAGGACGATCAGGGCGGTGCGACCCCATCCGCCACCCGCCCCGGCTCCCTGTGCGGCGAGCACGTACGCGAGACCGGAGGCGCCGGTCATCGCGGCCGTCACCCTCGGCGAAGCCTGGAAGGCGGCGAGTACGGGGATGAGGAAGAAGGCGTCGTCGACCAGGGGCCGGATGGGGGGCGGGGTAGCGAACCCGCCCGCCATCGCCAGCAACGCACCAAGGACGACGAGGTCGATCGGCAACAGCTGCCAGGACCGCGGCAGCACACGGCTGCCACGCCATGCCTTCCACGTCAGGAACACCGCCCACAGTGCGTAGCCGATGACCAGCGCTCTGCATGCAGCCTCGTTCTCGAGCGGAGGGAACAGCACGAGCTGCACCACCAGCAAGGCGACGATCAGAAGACGCACGAAGGTCTGGGACCGTGCCGCGCTCAGATCCTGCGCGTCCGCCACAGAACGGGCCGTGGGGGCCACGCGCTCGGGGGCCGCACCCTCGTGGAGCCGACGTGATCGCGCACCTGCCGCAAGAAACCGTCTTCCGGGACGCGCCGGCGAGCCACGGTCACTCCAGAAGGCCACGGCGCATCGCCTCCGCCACCGCGGCGGCCCTGTCACCGACACCGAGCTTCTCGTAGAGCCGTTGGGTATGGGTCTTCACCGTGCTGGGGGCCAGGAACAACTCCTCGGCGATCTGAGGGATGCTCTTGCCCTGGGCGAAGGCCTGCAGCACCTGCCGCTCACGCTCACTGAGCAGCACCCGGTCCTCCCCGGCAGCGGCCCGGAGTCGTACCTGTTCCATCAGGCCACTGGTGAGATCGGGGGGAAGCGCCGTCCCACCCCCGGAGACCTTCAGCACGGCATCGACGATCTCGCGCCGCGTGGCGTCCTTGGCGAGGTAGCCGGCGGCCCCCTCCTCGACGGCACGGAACACCACGGAATCGTCCGTGTGGGCGGAGAGGATGATCACACGCACCGGCAGACCGTCCCGTGCAACGGCATGGACCACGGCAAGTCCGTCCAGCTTCGGCAACTGGAAGTCCACGAGTGCGACATCGGGCTTGTGCGCACGGATGTGCTCCAGAGCCTGTGCCCCGTCCCCCGCTTCCGCCACAACCTCGACGAGTCCGCTCTGTCCCAGCGCACGGATGACGCCCTCGCGGAATATCGGGTGGTCGTCGGCGACGACGACGCGCACGCGGGTCTCGTGTGTACGCATACGGCACACCGTCCTGTCAGCACTCGGCTCACACGGAAACACGGAACCTGAACCCATTGTCAACGCCCGGCATGCCCCGGTCCACACAAGCCGGCGGACGAGCCGTGGTCGTGGCGGTCGACCGGCCCGCCCCGATCGGCGTCCTACCGCCGGCGATCGCCCCGGACGCGGGGTGCCGGTCGCCCCCCCCGGCCCGGTGACGCGGGCGGGACGGACGTCGTCGGGCACCCGGTCCTCTCCGCCGGCCGGGCGAGTGGTCCGGTCCGTCGCCCGTCGCCCGTCGCCCGTCGGCCGGATCTCGCCGGCCGCCAGCGGCGCGCCCCGGACCTTCCCGCTTCCGGAACGGAGCGCTGGCGGTGACACCGGTGGCCGGACGGTACTTCGTCTTCCTGCCGAACACCTCCCCCATCGATCGCGTGGAGTAACAGTGCGACTGCTGGTGGTGATTCTTGCCTGCGGAGACGCCGTCGGAAACACCACGGCACGGGGGACCCATCATGCCGGGCGATGGGTGCCGCGGGAATCGTCCGCCACCGGTGGTTCGGTCTCGACGCGCGTCAGGACGAGCAAAGCGCGCGGGGACGAACGTTCCAACGGCAGCCGGGAAAAGCCCGGTTGCACCAGCGTCACAGCATCGCGGAAGGTGGCGGAGCAGGTCACGGGTTGACGGTGCACCGACCGTCGGGGCGGCATCTGCCCGTACGGCCCGCCGCACGGACGATGCGGCACACTTGGGCACCACCGGACCCCAGAGGCGCGGGGATCCCCGGAGCGAGGGAGCAGGCAGCGTGAACACACCGGTCTGGGAACGCCACCTGCGGCGTGCCCTCACCTCGGGGACCACCGGGCCGTTGCTCCTCCTGGTGGCGGGAGCGGCCGGCACCGGCAAGAGCCACCTCGTGCGCCGGCTCGCCGCCCTCCCCGAGGCGGCCGGCGCCGAGTTGCTGACGTGGACGTGCGGCGAGGACGCCGCCCCGCCCGACCTGGCCGGAGACGGGCCCGTCCTGCTCCTGGTGGACGATCTGCACCGGGCGGACGCGGCCGAGCGCAATGCCTTGCGCCGTGTGCTGGAGCGGCGCCGACCGCCCCTCGCGACCGTGCTGCTGTACCGGCCCGAGGAACTGCCCGAGCCCGGTCTTCCCCTGGGTGCGCCACCCGTGCGCTACCCGCGGGAGCTGGTCGTCCTCGAGCACCAGATCACACCGTGGACAACCGATCAGGTACGGCAGGCCGCCACGACCGCCCTCGGTGACCGCTGTACGCCCGAGGCCGTCGTCCGGCTGCACACGCGGTCCGGCGGCGTGGCGCAGGTGGTGGTCGACCTGCTGGCGGTGTTGCAAGAGCACGACGCACAGCGGTGCGCGGCAGCTGACGTGGACGCAGCGGGCGTGCCCGTACGCCTCACCGAACTGGCCCTGAGCCGCACGGCCTCACTACCCGCTCCGCAGCGGGCCGTGGCGTGGGCGGCTGCCGTGCTGGACGAGCCGGTGACCAGAGAGGAACTGCTGACGGTGGCCGCCGCGTCGGCACCTCCTGGCGACGGCCCCGCACAGAAGCCCTCACCGGTGGGCAAAGGGGAGCGGAACCCGGCGCTCAACGCCGCGTTGGTCGCGGCGCTCGACGCGGCCGTTCTCACCGAGTACCCCGACCGCCGGTACGGACTGTTCGTCCCGCTCGCCGCCCGGACCATACGGCGGGTACTGCCCGGCCCCGTTCGCCAGGAACTGCACGCGAGAGCCGCCGACGTGCTCGTGCGGAGGCAGCCCGTGCCGTGGGCGGCGCTCGCGCGGCACCACCGTGAAGCCGGCCGGGTACGGGCCTGGTTGCGGGCCGTGGAACAGGCCGCGGACCTGGCCACCAATGCCGGCGACCATCGGGCGGCGATCACGCTCCTGGAGCAGACCCTCGCTTCTCCCGACGTGCCCCGGGGAACGCGGGAGCGGCTGGCGCCGCTGCTGGCCGGCATCGCCGTCGACGGACTGCGCTCGGACCAGACCGTCGACGTGCTGTCGCAGATCGTGGAGGACGAGAGCCTCCCCGCGGCGTTGCGCGGCGAGATCCGGCTCGACCTCGGACTGCTGTTGTGCAACCAGGTCGGCATGGGAGGCACCGGCTGGACGGAGCTGGAGCGCGCCGCTGCCGAACTGCGCAGTGAGCGACCGGCGTTGGCCGCCCGGGCCATGTCAGCCCTGGCGATGCCGTACTGGCCCGGCTCGTCCATCGACGTCCACTGCACCTGGCTGGAGGACGCGGAGGTGGCCGCCGACGACAGCGGGGACGAGATCGTGCGCTCGGCAGTCCAGGCCAACCGCGCCGGATTGGCCATGAGTTGCGGCGATCCTGTGGCGTGGGACCTGCTGAAGTCCCTACCCACCGACCACCCCGACCCCAGCATCCGCCGGCACGCCGCCCGCGGGCTGTGCAACGCGGCCGACTCGGCGATATGGCTCGGGCACCTCGGGCGGGCGGAGGAGCTGCTGCACGAGGGCCGGGAGCTGTCCGCACGAAGCGGTGCCCCGTACACCGAGCACACCGCACTCGGGGCGACCCTCCTACTGGAGTGGTTTTCCGGGCGGTGGACAGGGCTCATCGAACGCTGCGAGGAATTCGTCGCCTCCACCGCGGACATGCCGGTCATCAGCGCCGACGCGCGCATGGTTCGGGGTCTGCTCGCCCTCGCCCAGGGCGATTGGAGTACCGCGCTGTCGTGGCTGTCCGGCCCGGACGCTTCGTCGGCCGAACACGCCGCCGCGCCGCACGCCGCCGCCACGTCCGGGGCTCTCATCCGGCTGGCGTTGGCACGCCAGGACGTGCCCGCTGCGGCGGAGGAGGCCAGGAGTTCCTGGGCGAAGGCGGCGGCGAAAGGCGTGTGGCCGTGGGCGGCCGAGTTGGCACCCTGGGCCGTTGAGGCGATGGCGCGCGTCGGCGAGCGGGCGGCGGCCCGGTCCATGGTCGAGGACCTCGCGACCGGTCTCACCGGGGTGGACGCGCCTTCCGCGACGGCCGCGTTGAGCTGGAGCCGGGCGGTACTGGCCGAGGTGGAGGGCCGTCCGCTGGACGCCATCCCGCACTACCGCGAGGCTGCCGTGGTGTTCGAGCAGGTGCCGCGTCCGTACGCCCGATCGCTGGCCGCCGAGGGCGCGGCACGCTGCACCCTCGAAGTCCTCGGGGTGCAAGCCCCGGGGACCACGGAGCAGGGGGGCGACGCCGACCCGGCCACCGCCCCCGCCGTCCATGAATTGGCCTCTTGTGTCGCCCGGTTCACCGAACTCGGAGCGGTGTGGGACGCCGCTCGGGCCCGCGCCGAGCTCCGCCGGCACCAGCCGGCCAAGGAGGGCCGGCCGCCGGGCCGCCCCTCCTACGGCGGCCACCTCTCCCCACGCGAGCGCGAGGTCGCCGAACTCGCGGCGACGGGGCTCACCAATCGGGAGATCGCGACAACGTTGCACCTGTCGCCGCGGACGGTCGAGCAGCACGTGGCCCGGGCCATGCGGAAACTGGGCACGCCCTCCCGCCAGGACCTCGCCGAGCGGTGGGAAGTCGCCGAGCGGCGCGAGTCGGTCGCGCCGGACGCATAGCACGCCGTTCCGGCCCGCACGCCCGACATCGCCAGCCCACCCGCCTGCACCTATACACATATGCGCATCCGTATAGGCATGCACCACGTGTGCGTAGATCAACCGTCCACGAACCCCACATCCGGTGATCAATCGGACCGACAAGCCCTGGTCAGGGATTAATCACGTATCCGTAGTGACCACGACCCGGATATTCCGCATGCGGGATTCGACCGTAGGTTCCTTCCACGTGCCGGTCGACCGCGCATCCGCCGCCAAGGGGAGCGATTGAGACAGCGGTCGACCGGCTGAAGCCGCGCGCACGGGCATCGTCACACGATGCCCTGCCCGGTCCGGCCGCCCCCAACCCCCCACCCTGATGCGGCCGCAGGGCCCGACTTGTCATGTACCGAACCTACCCACTTCGGTCGACCCGTCGGGAACAAACTGGAAAGGCAGCACCTTGAACGGTTCCAGACCCTTTCGCATATCCGTGCTGGCTGTGACCGCCACCGCACTGCTCACCGCAGGAGCCGCAACCTCCACCGCCGCCCCGGCGCCCCCGGCGCCCTCCAATGCCGCCCCCGCGGCAGCCGCCCCCTTGGCCAACGCCGACGCACCCGTCGAACGGCTGATCGTCGGCTACAAGACCCGCGCCGCAGAAGCCGCGTCGGACTCCGAGGCGGCCAAGGACGCCAGGTCCAAGGGCAAGAAGGCCGGTGAGTCCCTGGACTTCGACCGCCGTCTCGGCACCGGAGCCGCCCTCATCGACCTCGGCGGCAAGCAGGGCAAGGCCGATACCGCCGACATCATGGACGCCTTCCGGGCCGACCCCGACGTCGCCTACGTCGTCCCCGACACCCGCGTGTACGCCACGTCCGTCACACCGAACGACACCCAGTACAGCAAGCAGTGGGACCTCTTCGAGAGCACAGCCGGTATGAACGTGCCCGGCGCCTGGGACAAGGCCACCGGGCAGGGCGTCAAGGTCGCCGTGATCGACACCGGATACGTGGCCCACTCCGACCTCGCGGCCAACATCATCAGCGGCTACGACTTCATCTCCGACCCGTCCATGGCCAATGACGGCGGCGGTCGGGACAGCAACCCGGCCGACCCGGGCGACTGGATGGACCGCGGCGAGTGCGGAACCGACAGCAGCGGCCTGCCCGTGCCGCGGCAGGACACCAACAACTCCTGGCACGGTACGCACGTCGCCGGCACGATCGCCGCGGACGCGAACAACGGTAAGGGCGTGGCGGGCATCGCGTACGACGCGACGATCCAGCCGGTCCGCGTGCTCGGCAAGTGCGGCGGGACGACCGCCGACATCATCGACGCGATCACCTGGGCGTCCGGCGGCTCCGTGCAGGGCGTGCCGAACAACCCGAACCCAGCAGACGTCATCAACATGAGCTTCGGCGGGGAGGGCGGCTGCGACTCGGGCACCCAGAGCGCGATCAACGCAGCCGTGGGCCGCGGCACGACACTCGTCGTCGCGGCGGGCAACGACGACGAAGACGCCGCCTACTACAACCCGGCCAGCTGCAGCAACGTCATCACCGTCGCCGCAAGCGACCGCCAGGGCAACCGGGCCTCGTACTCCAACTACGGAAACGTCGTCGACATCACGGCGCCCGGTGGCGAGACCGCGGTGAGCAGCTCCAACGGCATCCTGTCCACGCTCAACACCGGTACCCGCAGCGTCGGCAGCGAGACCTACGCCGCCTACCAGGGCACCAGCATGGCGGCCCCGCACATCGCCGGCCTCGCCGCACTGTTGGTCGACGCCAACCCGTCGCTGACCCCGGCGCAGATCGAGTCCACCATCAAGAGCAAGGCCCGCACGCTGCCCGGCTCCTGCTCCGGCGGCTGCGGTGCCGGCCTCGCAGACGCGGCGGCCGCGCTCGGCGCCAGCAGCACGACCGAGCCGCCCAGCGACTCGAACGTCTTCCGCAGCACCACCGACGTCAGCATCCCCGACAACGGTGGCTGGGTCACCTCACCGATCTCGGTGAGCGGCATCAGTGGCAACGCCCCGGCGGACCTGAAGATCGACGTCGACATCAAGCACTCCTACCGGGGTGACCTGGTCATCGAGATCGTCGCCCCGAGCGGCGCCTCCGCGCGCCTGAAGGACGCCTCCGACGACAGCACCGCGAACCTCGTCACCACGTACACCGTCGACGCCTCCGGGGTAGCCGCCAACGGCACCTGGAAGCTGCGGGTGTCCGATGCCTACGCCGAGGACACCGGGTACATCGACTCCTGGAGCCTGACCTTCTGACGGTAGCGCCCCCTCGGTCTGCCGGTGCCCTCCTCGGGTACCGGCAGACCGTGCGTTTGCCCGCGACGCCGTACGTCACTCGCCGGTGCCGTTGGGGACGTCCGCGTCCGAGCACGGAAGCCGTGGTCCGGCGCAACAGGGGCCGAGCGTGCCGGAGTACCTGGACGCCCAACGCGCCCGGCGCCCTGCTCCGCTGACCGTGCGTAAGACGGGTGAACCAGTGACGACGCCCCCCGTGCTGGCGACCTGCGGAGGGGACGCGCTCCTACGATGCGCGTATGACGAAGCACCCCGGCCCCTCCGACGCCCGAGGACCGTCCGCCGCCGACCGTGGCTTCGTAGCCGCCCCGTCCTCCGCGCGGATCACCAGCGAGGACGGGCGCGTCATCTGGGACTCCGGAGCATACGACTTCCTCGAGAACCCCGACTGCCCGGACACCGTGCATCCCGGCCTGTGGCGGCAGAGCCGACTGTGCGCGAGGCAGGGGCTCTACGAAGTGACCGAGGGGGTCTACCAGGTCCGCAACCTCGATCTGTCCAACATGACCCTCATCGAGGGCACCGACGGTGTGATCGTCGTCGACCCGCTCATCTCCGCCGAAACCGCCGCGGCCGCTCTGTCCCTGTACCGCGTCCATCGAGGCGAGCGTCCCGTCACCGCCCTGATCTACACCCACAGCCACACGGACCACTTCGGCGGCGCCGGCGGCGTGCTGCCCGACGGGGCGGGGGACGTTCCGGTGTTCGCCCCCCAGGGATTCACCGAGCACTTGGTCAGCGAGAACGTCTACGCGGGCACCGCGATGGCCCGCCGTGCCGCCTACATGTACGGTGCCCTGCTCGACGAGTCCCCCACGGGGCAGGTCGGCTGCGGTCTGGGGATGGCCGTTTCCAACGGTACCGTCACCCTCATTCGGCCCACGCGTGACGTCACCCGGACCGGTCAGGAGGAGACCGTCGACGGCGTGAGGTTCGTGTTCCAGCTCACACCGGACACCGAGGCCCCGTCAGAGATGAACTTCCTGCTGCCGGACCGGCGCGCTCTGTGCATGGCCGAGAACGCCACCCACACCATGCACAACGTGCTCACCCTGCGCGGGGCCGAGGTCCGCGACAGTCGCCGATGGGCCCGCTACCTCGACGAGGCACTGAACCTGTTCGCCCCGGAAGCAGACGTCGCCTTCGCATCCCACCACTGGCCCACCTGGGGGACGGACGCCATCGCCGAGTTCCTCGGGGCCCAGCGCGACATGTACGCCTATCTGCACGACCAGACACTACGTCTGACCAACAAGGGCCTGACCGGTACCGAGATCGCCGAGCACGTACGGCTGCCGCCTTCGCTCGAAGCCAACTGGTCCCTGCGCGGCTACTACGGTTCGGTGAGCCACAACGTCAAAGCGATCTACCAGCGCTACATGGGCTGGTACGACGGGAACCCCGCACATCTGTGGGAACACCCACCCGTCGACCTGGCCCGCCGCTACGTCGCCGACTACGGCGGTCCCGCCGCGATGACCGCTCGTGCCCTCGAGTACGCAGCCCAAGGCGACCTGCGCTTCGCCGCCACCCTCCTGAACCACGCGGTCTTCGCCGAGCCGGACGCCGTCGAAGCGCGGGAAGCCCTGGCCGGCGTCTACGAACAGCTCGGCCACGGTGCGGAGAACGCCACCTGGCGCAACATCTACCTCACCGGTGCTCTGGAGCTGCGCGGTCATCCCGCCCCCCTGACCGTACGCTCCAGGATGGCCCTCACCCTGACCGTCGACCAGATCCTCGACGTCCTGGCCATCCGCATCGACGGCCCCCGCGCCTGGGACGAACACCTGGTACTCGACCTGCACGTGACGGACGAGCGGCAGACGTGGCGTCTGACGCTCTCCAACGGCGCCCTCACCCACCGCAGCGCACCGCCCGACCAGCCGCCACCCGGCGCGGCACACGCCATCCTCACCCTGACCAAGCCCCAACTACTCGCCCTCGCTGACGGCGCCCAGCAAGGCATCACCAGCCAGGGCGACCCCGGCGTGCTCCCGCGCCTGCTCGGGCTCCTCGACGCCCCGGACCACCACTTCGCCATCGTCACGCCCTGACCCGCGAGCCAACGCCCCCACCATGCTCAGCAAACGCCTTGACCGGGTGGGCCCGCCAGCGGGCCTCATGGTGCTGCTCACCGCCGTCGCGGGGTGGGTGGACGCAGCCGCCTACACGGGTCCCAGCCGGGTGTTCGTCGCGAACCAGACGGGCAACGCCGTGTTCCTCGTCACCCGCCTCACCGAGCGCGCCCTGCTGCACCCGGCCGGACGATCCGTGGAGGACGCGAGCGGACCGCTGGCTTCGATCTGTGGCTTCTGCGCCGGCGTTCTCCTGGCTGCCCTGCTCGTCCGCCGGAGCCTCCGGAAGATGGGAAGGGCCTGGACCGCGCTGGCCGCCGGACGCTGGTTCCTCCTCGTCGTGGAGGCGGCACTGCTCGTGGCCGCCGCAACCTCGGCCCCCGATCTCGATCAGGTGCCCGTGGTGCTGATCGCGGCGGCCATGGGGGTGCAGAGCCTGTACGCGGCGCGGGTCGCCCTGCAGGGAGTTCCCACGACGACCTTGACCAATACCTTGGTCACCGTGATCACCCGGGCGGTCCAGGACCGCGGACGCGCTGCCCGGCGCGGAGTACGGCTGCTCTTCCTGGTCTTCCTCGCCTACATGATCGGCGCGGCGGGAGGTGCCGCCGTCACGCTCGGTTGGTCGTACTCAGCCGCCCATGCAATCGCCGCCGTCCTGCTCGCCGCCTCGGCGGCCGCCATGATGCGCGGCGGCCTGCCGGGGACGGGGACGGGGACAGCCGACGACGGCTCCCGGTGAGGTGCATCGGGCTTCCGCCGTTCGAAACGGGCGCCCCGGTCAGACACGCCGCAGCCGGAGCGTCACCAGTTCGAAGGGGCGCAACCGGAGGCTGATGCGGTTGCCTTCCCGGCTCGGGGCCGCCCCACCGTGGAGCGGGCGCTCCAGCAGGTCGACGACCGCAACGGACGCCACGTCGAAGCCGGCCGTCAGGGTGGCCCGGGTACGACCGCCGTGCGCCTCGTGGCACCGGACGATCACGTCTCCCGTGCCGTCGTCGGCGAGTTTGACGGCGGTCACGACCACCGCATCCTCATCGACGCCGATCAGCGGCGCGACCTCACGGGCGCCGGTGAGCCGGCGCTGCGGAAGGTTGATGCGCCAGCCCTCGCGCACCGCGTCTCCGATCCCCCCACCGGGGACCATCGCATGCCGGAACCGGTGAACGCCCTGGTCGGTCTCGGGGTCCGGGAAGCGCGGAGCACGCAGCAGTGAGACGCGCACGATGGTGGTCGTCCCGCCGTCCTCGTCGCGTACGGTCCGGGTCACGTCGTGACCGTAGGTCGCGTCGTTCACCAGGGCGACCCCCCAGCCGGGCTCCTCGATGTGCACGAAACGGTGGTTGCACGCCTCGAACTTGGCCGCGTCCCAGGACGTGTTGGTGTGGGTGGGGCGGTAGAAGTGCCCGAACTGGGTTTCGGAGGCATACCGTTCGGCGTGCACGTCGAGGGGGAAGGCGAGCTTCAGGAACTTCTCGGTCTCGTGCCAATCCACCTCCGTGTCGATGTCCAGGCGTGGCGCGTCAGGCGCGAGGGACAGCACCTGGACGACCTTCGACGCGCCGAAGGACCGGACGATCCGGACCGATACGCCGTCCTCCCCGGGTGCCACTTCGTCGACGTCGACCAGGTCCGTGACGGTGTTGCGGTAGAACTCGTCGACGTCCCAGGCGTCCCACATGTTCGGGAAGTCGGGGTGGATCTGGAGCAGGTTCGCGGCGTTTCCCGGCGCCACTGCCTCACGCTCGGCCGTGAGATCGTACGCGGAGACGACGAGCCCGCGACCGTCCACCTCGACGCGCAGCCGCCCGTTGTCCAGGACGTAGCCGCCCTGCGCCCGGGACGCGAGCGCGACCTCACCGCCGCTCCGGGGCGTGCCTGCTCCACCCGCCGGCACACCGTCCCGGGTGTGCGGCGTCGCATTGAACAGCAGCCTGGTCGTGCCCTCCCCGGCGAGCGCGCGCTGCGCGTTCCCGATGATCTCGCCGAGTTCCTCGGCCACACGGCGATAGGTGGCGCGTGCCTCCCGGTGCACCCAGGCGATCGACGATCCGGGCAGGATGTCGTGGAACTGGTGGAGCAGCACCGTCTTCCAGATGCGGTCCAGGTCCTCGTGCGGATAGGGCAGTCCGGTCCGCACGGCCGCGGTGGCAGCCCACAGTTCCGCCTCGCGCAAGAGGTGTTCGCTGCGTCGGTTCCCCTGTTTGGTACCGGCCTGGCTGGTGAGCGTCGCGCGGTGGAGTTCCAGGTACAGTTCGCCGACCCACACGGGGGCGTCGGGATATTCGGCGGCGGCCTTGGTGAAGAACTCCCGGGGTGTCTCCCACACCACGGTCGCGGAGCCCTCGATGTCCCGGAGCCTGGCGGCCTTGGCCACCATCTCACGGGTGGTGCCGCCGCCTCCGTCACCCCACCCGGTGGGTGCGAGGGAGTGGCGGGCGACGCCCTTGTCCTTGAAGTTGGCCGCCGCGTGGGCGATCTCGCTTCCCTTCATGGAGCAGTTGTAGGTGTCGACGGGCGGGAAGTGCGTGAAGATCCGTGTGCCGTCGATCCCCTCCCATTGGAAGGTGTGGTGCGGGAACTTGTTGATCTGCGACCAGGAGATCTTCTGGGTGAGCAGCCACTTGGAGCCCGCCGCCTTGATGATCTGCGGGAGACCTGCGGCGAAGCCGAAGGTGTCGGGCAGCCAGGCCTCGTCGTTCTCCATGCCGAATTCGTCGAGGAAGAAGCGTTTGCCGAAAACGAACTGGCGGGCCATCGCTTCCGAGCCGGGCATGTTGGTGTCCGCCTCGACCCACATGCCGCCGGCCGGCACGAAACGCCCGTCGGCCACGGCCTTCTTCACACGGGCCCACACCTCGGGCCGGTGTTCCTTCACCCAGGCCCACTGTTGTGCCTGGGACATGGCGAAGACGAAGTCCGGGTCGTCCTCCAGGAGTGCGGTCATGTTGGACGTGGTCCGGGCCACCTTGCGCACGGTCTCGCGCAGCGGCCACAGCCAGGCGGAGTCGATGTGCGCGTGGCCGACGGCACTGATGCGGTGCGCGGAAGCCGCGGCGGGCGCGGACAGGACCTCCGTGAGACGCTCCCTCGCCGCGTCGGCGGTACCGCCGATGTCTTGGAGGTCGAGCGCGTCAAGGGCGCGCTCCACCGCGCGCAGGACGTCGTAGCGCCTCGCGGACTCCACCGGGAGTTCGGCCATCAGCTCGCCGAGGACCTCCAAGTCCATGACGAGCTGCCACACGGTCTCGTCGAAGACGGCGAGGTCCATGCGTTCCAGCCGGTACTGCGGCTCGCTTCCGGCGGTCTCCTTGTCACCGAGCTGTGTGGGCAGGAACGGGTGGTAGTCGAGGATGACGGGGTTGGAGGCGGCCTCGATGTGCAGCCGGACCTCCTCACCGCCCTCTACGGGGGCACCGATGCGGACCCACTGGTTGCGCGGATTGAGCCCCTTCACCGGGGTGCCGTCGGGACGGTAGACCAGACCCTCGCACTGGAAACCCGGCATGTTCTCGTCGAAGCCGAGGTCGAGCAGCGCTTCGACGGTGCGACCGGCCCAGGCCAGGGGCACGGTGCCGGTGACGCGGAACCAACTGGTGCCCCACGGAGCGCCCCAGCGCGTTCCCGTCTCGATCGGTTCCACGTCGGCGGCGAGCCCCTCGGCCACCGCGACCGGCTCGCCGGGGGCGTGCCAGACGGCCACGTCGAGCGGCACGGACTCGGGGTACACGGCGGGACGAATGCGCTCCTCCAGGACGCGCTTGAGGCGGGCTTCGACCAGGATGCGGTCGTCATGCATGGGAGTGCTCCGTGGGGTGAGGTTCCGGCTACCAGGTGTGGGTGGTCGTGAGCGCTGTCGAGACGGTGAACAGTTCCCCCACCGCGCGCAGTTCGAACCGCGCGACCTGCTCGCCCGGTGCGGGCGCGAGACCGGCCGCGTAGAAGGCGCACTGGCAGGTGCCGCCGAGGAAGCGGCGGGTGCCGTCGGGGAGAACGCGGTGGAGTTCGTAGTGCCGTACGGGGCCGGGTGCAGCCTGCCAAGCGAAGCGCAGACCTCCTTCGTCGACGCCGGTGACGCGCAGGTCGGTCGGCTCCGACGGGGTCACCGCCTTGTCGCGGACGGCGAGCTCCCCCAGGCGCCAGCGCACGGTTCCGGTGCCGGTCAGTCGGACGCCCAGTGCGTGGACGGTGCCGGACAGGGCGCTGAGTGACACGGTGGAGGTCTGCCAGCCGTCGCCGGGGCGCACCTGCACCGGCAGGTAGACGTACGGGGGCGCACCACCCGCGGAATCGGGCTCGGCGGTGGCAACGGCCAGTTCCACGGTGACGCTGCCCGCGTCCGCTCGGTGGGTCAGCTCGACCACGGGGTCCGTGCAGAGGGGCAGCCGGGTGGCGTAGAGGTCCAGCGTCGCCGGGGCGTCCAGGGCCCCGTCGACCAGGACGCTGCTGCCGCCGCGCCAGGCGTCCGCGAAGTCGAAGGTGACGTGCGGGCGTTGGCCGGTGGTGTGCACGACCCAGCGGCGGGACGGCAACCGGTCCTGGAGCCCGAGGTGGTTCCAGCCGGCTTCCGAGGTGACCTCGCCGTTCTCGTACCACTTCAGGCCGTGTCCGGTGTTGAACGAAGAGGCGAAGGGGACGGAGGCCACGGTGGACCGGTCGGCGACGATGAGTGCGGGGGCCCGCCAGGATGCGCTGGTGTCCGGCTGGGAGGGGTCGAGGGAGGGCCCGGTCCAGAACAGGTCGTCGGCGGCGTGAAAGTCGCCGGGGGTGCGGCTCGCCGGGAGGTGGTTGCGGGTCCACTCGGGACGGTAGAAGCCGACGGAGACCGTGTGCGCCGCCTTGGTCGGCACGATCGCGTCCCAGTTCACGAACGTTCCGGTGCCGTGTGCCTCGACGTCGATGCCCGCCCACAGCTCGTAGCGGCTACGTCCGAGCTCTTCGGCCTTCGTCCCCGATGCCGCCAGGGTGCCGCTGGACCATCGGAAGTCGACGAACATCGAGTCGGCTTCCTGGAAGAACCCCTCGTTCTGGTCGTTCAGGGCGCCCTGCCAGCTCACCGATCCGTTCGCCGTCATCGCGTCGTACCAGGTGACCCGCTGGCCCCGGGCAGCGCCGAGGTCCTTGAGCTCGTGCAGGAAGCCGAGCATGTCGGCGGCGACGGCGGTATTGCCACCGCCGGTCTCCGCATTGACGAACCACCCGTCGAAGCCGTAGGCCTCGGCGACGGCGACCAGTTGCGCGGCGAGTGGATAGCGTCCACCGGAGTCCTTCTGCACCAGGTCACGGGTCCACTGGAGCTGCCCGCCGTAGAGGGTGGGGGGCAGGAAGACGTTGCCGAGGACGGGGACCCCGTGTCGGTGGGCCGCGTCGACCACGGGCGCATTGGGCGCGAGGATCAGACCCTCGCCCGACGAACCACCCCAGAAGACGAGTTCGTCGATGTACGCCCAGTGGGTCAGGGCGTAGTAGTCGGCGGTCGCCGCGCCCTGTGAGGGATTGCCCGCCGTGGGGGCAAAGGACACCAGCGACTGGATGCGGGCCTGGCCGGAGCGGGCGGTGCTGTTCGCGGGGGTCGGGGTGAAGCGGGCGGCGAGCGGCACGGACGCCGCGTTGAAAGCCAGGTCCGCGTCGCTGTCGGCGCGCCACTCCTTCAGGCTGCGCCAGGTGATGCCGGTGCCGGGGCTGCCCGAGGGCAGGGAGTCGGGGTACCAGTAGGAGGCGTAGGGCTGGAGGTCCCCGGCCGCTGCGGGATCGGCGGCTGCCGCGGATGCGCGAGGCGCGGCGGACGCCGTGCCGGGCAGCCCCGGAACCAGACCCGCAGCGGTGCTCGCCGCGGCGATCAGGACGGTGCGTCTGCTGAGGTTCACTGAGTACTCCGTGTGGTGAGGGGACGGACTGCGGTGCGTGCGGTGGTACCGGCCGTCATCGGAGGACCTGATCGGGTGTGAGGACCTCGGTGATACCGCGTGCGGCGAGGTGGTCTGGGTCGGTGGCGCGGTCCACGAGCACGGTGGTGGGTCGGGCACCGTCAGCCGTCAACCGGGCGAAGGCTTCGAACACGAACCCGCCCGGGGCGCACACCGAACGTCCCGACGTGGTGTCGACGGCCAGGGCCGTGGTCCGCGCGGCAGGAGCCATGGGCTTGAACTGCTCGATGATCCGGGCGACGCTCTCCCCGGCGGGCTTGGTGCACCGGTCGTTGGTCAACAAGCCCAGGCTGTATTCCAGTTCGGGAAAGTCGGCCAGGTCGCGGCTGACGTCGTGCGAGCACCACCAGGTGATGCCCCACACCTCCGGGCAGTCGAGGACGTTCGCGACGGTGGCTTCGGTGAAGGCGGCGGCGTGCTCGGCGGGGATGAGCGGGGCGGGCGCACCGACCTCCTGGAGCCAAACCGGGCGGTGTGGGTCGTCGGCCCAGGCCTTGGACAGCTCGACGAGGTACGCGGCGTGGTGCTCGGTTGCGACACCGGTGCGGCCGTAGCGCTGGGCGGTGCCGTTGAAGACCCAGGAGTGGACGGCGGTCGCGCCGCCGAGCCGCGCCGAGTGCTCGGGGGTGAAGGGCTGGTCGTCCTGGTACCAGGCGGCGTCGTAGGAGGCGTGCAGGTGGAGTCTGCCAGGGGCGCCGTCCTCGCAGGCGGCAAGGAGGCGGGCGAGCCAGCGGGAGGCGTCCTCGCGGGTGATCCGGTCCGGGTCGGGGTGCGGTCCGGCAGCGAACTGGTTGACTTCGTTCCCGATCGTCATCCCGATGAAGTTCGGCCGGTCGGCCAGCGCGGCCGCCAGTCGGCGCAGGTACTCCGCCTGGGCGTCGACGACGTCCGGATCGGTGAAGATGTTCCGGCGGTGCCAGGTCTGCGTCCAGGCGGGCAGGAAGTCGAAGCTGGACAGGTGCCCCTGCAGTCCGTCCACGTTGACGTCGAGTCCGCGCTCGGCTGCTGCGTCCGCGAGCGCGACGAGCTGTTCGACGGCGCGCGGCCGGATGAGCGTCCGGTTGGGCTGGAAGAGCGGCCACAGCGGGAAGACGCGGATGTGGTCGAGGCCCAGGGCGGCGATGGAGTCGAGGTCGCCGCGGACGGAGTCGAGGTCGAAGTCGAGCCAGTGGTGGAACCACCCTTCGCTGGGGGTGTAGTTGACGCCGAAGCGCACAGCAGGGGGCATGCCGGGAGTCCTCGCGAGTCGGGTAGGGCCGGATGGCAGGATGGCGGGTCAGCCCTTGACGGCGCCTTCGCCGACGCCTCGGAAGAAGGAGCGTTGGAGGAGGGCGAAGACCGCCATCAGAGGTGCCACGGCGATCATGGTGCCCGCGGCGACCAGTCGTTCGTCGTTGGCGAAGGTGCCGTGCAGGTAGTTGAGTCCGATGGTCAGGGTGAACTTCGACGGGTCGCTGAGGACGATCAGCGGCCACAGGAAGTCGTCCCAGGCACCCATGAAGGCGAAGATCGCCACCACGGCGAGGGTGCCCTTCACGGATGGCAGCGCGATCCGAAGGAAACGCTGCCAGACGTTCGCGCCGTCGACGAACGCGGCCTCCTCTATCTCGTACGGGACGTTGAGGAAGGCGTTGCGCATCAGCAGCACGTTCATCGCGGCGACGCAGGCGGGCAACAACACGCCGACCAGCGTGTTGTTGAGGCCGAGATCGCGCATGGTGGTGAACTGGGCGATGATGATGCTCTCCGCGGGCACCAGCATCGCCAACACGAACACCAGGGTGGCGGCCCGTCGGCCGGTGTAGCGCAGCCGGGCCAGAGCGTAGCCGGCGAGCGCGGATCCGACGCAGTTGGTCACGACGTTGGCGGTGGCGACCGTGAGCGAGTTGAGTGCGTAGTCCCACACGGGGATCGTCTCGCTGACGCGCTGGTAGTTGTGCAGGGTCGGGTCGCTCGGTAGGAACGAGGGCGGAGAGCTGAAGATGTTCTCGTGGGGGCCCTTGAGCGACGTGGACAGCTGCCACAGGAAGGGGCCCACGGTGAGCGCGAGGACGGCCAGCAGCAGCGAGTAGCGCAGGGCGAGTTCCCACATGCTGATGCGTCGTCCGTGTTCGTCCCGGATCCTCGGCTCCCGGGCGGCGAGCGTCCCGCCCCGCGAGGTTTCTTCGGCGGCGCTCACACCTCGTCCTTCCGGTCCGCACGCAGCACCAGCAGCATCAGGACGACGGTGACGAGGAAGACGACGACGGAGATGGCAGAGGCGTACCCGACCCGCCCGGTCAAGCCGGTGCCGGTGCGTTGCACCAGCATCACGAGGGTGGTGTCCTCGCCGGCCGGGCCGCCGTCGGGGCCCGCCATGAGGTAGACCTCGGAGAACACCTTGAAGGCGGCGACCGAGGACAGTGCGGCGACCAGCACCATCGTGGAACGGACGGCGGGCACGGTCACGGCGAGGAAGCGGCGAACCGCCCCCGCGCCGTCCACCCGCGCGGCTTCGTGCAGTTCACGAGGCACGTTCGCCAACGCCGCGAGGTAAATGATCATGTAGTAGCCGAGTCCTTTCCAGACGGTCACGGCCATGGCGCTCATCAGGAGCAGCCACTGGTCGCTGAGGAAGCCGACCTCGCCGACCCCGACGGCCTCCAGCACCGCGTTGACCAGGCCGCGTTCGTCCAGGAGCCACACCCAGATCAGGCCGACCACGACGATGGAGGCGACCACGGGTGTGTAGAAGGCCGAACGGAAGAACGCGACACCGGGGATGTTCTTCTGCACGAGCAGGGCCAGCAGCAGGGGAAGCAGCACCAGCGCGGGAACGACTCCGAGGACGTACAACGTGCTGTTGCGCAGTCCGATCCAGAACATCTCGTCGTGCAGGAGTTCCCGGAAGTTGGCGAGCCCCACGAACGTGCCGGGACTCAGCGTTCGGCGGTCGGTGAAGGCGTTCACCATGGTGGACACGAACGGATGGAGGACGAAGACGCTGACGACCAGGATGCCGGGTGCCGCGAACAGCCACGGGCTCAGCCGTCGCTGGCGACGCACTCGGGAGACGTGGCGCCGGGCTCGGGGGGGCGGCGTCGCCCCGGCGCCCGGTCGACGCGGAGCGGGGCCGGGGCGCCGCTCCCCCGCGGTGGGGTGCGGCACCCGTTCGGTACCGGAGGGACTCGCCATGGCGGGTCAGCCCTGCTGCTTCAGCAGCCGGTCACAGATGTTGACAGCGTTGTCAAGCGCGGTTTCGGGGGTCTCCTTGCCCTGCATCGCCTTGGTGACCTCGTTGCGCAGTGCCGTCTTCATCTGCTCGCTGAACAGGACGGGCGTGTAGTTGACGGCGTTCTTGAGGGACTTGGCGGCGGCAACACGCACCCGCGTCTCGTCGGTGCCGTCCTCCTGGGTGAAGTACGGGTCGTCCAGCGATCCTGCGGTGCTCGGGAAGATGGCGACCTTCTTGGCGAATGCCATCTGGTTCCGCGCGTCGGTGACGTGGCGGGCGAAGGCGACCGCGGCCGGGGTGTGCTTGGTGCGCGCGTTGACCATGACGCCCATGACGTACATGTTCACCTTGCCGGTGCTGGTGATCTGATCCGTGATGCCGATGTTCTCGTACAGGCTCGGCGCCTGCTCCTTGAACTTGCCGAGGTCCAGGGCGCTGCCCGGGTTCATCGCGACGGCGCCGGTGAGGAACTTCTTGCCCGCCGACTCGGGCGTCGCGGTCATCGCCTGCGAGTCGAGGGCCTTCGCGTCGTACAGCTCCTTGTACTTGGTCAACAGCGCCACGCCCTTGGTGTCGTTGAAGGTGAAGCCGGTGCCCTCCTCGTTCATGAGCGGAACGCCGTAGCGGCCGAAGTCTTCGATGGTGGGCACGTTGGCGAGGGTGGCGACCTTTCCGTTGCTCTTCTCGGCCAGCTGCTGGGCCACGGTGAAGAGCTCGTCGTACGTCGTGGGCGGCTTGGTGGCGTCGAGGCCGGCCTGCTTGAACAACGCCTTGTTGTAGAAGAGCGGGCCGGTGTTGAGGTACCAGGGGAAGGCGTACGTACCGGACGTGCCCGGGACCTGGTGGCTCGCCCAGGCACCTTCGAGGTAGTCCTTCTTGTACTGCGAGGCGGATGTGTCGAGGTCGAGCGCGAGGCCGGCCTTGGCGAGCGGCGCGACGAGGTCGGGCGAGACGTTGACGACGTCGGGCAGCGTGCCGCCGGCCGCATCGGCGCTGATCTTGTCGGCGTAGCCTTCGGCGGGCTGGTCGATCCACTTCACGTGCGTGCCGGGGTGCTTCTTCTCGAAGTCGGCGATCACTCCTTCGAAGAACGGCTTGAAGTTGGCCCGAAGGTTCCAGGTCTGAAAGGTGATGTCGCCCTCGATCTTGCCGGAGGCGTCCGTCGAGCTGTCCTGGTCCGGGCCACAGGCGGTCAGCGGCAGGACGAGGGCGACGGCGGCGAGCAGTGCTCTGCGGGGTATGGACACGGCGAAACGGCTCCCTTGCAGTGACGGCTGATGGGTGCGGGTGGTGGCGGAGCGACCTTGCCCACCGCGTTTCGGAAAGTCAATGCATTGACGACAACTAAATGAACTGGCGTGACATTAGCCCAGGTCGAGCGAGGTTGACCAGACACTTGCAACGTCCCACTAATGCGCTTTAGGATCCATCACTCAAGCGCTTTAGTGAGCTACCGGGAAGGAGGGGGTGCAGTGCCAGCGAAGCGGTCACCCGCGCGCCGACCGACGATGAAGGACATCGCGCTGCGCGCCGGGGTGTCCGAGAGCGCGGTCTCCTTCGCACTCAACGACCGGCCCGGGGTCTCCGACGTCACACGCGACAGGGTGCGCCGGGTCGCCGAGCAGCTCGGCTGGCGCCCCAGCACCGCAGCCCGCCAGCTGTCCGGTGAAGGGGCTGCCACGGTCGGCTTGGTGCTGGCGCGCCCGGCCGACACCCTGGGTGTGGACTCCTTCTACCTGCAGCTCATCTCCGGCATCCAAGAAGTGCTGGCGGAGCGCCAACTCGGCCTGCTCTTCCAGGTGGTCGAGGACGTGGCGGCCGAATGCGCCGTCTACCGGCGGTGGTGGGCCGAGCACCGCGTGGACGGGGTGCTGATGGTCGACCCGCGTGTCGAGGACCCCCGCCCCGACGTCCTTGACGAGTTGGGTCTGCCCGCCGTGATCATCGGAGGCGCGCCGGACCCCGGGCATCCGGGACTGTCCACCGTATGGGCGGACGACGCGGCCGCGATGGCCGCGGCCGTGGAGGAGCTGTACGCGCTCGGGCACCGCCGGATCGTGCACATCGCCGGGCTACCGGGCCTCGCCCACACCGAGCACCGCATCCGCACGTTGCGTGCGGAGGCCGAACGCCGAGGTCTGGTCGACGTCCGCTCGGTGACCACGGACTACTCCGACGCGGAGGGCGCCGCGGTCACCCGACGCGTGCTGGGGAGCGACCACCCGCCCACCTGTCTCGTCTACGACAACGACGTCATGGCGGTCGCCGGCGTGGCGGTCGCGGGCGACCTTGGCTTCTCCGTACCCAACGAGGTGTCGGTGGTCGCCTGGGAGGACTCCGCTTTGTGCCGGATGGTCAAACCCTGGCTGTCGGCACTCTCCCGCGACACGGTGGAGTTCGGCCGTACGGCCGCGCGCGAGCTGACCTCGCTGCTGGACGGGGGGCCGGCGCGGACGGTGCAGGTGCCCGTTCCGCGTCTGATCGAACGTGACAGTACCGGGCCGTGCGGGGCGCGACCCGGCTGACCCCGTCGCCGAGGACCACCCGGCGCCACGAACCCCGGCGCACGAACCGGGGAAACGACGTACAGCCCGACCGGAAGAACGTCACCGCCGGTGGACACTGACGGCATAGCCGCCGCCGTCGTAGGGGTCGGCATCCCAGGTGGCGAAGCGGTCGACGAGCCCCAGGCCGGCCGCGGCGCACCAGTGATCGTACTCCGGCAAGGTGATGCTGGGCGGTACCGGCAAATGAGCCTCGTCCAGGCCGAAGCCGGCAACGATCAGACCCCCCGGACGCAGGGCCGAGGCCAGTCGCTCGACCACTGTGGCTTCGGTACCCGGAGCGAGCAGCGGGAAGACATTGCCTGCGGCGACCACCAGGTCGAATGCAGCGGCGATGCCCAACGGCCCCGGATCGAACCCGACCAAATCGGCGTGGAACCAGGGCAGGCCCGGCGCCTCCTGCTGTGCCACGGCCAGCATCGACGCATCACGATCCACCCCGACGCAGTCGTACCCCAGCTCCGCAAGCCGGATCATCACCCGCCCGGTACCGCACCCGGCGTCCAGCACCCGCGCTCCGGCAGGCACGAGCGCCGCGCACAGCCGCGCCTCACCGTGCACGTCCTTGCCGCTCCCGGCCAGGGCCGTGAATCGTGCGGCGTAGTCCTGCCCGGACGTCCCCCCGGTCAACTCCTCCCAACGGCTCATGGCGGAAAGCATAGTCCGACTGTCTGCCCCTCCCCGGCGCCACCGGTGCGCGGCACTGAGGGCCGCTGCCGTCGCAGCGGTCGCGCCCGTGCCGGCTCCCCCACCCGAACCGGCGCGACCGCTTCCACGCCGTCGGTGCGCCGACCTGGAGGGCGACGGTTCACAAGCCCCTCACCAGGGCGCCCGGTGAAATGATCGCGCAACCCCGCAGGCTCCCGCGCGCGACGGGTGCCGTCGATCACCGCGTTGACGTCACGCCCGCACGGTCGGCCCGCCTCGTCACCGTGCCCGGAATTCAGCCGACGTTCCAGCCCAGCGGGCGCGTCGGGGAAGAACACACCGGTCGGCCGACGTGAGTGCCGTGGGTCGCCTCACGGGTCCGTGTAGGAGAGGATGGCCAGCAGCCCCGGCTCCTCGCCAGCGTACGGTGTGCGCCAGTGCGGGATGCGGTTCCCGGCGAACGCGCGCACGCTGCCGTCGGCGTGCGGGTGCTGCAGCCGCTCGAACTCGGCGCACTCGGGCCAGAACCCCTTGTCGGCGACCACCTCGGCCAGGTGGTCCGGCGATGCGTCGCGCAGCGACGGTGCCCACCACATCGGCGGCAGACGTTCGGTCAGGGCGATGCCCACGGTGACGGTCGCCTCGGTCGTGTCGGTGTGCAGGCCTTGGAAGTCGCCATGGTGGTAGACGACCACCGAGCCGCCCCGGGGTACCAGCCGCGCCATCCCCGTCGCCTCCCGAAGGGCTGTCAGCAGGTACTCGTCGAAGGCGAGTTGTTGGAGCCGTGGCCCGGGCGGCAGGAGTCCGCAGTGTGCCGGGGAAACGAATGAACCGTCCCGGTGGGAGCTGACCTCGTCCCGCTCGTACGGGGTGGCCGTGCCGATCTGCGCGTGCGCCTCGGTGGCCGTGGCCCTCACCCGCTCGGCATCCAGGACGCCGGGCAGCAGGACGCTGCCGTGCCGGTCCCAGTCGGCACGAGCAGTGCCGAGTGCGACGTGTGGGTCGGTCTGCACCGCCCCCTCTTCTCCGGTGCCGGATGCATCCGTGGACTTGCGCGGGTGTGCGCGGAGGGTGCTGACCATGACGTCGATGTCGGTGAAGCCGCGGTCGCGCAGGACCGCCGGTATGTCACTCGCCCGCTGGACGCCCCAGCGAACGAGCACCGACCGGCACGCATCACGCAGGTCCGTGGGGTCGTTGACCGGAGGTCCGGCATCGGTGCGTGCGTCGGCGAGTGCCGCGAGCGCCTGGTGGTAGGCGGGGCACCCCCGCAGCCGCTCGATGAGTGGCGTCCTCCAGTCGACCCGGGGGTCGGCGAGCCAGAGCCGGACGGCGAGGAGGGGGCCCGCCGTGTCCCACGGTTGGTCGCGCTCCTCGTCTCGGAGCAGAGCGAGGGCGTCTCCGGCCTCGCTCGGGGACGACGGCAGGCCGAGGTCCGGGAGACGGGTGCTCAGGGCCCGGGCCAACGGCTCCCACGCCAGGTGGGTCCGGTCGTGGTCGGAGACGTCTGCGATGTTGCCCAGGGCGCGCCGTTGCTCTCCCACTGAGGCATCGATCGGCTGCGGCAGGGTCTGCAGCAGCAGGCACTCGGCCGCCACGCTCCGCTGGAAGGCCGGGTATTCGGGCCAGTCGAGCGCAAGCTGGGTCAGGACTTCGTCATCGCGCGGCAGCACCCGTTCCGACCCTGGGGTCTCGCGTTCGCCGTCCGGAGCCGAGAACGGCGGCGAAGTCGGGGTCCAGCGACGGAGATGGGTGGTCATCGCCAGCCGTACCGGGGCTCCCCGGTACCGCAGGCCGCCCGACGGGCCGCGGTCGGCCGCACGCGTGTCGGACGTGAGCGTTGTCGCACCGGCGATGGCGAGCGCGGCGACGGCGTCGCGGTGTTTGACGCCCGGGCCCCGTGCGGCACAGTACGCGCGGAAGGAATCCAGCGCGGCCGCCCGGCAGCCCAGCCGCCGGGCGGCATCCAGAATGGTGAAGTCGTCGCGAGCGGTGAAGGGAAGGCTCTTGGCCGCCTCGACGATGGTACGGGCGGTCACCTGGTCGATGGCGCCTTCCCGGGCGGCTGCGCCGGCCGTGTCCCGCAGGTCCACCAGGGCCCAGCTCGTCGGCCGGTAGGCTGCCTCGGCGTCGGCATGGGTCAGCGCCACCTCATCGTCACCGACCAGGACGCCGTCCCGGTAGCTGCGGAACACCTTCCCCACGCCCCGCATGCCGAACGCCTCGAGTTCCGCTGCGCGTAGTGCTCCCATGCTGGAAGCTCCGTACACCGTCACTCCCCGGTCGAGGAGGGCGAGCAGTTCCTTGTGACGAACCGCGCGTGACTGGAGGAAGACGCCGTCGATCACCACCAGGGTGTCTCCCGCGTCCCACTCCCACCGCAGCACCTGGTCCGCGGCGACCGGCCCGCGGACCTCTGCCTCGGGCAGCATGCGGTGCACGTCCTCCCTGCTGATGGTGGGTCCGGCGGTCACGACCAGTCTCGATGTGCGGTTCATGCCCATGCTCCAGTGTCGAAGGTGAGTCCCGGCGCGACGACATGCACCACGGGGATGCCGTAGGCGGGTACGGTGAGATTGGCCCGGAGCACGGTGATGCCGTGGCGCGCCGCTACTTCCAGGAGTTCTTCCAGGTCTGCGTCGAGGTCGCGCGGACCGGTGGACGCCGTTCCGTGGGCCCCTGTCAGATCTGCTACGCCTGGAACCGCCGCGCCCCCGTTCCCCGACTGCTGTTCCGAGGTCCCGGAGGTGTCGGTGAAGTCGTAGTGGAACACGCCGATGTCGTCCCGGGCTCCCGCCACCGCGGTCAGCCGCGACTGCGCAGCCTCGGTGAGGGCACGGGACAGGGCCACGTCGGCGTCGGGGTGAGTGCCGGAACCGGAGAACCACCAGGGCACCGACGGGGACCACACACGGGCTGCGAAGGTGGGCACCCGAAGGTCGCAGGTCACATCGGCTATCTCGACGACCGCTCCGGCCTGGAGGAGTCGTTCCAGCACCGCGGACGCCACCCCCGAACCGTCCGGTTCGGCCCGTACCGCCGACTTCCAGGGGCTACCGGAACGTGCGGCCACGGCCAGCGAGTGCCGCTCCACGACCTCAAGCAGTCCGTGCAACGTGGCCTCGGTGAGGTTGTTGCCGCTGGCCAGCCCGTTGCTGCTGGTCTGAACGGTGGGCGGTGCCCAGGATGAGCGCATGCGGAGGTCGACCACGACCGATTCCAGCGGGGCCCAGGTGGCGGTGTGCGCCGTCAGGTCCTCGACGGGGCACCAGCGGATCCGCGTGGCGGAGCGCAGGGCGTGCCCTGCGAGCAGCGGCAGTTCGGTCCAGTCGTAGGTGAGTTCGGTGGCCAGCTGGGTCGGGCTCGCCACGGCGGTGTCCAGGGCGGGGTCCTCCGCGCAGTGCAACTCGAAGGACTCCATGGCCGCCGAGACGCGGGCCAACTCATGGGTGACGCCCTTGCCCTGTGAGACGGACAGACTCATGGCGTTGGGCCGGATCGCCTGCCACACCGGGAGGCCGATGTCGTCCAGGAGCGTGACGTCCGCGACCCTGGTGATCCCGACCGTGCCCAGCAACGGCTGTAGGCGTTGCCAGGTCTCCTCCGGCGGGACGGTCCGATGGGTGCCCTGCCACACCGAACTCCAGCGGTGCGGTGGCGCGGCGAAGTCGAGCACAGCGGTCATGGGTCTGCCTCCTCGGGGTGTATGGATGACGACGGTGCTGCGGAACGGTCCTCCACCCGTCCCGCAGCACCGTCAGCTCGTCACTCTGCGGAGCAGGCGAGGAAGGAGCCGGAGCCGAGTGCCTTGGCCACGGCCACATCCAGGTCGTTGTCGAACGTGGCGATGATGTCGTTGAGGTTCATGTCCTCGTCCTTTCGGTGTGTGTCGTGGGCGGGGAGTGTGTCCCCTCCGCCCTGATGTCCACGGTGCCGTGGGGAGGGGGGCGGTGCGATCCCCCAACGGGCCCATGCACCGGTGGAGGCCCGTGTCCACCGACGGGGGTGTCCGACCGGCGGCAGATCCGCGGATCACGGACGGAGGCCACGTGAGCCGGTCGGTGCTCGCGTACGAGTCCGACGGGGAACGGTCCGGTGGTGCGCCGCTGTCGGCCGCGTCGGACGAACAACTCGTCGCGGCGCCGGTCGACCGGACTCGCAGTGAGTGGCTGTCGCGAAGCCCTGCGGCTGATCGACGAGGGCGGGTCGTTCCGGCAGCCGACGGTGCGGATTCCGGAGTTCGCGCAGGAGAGCCGGGATCGCCGACCGCGTCGGCCGTGAGAGGCACGATCCGGCCAGGAAGAGCTGCGGCAACAGCCACGACGGGGAGAACACCGCGCACCGAGGCGACGGACGGTCGCCGAACCGGTCCCGGCCCGCCGGCGGGTCGGGGCTGGCCGAAAGGCACGGGGCCACGCCGACGCGGCGAATTCCGGCAGGCCGGGCTCCTCGGGGAGTCGGTCTCACTCGGGGAACCCGCCGGCGGGTTGCCCGTGCCCGGGCCGAGGGTGCGCGCGGCCTGAGGACGAGACGCTCCCTTGCGGCCGGGGAACGTTTCGCCGGGCGGCTTCGGAGTCGAGGCAAGGGGGCGAGGGACACGCCCCGGGCGTGGTGGGGGAACGCAGCCGCCGGGGTCACTACGCCGGCGTCGCCGCAGCGCCGTCGCCCGTGCCGCCCGCACGACCTCGGTCCGTGCGCGGGGCACGGCCGAGCGGGATGCACAGTGCCGCGCCGGCCAGCCCGGCCGCCAGAGTGGCGACGGCCAGGACGTGGCTGCCGTGTCGAAGACCCCACGCAGCCAGCAGCGGGGAGAGTGTTCCCGCGGCGGCGAGGACGGTGCCCCAGATGCCGTGGTAGCGGCCGCGACCACCCGGCGGGGTCATGTGCCGCAGGACGTGTGCGGTCGCGACGAACCACGTGATCTCCCCGGGGGCGCACGCCGCCGCGGCCACGATGAAGCCGGGCGTCGTCTGCGCGAGCGCCGCCGCTGCCATGGGTACGGCGATGGCCACCGAACCGACGGCTGCCATGGCCGGCATCGAGCGTCCACAGGCCGCCCGGCGGCTCAGCCACGGTGTCATGGCGGGAGTGAGCGCGGCCACGGCCAGGGAGTTGACCAGCGCGGTGAGGCCGTACGCCCCGGGAGGGAGCCCCCGGGCAGCCATCGTCATCGGCAGGGCCGCCGCAATGCCGACCAGGGCCGTCATCGTGGCCAGGCCGGAGCCGAGCAGGAGCACCAGATGCCTGGTGAGCCGGAAGCCACCGCGTCGGTCTTCCTTCGCGGGCCCTGCGCGGTGCCGACGACCGGCGGGCAACCGGCGCAGCACACCCACGGCGAAGAGCGCGCTCGCCGCGGCGTTGATCCAGTAGAGGGCGTCGACACCCAGCTGGGCGGCCAGCAGACCACCGACGCCGCCGGCGACGAGGGCGCCGCCGTTGACCACCAGTCCGTACCGCAGCGCGTTGAGCTTCGCGTGCCGCCCGGGTTCGGGCACGAGTTCGTCGATCGCGGCGCCGACCACCACGCGCGGTGTGTCGAAGACGAGGCCCAGCGCCACCGCGCCGGCGACCAGCAGGGTCGGCGACGTTGCGGCCGTGAGCAGAGGCATGACAGCGGCGGAGACCAGTGCCGCGGCCACCAACGTCGGCCGCCGGCCGAAGCGGTCGAGCAGTCGGCCGCACGCGACCTGTCCGCCCACCCAACCCGCGCCGAAGGCGGCGAGCACGACACCGGCGACCTCCGTCCCGTGGCCCTTCCCGGCCAGCAGGTAGCTCAGGAACGGATAGGCGAATCCGGCCGCGCGCAGCAGCAACAACCCGGCCAGGAGCAAACGGAGTTCCGGCGGGCACCAGGCGCGGATATCGGCGGCCCAGGTGCGAGATCGGGCCGCAAGGTCATGGATGCGCACCTGCCGTGTGGCCTGCGTCATGGAGCGAGGGCGACCGCTCCCAGCCGCGCGAGCGTCTTCACGGCCCTGACGGAGTCTTCGGGTGCGACGGTCGGTACGAACTGCCCGGCCGGCACCACGGTGCCCGCAGCACGGGACCGCAGGGCGTCGGCAACGGATCGCGGCATGGCCACCGTCTTCCCGCCGAACCGCACACCGACGCGGTCGCCGTCGGCGCTCGGTGTGAACGAGAAGTCGGCACGGGCGGCCCGCACGGCCGTGGTCGCGTCCGTCTCGTCCACGGCCGCGGCCGCGGCGAACCGGTGCCCGGCGGCGGTTCCCTCGGCGGCGCGGCCCTCGGCCGTCAGGCGTGCGACTTCCGCGCGCGGGTCGATCGCCCTGAGTCGGTCCACCAGGAACTCGATCTGGTCCTTCAGGACCGCCGCCTGTTCGTCCCGGGTCTCCTCGGTGAGATGGGGGAAGCCGCGGTGCTCCGCGTCGACCTGCAACGTCTCGGCCACTGTGGACCGCAGCAGTTCGGGCCAGGTGCGCGGTGTCACGGTCACCGTCAGGTGGAGGGAGACGGTGTCCTCTGCGGCGGCTACGTGGGGAGTGCCGTTCGGGAGGTACATCACGTCGCCGGGCTCCAGGATCACGTCGAGGAGTGGCTCGCCCAGGTGCTCCGCCCGGTACTCCTCACCCACCTTGTAGGAGCGGCCGTCGGGCCGGGTGACCCGCGCCGTGGGCCAGACCCTCCATCGCTTCTTGCCGTGAAGGTGGATGACGAAGGTGTCGTTGGGGTCGTGGTGGATGACGAATCCCTGCTGTCCTGCGGGAGTGAGGAAGGCGAGGGAATCGCTCCGGGTCGCGAACCGCTGCGCCAGCATCGCGTTCAGCGCACGCAGGTTCGGCCGGAAGTGGTTCATGGAGTGCCACACGACGCTGGCTCCGGTGCGGAAGTGCTCGTACACGCGCTCCGGCACCACCCGGTCGGGTATGTACTTGCGCTGTACGCGCAGTGGTTGCGTGTAGGTGCCCTCGTGGATCAGATCGCCGCGTTTGACCAGTCGCAGGTACTGCGTGCGCAGGGCCTCCTCGTGCAGGCACTCGTCCAGGTCGGCCAGCGACAGCAGTTCCGCCGGCGGACCGGTCAGTGCGCCTCTGCGCAGGAGCGGGGACCTGCCGAAGTGCTCGGTGAAGAACTGCTCCTCGTCGCCGACGAGCGAGGCGAACGTGGGTACGTACATGGTGGCTCCTGTCCACAGGGGATCCGCCGGACAGTCCGGGCGTTCGGAAAAAGGGGGGCGCCGGCGGCTGGAGGCGGCCCGAAATCGTACGGGCCGCCCCCGCCCGTCGCCGCTACGGGACGTACTGGGTGATGAGGTCGTCCGTCTCGGACTCGATCAGCTCGATGTCCGTGTCCGTGTCCATGTCCATGTCCAGGTCCAGGTCCAGGTCCATGTTCGTTTCCAGGTTCATGCCGGATTCCTTCCTGCGTGGGGATGGGACGACCGGCGGGGTCGTCAGGACCTCCGCCGGTCGTAGGGCCATCGTGGCGGCCGGCCCGGGTCCGGCACCCCGGTCGATCGGCCGAAAGGCCGGTGGAGCGTCCACTCCTCCTTTCGGAGGAGCGGGGGCGCGGGCCATCACGTCCCGTGTGCGTACGGATGCCCTGCGTACGTTCCGGCCGTGCCCGCGCCGGGGTGCCTCCCTGACCACCGCCGTGCCGTGTGGAACCCAGCGCACGGGCAGCAGGACAATGTCCCCAGAGTCGTGATTCCGTACGGCTCCACGGGCAGACAGGACGGTGTGCCCCATGCGTACACATGAGACCCGCGTACGCGTCGTCGTGGCCGACGACCACCCGATATACCGCGAGGGCATCACCCAGGCGCTCAAACAGAGCGGGCTCATCGAGGTCGTGGCCGAGGCCCGGGACGGCGCGGAAGCTCTGGAACTCCTGCGGACCCATCAGCCCGATGTCGCAGTGGTGGACTACAAGCTGCCCAAGCTGGACGGCCTCGCCGTCGTCCATGCGGCCGAGCGGGACGGCCTGCCCGTGCGTGTGATCGTTCTCTCCGCCTACACCGATGACTCCCTGGTGTTCCGGGCCGTCGGGGAGGGTGCCGCCGGCTACCTCCCCAAGGACGCCACACGAGGCGAGATCGTCGATGCCGTCATGAAGGTCGCCCGGGGCGGGACGGCGCTTCCACCGGATCTCACCAGTGGCCTGATGGAACAGGTCCGACTCCGGGCCACCACCGGCGAGGACCAGGTGCTGCTCAGCGAACGCGAGCAGCAGGTGTTGCGGGGCTTCGCCGACGGCAAGAGCGTCGCCCAGGTCGCCGAGGAACTGTTCCTGGCGCCCAGCACGATCAAGACCCACACCCAACGGCTCTACGAGAAGCTCGACGTCAACGACAGGGCCTCCGCAGTGGCGGAAGCCATGCGCCGCGGCCTTCTGGAGTGACCGCGGCACCGAGGCGGCCGACGGAGGGTGCTGCATGCAGGGTGGTGCACGAGGCCGCCGCCCCCACCGGCACGGCCCCACGGCCCGGTCCACAGCCGATGCGCAGAGCCGGCGCGCGGCACGCCGGGACCCGGACGGGGTCCGCGCACGCGGGGCCCTCCCCACGAGTGTCTCGTCCGCGCCGCGACAGGAGCGCTCCTGGGCAATATCGTCGAGCACACCGACGCACATGAGGTCCAGGTCCGTCCGGACAGCAGTGGACGGGCTTCTGCGCCTTGTGGCGGCCGACGACGGCAGCGGCCTGACCCCGCTGGCGCACGTCGAGGGCTTGCGTCCGTGGCCGGGAACGACACGAAGCCGGGGGTGGGTGTGGTGATCACCGAGATGGTAGCTCCTGCACTGGGGATCGCTCTGTCACCGTTCCCGGTGGTCCCGGCAATCCTGCTGCTGCTCACTGCTCGTGCGCGGGAGAACAGCAGTGCCTTCATCGCCGGCTGGACGGCCGGAGTCGCCGGTGCTGCCGTCTTGTTCACCCTGCTGACCTCCGTCATCGAGATCACGGGCGAGCCGCCCGCAGTAGTCTCATGGGGGCGGATCGGCCTGGGCGGCCTGCTGATCCTCCTGGGCGTGATGCTGTGGAGGCGCCGGCAAACGAGGGCGGATCCGGCGTGGATACGAGCCCTGGAGACCGTCACCTGGCCGAAAGCGCTGCGGCTGGGCCTACTGCTCTCGGCGGCCAACCCGAAGATCCTGGTCCTGATCGCGGCCGGTGGCGTCGCGATCGGTTCGGCCCAGCTCACGACTGCGGGCAGGGCAGGCTCCATCGCCCTGTTCACCGTCATCGCCTCCGCGGGTGTCATCCTTCCGCCCTTGCTGCGCCTCCTCGTCGGGGAACGGATACTGCCACCGTTGGAGCGGGCCAAGGACTGGCTCAAGGCCCATAACGCCGCCATCGTCGCGATCGTCATCGCCTTGATCGGGCTTCTGCTCGTGGTGAAGGGCGTGGGCGGGCTCTGACACCGCCGGCGGGACGCTGCCGTGGCCCGTTCGCCACCGGTCCGGTCGGGCCGGGCGTCGTGAGGGCCGGCCCACGGGGCTCGGGCGGTGAGGACCAAGCGACGTCGTCCCTCACTTACCGGGCCACGTCGTGCCGCCGGTCCGCAGCCGGCGGGGCGTACCCGTCGTCACCCTGACAGTGCCGCACACCGACCGCGGCTACGACCACGACACCAACCACCGCGACCTTGCGCGATCCGGGCGTCCGCCCCTCCTCGCCCGCCGCCGGCCCGCACGGGCGCCTGGCCCCGCCGCACGGTTCCGGGAACGACGCGTCGCGCGCCGTCGTTCCCCGGGCATGAAGGCAGCAACGATCAGCGCATACGGACAGTCCCCGCACATCACCGAGGAGCCCGATCCGAAGGTCGGCCCCGACTCGGTCCTGATCCGTGTCAAGGCCGCCGGGGTCAATCCGGTGGACTGGAAGATCGCTACGGGCCATCTCGACCCGGTCCTCAACGTCTACTTCCCGTTGGTACCGGGATGGGACGTGGCCGGCGTCGTGCAGAAGGTCGGCCCGGCGGTCACCGAGTTCGCCCCCGGAGACGAGGTGATGGCCTACAACCGCCAGGACTACGTCCAGCACGGCACCTACGCCGAGTTCGCGGCCGCCCCTGTCCGCACACTGGCACGCAAGCCGACCTCACTGACGTGGGAACAGGCAGCCGGGCTCCCTCTGGCCGGGCTGACCGCGTACCAGTCGCTGCGCACCGCCGGGGTCTCTGCGGGCGACACCGTGCTCGTGCACGCGGCGGCGGGCGGAGTCGGGACCCTCGCGGTCCAGATCGCGGTCGCGCAAGGGGCCCGCGTCATCGGCACTGCCAGCGATCGGAACCACGACTTCCTGCGTGAGCTGGGTGCCGAGCCGGTGGCCTACGGCACCGGCCTGGTGGAAGGAGTCCGGGCGTTGGCTCCCGAAGGGGTGGACGCCTCGATGGACTACGTCGGCGGTGACTCGGTCGCCCAGTCCTTCGAGCTGACCCGGTCCCCCGGTCGGGTCGTGTCCATCGCCGACGCCTCCGCCACGGCCCTGGGCGGACAGTACGTCTTCGTGCGTCCGGACGCCGAGGATCTGGCGGCTCTCGGCGAACTGGCCGATGCCGGCAAGCTCACCGTCCACGTGGACCGTGTCCTGCCCCTCGCCGAGGTGGCGGAGGCGTTCAAGCTGAGCCAGGAGGGGCGGACGCGCGGAAAGATCGTCCTCTCCGTACCCTGATCTGCGTCCGGCCCTGGCCGCCCACCGCGTTGCCCGGCCGGGGCCGGGACGCTGGAGTCCCCCATGCGCCGTCGGCTGCCGCCAGAAGCGACGGCTGTGCGCGGTGGGCGATCGCAGGAAGTTCACCGAGCGAACCGTACGACGGCCTCGGTGCCCTGGCGCCGCGTTCAGGCGTCCGGGTGGCATTCGGCGTCGGCGGCGCGGAGGACTTCGTGGATCAACTGGTCGAGATCGTCTGTCGTGGTGCGGTAGTTGCACAGGCAGGCCCTGAGGACGGTACGTCCTTGGACGGCGACGGTGGCGAGGTAGGCGCGTCCGTTGTCCTGGACGCGGCGGGCGATGCGAGCGTGCAGGGCATCCGGATCGCCCCCGTTCTGGTCGGTGATCCGGAAACAGGCGACCGGCCACGGGCCGCCTGCCAGCAGTTCCAGACGCGGTTCGGCGGTGATCTGCTCGCGCAGCCGGTCGGCGAGGGCCAGGTAGTGCTCCATCAGCGCGGTGACGCCGTCGCTGCCGAGGTGGTGCAGGGTGGCCCACAGGGCCAGGGCTCTGGTGCCGGGGCGGGTCAGCTCGACCGTGGCGTGGGACAGCCACGGCAGCGCGTCCGGCTCGCCGGTGAGGTAGGACGCACGGTGGGCGAAGGCCGTGTGCAGGTGCTCCGGGTGCGGGACGAGCAACGCCCCGCAGCCCACGGGTACGTTGAGCGTTTTGTGCGGGTCCACGGTCAGTGAGTCGACGCCGCCGACGCCCCGGTAGTGGGCGGCGAGCGCAGGAACGGCAGCGCCGAGTCCTCCCCAGGCCCCGTCCACGTGGTGCCACATCCCCATGCTCCGGCACAGTTCGGTGACCGGTTCGAGCGGATCGACGGCACCGGTGGCGGTGGTGCCCACCGTAGTGACGGTGCAGAACGGCAGGAGACCCGCGTTCACGTCGGCGCTGACCGCTGCGCGTAGCGCGGCGGGGTCCAGGCGGTCGTGAGCATCGGTCGCAACGGCGCGCAGCCGGTGGGCGGACAGACCGATGCAGGCGGCTGACTTGGCGACGGACATGTGCGCCTGGGCGCTGAAGTACAGGGTGAGGCGGGCGTGGTCGCGGTCGAATGCGGGGCCGTCGCCGGAGTCGCGTCGGGTGAGGAACCAGGTCCGGGCAGTGGCCAGCGCGAGCAGGTTGGCCACGGAGCCGCCACTGGTCAGTACCCCGCCCGCACTGCCGGGCAGTCCCGCCAGGTCGGCGAGCATGCGCACGGTGCCGCGTTCCAGGTCCATGAGGGCGTGCTCGCCCATTCCGCAGGTCGCATTGATGGCGCAGGCCAGCAGGTCGGCGATGATCCCGGCCGGTGCGGGTGGCGAGTTGATCCAGGCGAAGAACGCGGGGTGCCCGTTCCCGGTCGGGTGCGGGGCGATCTCGTTGCGTACGAAGTCCAACACACCGCCGAGTTCACCGCCCTGCCGGCCGAGCCGTCCCTCACGCAGCCGGGCCTGCAGTTGCGGAGGCATCGGGCGATGCACCGGGCCGTCCGGAAGTGCTTGCAGGTACCGGGCAACCCACTCCGCCGCCGATACGAGTTCGTCTCGCAGCACCTTCGGGTGGACCGCGGGCGGCTCCTGGTCCAGGGGCGGACACGATGCGCCGTACGGTGCTGGAGCGTGGCCGTGCACGTGGTGGGTCATGTCGGCGTGTGGGGCCTTTCGTCGTCGAGCGGCCACCTGGACGTTCAGCAGGGGCCGTGATCGTAACGAGGGACTACCGTCGGCCGACACGTCAACCAACACAACTCGAGTGGCTCGCGTGCCTCCCTGCCGGGGTTCCCCCCACAGGGCTCCGGGCGATGGAGGCGCGGTACCGCGAGCTCAACGACGGGATCGCCAGGGGCTCATGGACGGGTAGCAGGCGCTGCTGGTCAACCCGTCAGTGAGGGAACCGCAGCTCATAGGCGAGAGGTTGGTGCGCTGCTCCTCGGCTCGGGAGCACGGCCCGCCTGAGTTCCGGCGGTCTTCCGACCGGATGGGGCGGAGCCCGCACTGCGTCAGTTCCCCGACGGCTGCGTCCCCGCCTCCGCCGCCTCCCGGTCCGAGGGCAGGACGAGGGTGAAGCAGGTGCGGCCGGGTTCACTCGCCACCGATACCCGTCCGCCGTGGGCGCCCACGACCGCTTGGACGATGGCGAGTCCCAGACCGGTCGCTCCCGTGGCACGGGACCGCGAGGCGTCCCCCCGGCTGAAGCGTCGGAACACTACGGGCATCAGGTCCGGCGGAATGCCGGGGCCGTCGTCCGTGACGCTCAGCTCCACCTCGGTGCCGCGCGGGACGAGCGCGACCACCACGCGGGTGCCCGCCGGGGTGTGCCGTCCCGCGTTGGCCAGGAGGTTGACGAGGACCTGGTGCAGCCGGTCCGCGTCGCCCGTGACGTGCACGGGGCGCTCCGGCAGCTCCATCTCCCAGTGGTGTTCCGGATGCCGGGTCGACGCGTCCTCCACGGTGTCCAGCACGAGCCGGGTGAGGTCCACCGGATCGGCGCACAACGCCCGCCCCGCGTCCAGCCGGGCCAACAGGAGGAGTTCGTCGACCAGCAGGCTCATCCGGCGCGACTCCGAGTCGATGCGCTGCAGCGCGTGCCTGACCTCGTCGGGCAGTGCGTCGCCGTGGGTGCGCAGCACGAGCTCGGCCCGGGCCCGCACGGTGGCCACCGGGGTGCGGAGCTCATGACCGGCGTCGGCGGCGAAGGTGCGCAGCCGCTCCTCGACGGCGTGCCGCCGGTCCAGCGCGTCCCCGACGTGGCCCAACATCCGGTTGAACGCCCCGGTGAGACGGCCCACCTCGGAGTCGGCTCCGGGCTCCGCGAGCGGGGGCGGCAGATCGACCTGGCCGGCAGCGAGCGGAAGGCGCGTCACGCCGTCGGCCGTCGCGGCGAGGTGCTCCAGGGGCCGCAGCGACAGTCGGGTCCAGACCGCCGCGACCGTCCCCGCCACAGCGAGCACGGCGGCGAAGCCGACTGCTTCCACCATCACGAGCCGCTCCACGGTCTCCTCCACGGGGTGCAGGGGGAGCCCGGTCACCAGGACGTCCCCGTCCCGACCGGTGTGGGCGGCGACGCGGTACTCGCCGAGGGTGGAGAGCCGGAGGGTGCGGGCCTGCCCCCCGGTGGGCAGGGCGGCGAGGGAGGCGGCGTCGGCGGACGTGAGGGGAACGGCACGGTCGGTGGTGCCGCGGACCACGGCGGCACGCTCGACGCGGCCGTCGACGAGCCGGGCACCGAACGTTCCCGCCGCCTGTCCGCGGGTGTCCGCGGGCTCGTCGCCGTCCCCGTCGGGTTCCTGCTCCAGACTCACGGCGAACCGCGGCCCCTCGGTGGCAAGTTGCTGATCCAGCCGGCCCACCAGGAACCGTTCCAGAGCCAGCACGGAGACGAGCCCGACGGTGGCGCAGGCCAGGGCCAGCAGGACGACGAGGCCCGCGGTGAGCCGTCCCCTGAGGGTGTGCGGCAGGTGGGGGACGAGCCGCTTCATCGGTGCTCGGGCCGCAGGACGTAGCCGACTCCGCGGACTGTGTGGATGAGCGGCTCCCGCCCGGCGTCGATCTTCTTGCGGAGGTAGCTGACGTAGAGCTCCACGATGTGTGCGCGGCCGCCGAAGTCGTAGCGCCAGACGTGTTCGAGGATCTGTTCCTTGGACAGCACCCGGTGTGCGTTGCGCATCAGATAGCGCAAGAGCTCGAATTCGGTGCGCGACAGCTCCACCGGACTACCGCCGCGGAACACACGACGGCCGTCCTCGTCCATCTCCAGATCCGCCACGGACAGACGCGTGCCGTCGGCGCCCGGGTCTGCGAGCCCGGCGCGGCGGAGCAGCCCGGCGAGTCTGGCCAGCACCTCCTGGAGGCTGAAGGGCTTGACGACGTAGTCGTCGGCCCCGGCGGTGATTCCGGCGATCCGGTCCTCGACCGCGTCGCGCGCGGTGAGGAACAGCACGCACACCTCCGGTCGGCGCTGCCGCAGTTCCGCCAGGACCTGTGGGCCGTCGCGGTCCGGGAGCATCCAGTCGAGGACCACGACGTGGGGGTCGAACGAGGCCGCCAGGGAGAGCGCCCCCTCGGCCGTTCCCGCCGTGCGCACCTCCCAGCCTTCGGCGCTCAGGGCGGTGGCGAGCACCTCCGTGAGGTCGTCCTCGTCGTCCACGACCAGGACGCGTGGCGGAAGGCCCTCGGGGCCCCGGCGCACAGGAGCGATGAGTGATGCATTCATGTCCGCTCCAGGATGCCGGACGCGAGGGGCTCCGCGCCCGGTACGCGCCTGTGAGTTTCCTCTGAACCCTTCGCCCCTCGTCCCCTGCCGTCACCTGCGGGAACACCGGCGCGGAGATCTGCCGGGGCCTCCACGACGGTCGTTGCGCCGCTCGCTCAGAGGATTCTCAGAGGCACGCCCCGCAAGATGGCCGCCGCGACGCAAGCCGCCGGACGAAACACCGAGGAGTGCACGATGACCCAAGCCGTGGAGGCACCGCAGTCGAGGCGCAGGCACCCCGCTCCTCGACGGCGACGCGACCGCGCACCCGCCATGGTGACACTGCTGCAGACCCTCGGCTGGGCCGGGGCGGCGGCCGTCGTCGGACTCTGGTGGACCGACACCGCGACGGTGGTCTCCCCCGCTGACTGGTTCATCGGCGCCGGGCGCATCACCGGACTGCTCGCCGGATACGCCTGCGCGGTGCTGGTCCTCCTCATGGCCCGCGTCCCCGTACTGGACCGTACCGTCGGCACCGACCGGCTGGCCCGCTGGCACGCGTCGGCCGGGCGGTACACCATAGGTCTGGCCCTGGCCCACACCGTCCTGATCATCGAGGGTGAGGCGCTGGCGGCCCGCACAGGGCCGCTCGCCGCGGGCGTGTCGGTCGTCACCGGCTACCCCGAGATGCTGAAGGCCACGGCGGCCCTGGTGCTCCTGTTGCTGACCGCCGTCGTGTCGGCGCGTGCCGCACGACGGCGACTGAGTCACGAAACGTGGTACTTCCTCCATCTGCTCACCTATGCGGCGGTGTTCCTGGGATTCGGCCACCAGATCGCCAATGGGGCGGACTTGGGACGGCCCGCTGTGCAGGCCGCCTGGTACGCGCTCTATCTGGGCGCGGCGGCGGCCGTCCTGTGGTTCCGCATACTCACTCCGGTGCGGACCTCCCTGCGGCACCGGCTGCGGGTGAAGGAGGTGCGCCCGGAGGGTCCGGGAGTGGTGTCGGTGGTCCTGGAGGGCGACAGGCTCGACCAACTCGCCGTCCGCCCCGGACAGTTCCTGCGTTGGAGGTTCCTGGCGCCGCAGCTGTGGTGGACCGCGTCTCCGTACTCCGTGTCCGCGCGGCCGGACGGACGCACCCTGCGTGTCACGGTGAAGGGGCTCGGCGGGCACAGCGCGGCTGTGGCACACCTGTCCCCCGGTACCCGGGTGTGGGTGGAGGGGCCGTACGGAGCGCTGACCGCCGACCGTTCCGGCGGCCGACCCACGCTGCTCCTGGCTGCGGGTATCGGCATCACTCCCCTGCGTGTGCTCTTCGAGACCCTCCCCTCCGCCCCGGTCCTGGTCTACTGGGCGCACCGGTCCGACGACCTCGTGCTGCGTCGGGAGCTCGACCTCATCGCGGCGGGACGCGGGGCACGGGTCCTGTACTCGGTCAGTGAGCCGGCGCAGTACCGCATCCCCGTGGACCCCGGCGTCCTCGGCTCCCTCGTTCCCGACGTGGCCCAGCGCGTCTGCTACCTGTGCGGCCCCGCCGAGTGGGCGGACGCGGCCCGGTCCGCACTGCGCGCGGCAGGAGTCCCGGCCCGAAGGATCCACGAGGAATCGTTCCGTTTCTGAATCGCCGGCTCCCCCGAGGAAGTGCTCCATGCGTCGTCTTCTCGCCTCGTTCGCCGTCACCGCGGCGGGCATCGGCTCACTCCTTGCCCTCAAGCCCCACCAGCCCGCACCGCTCGCGTTGCCGTCGTCCCAGCCACCCGCTTCGGCTCCGTCGGCTTCACCCGGCGGAAAACCTTCCACCGGATCCGGCTCCTCTTCGACGGGCACGTACACCGGCGACGTCATCGACACCAAGCACGGCCCCGTTCAGGTGCGCGTGACCCTGTCGGCAGGTCGACTGACGGGCGTCACCGTGCTCCAGGCGCCCGGGGCCAATCCCCGCGACCGCGAGCTGTCCTCCTACGCCCTGCCGGTGCTCACCCGGGAGGCGCTGACGGCACAGAGCGCCCGCATCGACACGGTCTCGGGAGCGACGTACACGAGCGAGGGGTACGCACAGTCCCTGCAGAGCGCGCTGGACCAGGCTCATGTCTGAGGCCGCCCCCCGCGGCACGGGGAAGACCGGACCGGTCGTACGGCCGGTCTGGCGTCACGTGGAACATGTCATGGGTACGGGGGTGTCGTTCACCGGACGCGGGCCCGCCGACGACGGTGTACGGGCGGCCCTCGCCGCTGCGGTGGCGCTGCTGCACGAGACCGACCGCGTCTACTCGCCGTTCCGGGAGGAGAGCGTGGTGTCCCGCATGCGACGCGGCGAACTCGACCGTTCCGGTGCACCTGCGGAGGTCCGCAGGGTGCTGGAGCTCTGCGAGCGTGCGCACAGCCGTACCCGGGGCGCCTTCGACGCGTGGGCGGACGGCGTGCTCGATCCCTGCGGGATCGTGAAGGGCTGGGCGGCCGAGCGTGCCTGGCGGCTCCTGCACGACGCGGGGGCGGCGGACTCGTGCGTGAACGCGGGCGGAGACGTACGGGTGGGCGGGGGCCCGGGGCCGTCCGGAACGTGGCGGACGGGGATCGCGGATCCCCGCCGCCCCGGTCGCCTCGTCGCGGTCCTGGAGGGACGGGACCACGCAGTGGCGACCTCTGGCACGGCGGAGCGAGGTGGCCACATCGTCGACCCGCGCACCGGGCGCCCGGCCTCGGGGGTGCTGTCGGCAACGGTGTGCGGCCCGGATCTGATGTGGGCCGACGCGTTCGCGACGGCCGCCGTCGTGCTCGGGGAGGAGCAGGCCCACCGCTGGATCGCCGCCCAGCCCGACTTCTCCCTCCTGACGGTCACCGACGACCGGGTGCTGGCGTCGCCCGGGCTGCCACTCGCACGGTGACCGGATGACGCCCGGCCCCTGCCGTGGCAGGCGGTCGGGCGCCCGAGGGTGAACAGGGATCGGTGAGGGCGCGGCACACAGCGGCGAAGGCCACGTGCGTGTCGTCCGGGTCCACCCGATGTCCGGCGGTGGGCGTTGGGGGTGGCCCGCCCGCGTTCGGCGTCAGCCGTTGCGTTTGTGTCCGTTGAGTTCGATGTATCCCAGGTTTGCTATGAGTGCGGCGACTGTCGGGTAGTACCTGCTGTAGTCCTGGGAACCGACGGTGAAACCGTCCCCGGCGGGGTTGCGGAGCCTGGCGTACACCCAGGTCGAGAGCTGGCCCCAGCTCGTCTCCAGGTCGGCGCCGAAGCGGCCGATCGTCGTCGACGTGTTGCTTCTGATGTTCTGTCGTACTACGTCGAAGACGTAGCCGAAACGGGCCGCTTCGGCAGTCGCGCCTATGACGTCCACGAGGTAGGACCCGACGGTGTTTCTGCCGGCTTCCGAGCCGAGGAGTTCCTGTGTCCTGCGCAGCGTCAGCAGGCCGTTCTGCAGGTTCTGCGGGGTGAGTCGCCTTTCTGACCGGGTGCTACCGCCCGGCAGGGTGGCGTAACTCCCGTTCCAGGGCAGGAGTTGTGCCCGTACACCGAGGACGCGGTTGAAAGCGTCGGGATAGCCGTCGGGAAAGACGTAGTGCCGGTTACCGGTCCCGTTGGGCTGTCCCGGTTGGTAGATTCCGGCCAGGTACAAGGTGTTGGCCCAGTAGTACAGGGAGACCACGTGCTGGCCGGCGTAGCTCACCCTGATCTGGATGAGTCTGTTGTAGGTCGTCGTCGTCTCGTCCAAGAGCTGGTAGAAGTCGTGACCGCTGACCCTGTGCACCTGGTCGATGACGTTCCAGTACCGGTCGTGGTGCCCCTGGCCGCCGTGCTCGAGGCCGGAGACGTCCCAGTCGATGACCGTGAGCGGCCGGTCCGGGTCGGCATGGGCGGTGGGCGCGACCGTGCCCAGCACGCCGACCGACAAGGCGAGTACCACGAGGAGACCGGCAGCACGCCGGGTCGCTCGTCGGCACAGGTTCACGATGGACATGGAGCTCCTTCTCATCACGCTGATTCCCCTCCACCGGCAACTCCGGTGGGGGACGTGCCACCCGACGGGGGCGGGCTCGCCGGGTTCGGGGCGTCGTTCCCGCGGCCCCGTAGGCATCCGCCCCCGAGGGCAACGGTGTTCCGGCCGTATGAGCAGCACCGGAATTCCGCGGGCTCCATCGGCCCGGCCGGTGCGCGCCGTGCACGGCTGGACGTTGCGTCGCCCGCCCGCCTGCCGCGGCCCGAGAAGCGTCTCACTCCTGGTGACGAGCGGCTGGTCCGTGAGTGCACGCACTCTGCCTGTGGGTGCACGAGTCCGACAAGCCGACCGGGGTCCGCTCGACGTCCTGTGGCCCGCCGACCTCGCCCAGCGGTGCACCGATTCCTTGGCCACGACCGTTCCTGCACCCGCGCCGATCGGGTCGACCACTGTCACTCCGTCAGACATCTCGTGTCCGGCGTCTTCCACAAACACGAAACCTGTTCTAGTTTGCCGTTCATGTGGCTGACGTGGACACGTCGAATGCTGATCGGCTTCGGCCTCGCGGCCGCGTTGACGCTGGGTGCGCCACCAGGCGCGCAGGCACACGAGGAGCGCGAGGTCACCTTCCCCGACGGCTCGGGCAGCGTTCCCGCATATCGGGACGGTGACCCCGACCTCCTGGTCTGCAAGACCGACAGAGCGGCCTTCGAGCAGCACGTCGCCCGATTCCCGGATGCGCTGCGCAAACGGAACCTCCGGCTCTACGAGCGGTGTCTCGGTCAGGGGTTCCGGCACCTGCAGCAGGCCGTGGACGCCGTCGACAAGCCCGGAACGAGCATCGCCGTCCTACCCGGCCGCTACGAGGAGGAGCCCTCCCAGCCGGAACCGAAGGGAGACTGCGCCCGGCTCAAGGCCCGCACGTCAGCCCTGGGGTACCAGATCCTGTCCTACGCGCAGCAGAAGCAGTGCCCCCACAACCAGAACCTCGTGGCCGTCCTCGGCAAACAGGACCTCCAGATAGAGGGAACGGGTGCGAGCCCTCTGGACGTCGTCGTGGACGCCGGCTACCGCAAGCTCAACGCGATCCGGGCCGACGGCTCCGACGGGATCTACTTCCGCAACTTCACCGCGCAGCGCACCACCTTCAACTCGCTGTACGTGCTGGGTGTGGACGGATTCGTCATCGACGGGGTGCTCACCCGATGGAACGACGAGTACGGCTTCCTCACCTTCGCGAGCGATCACGGTCTGTACCGCAACTGCGAGTCCTACGGAAACGGCGACTCGGGGATCTACCCGGGCAGCGCGTCGGACATCAACAACGGGCGCGGCCACGACGTGCCGCGCTACTCCATCGAGATCACCGGCTGCCGCAGTCACCACAACCTGCTCGGCTACTCGGGGACCGCGGGCGATTCGGTCTGGGCCCACGACAACGAGTTCGACCACAACATGGCCGGCGCTTCGATGGACAGCGTGTTTCCCGGCCACCCGGGCCTCCCGCAGAACCACGCCAGATTCGAGCGCAATCTCATCCACGACAACAACCAGGACTACTACGGGTACGTCAGGGACGGCACCTGCGCCAAGCCGCCCGCCGAGCGCGGCTACGAGCAGGGCGTGGTCTGCCCACAGACCTCGGTCCCACCGGGAACCGGAGTGATGGTCGCCGGTGGCAACTGGAACGTCTTCGAGGGCAACTGGATCTACGGACACCAGCGCACCGCGTTCCATCTCAACGGCGTTCCCGCCTACCTGCGCGGTGAGGACGCCTGGTCCCGGCAGGCCGACACCTCGCACCACAACCGTTTCCTCGACAATCACGTCGGCACGGCGAAGAACGGCGAGTCCAAGCCCAACCGTACGGACGTCTGGTGGGACGGCCAAGGCACGGACAACTGCTGGCAGGACACGGGAGACAGCAGTCCGCGCGCCCTGCCGCGATGCCGCGGCCACGCGGGGGCGGTCTTCGGCGGGTCGCACCGGTTGTTGGGCGAGCCCATGGCGGTCGTCCAACTGCTGGTCTGCTCCGACTACAGCGTCCAAGCACGGCGGCTGCCGACCGGCTGCGACTGGTACGGGGCGCGGGGCTTCGCCCGCATCGAGGTGCAGCTCGCGCTCGGCGTCGCCGCCGTGTTCGCCGTGGTGGGAGGATTCCTGTGGTGGCGCAGGCTGCGCGGGAACCGTTGGGTCACCGTGGCCACCGCGCTCGGCGCGGTGGGCCTGGTCCTCGATGTGGCGGGCGAGACGACCGCACTCCATCCGACGGTGGTCCCACCGCTGGCGCTCTTGCTGATCGGGGGCTGGCTGACCGTCACCGGACTGGCGCTGCGGCACAGCACCCGTGCCTTCGCCATGACGACCGTGGTCCTCGGTCTTCTGACGATGCTGAACGCCGTCGACCGGGCCCTCGTCATGATTCCGTGGACCCCCCTCGGTCCGGCCTGGCTGAGAGGGCTGCTGGGGCTCGTCTGGGTCGTGTGGGCCGTGGCGGCCTCTGCCCGACCGGTGCGCCGGAACCGGTCCGCTCCTCCGGCTGCGGACGCCCCGGCCCGGGTCTCGCCGTGAGGACCGGTCGGAATCACCGTCCCCTGAGAACGGCCGCGGTAGTCTGCGCGGCGGTCACGACGCTGGCCCTGGCATCCTCCTGTACGGAACGTCCCACCACCCATCACAGGCCGGGTACGAGCCACGATGTCGCCACGAGCGGCGCCGGAACGCTCCTGCCCTCCCCGGGCGCGGGCCACCACGACCAGCTTCGGCAGGTGGCCGCGGAGGACGCTCCGGCCGTCTCCCTGACGGTACGGGCAGATGAGCACGACGGGTGGAACATCCGGATCGACGTACGGCACTTCCGCTTCAGCCCGGACAGCGTCGGCGGCGCGGCCGTCCTGGGCAGCGGACACGCCCACCTCTTCGTGGACGGCGAGAAGGTCGCGCGCGTGTACGGCAGTTGGTACCACCTGTCCGCGGACGACGTGCCTCCCGGCGCCCGGACGCTGACCGTCGGGCTCTACGCGGACGACCACACCGCATGGGCCGTCGATGGGGTCCCCGTGCAGGATGCCGTCCCCCTGCCCGGGCTCCCTTCCGGCGACCCACAGGTGGGCGAACAACCCGACAGATCCCTCGACCTCCGTGTTGTCGAGGGCGCCGTGAGGCCGGAACCCGGGCGCGTCGAACTGCGAAAGGGCGACGTGCTGGACATCCGGATCACCAGCGACACGGACGACGAGCTCCACGTCCACGGTGTGAACCGCACCGCGGCGGTCAAGGCCGGCAGCACCACCACGCTCCGGGTCGCCCTGGACCGGTCGGGACTCTTCGAGGTGGAGATGCACCGGTCCGGTCTGGTGCTGACGCAATTGGTCGTCCGTTGAGGAGCCTGACCGGTCTCGCCCATGGCGTCGGCTCCGGGCACGACCTGCCGATCCCCGCCTTCCACGCCTATGCAGGAGCGTTCGCCGCCCTGCTCGTCTCCTTCCTCGGGTTGGGGCTCCTCTGGCCCCGGTCGCGGTTCCGGGGCGACCACGCCGGTCGTCCCCTGCCGGCGACCGTGCAGCGGTGGGCGGGCGCGTCCTTCCTTCGCGGTGGCCTGCGGGTGCTGGGACTCGTCGCCGCCGCCACGGTCCTCCTGAACCTCCTGCTCGGCCCTGACGACCCCGCACACAATCCGGCGCCCGGGGCGGTCTACGTCCTGTTGTGGGTGGGCCTGGTCCCCGCGTCGCTCCTGCTCGGCCCCGTGTGGCGGCTCCTCAATCCCCTGCGCACGCTGCACGCCCTGGGCTGCCGAGTATCGCAGCGCTCTCCGACGGAGCCGCCCCGTCGGATGCCGCAGCGACTGGGCTACTGGCCCGCGGCAGCCGGGTTGCTCGCTTTCACCTGGCTCGAGCTCGCCTCTCCCGCTCCTGCCTCGACCAGGCCCCTGCTCGTCTTCCTCCTCGGATACGCGTTCGTCCAACTGGCCGGCGCCGCGGTTTTCGGCAGTGACTGGTTCGACCGGTGCGACGCCTTCGAGGCCTATTCCGGACTCCTCGCACGACTGGCCCCGGTCGGCCGTCGCGCGGACGGGCAGCTCGTCGTCCGCAACCCGCTGCACGGTCTCGACGGCACTCCCCGGGCACCGGGACTCGTGGCGATCATGTGCGTGCTGCTCGGCAGTACCGCCTATGACGGCGCGTCCGACACACCAACATGGATCACCACACTGCAGACGTCGCCGTTGGGGCGCACCGTCACGGCCACTCTGGGACTGCTGGGAAGCATGACGGCCATCGCCGCGCTCTACTGCGTCGGTGCCGGCTCGGCCCGCCTCTTCGCCGGGACCGTACGCCGACCGCTCACCACGTTCGCCCACTCCCTGCTGCCGATCGCCACCGGCTACCTGGTCGCCCACTACTGGTCGCTCCTCACCACCGAGGGGCCGCGCACCGTGCTGACCGCGATGGGCTCCGACCCGGCGGGCGTGCCCGGGCCGGAGCCTCCGCTCAGCCCCGCGAACCTGGCCACCCTGCAGGTGACGTCGGTGGTCACCGGCCATGTCCTGGGCGTCGTCGCAGCACACGACAGAGCGGTGCGCGTGTTCCCTCCGGACAGGACGCTGGCGGGGGAAGTCCCCCTCCTGATCGTGATGATCGCGTACACGCTCGGCGGCATCGGGTTGCTCATCAGCTGACCGAGGAGCCGCCTGGTACCGGGTGGTGGACGACGTTCGCGCCGGCCCGGCGCGGTGAACCGTTCCGACGGATGGGTCCGGCCCCGTCGCGGCGGGGCCGGACCGGGCGCGGTCAGGCGATGAAATCCCGCACCTTCGTGTAGTTCCCGGCGTCGTCGTTCATGCTGTTGTGGGACTTGCATCCCACCGACGTGTTGATCGCGCCGCTCAGTTTCGCCGATTCGTCCGGATTGATGGCCGCGTCACACGTGGACCAGAGGGTGGCGTAGTTGACGGCGCCCGGGGTCTCGTCGTCGGCGTTGAGGGTCTTCAGGAAGCTGCTCCCGATGACCATTTCCTTGCACGAGGTGTAGAACGAGCAGAAGAAGCTGATGTCCGTCCCGTGGTTCACTCCTGCGACCGAGACGAAATCGTCGACGTACGAGGTGCCGCCGAGGGACTTGAGGTACCAGCGTGCACTCAGTGCGCCCATCGAGTGAGTGACGATGTCGACCTTGGCGGCACCTGTTTCGGCTCGTATCTGCTGCACCTTCGCAGCGATCTGTGACGCCGTGGTCTTGTTGGACTGCTTCCAGTTGTAAGACCAGGTGTACAGCTCCGATGCGGCGTACCCGTCCGCCTTGAACTTGCTGACCCAGGTGTTCCAGGTGCTGGCCGAGCTGCTGAGGCCGTGCACGAAGAGGACCGGGTTGTGCGTCGCCGCGTGTGCGGAGGGTGCGGCAGCGAAGTGCGTTAGAACCACAGCTGTGGCTGCGACGAGCGTTGCTGTGCGTCTCATGGTGACTCCGATGTCTGGCCATGCCCGGTCCGTGAACGTCCACAGGCATGGCTTGGAGGTGGGGGCACCGGCCGGTGGCATCGGGGAATCTGACACAACTTCAGTAGTTACCGCAAGGTAACTGCGCCTGATTTTTTGATCCGTACGGGAAACTCAGCGCCGGGACGTCGCCGGCCACGGCGAACCGGGCGGGTACGGATCACGCGTGGTGGTGTCGGCGACGCAGCTCCCGCGGACTGGTCCCGAAGCGCTGGCGGAATGCCGTGCTCAGGGCGCTCGCCGAGGAAAAACCCATGGCACAGGCCAGTTCGCTGATCGTCATGTGCGCGTACTCGGGACGTTGGAGCCGATCGCGCACCACGCGCAACCGTTCCTCGCGGATCAGCTCGCGCGGCGTGGTCCCGGCCCGCTGCAAAGCCAGTTGGATTTGGCGAAGGGACCAGCCGAGCCCACGCGCCATGGACGTGCCGGTGAGTCCCGGATCGGCGGCGTGGTCCCTCGCATAGCGGCGGACGACCGCTTCGACCTCGGCAAGGTGGTCCGGAACGTCCGGCCGGTCGTCACCAGCGGCGAGCATGCACAGCAGCTCGACCGCACGGTCCGTGACGGCGTCGAACTGCGCGGCATCCAGACGTGTGCGCTCGTCGTGCAGGCCGACCAGCATGCCGTGCAGGACACGTCCCAGCCCCGTGGACAAGTCCACTCCGGTGGCCAGGGGCGACTTCCGGTTGAGCGGACCTTCGATCTCACAGGCGGGTATCGACAGGATGACCCCCCTCAGCAGCGGATCGTGCAGCAACTCGAAGGGGGCGTCCAACGTCAGGAGTCTTCCGGAGCCAGGGGTCACCCGGATCTGCCGGTCGTTCTGCCGCAGTGTCAGCTCCCCCGCCAGCGGAAACACGAACCGGTAGTCCGGAGCGGGTGCCTGGCGCACCAGCCGAGGCGTTCGGGCGTACTCGACCCGATCGCTGCGCCAGGTGATGAGGTCGTAGGTGTCGCTGCGCTGACTGGTCATCTCGCCGCTGAAGCTGTCCGGCCGGGCGTACCTGAAATCCAGCCGAGTGTGGTGGAAGCCGACCTGCTCGCTCCACGAGTCCGCCCGTTCCCGGGGTTCGACGCGGGCCGTCGTCTGTTCGACCACGCTGTAGGTTCTCCCACGCAAAGCGCCCCTCCGCCGTCTCCCGTCCCTGTTCGCACCGCCGGCCGGTCCGACGGCTCCAGGGGCCATCCGCGCGGGCATCGTAGTGCAGACGGCCGGATCGCGTACCCGTCGTGACCGCACTTGTGCAGCGCGGACCGTTCGCCGCCGGCTCCGAACTCATCGAGGGCCCTCTGCGTATGACAACAAGTTCTCTGCGCGTGAGCGGTAGTACACGCGTCCGACCAGAACTAACGTCAGGCGCTCCCGCAGGGTCAAGCCGTCTTGAGGACTTCATGACTGAACAGATACCGGATGCGGTGGTGTGGTGCCTGGCCGTCGGCCTGCTCGCCCTCACCGTGCTCCTGGTACGGCAGCGCGGGATCAGCGCGCTGCAGAGGAAACGGAACGAGGAGCTGGCTGACGGCCTGCGCACCCGGGAAGAGGAGCTTCGCCACCTGATCACGGTCCGGCTGCCGGCCCTCGAGGAATCGCCGCACCAGTCCGTACCGGGCGCCGGACTCCTCGACGCACGGCTGGCGGAGACGGACTTCGCGAAGTGCCTGGACGACGTACTCGAACGGTTCGCCGAGGCCGTGGAGAACGCACAGGCCCGAGCCGATCGATCGGCGAAAGCGGCGCTGAAGTCCTCGATGCGCGCGATCCAGGCCCTGGCCAGCGAACAGCAGGTGGCGATCTCGGAAATGCAGGATCGCCACGACCACCCGGACGTCCTGCAGGACCTGTTGGAAGTCGACCACGCGAACGCCCAGTTCGGCCGCCGCGCCCAAGCCATCGCCGTGCTGTGCGGATCCTGGCCCGGGCGGCAGCGGGCGGCTTCAGCGCTGGTCGAAGTAGTGCGCGGAGCCACGTCACGGATCCGCGACTACCGACGGATCCGGATCCGCGGCACGGTCGACGTCGCTGTCGAGAGCCGGGCCGTGGAGCCCGTGGTCCTGGCGGTCGCGGAACTGCTGGACAACGCGGCACGCCACTCACAACCCAACACCCAGGTCGAAGTGGGCATCCAGGCCGTGCACAACGGCGCCTGCATCGTGATCGACGACGCCGGCGTCGGCATGGACGGGCAGGCGTTGGAGAAGGCCTCGACACTGCTCTCCGGCAGGCGCACGGTGGACGTCACCCGGCTCGAGGACCCTCCTCAGTTCGGCTTTGCGGTCATCGGGGTCCTCGCGCAGCGGTACGGGTTCAGCGTCAGTGTGGACACCCACTCCCCGTACGGGGGCGTACGCGCCGTCGTGTTCCTCCCGAGCGTCCTGCTCACGCGTCCGGACGCCTCCGACGGACTTCCGACGGCGCCCCCGGCCGCGGCCCGCGGCGCGTCCGGTGCCGCCCCGTCAACCTTGCCGACGACCCGGGCCGCGACGACCGTGGGGGGACTTCCGAAGCGCCGCCGACGCGCCGCGCAGAACCCGGTGACCGCGCAGCAGCCTGCGGTCCCCGCCGAGGAGGTCGACACACGGTCGGCCGAGGAGACGGCCCGGCGCATCGGCGCGTTCGCACGCGGCACGCTGAGCGGCCGTGCCGCCCAGGACGCCCTCCACGAAGACGAAGGGAACAACCGAGGATGATCGAGCCCAGGAACAACGAGTTGGGCTGGATGCTCGATGAGGTCCTGAAAGTGCCCGGGGCCCTGCACGCGATCCTGCTGTCGGCGGACGGCATGCTCCGGGCCCACTCGGCGGACATCGGCAGGGACGACGCCGAGCGGCTGGCGGCCGGACTCTCCGGCGTCCAGTCCATCAGCCGCAGCACGGCGGAGTTCTGCGGTCACGACGACAGCCCGTGGCGGCAGACCCTGATCGAGTTCGCACACGGCTACGTGTTTCTCGCCGCAGCCGGTGAGGGCGCCTACCTCGCGGTCTCCACGACGGAGAACGTGGACATGGAGGCGGTCACCTACCGCATGCACAAGCTCGTCGACCGGCTCGGCAAGGAACTGACCAGTCCGGCGCGGCATGGCACCGGCATTCGGGCATGACCCCGCCCAGGCCCCGCCCCAACGGGGGATTGGTCCGGCCCTATGTGGTCACGGGGGGCCGCGCCCATCCACGCCGCGGCACCCTGGACCTCGTCACCCTTCTGATCGCCGCCGACGGGCCGTCCGCCACCGGTCTGGGGCCCGAGAAGCGACGGATCGCGGAGCTCTGCAGACCGGGCGCACTGTCGCTGGCGGAGGTGGCCGGACATCTGTCGCTGCCGGTCAGTGTCACGAGGGTGCTGGTGGACGACCTCCTGGACAGCGGACACATCGTCAAACTCGCGCCGGTCCCGGCAGCCGTGCCGTCCGATGCCCGAATCCTGCAGGAGGTGCTCGATGGGCTCCGCGCCCGCCTCTGAAGACGTCTATCTCCGACCGACCGTACGCACCGCGGTCAAGATCCTGGTGGTCGGCCACTTCGCGGTCGGCAAGACCACCTTCGTGGGCACGTTGTCCGAGATCCGTCCGCTGCACACCGAGGAGGTGATGACCGAAGCGGGGGCCCTGGTCGACGACCTGGGGGACACCCAGGACAAGACGACCACCACGGTGGCCCTCGACTTCGGACGCATCACGCTGAGCGATGCCCTCGTGCTGTACCTCTTCGGCACTCCCGGTCAGCAGCGGTTCACCACGCTCTGGCGTGACATGACCCGGGGCGCGCTCGGTGCACTGGTCCTGGCAGACACCCGGCGCCTTGAACGTTCATTCGATGTCATGGGTGTCCTGGAGGAGCTCGGATTGCCCTACGCCGTTGCGCTCAACGACTTCGACAGTGCACCCCAGCACACGCTGGACGAGGTGCGTGACGCCCTCGATCTGCTCCCGGAAACACCCCTCGTCCGCTGTGACGCCCGCGACCCCCGTTCCTCGACCCGGGCACTGGTCTCCCTCGTCGAGCACCTCCTGACCCGCACGAGCGAACTGGAGCACGCATGACCCCTGACTCCACCCCCGATCGCGAGTCCCGCTGCCCCCACCGCGAACTGCTGTACGGACCGGACTTCGCGGCGGATCCAGCCGCTGCCTACCGACGCATGCGACAGTCCGGACCAACCGCCCCGGTCGAACTGTCACCCGACGTGCGGGCCACGCTCGTCACCGGCTACGACGCCGCACTCCACGTGCTGCGCAGTTCCGAGACGTTCTCAAAGGACTCCCGCCGCTGGCGCGACATGGCCGACGGCACGGTGCCCGCGGACAGTCCGGTCGCGCCGATGATGGCCTACCGACCGAACGCCCTGCTGACCGACGGACCGGAGCACCGCCGCCTACGCGAAGCGATCACGGACAGCCTGGGGGGCGTGGAGCCCAACGCCCTGCGCGGCTACGTGGAGCGGAGCGCCGATACGCTCATCGACCGAATCGCGCCGGACGGGGAAGCTGATCTGCTCGACGCGTACGCCCGGCCCCTGCCGCTCCTGGTACTCAACGAGCTCTTCGGCTGTCCGCCCGAATACGGTGACCGGCTGGTGGAGGGAATGGCCGGCATCTTCGAACTCGACGACGCCGAAAAGGCGAACGAACTCCTCACCCGAACCGTCGGCGAACTGATCGCGCTCAAGCGCGCGAATCCGGGAAAGGACGTGACCTCTCGGCTCATCGCCCATCCCGCGCGGCTGACGGACGAGGAACTCGTCCACACCCTGGTCCTGCTCCTGGGCGCCGGCACCGAGCCCGAACAGAATCTGATCGCCAACAGCCTGCGCCTGCTGCTGTCGGACGACAGGTTCGCAGGCAGTCTGTCGGGGGGCAGTCTGCCCGTGGACGACGCGCTCGACGAAGTGCTGTGGACCGATCCCCCCATGGCCAATTACGCCGTGCACTTTCCCGTGCACGATGTCCTGTACGAAGGGACACTTCTGGAAGAGGGCCATCCGGTCGTCATCAGTTTCGCCGCCGCGAACACGGACCCCGCCCTGGCGGTCGATCAGCGCACGGGCAACCGCGCCCATCTGGCGTGGAGCGCCGGCCCGCACGCCTGTCCCGCGCAGGGCTCAGCGCGACTGATCGCGGCAGTGGCCATCGAGAAGCTCCTCGACCGTCTCCCCGACATGGAACTCGCCGTTCCCGTCCGGGACCTCGAGTGGCGGCCGGGGCCCTTCCACCGTGCGCTTGCCGCGCTGCCCGTACGCTTCCCGCCCGTCGTCGTCACCCGCTCCGAAAAGGATGAGCGGCCTGCGGGTGACGACGGGTCCACGGGGCCGGGCAGGCACACCTCCGCGCCGCCCGGAAGACGAGGCGGTGCGCCGGCGACCACTGCACCGAAGAGTGGCTGGGCCCGGGTGCTGGCGTGGTGGCGGGGAGAGTGATCAGGCCAGGCGGACGGGCAGGGACTGGTGCCCGTTGGAGATGAACGACTCCACGGGCAGCAGTTCCTCCGGAGCCACGGCGAGAGTGAGTCCGGGGAACCGTTCGAACAGCGCGGGAAGTGCGACGCGTGCCTCCAGTCGGCCCAGCGGGGCGCCCAGGCAGTGGTGCACCCCGTGCCCGAAGGCCAGGTGCTCCTTGTCCACCCGGGTGACGTCGAAGCGATCGGCGTCCTTCCCGTAGCGCTCGGGGTCGCGCCCCGCCGCGGCGAAGGCGGCGAGAATGGCTTCCCCTGCGCGGATCACCGTTCCTTCCGGACCGCCGAGTTCACCGAGTTCGATGTCTTCCACGGCGTACCGCAACGGCAGATTGGCCACGGGCGCGTCCGCACGCAGGGACTCCTCGATCGCGTCGTCCCACGTGGCACGGCCCCCGCGGATGTGCGCGATGTGCTCGGGATGGGTGAGCAGGGCGTGCACCGCGTTGTCGATGAGATTGACCGTGGTCTCGTGACCGGCACCGATCATGAGGACCAGGGTGTCGAGCAGTTCCTGCTCGCTGAGTCGTGCGGCGCCCCCCTCGTCGCGGGCTGCGATGAGGTGGGTGGTCAGGTCGTCCCCGGGCGACTCCCGCTTGGTCGCGACGAGTTCCGCCATCAGGGCGTAGAGACGCTCGTAGTTCGCGGTGACCTCGTCGGGCTCCGCGGACGTGTGGAAGAGGCCGTCCACGACCTCGCGCAGGTCCACCGCCTTGTCACCGGGCAGACCGAACAGTTCGCTGATCACCTGGATCGGCAGCGGATAGCAGAACTCCTCGCGCAGATCGACCACCTCGCCCCGCCTCCCCACCTCGGCGACGCGGTCCAGCAGCTTCTCCGTGATCTCCTCGATCCGCGGTCGCAGTGCGGTCGTGCGCCGCGCGGTGAAGGCGCTGGAGACCAGGGTGCGCAGACGCCTGTGCTCACTGCCGTAGGCGGTGAACATGTTCTGCACGGCGACCCAGGCGAACAACGGCCAGTCCGGGGAGATCCCTCCGCTCCTCCAGAGCGGCCAGTGCTGTCGCGGGTCCTTGGACACCCGTGCGTCGGTGAGCAGCCGTTTGAGAAGAGCAGGACTGCTGACCGCGAGCGCCTCGACTTCGCCGGGCAGTTCGATGCGGGCCACCGGGCCCCTGTCACGCATTCGCGCGCCTTCACCGTGGATGTCGCGGCCTGAAGGGTCTATCACCATCGGGCACTGATCTGGCATGGAACGCCTCTCCGGTACTCGACTGTCAACACGTTCGGTGATGCTACTCCCGCGTAGAGCAGCTGCCCCGGGTCCGTTCACCACATGCGCGCTGCGGCAAGTTCCCTGCGCACAAGGGAAATCGCCGAGGCCACCCCGTCCCGCGACGACGATCGGACGAGGGACGACCGGACGGGCACGCGCCCACGCGCGCGGAACCGTCGTCAGCCGGGCGCCGACCGCTTGCCGGGCGGCCGGCACTCACCCGCACGCGCGAACCGCCCTCAGGCCATCGCGCGTCGGCGGCGGCCGGCCGGGACACCACCGAGCCCGTCGGTGCGCGGGACCCCCGAGCACCCCGGCGCGCGCCCACGCCTTCGGGAAGCCCCGCCTGGCGCCCTCTACTGCTCCTCGCTCGCACACGACGACTGGGCCGCCGCCCGTACGAGGTTCTGCTCGAGGCGCTCCAGGGTGGCCAGGACATCGACGCACTCGTCGTCCGTGAGGCCCGCGGTCGAAACGTCCTCGAGCTGGCTCCAGACGCGCTCCACCTCTCGACGCAGGGCGTGACTGGCCGCCGTGGGCTCGATGAGCGAGGCGCGCTTGTCGGTGGGCGAGGGCCGGCGGCGGACGAATCCCGCCTGCTCCAGACGGCGCACGGTGCGCGTCATGGTTGCGGCGTCGGAGTCCATGAGGCGCACCAGGTCGATCTGGCGCTGGGGGCCCAGTTCCCAGAGGTGCATCATGACCAGCTCCTGGCCCGGGTGCAGGCCGATGCGGCGCAGCAGTTGCCCCGCGAACATGCGGTGCAGGCGGGCCAGCCGGAAGATCGCGTGACTGATGGGTCCGCCGCTGGCTGCACCAGGGAGCGGGACGGTGGCTCCCCGCCCCGACAGACCGGAACCCCGGCCGCCTTCAGGTGTGGACTCGGCCATCACTTTCCTCACTTCCCTGCCTGGACAGGATGACTGTACCTTCCGCCAAAAGCCCCCACAGCCACTCCGCCCGGCAGTGACACAGATGACCAGGTAGGAGGGGTGTTACCTACGTCACTTTCAACCTCGGGAATGGGTCGGCGGCACTTACCTGTTCAGACAAGTGATTTACTTGTTCGGACAGGTAACTGTTGATGCGGGCACCGGGATGCCAGGTGCCGCAGGCATCACCCACTACGAGGAAGAGCCCCATGACCACTGCTTTCGACCCGATCGTCCTGGGAGGCAAACGCCTGACCAGCCGCATCGCGATGGCCCCGATGACCCGCAGCCGCGCGTCCGGGCCCGGCGCGGAACCGACGGAGCTGATGGCGACGTACTACGCCCAGCGCGCCGGGGCCGGACTGATCGTCACCGAGGGCGTCCAGCCCTCGCCGGTGGGCCAGGGCTACCCCGACACCCCCGGCCTGCACACGGCCGGCCAGGTGCGGACCTGGCGGACGGTGACCGACGCCGTGCACCGCGAAGGCGGCGTGATCTTCGCCCAGCTGATGCACACCGGGCGGATCGGCCACCCGAGCCTGCTGCCGGACGGTCTGGTGCCGGTGGGTCCGTCGGCCGTGGCAGCCCGCGGCCGGGTCTACACCCACGAAGGACCGAAGGACTTCGTGACGCCGAAGGAACTGAGCGAGGAGGACATCCGGCAGACCGTCGCCGACTTCGCGACCGCGGCACACCACGCCGTGGAGGCCGGGTTCGACGGAGTGGAGGTGCACGGCGCCAACGGCTACCTGATCCACCAGTTCCTCGCGGACAACACCAACCACCGCACCGATTCCTGGGGCAGCACCACCGAGGGTCGGACCCGCTTCGCCGTCGAGGTCGTCACGGCCGTGGCGGAGGCGATCGGCAGCCACCGCGTGGGGCTGCGGATCTCGCCCGGCAACCAGTACAACGACATCGTCGAGGAGAACCCCGGCGAGGTCTACGGGATGTTGCTGGAGCGACTCGCGCACCTGGACCTGGCCTACCTGCACCTGATGGAAGGCCCCGACCCCGAACTCGCCCCGCGGCTGCGCACCGAATGGCCCGGCACGTTCGTCCTCAACCCGTTCACGTACCCCGACGTCACCGGTCCCGACGCACTGAAGCTGATCGAGAACGGCAGCGCGGACATGGTGGCCTACGGAGCGCTGTTCCTGGCGAACCCGGACCTGCCGCGACGCCTGGCCGCCGGCGGCCCGTTCAACACCCCGGACCGGTCCACCTTCTACGGCGGCGACCACCGCGGCTACACCGACTACCCCACCCTCACCGCTTGAGCGGCGAACCCACCAACGCAACCCTGTTCGGGAGTTGATGATGTCCAAAGCGATCACTTTCTCGGCCTACGGCACGCCCGAGGTACTCCGGCTGTCGGAGGTCACTCCGCCTGACCCGGGTCCGGGGCAGGTCCGGATCCGGGTGCGCGCCGCCTCCGTGAACCCACTCGACATGAAGATCCGCTCCGGTCTGCTGGCCGGCGCCGTCCCGGCGCGCTTCCCCGTCATCCCCGGCCTGGACGCGGCCGGCGTCGTCGATGCGGTCGGCGAAGGAGCCCCCTCGACCGTGGGGGACGAAGTCCTCGGTGTCACCGTCGGCGGAAGCTACAGCGAGTACGCGCTGCTCGACCGGCCGGTGGCGAAGCCCGAGGCACTGTCGTGGGAAGTCGCCGCGTCGCTGGTCACGGTCGGCACCACCGCGTTCCGCGTCCTCGGGCAGCTCGATGTCCACGAGGGGCAGACCCTGCTCGTCCACGGCGCCGCCGGCAGCGTCGGCACCATCGCGGTGCAGCTGGCCGTCGCCCGCGGCATCACCGTCATCGGAACGGCCGGCGAGCACGACATCGCGCGTGTCACGGCGCTCGGAGCCACCGCGGTCCGCTACGGCGACCACTGGCTGGAGCGGGTGCAGGCCGCGGCACCACGAGGAGTCGACGTCGTCTTCGACGCCTCCGGCGCCGGCGTCCTCCCCGAGTCCGTCGCCCTGACGGGCGACAGCTCACGTGTCATCACCATCGCCGACATGTCCGCCGCGCAGCACGGCGTCCGCTTCAGCGCCGGCGGCTCCGGGGCCGAGGAACCCCTGCCGGAGCTGGTCCGGTTGGCCGCCTCGGGCGCACTCACCCTGCCCGTGTGGCGGACCTATCCCCTGGATGAGGCCGCCGTCGCACACGCCGACCTGGAAGCCCACCGCAACCGGGGCAAGGCCGTCCTGCTGCCCTGACCCGCCTGCCGCCGCCCGCCTTCCGGCGTGGGCGGGCCTCCGCAGCACCGCACCACCGGATCACCACACTCACAGATGGGAAATACTCATGTCCGCACGCGCCCTGCCCGAAGCGACCTTCGCCCGCACCGTCCTCGGCTCCGGCCCCGGCCTCGCGCTCGCCCACGGCGCCGGCAGCAGCACGGCCGGCACCTACGGCCCGATCCTCGAAGGCCTGGCTGCCCGCCACACCGTCGTCGGCATCGACTACCCCGGTAGTGGAGAAACCCCCCGATCCACCACGACGCTGTCGCTGGACGACCTGGCCGACCAGCTCGTCGCCGCCGCCGTCGCCGAAGGCCTGGACACCTTCGCGCTGTCCGGCTACTCCCTCGGTGGCCCCGTCGCCATCCGCGCCGCCGCCCGCCACCCCGAACGCGTCACGGCCCTCCTTCTGACCGCGACCTTCCCCCACCGGGACAACCGCCTCTCGCTCGCCCTACCCGTCTGGCGCAAGCTGGCCGAGTCGGGCGACCTCGAACTGCTGGCCCAGTACCTGACGATGATGGCCCTGGGTGCGGACGCCCTGGAGGCGATGCCGGACGAGCAACTCCGGCAGGCCCTCGCCTTCACCACCGCCAGCATCGCCGACGGAACCCCGGAACACGCCGAACTGGCACCCCGGGTCGACGTCCGCGGCGACCTGCCGCACATCACGGCACCCACCCTGGTCATCTCCACCACCCAGGACTGGTTCACCTCCACCCGCCTGCACCGCCAGCTCGCCGAGTCCATACCCGGCGCCCAGCTCGTGGAGATCGCCACCGGCCACCTGCCCATGGTCGAACGTCCCGAGGAATGGCAGCAGCTCATCACCACATTCCTCGACCAGCACAACGCGTGAACGGGCCCCCGGTGTCCGGGCGGTGCCCGCGTCAACAGCACGCGTACGGCGGCTGGCGTGCAGCGCGCCGCCGACGCGGGCGACCGCTCGCCATCGGGGCCGTTCCCACCGACCGTCGAGTACGCGTGCCTTCGGTGTCGTGACCGAAACAATGCGTGCTCCGAAGCAATGCGAGCTCAGGAAGGGGTGAGGAGGCGGACCCGCCTCGGTGACGACCATGGTGAGTTCGACATGGACGGCTCGCCTGCCGTCGACGGTGCAGGGTCCGTCAGCCGTGTCGATCTTGACCTGCACCGTGCGACGCGACTCATGGCGGTGCGGCTCCCGCCGTGCGGAGGGCGGATGCGGATCCTCGCCACCGCGGCCGTCCGGTGCCTCGGGTCCACCGGACCACCACCTGGACCGACCGCGACGCCCGTGGCCCGCCCCTGCCTCCGACGAAACCGGTCGTGCCGGGTGTAGGACTGCAGCAGCAGTGCACAACCCAGCCGCGCTGCCCGGCTGCCCAGCACGAGCCCCGGTTCGTGGCGGGCTCCGTCCGGTGCTCGACCGGCCCGTCCCGCCTCACCGGCATGCGCCGGGCCGTTCGCGGACGGCCGAGAGCGGGATCCGGTCAACGGCGTCCCGGCCCGTGGCGGTTCGAACGCGCCCATGTCGTGACACCACTGCAGGCGTCGCGCCCGAGACGAGGAGTTCCGATGCGATCCGAGGCACGCACGGTGGTCGTCGGCATCGGCAATGACTTCCGCCGTGACGACGGCGTCGGCCCGGTCGTGGTGGAGACGCTCCGCAGCCGCGCCTCGGTCGGTGCCCTCCCGGCCGGGACGGAGCTGCGCAGCTGCGGTGGAGATCCCGTCCGGCTCATCGAATGGTGGGACGACGCGGAGTTCGCCGTGGTGGTGGATGCGGCACGCGTGCGCCCCGGGTACCCGGGCCGTGTGCACCGCCTGGAGCCGGGCCCCGGGCAACCGGCCCGGTTCCCGACGACCAGCTCACACGGGTTCGGTCTCGTTGAAGCGTGGTGTCTCGCCCAGGTCCTCGGACGGCTGCCTCGTCGTCTCGTGGTCCATGCCGTCGAGATTGCCGACGCCTCCGTAGGCATGGGTCTCTCCCCCGGGGTCGCGGCGGCGGTGCCGTACGTGTCCGACGGCGTGGTCTCCGAAATCGTGCGGCACCGGGAAGGGGCCGCTACGCGCCGCGGCTGATGCACGCCGTGCGGCGCCCCGCCGTCCGGTCGCCGTGGCCGGCCCCGCCCGGCCGCCGTCATCCCGAGCGGCCCCGTGGCCCGTGTGGCCGACGCCGGCACCCGGGGGCCGCCGAAGGTGAGAGGTCTGCCGGGGACCGTACGACGAATCCCCGAGTAGGCGGCTCGCCGCGGCGCGCAGCACGGGGTCCCCGTGCCGAAGCGCCGGCAACACCTTTTGGGGCCCTTCGGGCCCCCCTTCGGCCTGGTCGGCCCGCTGCGCCGCGTCCCGTGGCGCTGTTGACTGGACCTGTAGGAACCGGAGACGCACCGAGGAGGCCCGATCATGGCTGTGCTCGCACACAAGCAGCGGTTCCCGTTCCCCGACCTGCCGGATTGGTTCGAGGCCCTGCCCAGCCGGTTCAGCATGCCGGCAATGGCCGAGCTGTACCCCATGAGGGTCGAGGAGTACACCGAGGACGACCGGTACGTCGTCCGGGCCGAGCTCCCGGGCGTCGACGTCGAGAACCTCGATGTCACCGTGGAGGACGGTGTCCTCACCATCAAGGCGGAGCGCACCGAACGCGACGTGGACAAGAACCGCAGCGAGATCCGCTACGGGTCCCTCGCGCGCAGTATGCCCCTCCCCAAGAGCGCCGACGAGGACGACGTCCGCGCCGAGTACGTCGACGGCATGCTCACCATCAGCATCGGCCTCGGTCAGGAGAAGGCGGAGACGAAGCACATCGAGATCAGGCATCCCTCGTGACGGATTCGGGTGCGGGGAGCGAACGCCCCCACGCCTGTCCGGAGACGGGACCGGGGGGGGGGGGGGGGGAGGGTCGGCCCGGCCCCGGCGTTTCCCTCCCCCTCCCCCCCCCCAGGGCCACCACCCCCCCCTCCTCCTTGCAAAGAGACACG
>NZ_JBHZCF010000014.1:87941-121173 GCF_042755225.1 Streptomyces sp. NPDC059169 | reverse complement strand
GTGGGGGGGGGGGGTGGGGGGGGGGGGGGGGGGGAGGAGGGAAAAATCATGGGGGAGGGGGGGAGGGAGGGGGGGAAATCCCAGCCCCCCCCCCCCCCCCCCCGAGCCCGGTCGCTCCCTCGCCGCTCCTCGACCGAGGGCCCACGGTCCTCCCGGATGCATGGCAAGGGGCCGATCGTGCGTCGTGCGGATGGCGCGCGCCGCGGCGGAGCGGCCCGGCAGCAGAGCAAAGGGAGGTACGGAGATGAAGCACAGCGAGGTCGGCAACCTGATGTCGGGAGACGTCGTATCGGTCGTCCCCGCAACGCCGTTCAAGGACGTCGCCAAGCAGCTCGCCGAGCACGACATCAGCGGGGTGCCGGTCGTGGACGAGGAAGACCGCGTGGTCGGGGTCATCTCGGAGACCGATCTTCTGGTGCACCAGGTGTCGGCCGGAGGGTCCGGCCGTACCGGAGCCCGTCCCGACCGCCGGGTGCTACCGGTCGGCGGCAGTGGGGATGCGCCCACCGCGCAACAGCTGATGTCCGTGCCAGCCGTTACCGTGCACGCCGACGACACGGTGGCGGAGGCCGCCCGCACGATGCTGCGCCAGGGGGTGGAGCGACTCCCGGTGGTCGACGAGGAGGGCCGTCTCGTGGGCATCGTCACCCGGCGCGATCTCCTCACGGTGTTCCTGCGCCCCGACCGGGAGATCCGACGCCGCGTGATCGAGGAAGTGCTGGTGGACACCCTGGGTCTGGCACCCGACGCCGTCGACGTCCATGTCCTCGACGGAGCGGTCACCTTGGCGGGAGTACTGCAGGAGCAGAAGGAGATCCTGGTCCTGCGGCGGCTGGTCGAGCAGATGGACGGCGTCGTGTCGGTGACCGACCGCCTCACTGCTCGCACCGCCGACGCTCCGATCACGGCGTCCGGGCCTGCCTCGCAGGACCTGCCGGCGAAGTAGGGGCAGCGGAGCAATGAAGGCGTCGGAGGAGGAGCGGGGAAAGCGGCCGGGCCGCTGCCCCTGCGTGCGGACGCCGAGGGGGCGGCCCCTGCGGATGCCGAGGGGCGGGCCCCCGCCATTCCTCCGCACCGTGCGCGTCCGCTCCCATCCCCGTGTCCTTCTTGCTCCCATCCCCGTGTCCTTCTTGATCGGCCCCGCCATGGGGTTCCCTTCCCCTCTGCGGCGAGATGGCGGCTCGGTCGAGGTCGGGTGGCGCCGGTCCGCTGGGGCTCATCACCACGACTACCGCTGTCTTACGGCCCCTGCCCCTGCCCCTGCCCCTGCCCCTGCCCCACGGAGGCGTACCCCTGCCGACGGTGGGACCTTCACCTTCCTCGGCGTCCGGACCAGTACGGCTCCACCATCGCCCATTCCGCATCCCACGCCTCCAGGGTGCGCCGTTCGAGCCGGCGTCCCCGGATGCTGAACACGCCGAGGGAAGCGGCGGAGAGGCCGATGAGGACGGAAACGCCTGCGACCCCCGATGCGGCGGCCACGTCAGCGGTTCCCCGCGGCCTGGGGACGCGCCGGCCGTCCGCGTCCACCCAGATGGGAACGACACTGCCGGCCTCAGTGCCCATGGGGACGCTCAGCGCGTCCCGGTGCGCCGTCCCCCGGAAGTGCCACGTCGCCCGGGCCACGGCTTCCTGAGCGACCCCGGAACGCGTGGCACTCGCCCGGGTTTCCGCCGTGCTCACGGTGACCGCAGTCACCGGGTGGCGTTGCTGCCTCTCGACGAGCGCGCGACGTCCCTCGCCGTTCCAGGTCGTCCATGCTGCCGCCACCGCCAGGGACAGTGCCACCAGCACGGAGAGCGCGAACTCCACGACCAGGCGGCTGCGGGCTCGGTCGAAAGGACGGCTCAGGGCCCGCGGTTCCCGGCCGGCGGCGCGGAGGACGTGGTGCCAGAGACCGTCCCGTGACGCTCCGGGGGGCCTCCGTCCGGAAAGTTCCTGCGCCATGGGGGCCTCCCTGTATCGATCGCGGCACCGGCGGTACCGTGTCCCGCCTTCCGCGTCCTCTCCACGGTCGGTGGTACCGAGCCGCCCGTCATGAGGCGTCCCGTCCCTGCCGTTGGGCCGAGCGGCCCAACGGGGCGGCCCCTACGGCCTCGCCGGTCTCGGCTCCGCGATGCTCCGGAGCACCCGTTGCCGTCGCGCCCCGCCCACCGCAGGCCGTGGGCGACGCCCTACCAGCGATGTGCGCCTCGCGCCGTCATGCCGACGTGAGGTGGTCCACCACGTCCGTCACGTCGGCCACTCGCCCGATCCGGGCGAGGAGCCGCTGCGCCTCGCCCGGATCCAACCGTCCGCTCACAACGACCGCCCCGTTGCGCACGGTGACCGAGACCGAGTCCCGGGCACCGGGGAACTCCCCGGCGAGGATCCGGGACTCGATCTCCTCCCTGATCCCTGCGTCGTCCCTCACCAGGGCGCCCAGCAGGACGTTCCGCCTCACGACGCCGACCAGGCGCCCCTCCCGGTCCGACACGGGCAGTCTCTTGAGGCGGGAGAGCGAGGCGAGCCACGCCGCCTCGGCGACGGTCGCCTCGGGGTGCACCGTGATCGCCGGCGAGGTCATCAGGTCTTCCGCCGTCCGGGCACGTGCACTGTCGTGCAGCCGCCGGCGCACCAGAGGCCCCCGGACACCGGGTTCGTGGCCCGATGCCTCGACGGCGGCCTTCGCCAGCAGATCGGATTCGGACACCACTCCCATGACCTGACCGTGCGCGTCGGTCACGGGCAACGAGCCGACGCCCGCGTCGACGAGGGCCTGGGCGATCGCCAGGAAGGAGTCGTCGCCGCTCACCGATGCGGTGGAGCGGTCCATGACGTCACGGACCAGCAGGGGGGTCGTCTCGGTGTCGGAGCCCGGCGGACCCTGCTGCCCCGGGGCGGCCGCCTTCCCCGTAGCCGCTTGCCGGGCGAACGCCGTCGCCACGGCTCCGAGGTACCGCGGAAGCGTGTGCTGCCCTTGGGGTACGTCGGCGCGACTCCCCTCGCGCACGACGCGCGGTGCGTCCGCGCCGGACGCAGGGTTCACGCGCTCGTTCATGGCTTCCTCCTCGTTCGGAGGGACTCTTCGCACAATCTTTCGCGAACAGGGACCCCGCCCCAAGGTCCGATCGGTCCCTCTCGGCAGCAGGACAGCCCCATCGGGGCGGTGGGCCGAGCCGGGGACCACCACCGCGGCGCGGGCTGCCCGGCCGCGCACCGCCCAGGTGGGGACGGCGTCCCTCCCCGTGCCGTGCACCCGGTCCGGGCCGACGCGCCTGCGCCGACCTCGGGAGGTCCGATCCCCCTTCGGGGCCGTACGCCGCGCCGCAGGGACGAATGGCCCCTCTCCTCCGGGACCGGCCGCGGGTCAGCGTGGAGACAGCGGGCGGCCGCACGCCCCGTGCGGAGAAGGAGGCCGGCCCACGACCACGGGACGGGACAGATGAGCACCTACGTGTACGACTTCGCCGAAGGCGGCAGGGACATGGTCGGTCTCCTCGGGAACAAGGGCGCGAACCTCGCGGAGATGACGCGCATGGGTCTGCCGGTCCCCCCCGGGTTCACGGTCACCACGGAAGCCTGTCGGGTCTTCCTGGCCAGCGGTGAACCCCCGACGGAGCTGAGGGACCAGATCCGCGACCACCTGGCCGTCCTCGAGCGCGGTGCCGGAAGGCGTCTGGGGCAGGCGGACGACCCCCTGCTCGTCTCGGTCAGGTCCGGGGCGAGCGTGTCGATGCCGGGGATGATGGAGACCGTCCTGGACGTCGGCCTGAACGACTACTCGGTGCTCGGACTCGGCAAGACGCACGAGAGAGAACGGTTCGCCTGGGACTCCTACCGGCGGCTCGTGCAGATGTACGGCACCACGGTGATGGGCGTGGACGGCTCGTTGTTCGAGGCATCGCTGACTGGCGTGAAGGAGCAGCACCACGCACCGGACGACAGCACGCTGGACGTCCCCGACCTGATCCGGATCACGGAGTCCTTCAAGGACCTGATCCTCGAACGGACGGGGCGCGCATTCCCCCAGGACCCCGCCGAGCAACTGTGGGGAGCGGTGCTCGCCGTGTTCGCCTCGTGGAACGGTGAACGCGCCCGGCTCTACCGACGCCGCGAACGCATCGCGGACGACCTGGGCACGGCGGTCACCGTTCAGAGGATGGTCTTCGGCAACCTCGGACCGGACTCTGGGAGCGGCGTCGCCTTCACCCGCGACCCGGCCACCGGCCGCCCCGGTGTCTACGGCGACTACCTGCCCAGCGCCCAGGGCGAGGACGTCGTGTCCGGGGTGCGCAACACCGTGCCGCTCCAGGAGCTGGCGACGCTGGATCCGACTTCGTTCACCCAACTCCACGAGCACATGGCCGCACTGGAGACCCACTACCGCGACCTGTGTGACATCGAGTTCACGATCGAGGGCGGTCGGCTCTGGATGCTCCAGACACGCGTGGGCAAGCGCACCGCCCAGGCCGCCTTCGGCATCGCCTCGCAGCTGGCCGACGAAGGCGTGATCACGATCCGGCAGGCCCTGGGCAGGGTCGACGGTGCGGGACTCGCGCAGCTCATGTTCCCCCGGTTCGACACGACCGGTACCGACACCGTGATCGCCCGGGGAATCCCCGCCTCTCCGGGGGCGGCCGTGGGAGCGGTCGTCTTCGACTCGGCAGAGGCGGTCCGCAGGGCCGGCGCGGGCGAGAAGGTGGTCCTCGTGCGGAACGAGACCACGGCCGACGACCTGCCCGGGATGGTCGCCGCACAGGCCGTGCTCACCAGCCACGGGGGAAAGACCAGCCATGCAGCGGTCGTGGCCCGGGGCATGGGAAAGGTCTGCGTGTGTGGGGCGGAAGGCGTCGTGGTGGACGGGCGGACACGCTGTTTCACGGCCGGCCGTCTGACGGTCCCTGAAGGCACCGTGGTCTCCGTGGACGGCTCCCGGGGGCTGGTCCTCAGGGGAGCGGTGCCCATGGTCGACTCCGAACTCGTGCACTACTTCGACCGGGGCGGACGGCTGCCGGACGACCCCGCCGCTCAGGAGGCCGTGCTGCCCGTGCACCGGATCCTGCAGGAAGCCGATGCCGCACGGCGGTTGGAGGTGCGAGCGAACGCCGACACGCCACAGGACGCGGCACGGGCCCGGCGCTTCGGCGCCCAGGGGATCGGGCTGTGCCGTACGGAGCACATGTTCCTCGGTGACCGACGTCCCCTGGTCGAAGCCATGATCCTGGCGGAGGGCGCGGCCGACCGCGATGCCGCGCTCGGGGCGCTGCTGCCCCTGCAGCGCGCGGACTTCACCGGCATCCTCGAGGCGATGGACGGACTCCCCGTGACCATCCGGCTCCTGGACCCGCCACTGCACGAATTCCTGCCCGACCGGACGGAACTGGCCGTGCGGACGGCCCGGCAGGAGGCCCTCGGCGCGGCGCCCGACCCGCGCGACACCGCTCTGCTGGCCGCAGTCAGCCGCATGCACGAGGAGAACCCGATGCTCGGACTGCGCGGCGTCCGGCTCGGTCTGGTCGTACCGGGGCTGGTCGCCATGCAGGTACGGGCCGTTGCGGAGGCCGTCGTGACCCGCAGCCGGGCCGGCGGGGATCCCCGGGCCGAGATCATGGTTCCGCTCGTCGACACGGTGGAGGAACTGCGGTTGGTGAAGCAGGAGGTGGACCGCGTGCTGACCGCGGTCTCCACGGAGACGGGCGTGGCCCTGGAATGCCCGGTCGGAACGATGATCGAACTGCCGAGGGCCGCCCTGACCGCGGGCAGGATCGCCGAAGAAGCCCGGTTCTTCTCGTTCGGCACCAACGACCTGACCCAAACCACCTGGGGGTTCTCGCGCGACGACGTCGAGGCCGCCTTCTTCTCCGCCTACCTCGACAAGGGCGTCTTCCCCGTCTCTCCGTTCGAGACGATCGACCGCGAGGGCGTGGGCCGGCTGGTGCGCATCGCCGTGGCCGAAGGCCGCGCAGCTCGACCCGGGCTGCAGATCGGCGTGTGCGGCGAGCACGGCGGCGACCCTTCCTCGGTGCACTTCTTCCACGATGTCGGACTCGACTACGTCTCGTGCTCGCCCTTCCGAGTCCCCGTCGCACGGTTGGAGGCCGGTCGTGCGGCACTTGAGACGGGCGGCCGGGAGGCCGTCGACCGTGTCGGCGGACGTGCCGTCCCGGCGGGCCGGGCTCGGTGACGCGTGGGCCGCCGTTGTGCCCATCGCCCCTGTCGCCCCGTCACCTTGTCGTTGTGTACCGTGCTGCCCCGCCCCCGTCGCCTTCGTGGGGCGCCCTGTCGCCCCGGCTCGTCTTGCTGCTCCCGGTCGCCCTGGTGCTCCGGGCGCACGGGACGGCCGGGTCCGCACGGGCGTCGCTCGGCGGGCGTCGCCGGTCGCCCGGCACCGCGGATGTCATTGCTCCTGCGGGCAGGTGAGGAGGCACTTCACCTCGACGACGCCGTCAACCGCGTGGGCGAGGCGTGCCGCAACGGGTATGAGGGTGCCGTCGCGGACGGTGCCGGTGAGGGTGACCACCCCGTCGGTGACGTCGACACGCACGCCGTGTCGGGAGACGGGGAACAGACGGTCGACCACTTCACGCCGGACCTCGTCGGCCAGGTCGTCGTCGGGGCGGAGGAAGACCTTGAGGAGGTCGGCACGGCTGAGGATCCCCTGGAGGGTTCCATCGGCGTCGACCACGGGTAGCCTTTTGATCCGTTGGCGGATCATCGTACGGGCGGCCTGCGGGAGTGGTGCGTCCGCGCGGATGGTGACCGCAGGAGTGGTCATGAGGTCCCCGGCCCGCACCGCGCCGGCCTTCGCCGTGTCGCCCAGGTTCCGCATCTCCTCGATGAGACCGGGCTCGGTGTCGCGGAACTCCTCCTTGGGCAGCAGGTCCGCTTCCGACACCACACCCACCACGCGGCCCTCGCCCTCGACGACCGGCACCGCCGTGACCTTCCACTGCTCCATGGCGGCGACGATCTCCTTGAACGGCGCTTCGCGTTCCACGGCCACGACGGTCCGCGTCATCACGTCGCCGACGGTGTACGGGGTGGAGACCATGGCGGCGTCCTCCTGAGTCGCGCCGATCTCGAGTCGGGCGTCGCGGCCGGGGCCGGCCGCTCGGGCGCTCGTCGACCGGTGGTGCCGGCGCACGGTGCACCGGCCGGCACGTCCGCGCCCATTCCCTCACCTTGGCACCCCACACGCGGTTCCGGATGGGGCCGGGAGGCACCGCCGGAGGGCCGTACGGCCCAAGCGTCGTGCCGTTGCCGGAGACACGCTGGCAGGGAAGGGAGCCGCGACGCGCTGCGTGCGGCCGGTGCCGCTTCGGCCGCGTCAGCCGGTGCGGCCGGTGCCGCACCCCCCTGCCGTCACGCTGGCGGGGAGCGGGCGAGCCGCCCGCCGCCGCGCCGGTCACGACCGCTCCGAGCCGGCGCAGATGGCGGAGGCGTACGGCGTGTTCTCCCGTGCCGCCGGCACGGGTGCCCTGAAAGTGGTGCTCGCCGGGCCCCGGCACGACGCCGTGGCACGGCCGCCCGAGCAGCACGAACAGAGGTGAGAGACAGATGCCGAGTGAACCCCCCCGCCCTTCGCCGCAGCCACTTCCGCACCGCCCCCGCACGGACTTCGGGCGGCGGCTCGCCGCCCGTCGCGAGGACCTGGGACTGAGCACCGAGGACGTGGCGGCGCGTGCCGGGGCGGCGACGACGTACATCCAGTACCTGGAGGAGCGACCGGCCGCACCGGACGCGGCGACCCTGCGCAGGATCGCCGCCGCCCTGGAGACGACCGTCGATGAATTGTCCGGCGGGACGGCGGACCAGCCCCCCGGCCGCGGCATGGCCCTCCGTGACACCGGACTGGCCGAACTCGACGAGGCCGAGTGCCGGGACCTGCTGTCCACGCACGGTGTGGGCAGGATCGGGGTGCTCACACCAGAAGGGCCCGCCGTGGTACCGGTGAACTACCAGACCTGTGAAGGTGAGATCGCCTTCCGCACGGCGCTCGGCACGGTCCCCGCCTTCGCCGCCGGCAGCGAAGTGGCCTTCGAGGTGGACAGGATCGACGACGTCTTCAGCCAGGGTTGGAGCGTGCTGGCGGTGGGCACGGCGCGGGCCGTCACCGACGAGTCGCTCATCCGGCGGCTGGAAGCCGAGGCGCCGTCGTCCCCCTGGGCGGGAGGGGAGCGGGACCTGTGGGTCGCCATCACTCCCTCCCGCATCACCGGCCGACGGATCGTCAGCCCGTGGAGCAGGGGTGGGGAGTGAGGACGCCGGGCGGGTGGCCGGCCGCGCGTCGACCGGATCCTCCTCGGCCGCGAGGAGGGGCGGCCCTTTCACCCAGCTCCCTGGCGACCGCGGTGCCGGCGCACGGCTGACGAGGGGGCGCACGGCAGTGACCACGGAATGGACGTGGGTGTACGACGGGTACGACCCCGAACAGGAACGCCTGCGCGAGGCCCTGTGCACCCTGGGCAACGGCTACTTCGCCACCCGGGGCGCGGTGTCGGAAGGCGGCCCCGGGACCGTCCACTATCCCGGCACCTACGTGGCCGGCTGCTACGACCGGGTGGCGTCCACGGTGGGGGGCCGCCGCGTGTGGAACGAGGACCTGGTCAACCTGCCCAACTGGCTGCCCCTGCGGTACCGGTGCCTCCCGAGCGACGGTCCCGCAGGCGACTGGCTCACCCCCGACCACCCCAGCCTGCGGCACTACCGGCTGACGCTCGACCTGCACGACGGGGTCCTCGTCCGGCAGATGCTGTTCCAGGACGCCCGGGGACGCCGCCTCGGCGTCACCCACACCCGCTTCGTGCACATGGCCGAGCCGCATCTGGGCGCCCAGCGGACGACGCTTCGCGCCCACGGCTGGAGCGGTCTGGTCGAGGTGGAATCCGGGCTCGACGGCGACGTCGTCAATGCCGGGGTCGACCGCTACCGCGAGCTGAACGGCCGTCACCTGACCGGGCACCGGGTCGGCACGGAGCGGGACGGCATCCTGTGGCTGACGTGCGGCACCGCCGATTCCGGCGTGCGGATCGGCATGGCCTTGCGGACCGCGGTGCACCCTTCGGCTGAGGGCCGCAGGCGCCTCACCAGGTCCGCCGCGGCGGAGAGGTACACCCTGCCGATCGCCCGCGGCAGGCCGGTGACCGTGGTGAAGACGGTCGCGCTGCACACGTCGCTGGACAGACCCGCTGACGACCCGCTTCGTGCCGCCGTCGACCTCGCGGCCGGCGCCGCCAACTTCGCCGGCCTGCTGGCAACGCACCGCGCTGCCTGGTCGCGCCTGTGGAGCCAGGCCGAGCTGGATGTTCCCGGCGACGCCGGCCGGATCCTGCGCCTGCACCTGTTCCACGTGCTCCAGACGCTGTCGCCGCACACCACGGACCTCGACGTCGGAGTGCCGGCGCGGGGACTGCACGGTGAGGCCTACCGCGGTCACGTCTTCTGGGACGAGTTGTTCGTCCTGCCCTACCTCACACTGCACTTCCCCGAGGTGGCACGGGCGCTGCTGAGCTATCGCCACCGCCGCCTGCCGCAGGCGACCGCGGCGGCGGCAGCAGCAGGGCGGCAGGGGGCGATGTTCCCCTGGCAGAGCGCCGGCAGCGGGCGTGAGGAGACCCAGGAGTTCCACCTGAATCCCCGCTCAGGCCACTGGCTGCCGGACCACAGCCACTTGCAGCGGCACGTGGGGTCCGCGATCGCCTACAACGTCTGGCGATACGGCGAGGCCACCGGCGACAACGGATTCCTCCACGGACCGGGAGCGGATCTGCTGTTGGGGATCGCGTGCTACTGGGCGGGGGCGGCCTCGTACGACACGGACCTCGGCCGCTACCGCATCAGGGGCGTCGTCGGCCCGGACGAGTACCACGACGCCTACCCCGGCGCCCCGGACGCGGGCGTGGACGACAACACCTACACCAACGTCACCGCTGCCTGGGTCCTCGCCCGGGCCCGTGACCTGTTCGACCGGCTGCTGCCCGCGCGCAGGGACGAGTTGCGGGAGCGCTTCTCACTGGACTGCGCGGCGCTCGACCGCTGGGACGCCGTCTCCCGGGGCCTTCACGTGCCCTTCCACGACGGGGTGATCAGCCAGTTCCACGGGTACGGCGAGCTGGCTGAACTCGACTGGGACGGCTACCGGAACCGGTACGGCGACATCCGTCGTCTCGACCGCATCCTGGAAGCCGAGGGGGACACGGTCAACAGGTACAAGGCGTCCAAACAGGCCGACACGCTGATGCTCGGCTACCTGTTCCCGCCGGCCGAACTCGCGGGACTCTTCGAGCGCCTCGGCCACCGCCTCGACGACGACCTGTGGCGCCACACCGTCGGCTACTACGCGGAGCGCACCAGCCACGGCTCGACCCTGAGCAGTCTCGTGCACGGCTGGGTCCTGACCAGACTGCAAGGTGCCGACGCGTGGCGCTACTGCGAAGAAGCCCTGCTCAGCGATGTCGCAGACATCCAGGGAGGCACCACGGGCGAAGGGGTCCACCTCGGAGCGATGGCCGGCACCGTCGACCTCGTCCAGCGGGGGATCACCGGCCTCGAGGCCGGCCCCGGCGGACTGACGCTGGATCCGGTGCCGCTGGACGAGCTCGCGCGTTTCTCCTTCACACTGTGCTTCCGTGGGCATCGAGGGATTCGCGTCACGACCCGCCCGGGAAGGGTGGGCATCAGCGTGCCCGCGGAGAGGCGAAGCCCACTCAGGGTGATCCTGCCGGGGGGCCGACGCGTCACCGTGCCCGCCGGCGAACAGCGCTGGTTCCGACTGCCCGGCCGGTGACGGCTTTCCCCGCAAGGTCACGGCAAGGTCACGCTCAGTCGTGGGCGATGATCGCGACCGGAGAGGTCACGTGGTGCAGCACCGCATGGGCGACGTGACCGAGGTGTCCGCCCACCGGAGAGCGGCGGATGCGGCGGCCGACGACCACCAGGCCGGCGCCGGGAGCTTCGGCGAGGACCTGCTCGGCAGGAGCCCCGACGAGGATCCTTTCCACGGTCCTGACCGCGGGATACCGCCGCCGCCACGGCCCGAGCACCCCCGCCACCGCTTCGGCGATGTCATCGGCCACTTCCTTCTGGACACCGTGGTCGAGCTGGGGGGCGTAGCTGAAGGCGAAGGGCAGCGTCCATCCGTGGACCGCCCGTACTCCGCACCCGCGCCGTGCCGCCTCGTTGAAGGCGAACGCCAGGATCGCGTCAGACGTCTCGTGGACGTCCACCCCGACGACGATGTCGCGGTCCGTTTCCCCGTCCGGACCGTCCACGGCGCGCACCAGCACGACCGGCGTGTCGGTCAGGCCGATCGTGGCCGTGCCCACGGAACCCACGAAGAACTGCTCGACCCTGCCGCGCCCTCGTGAACCGAGGACCAGCAGCTGCGCACCGGCCGCCTCCACGGCGAGGGCACCGGCCGGCCGGCCGACCCGTCGGCACACCGACACCTCCAGACCGGGACGGCTCTCCCGCACCCTGGCGGCGGCCTCGTCGAGGAGTGCCTCGGTCCACCGCTGGTGGTCGGCGGGATCGACCGGAGGCATCGCACCGGTCACCATCGGCCATCGTTCCTCCACGTGCACGAGGTGCAACGGTGCTTCCCGCAGGACCGCCTCTCGCGCGGCCCACTCCGCGGCGGCGTTGCTCTCGGGGGAGCCGTCCACTCCGACGGTCACAGGACGGGACATCCGCGTGCACCTCCTCGGTCGAACCCCCCACGGGGTCCGGTCCGTCTCCAGCTTCACCGGCGGGCGGCTACAGCAGCAGAGGCCGAGGGGCCCCCGCCGGGGCCGAACGGCCCACCTCGGCGCACCGGCGCGGAGCGCCGGGCCCGTTGGACCGCGTTCCGGGGGTAACAGGTACACCATGGAGCAACGCAGGAAAGGGACGGGGTGGGCTTCGGGCCCATGGTGGGCGTACCCGGCCACGGCCACGGCCACCGCGGCAGCGGCGGTCGCGGGGTCCGTGGCGGTCGACGCGGACAGCCCGTGGTACCGGGCTCTGGCCAAGCCCCGTTGGCAACCACCGCCGCACGTGTTCGGTCTGGTCTGGACGCCGTTGTACGTGTCCCTCGCGTGGGCGACGGGGCGGGCGCTGAGCGGGGCACGGCGGCCCGATCGGCGGGCGCTCGCCACGGCCGTCGGGGTGAACCTGATCACGAACGGGGCGTGGACGTGGTTCTTCTTCCGCAGGCAGAGCCCTCCCGCCGGACTGCTGGCGACCTTGGCGCTCGACGTCAGCAACGTCGTGCTCATCCGCCGCGTTGCAGGAGCGGACAGGACCGCGGCGGCGGCCCTGCTGCCGTACGCCGCGTGGTGCGCCTTCGCCACCGCGCTCAACGCGGACATCGCCTGGCGGAACAGAGGCTGAGCAGCGGGTCGACACGCCGGAGCAGCACCGAACGCCGGGACCGGACATCTGACACCCTGTCCGTGGCCGGTGGTGCAGCGGCCCTCGGGTGCCGCTGGCGCCGTGGGTCCCAGCGGGCGCCGGCGTCTTTCGGGGGGCCGAGATCAAGGACCGAGCATGGCGGATTCCCTGGATGACGGAGCGGGTGCCGACGGGCTGAACACCACGGTCGCCCTCGGCCGCGACGGTCTTGACGCGTTGGTGAGCGTCCTCAAGCGCCACGGCCGCACCGTGGTCGGTCCCACCGTGCGGGACGGTGCGATCGTGCTCGCCGAACTGGACTCCGCCGACGAACTGCCACACGGCTGGGGAGTCGAGCTGGAGGCGGGCCGGTACCGGATCCGACGGCGGGAGGACACGGCTGTCTTCGCGCACAGTGCCGGGCCACAGTCCTGGAAGTCGTTCCTGCATCCCGAGCGTGTCAGGCAGTGGACCGCGGACCGCGCACCCGGCGGCGACCTGTCGGTGCGCGAGGACGTACCGCGGGACGTCTCCTACGCCTTTCTCGGAGTCAGGCCCTGCGATCTACGGGCCATCCGGATCCTCGACCGGGTGATGACCGGAGGCAGGTATCCGGATCCGGCCTACCGGTCCCGCCGCAACGGGGCCTTCCTGATCGCCGTCGAGTGCACGGAGCCGGGAGCGACCTGCTTCTGCGTGTCCATGGGCGCCGGACCGGGAGTGGACGCCGGGTACGACCTCGCGCTCACCGAGGTACTGGACGCCGGGGGCCACCGCTTCCTGTGCAGGAGCGGAAGCGAGGAAGGGACCGCCGTGCTGGCGGAGCTCCCGCGCCGAAGCGCGGACGACGCCACGCGCACGGCCGCAGCCGGGTCGGTGCGCCGGGCCGCCGACCGCATGGGCCGGTCCATGCCACCGGTCGACCTGCGCACGCTGATGCGCGACAACCTGGAGGCCGAACGCTGGGACGACGTCACCTCCCGCTGCCTGAGCTGCGGCAACTGCACCATGGTCTGCCCGACGTGCTTCTGCACGACCACCGAGGACGTCACCGACCTGACCGGCGACCACGCCGAACGCTGGCGACGCTGGGACTCCTGCTACGACCTGGACTTCTCAAGCCTGCACACCGGACCGGTCCGGGCCTCGCCACGCAGCCGGTACCGCCAGTGGCTCACCCACAAGCTGGGCACGTGGCACGACCAGTTCGACAGTTCGGGCTGCGTCGGGTGTGGACGCTGCATCGTCTGGTGCCCGACCGGCATCGACCTGACCGAGGAGGCGCACGCCCTGCACGACGAGGCCAGGGCGAGGAGGAGCCGCGGTGACATCGCCGGCGGATGACCCCGGGGCGGGGATGCTCGCCGCACTGTCGGTGGAACACCGGGGACGGTTGATGGCGCTCGCGCACGAAGTGAGCCGCCCGGCGTCCACCCGGCTCTTCGAGGAGGGCGAGCGGGCCGACCGCTTCTGGGTCATCCGCTCCGGCAGCGTCGCCCTGGACGTCGACGTCCCGGGGCGCGGTCGCGCCGTCGTGGAGACGATCGGCGCCGGGCACCTCCTCGGCTGGTCGTGGCTGTGTCCTCCGCGGCAGTGGCATCTCGGTGCGGAGACCAGAAGTACCGTCACCGCCTGGGAGTTCGACGCCCCTGCGGTCCGCGATGCGTGCGCCGCCCATCCGGCGTTCGGTCTGGCGCTGGTGACCCTGGTCGCCGAGACGATCGGGGAGCGGCTGCGCGCCACGCGCACCCGACTGCTCGACCTGTACGGGCCTCGGGAAGGCGGACCTCCCGCATGACCACGGTCCCTCTCCCCTATCGTCTGGTGGGCCGCCGGCCCGAGACGGCCGACACGGTCACGCTCGAGCTGGAACCGGTCGGAGAGGCCCTGCACGCCTTCGCGCCGGGCCAGTTCGCCATGGTGTACGCCTTCGGCGTCGGCGAGATCCCCGTCTCGGTCTCCGGCATGGCCGGCGAACGGCTCTCCCATACGATCCGGGCGGTGGGTGCCGTGTCCCGGGCGCTGTGCGATCTGCCGACGGGCTCGTCCGTCGGTGTACGCGGCCCCTTCGGCACCGGCTGGAACGCGGCAGCGGCCCGCGGCCACGACCTCCTCGTCCTCGGTGGCGGAATCGGCCTCGCCCCGCTCCGCCCGCTGGTCCACGCCGTCCTGGCCGAGCCGCAGGTCTACGGGCGCGTGAACGTCCTCGCCGGTGCCCGCACTCCGGACGACCTGCTGTACGGGGGCGAGTTCCCCGACTGGAGACAGCCGTTCTGCGCCGTCACGGTCGACCGGCCCACCGGCGGCTGGACCGGGCGGGTCGGGGTGGTCACCTCGTTGATCGACGAGGCCCGGTTCGCACCGGCCCGCACCACCGCGTTCGTCTGCGGCCCCGAGGTCATGATCCGCGCGACCGCCCGAGTGCTGATCCACCGCGGTGTACGAGCCGGCCGCATCCGGGTCTCCCTGGAACGCAACATGCGCTGTGCCACCGGTCACTGCGGGCACTGCCAGCTCGGGCCGCTGCTGCTGTGCCGTGACGGCCCCGTCGTCGGCCATGACGTGGCCGAACCCCTCCTCGCCGTAAGGGAGCTGTGACATGAGTGGGCCCGCGCAGGCCCGAGAGCCCGACCGCCCCCGACTCGGCGTGTTCAAGTTCGCCTCCTGTGACGGCTGTCAGCTCACCCTCCTCGACTGCGAGGACGAACTCCTGGCCATCGCCGGGGGGATCGACGTCGCCCACTTCCTGGAGGCGTCGAGCCACGTCGGACCCGGACCGTACGACCTGGCCCTCGTCGAAGGCTCGGTCACCACCGCCGAGGACGCGGAGAGGATCCGGCGCATCCGCGCCGGGTCACGTCACCTGGTCACCATCGGCGCCTGTGCCACGGCCGGAGGTGTCCAGGCGCTGCGCAACTACGCCGACGTCACCGAGTACCTCCAGGCCGTCTACGCCCGCCCCGACTACATCGCGACCCTCGCCACCTCGACCCCGATCTCCGCACACGTACCCGTCGACTTCGAGCTGCGCGGCTGTCCCATCGACCGATCGCAGCTCCTCGAGGTCATCACCGCCTTCCTCGCCGGACGCAAGCCCGGCATCCCGAACCACAGCGTCTGCTTCTCCTGCAAGCGCCGCGGCACCGTGTGCGTCACCGTCGCGCACGGCACGCCGTGTCTGGGCCCCGTCACCCATGCGGGTTGCGGGGCCATCTGCCCGGCCTACGGACGGGGCTGCTACGGATGCTTCGGCCCGGCGGCGACCACCAACCTCCCGGCGCTCGTCCCGCTCATGCACCGTGACGGCATGGGCACCGGGGACGTGCGGAGGTACCTACGCACCTTCAACGTCACCGCCTTCGCCGCCGTGGAGGACGCCGAGGAGGAGGACGACCTGCCGTGACCGAGTCCGGTGCCGTCGCACATACGCTGCACGTCCCGGCACTCGCCCGTGTCGAGGGCGAGGCCGCACTGCACCTGGTGGTCGAGGGGGACACCGTCATCCGGGCCCAGCTGAAGATCTATGAACCGCCGCGGTTCTTCGAGGCCTTCCTGCGGGGCCGCACCCACGGGGAACCTCCCGACCTCACGTCCCGCATCTGCGGCATCTGCCCGGTGGCCTACCAGCTGAGTGCCTGCCGCGCCGTCGAGGACGCCTGCGGGACGGTGGTCGACGGCCAACTCGCCGCTCTGCGCCGCCTGCTGTACTGCGGCGAGTGGATCGAGAGCCAGACCCTGCACATCCACCTCCTGCACGCCCCCGACTTCCTCGGCTACGGCGACGTGTTCGAGATGTCCCGTGCGCACGTCGCCCACGTGCAGCGCGGGCTGCGGCTCAAGCAGGCGGGCAACGCGGTGATCGAACTGCTCGGTGGACGGTCGATCCACCCCGTCAACGTCCGCCTCGGCGGATTCCACCGTACGCCCACCCGCGCCGAGCTCCGCCCCCTGGCGGAGCGCCTGCGCATCGCCCTGGACGACGCCTGGGACACCGTGCGCTGGGTCTCCGGATTCGACTTCCCCGATGCCGCGTGCGACGCCGACCTTCTCGCTCTCGCCGAGCCCGACACGTACGCCATCGAGTCCGGCGTACCCACGGTTCTCCCGGCGGGTGGAACGGGAGCGCCGCGCCGGTTTCCCGTCCGCGCCTTCTCCGAGCACGTCGTCGAGGAGCAGGTCCCGCACTCCACCGCGCTCCACTCCAGGCTGGACGGCCGCCGGCACCTCACCGGCTGCCTCGCCCGCTACGCCATCAGTGGCCACTTGCTCTCCCCGACGGCCCTCGAGGCGGCGCGGGAGGCAGGTCTGGGCGATCCACCGCTGCTCCCCCGCGCCCCCGGAAGCCGTCCGGACGTGCACTCCACGAACCCGTACCGAAGCATCGTCGTCCGGGCCGTCGAAGTCCTGTACGCGGTGGAGGAGTCCCTCCGGATCATCGAAGCCTACGAGCCGCCGCCACGGGCCCATGAGGACGTGGCTCCTCGGGCTGCGGTCGGGCACGGTGCGACCGAAGCTCCTCGCGGACTGCTCTACCACCGCTACGCGCTCGACGGCGAAGGCCTCATCACCGAGGCGTGCTTGGTCCCCCCGACCGCTCAGAACCAGGGAGCGATCGAGGACGACGTGCGCCGTGCCGTCCAGGCCGAACTGGCCCGCGGTGCCGTGGACGAGCCAGAACTCACACGGTTGTGCGAACGGATCATCCGGAACCACGACCCGTGCATCTCCTGCTCGGCGCACTTCCTCGACCTGGACATCCAGCAGGGTGGCGTCCGGGGCGGGGTCGCGGGCTGACGCACCGCTCGTCGCGCCCCGCCGGCCGAACCGGAACCACTACTCGACGGCGGGGTCCCCGTCCGCTCGCCGGGCGGCGTTCCTCACTTCGCGCTCGATGTCCTCCCTGGACATCGCCACGTCCCTGCGCGCCGCGTACTGCGCGACGGCGGTGTGGAACGCATCGTCGGCCACGCGCCACACCTGACGCTGTGCCTCGAACTCCTCCTCCTTGAGCCCCGCCAACTTCGCGCGCTCGACTTCAGCGGCGCGTTCCAGTCTGATCAATTCATCGGGAATTCCTGCCACAGAACCGCATCCTAGGCGTCGGAGGGCCGTGATCGGCCGCCGTTCCCCCGAAGCGTGTGGGTGACGGATGCGCCCCGGCCCGTCCGTCGTCCGTGGCGGGCGGGGGGTGGTCGCGCCGGGCGGTGCGCCACCTGGGCATCGCGTTGCGTACGGGGCCGATCGGCCCCGTACGACGCCCCCATCAGGACCTTGTGCCGCGCGGAGAACCGTCCGAGCGTGGATTGCGGCGGCAGGGTCCGCCGGAGTCAGGGCCGACTCCGGGGTCGGAAGGAGCCGTGATGAGGCACAACACGATCGGCCATCTCATGGTGCGGGACGTGGTCTCGGTGGCGCCACAGACGTCCTTCAAGGAAATCGCCGTGCTGCTCTCCGAGCACCGGATCAGCGGCGTGCCCGTCGTCGACTCCGGGCTCAGGGTTCTGGGCGTGGTCTCCGAGAGCGACCTGGTGTTCCGGCAGCCGGGCAATGCGCCGCACTGGGAACCCGATCCCGGTACGGCGACCGGCGGCGCACCGGACCCTTCGGAGGCGACGGCACGTGAGCTGATGACCCGCCCGGCGATCACGGTCGACGTCGACGAGACGGTGGCCGGGGCCGCACGCACCATGGCCGGACACGGAGTGGAACGTCTGCCCGTGGTCGACGGCCAAGGACGGCTGGTCGGCATCGTGACGCGCCGTGACCTGCTCCAGGTGTTCCTGCGACCTGATGCGGAGATCAAGAGGGAGATCGTCGAGGACCTCTTCGCACGAACCCTGTGGCTGCCGCCCGGCAAGATCACGGTGAAGGTGTCGGACGGCGTCGTCACGTTGGAGGGCCAGCTGGAGCGGCTCAGCGACATTCTCGTCGCCGTCACGATGGCCCGGCAGACCGATGGTGTCGTCGGCGTCAACGACAGATTGGGCTACCTCTTCGACGACTCGTCGAGCGCCGGGGAGCGGGAGGGCAGGACCAGGCGCCGCAAAGCAGTCAGGGAGCGGTCTCCGTAGGGTCGCCGACGGCCCCGCGTCGGGCCCGCCCCCACCGAAGACCGCCCGCACCGCACCCGCCGAAGACCGGAGGGGGTCCTGACGCGGTCCGGTGCGCGGTCCGGTGCGCGGTCCGACGTCGACGGGCGGTCCGACGTCGACTCCGACGTCGACGGGGAGCTTGCTTGCCGGACCATCTCGTGATGCGTTCGGCGGGTCACTGCCGGGAGACGGTCGGCGCACGTACCCCGAGCAGCGGCACCGGGCGGACCGAGTCCGCGGGCCGATTCCGCCGGCGGTGCGGCCCGCGCGCATTCACACGATCTCGAGCACGTCCCTGACCGGCCGCCGCGGCGTCGAGTGTCCCGCGGGCCCGTAGCCGACCCGGATCACCATCTGGACGAATCCCATCGCCGATAGCGGGTCCCGCACCACCCAGCGCAGCTCCGGCCACTCCAACGCCTGTGACGTCAGGGAGCAGGCCAGCCCGTCCAGGGTGGCCCGGAGCAGGACGCGCTCCATCGCCTGGCCGGCTCGCAACCAGTCCTCAGGGCCGTCGTTGGCGGTGCCCAGCAGGACGAGGCAGGGCTGCTGCTCGAACGTGGCCGTGTCACGTCCGGGGACCGGTCGTCCGGCGGAGAAATCCCGTACGGGAGCGGTGACATCGTGTTGCCGGGGGCCGAACGCCCTCGCGGGAATGCCTTCCCCCTGGGTCGTGGTGTCCTCGGGACTCGTGCGGGTCCAGCGGGCCAGCTCCTCGAGCACTTCGGGGTGGAGGGCCTCGCGCCTCTGCGCGTCGTGGGTGAGGTTCAGGAGCTCCTGCAGATGCCAGTCGTCGGGCACGTGCAGCCGCGCTCCCTCCAGCAGGGCTGCTTCTCGCAGCTCGTTCAGCACGGCTTCGGGGACCGGCTCACCCGTGAAGGGGTGTCGGCTGGTGTGACGACGTCGGATGGCGGGGTGCAGGGCCGCGAGATCGACATCACGCCGTGCGGCCGGATCGAGACGCACCTCCGCGAGGAGCCAGGGATCGTCGGGGGCCGGCAGCAACGAAGTGGCCGCTTCCCTGCCGATGCGGGCGGCAGCCACCCGCAGGTTGAAGAGAGCGGCACCGCACCCCAGGTGCAGGGCGCGGTTCTGCGGGTCGCTCCTCTCCATCAATCGACCTCGATCACCGCGCAGTTGCATCGTGCCCCGGTCGCTCAGGTAGCGGAACATCCACGGCTGGGCGTTGTGCATCGAAGGAGCCAGCCCAGCCTCCTCGACGAGTGCGGCAACGGTGTCCGTGCCGAGGGACGCTGTGCTCACGGAATCCTCCTGTACGTGCTGGGATCAGTCGTGGGCGACGACGGCGACCGGGACCGTCGCGTGGTGGATGACGGCGTGGGCCACGTGGCCCAGGTGCCCGCCCACCGGGGAACGGCGGATGCGACGCCCCACGACGATCAGGTCCGCTCCGGCGGCAGACTCGTACAGCACCTGCTCGGCGGGAGCGCCGACCAGAGCCCTTTCCTCGACCTTCACCCCGGGGTACCTCTGCCGCCAGGGCAGCAGCACGTCGCCGAGCCTGCGGCTCACGACGTCGGCGACCTCCTGCGCGACGCCCGGGTCGAGCACGGGTGCGTAGCCGAAGGCGAAGGGCAAGGTCCATCCGTGTACCGCCCGGATACCGCAACCACGCCGTTCTGCCTCGTCGAAGGCGAACTCAAGGACGCTGTCACCCGTCTCCTGCACGTCCACCCCCACGATCACGTCTTTGTACGGCGTCGCCGTGTCCTGGGCGGGCTCGGGAGTCCGGGAGGCACGGACGAGGACGACCGGCGTATCGGTCACTCCGATCGTAGCCGTCCCGATCGAGCCGAGCAGGAATCCCGTGACGGCGCCGAGTCCACGCGAGCCGAGGACCAACAACTGTCCGCCGGCCGCCTCGATGCCGAGTGCGGCAGCCGTCCGGCCGGCGAGCCGCCGTGTGGTGACGTCCAGGTCCGGGTGGCGTCGCCTGACGTCTTCGGCTGCCTCCCGCAGGAACCCGTCGGCCCACCTGCGGTGTGCCTCGCGGTCGAGAGCGGGCAGTGCCACCGCGGCGGGAACGGGCCACTCCTCCACGTGCACCAAGCGCAAGGGCGCCTTGCGCAGTTGGGCCTCCCCTGCCCCCCACTCCGCGGCGGCGCGGCTTTCGGGGAAGCCGTCCAACCCCACGATCACCGGGCGGGTCATCGTCGCACACCTCCTGAAGGCCACGGTTGCGGCCACGCCTCCAGCCTCCCCGGCCCGACCGGGCCACTGCAGGGGCCGACGGTCCCTTGCAGGGGCTGAACGGCCCATGACCCCATACTGCCCGTTGCCCCACGCCGCGACAGGGTGAGCGGCCTGCAGCAGTACCCGAACGTCCCGGCGGACGCCCCCATCCGGCCCCACCCTCAGCACGTGCGCTGCGCCGACGATGTGAAGCAGGAATGTCGCGGGTGCGGGCGCCAGGGCTCGCGTCCCCTCGTCGAAGCGGGTGAACAGCGATGATGTTCTGGTACGACCACGACATCGGCGGATGGGGCTTGTTCGCCATGTCCGCCAGCATGATCCTCTTCTGGGCCCTGGTGATCTCCGCGGTCTTCCTGCTCGTCCGGAGCCCGGACCGCACCCAGGAGCACCACCGCATCCGGTCCACGCCCGAGGAGATCCTCGACGAACGCCTGGCCCACGGGGAGATCGACACAGACGAGTACGAGCGCCGCTTGGCGGCCCTGCGCCCCGGGGTCCGACGGACGTGACCCCCGCGTCCACCGCGCAGCGGGCTGATCCCGGTGTGCCGGGAACCGGCGACCGTTCTGTGACGGCGTGGAGTACCTCTGCCGCAGTTCCGCGCCCGTACGCCCAGGGGCAGCGACGGACTTTCGGCCGGCTGCCGGAACGGAGCGCAGCGTGACGCCCGACGACGCCCGAACGACGCACATCGCCCATGCGCCACCGGCGGGACTGACAGGGCGGGAAGCTGCGCGGCGGTTGGAAACCCACGGCCGCAACGAGGTGCGGACGAACCGCAGTGTGCCGCTCCACGCCCGGGTCCTCGCACAGCTCCGTGATCCGCTGATCATGGTTCTGCTCGGTGCGGTCGTCCTCACGCTCGCCATCGGCGATCACGCGGACGCCGTGGTCATCGCCCTGGTCATCGTCGTGAACACCACCGTCGGTGTGATGCAGGAGGTCAAGGCCGATCATGCGGTGGCCGCGCTCTCGGCCCTCTCCGCGCCGACCGCGCGCGTGCTGCGCGACGGCTCCGGGCGCGCGGTGCCGGCGACGGACGTCGTGCCGGGCGACGTGCTGCTGCTGGGCGAGGGTGACATCGTCGCCGCCGATGCCCGGCTCCTGGAGGGGTCAGCCCTACTCGTCGACGAGTCCATGCTGACCGGAGAGTCCGCGCCGGTGGAGAAGGACGTCCTGCCGGGCCATCCGGAGAGCGCGACGCTGAGTGCCGGCACGGTCGCCGTCAGGGGCCGGGGCGTGGCGGAGGTGACGGCCACGGGCGCGGACAGTGCGCTCGGCCGTATCGCCGCGCTCCTGGAGGGACGGGCCGAACCCACCCCCCTGCAGCGGCGGTTGGCGACGCTGGGTCGGATCCTCGCCCTGGTCACCTTGGCCTTGTGCCTGCTCGTGTTCGGGCTCGGCCTGGTCCACGGCCTGCCGCCGACGACCATGGCGGTGACGGCGATCAGCCTGGCCGTCGCGGCCGTTCCGGAGTCGCTTCCGGCCGTCGTCACACTCGCCCTGGCCCTCGGCGCTCGGCGAATGGCGGCTCGCCACGCCGTCGTGCGCAAGCTGCCGGCCGTGGAGACCCTGGGCTCCGTGACCGTTCTGGCCACCGACAAGACCGGCACGCTCACCGAGGGCAGCATGACGGTCGAGCAGGTGTGGATGCCCGGCGGCGCCGTCGAGTTCACCGGGGTCGGCTATGCACCGCGCGGCGACGTACGCGTCGACGGACGCGTGGCGAGGGCCGGGCAGCTCGGCCCCGTCCGGGAGTTGCTGACGGTCTCGGCGTTGTGCAACGACGCCGAGCTCCGTCCGCCGGCCGGCGCCCCGGGCGCCGCGGACGGTCGCTGGACGGCGCTGGGAGACCCCACCGATGCAGCGCTGCTCGCCGCAGCGGGCAAGGCGGGCTGCGACGACCGGCGCCTGCTGCGGGAGACGTACCCGAGAACCCGCGAGGAGCCCTTCGACAGCCTGCGGAAACGGATGACCACGGTGCACACGACACCGCACGGGCACCTGCTGATCTGCTTGAAGGGAGCACCGGAAACCGTGCTCGATCCCGAGGTGGTCGACGAAGGCACGCGCCTCCTTGACCGGGCGCGGCAGGAGGCGGCCCTACTCGCCTCCCGTGGCTACCGCGTGCTGGCCGTGGCGTCCGGCACCCGGACGCAGGCACCGGCCACGGCCGCAGCCGCAGAACACGGCCTGCGGCTCCTGGGCCTGGTGGCGATGAGCGATCCTCCGAAGCCCGCGGCGGCCGCGACCCTGGCCGCCTGCCGGGCGGCGGGCATCACACCGGTGCTGGTCACCGGGGACCACCCGGCGACCGCACGCTCCGTCGCGGCGCGCTTGGGCCTCCTCGATGCCGCGTCCGGTGATGGCGCCGTCGCCACGGGGCGGGACCTGGCCGCGGGCCGGATCGATCCGACCACGGTGACGGTCTTCGCCCGCACCGACCCGCAGCAGAAGCTCGAGATCGTCCGGGCGTGGCACGCGCACGGCCACGTGACGGCGATGACCGGCGACGGCGTCAACGACGGACCCGCACTACGTGCTGCGGACATCGGCGTGGCCATGGGGCGCCGAGGCACCGAGGTCGCCCGGCAGGCGGCCGACTTGGTGCTCACCGACGACAAACTGTCCACGGTGGTGGCGGCGGTCGAAGAGGGACGCCGGGTGTACGACAACATCCGTCGGTTCCTCGTCTACGCCCTGTCCGGCGGCGCGGCCGAGATCCTGGTGATGCTCATCGGTCCCGTGCTCGGACTCCCCCTTCCGCTGAGGGCGGGGCAGATCCTCTGGATCAACCTCCTGACACACGGTCTCACGGGCGTGGCCGTCGGGGCTGAGCCCGTGTCGCCGCAGGCCATGCTGCGGCCTCCGCGGCCACCGCAGCAACACGTCCTCGGGCACGGCCTCTGGCAGCGGGTGCTCTTCCTCGGCGTGGTCGTGACCGCTTCCTGCCTGGCCGCGGGGCTCGCAGCGCAATCCGTGGGCGCGCCGTGGCAGAGCGTGCTGTTCCTGTCCCTGCTGACCGCTCAACTGGGTGTCGTACTGGGCCTGCGGGGGCGCCTGTTCACCGCGGACAACCCCTTCCTGCCCCTGTCGGTCATCGCGTCGGCCGCACTCGGGGCTGCCGCACTGTACGCCCCGTTCCTCCGCTCGGTCCTGGAGACGGAGCCGCTCGACTGGGCGGGCTGCGGGGCGGCGGCGGTCGTGGGGCTGATCGGCTTCGCCGCCGCTCGGTTCAGCGCTTGGACACGGGTGAGGCAGTTGTTCACCGGGGGTGATCGGGTGATCCCTTCTGCCGCACACCTGCACGGCGCTCCGGACGCCCGGGAGTAGGCACCCTTTGCCGGGCCGGAGCGCCGCAGGGCCCGTGCGTGCGAGGATCGGCGTGCGCAGGAAGCCGGTCACCGGGGCCGTTCGGTCCCCCGAAGGGGACTGGTCGGTCCTCGTGGGAGGGGGGACGGGGGTGTTTTGCTGGAGTCGGCGGAGGGGGCCGACAGAGGATCCGGAGGAGCGGCTGGAGCCGTGCACCGGACAATCAGGACCCGCGAGAAGCGGATGGCCCTCTCCGCCGTCGTGTCACACGTCCGGGTCGGGCTCGTCCCTCCCGTCGGCGTAGGCGCCCCGACGCCGTACGGCGCGCGCTCCACCGATTGCCGTCGTTCCGTGTCGAGCCGGAACGACGTGGACGGGGCCCACCTCACCTCCCGGGACGACGTCGAAGCCTGGGCACGCGCGCTTGCTCCCGTACGCCCTTTGCTCCCGTTCGGTGTGACGGACTCCCCGGGTGCCCGCGTGCGGGGAACGCGCCGACGGTGGGACCGGGAGTGGGCCGCGCTCCGAGGCGGGGGCGAGGACTCCTCCGGAGGCCCGCACCGACGCCTCCCGGCGCACCGGGAGACCGTGCACTAGGTGTCGGCGGGACGGGGGCGGGTGTCATCGACCCGGTAGGCGAGGCGCTCGGAGACGCCGACGACGCCGTCGACGCTACGGCACAACCGCTCGATGACGGGGATCAGGCTCCTGAACTCAACGGTCCCGCCGAGCCTGACCTGCCCCTCGCCCACCTCGACCGTCACGGCGGAAGGATCGATCCCCATGGTCTGCCGTAGCACGTCCCCGGTGATCTCCTCGCGCACGGCTTCGTCGCGTCGTAGGAAGATCCGCAGCAGATCGCGGCGGCTGACGATGCCACGGAGTCTGTCCGCCTCGTCCACCACAGGCAACCGCTTGACGTCGTGGACCTCCATCAGACGGGCGGCCTCCACCACACTCCACTCCGGACGGGCGCAGACCGCCGGAGCCGACATGAGCTCTTCGGCCCGGGCTCCCTCGGCCTTTGCCCGCTCCCACGCTTCCAGGTGCGGAATCGGGGTCAGGCCCGACGGGTCCGCCTGGTCCGATGTCTTCCGCAGGAGATCGGCCTCTGACACGACTCCCAACGGTCGGTCGCGTTCGTCCACCACCGGGACGGCGGTGACGTCGTTCTCCGCGAGGAGCTTGACGATCTCCTTGAACGGCATGTCACGCGGCGCCCGCACGACGTCGCGTGTCATGAGCTCTTCCACCGTTCGGTGGTGCATGTCGGGCTCCCATCGGGCGGTGACGCCCTCGTGTTCGGCGACCACCGCGTCAGCGGGCGGCCCACCCATCGGGCGATCAGGTCCGCTCGTGACGCCGGCTGTCCCGCGATCGATTCTTCCGTCCGTGCGTCCACACGGACCGCGTGGCACGTTGGATACAGAACATTGTGGGGAAAGGGCGGCGATCATGCGAGCTCACCTAGGCGATCAGCTCATCGTCGAACGTACGACGACCGGCGCTGCGCGGCGCGACGGCGAGATCGTCGGACTTCACCACGAGGACGGAACACCCCCCTACGACGTGCGCTGGTCCGACACGCAGGAGGTGACCCTCGTGTTCCCCGGTCCCGACGCGCGCGTCCGGCACCTCGGGCACGAGGCCGGAGCCGCTACGGGGCGTTACCCGGCACCGGACGAGCCAGCCGGACGGTCCGGGGCTCCGGCGCAGCCGCCCGCCGGGGTGCCCAACCCCGGCGACATCGGCCGGCGCGTCGCCTCGGAACGCAAGCGCCGGGGCCTGGGCCTCGAGGAGACGGCGCTTCGCGCCGGAGTGGCGACGGCATATCTCGCGTACCTCGAAGAACATCCGGCTGATCCGAGCCCAGCCACTCTCATCAGCCTGGCCGCGGCACTGGGCACCAGTGTCTCCTCCCTGCGCGGGGGCGGGGTCGACCGGCCGCCGGACCGGGGTACGACGGGTGCGCTCCCTCAGCTCGTGGAGCTAGGACCGGAGGAATGCCGAGCCCTGCTCTCCACGCACGGGGTGGGACGCATTGCGGTGACGACACCGGACGGCCCGGTGGTCGTCCCGGTGAACTACGACGTCATCGACGACTCGATCGCCTTCCGCACCACACCCGGGTCCGTGCCCGCGGCGGCGGTCGGAGCGAACGCCGCCTTCGAGGTGGACCATGTCGACGAGGCCACGGGCCGGGGCTGGAGCGTACTCGCCGTCGGCCCCGCACGGGTGGTCACGGAGCCCGACGCCGTGCGGCGACTGGCCGAGCACGCCCACAGCGCTCCGTGGGCAGGGAGCGGACGCGAGATGTGGGTGTCGATCCGGCCCGCACGCCTCACGGGGCGACGCATCACGACGGCGGTTCGGTGAGCAGTTGCCGCTCCGTACGCACGAGAGCACACGAGCCGGCGGCCACTTCGGGCCGGGCGGTACGTCCGCGCGGCGGTGAACCGCTCCGGCCGGGCGGAGCAGGTCTGCCGTAGCGCCTGAGGAGGCAGCACCAGGGAGGAGCGATGACAACCATCCGCCGGCTACCGGTCGTCGTCGGCATCGACGTCCAGGACCAGGGTGTCGCGCTGGACTGGGCGGCTGACGAGGCCGCCCGCCGATCGGTTCCGCTCCGCTTGCTCCACGCGGTACTGCCGGTGGCCCACCACGTGCGCGGCGTCTCGGAGACCGCTCACCACAAGGCGCTGAGGCGGTTGGGTGACGAGGCGCTCGCCAGGTCCCTGCAACGGGTCCGTGAACGGCGGCCGGGTCTCGAGGTGACGACGACCACCTCGGATGCCAATCCGGCGCAAGCGCTGGTACGGGCGTCGGCGCGGGCGGGATTGGTGGTCCTGGGCTCGCGTCGGCTGGGGCGACTTGCGGCGGTGCTCAGCGCGGCTTCCACGACGGTACCGGTGAGCGCGAACGCGGCGTGCCCCGTGGTCGTCGTGCCGGAGGCCCGGCGCACCGTGGGAGAGCCCCCCTGCCTCGTGGTCGGCGTGGACGGCAGCGCATCGGCCGCCGCCGCCCTGGCTCATGCCCTGGACGACGCCGCCTCACGGGCGGCTACGGTGCGCGCAGTGTGGGTGTGGCAGCCCCCCTCTCCTCGGGTCCGTCGATGAGCCGGCCGCGATCGAGTCGTGTCGCAGGCAGTTGCACGAAGCCACCGAGGGACGGTCCGCTACTCATCCCGATGTCCCACTGGGTCGTGCAGTGCTGCGGGGACATCCGGTCGAGGTACTGGCTCAGGACGCCGAACGGGCCATCGCCGTGGTCGTCGGCCGCCGGGGCCGCGAGGGCTTCGTCGGCATGCGCCTGGGCTCCGTCCCGCACGGTCTGCTGCGCAGGGCCGCCTGCCCCGTGGTCGTCGTCCCCCCACTGGCCCCCGGAGATCGGGAGGGCCTGCCGTCGGAGGCCCGCGAGGGCGAAGAGCCCCCGTCCGCGGTGGGATGAGTCGCTGCCCGTGGATCCCGCGCGCTGCGGGGCGACGAGGACGTCGGCGCCGTCGGAAAATGGGCCGGGTAGCACCCGGAGGGAGGGCCTGTGGCCCCTGCGGGGAGGCACCGTGGGGGAGGAGGCTGGGAAGAGCACGAGGAGGCCTCGTCCCGTTCCACACCCGTCGCCGCACGGGTTGCGGGGCACGGAGAGGAGTACGACATGCTCGAGAAGGTCAAGGACGTGCCTGTCGGAGTGGACGCCGTCAAGGCGGTGGGAACCGTGTCCAAGAACGACTACGAGACGGTGATCGAGCCGCTCGTCGACAGCGCGCGCCGCGAAGGCCGCCGCCTCCGGTTCCTGTACGAATTCGGCCCGGAATTCCGCTCGTTCACCCCCGGGGCCGGCTGGGAGGATCTCAAGGTCGGCTTGGACTCGCTGCGGCTGTTCGAAGGCTGCGCCGTGGTCAGCGACCTCGACTGGATCCGCCGGTCCGTACGGGTCACGGGCTTTCTGATGCCCTGCCCGGTACGCACCTTCGGCAATCAGGAGCGCGAAGAGGCCCTGCGCTGGCTGAGTTCGCTCCCTGAGGGCCCGGGGATCACCCACCGGCTCCTGCCGGAATCCCACGTCGTCGTCGTCGACGTCGCGCAGCCCTTGCGCACCGCTGATTTCGACGCGCTGTCGCTGACCGTCGACGGCTGGCTCGAAAGCCATCCGGAGTTGGCGGGCGTCGTCCTCCACGCGAGGGGGTTTCCCGGCTGGGAGAACATGGCGGGCATGCTTCGGCACGTACGTTTCGTGCGGGACCACCACCGGAAGATCAGTCGGGTCGGGCTGGCCGCCGACAGCATGCTCGCCGACTGGGTTCCCCACCTCGCGAACCATTTCGTCCAAGCCGAAGTGCGACGCTTCGGCTACGACGAACTCGACGATGCCATCGCCTGGGCGGCAGGGCCTCCGGAGGAACCAGGGGGCGCCGGCTGACCGAGCGTGCGGGTGTTCGTGTGGGACCAGCGCGGGAGCGTTCGCGTGCGACGGGATCAGCGGGCCCGTGCCGCCTCCGCGCTCATCGGTCCGAAGCGGCCAGTGCGGTCCGGAGGCGGCCAGGACCGCGGTCGCGGTCCGCGGCCGTAGCCTCCCACGCTCAGCGTGCCGGCGAGCGGTTCACCGCGGAACCTGCGTCACACCGCTGCCGTGAGGCGCGTAGAGGTCGAGGAGCCGGATCCGGGTGGCCTGCAGCCGGTGGGCGACCACCTCCAGGACGCGGCGCGTCAGAGCGAGGCCGAGGGCGGGATCGCTGTCGCACAACCCTCGCACGGCCTTCGCGTCGAATTCATGAGCCCGTACCAGGCTGAAGGCCTCCGCCCCCAGATGCCAGGTGTACGGCGGTATGAGCCAGGACCAGCCGAGCAGATCACCGTGGCCCAGCGTCTCCACCGTGGCGGCCCGGCGGCCGTATGCCTGGAGGTCCAGGGAAACAGCACCGGTCCGGATGATCCAGAACCGGTCGGCCGGGTCGTGTTCGTCGAAGATGCGCGTGCCCGGAGGGAAGGACACCTCGTGCGAACACGAGATCATTCGATCCTGGACCTCCGGGGGCAGGCCGCGGAGAAAGGTGCTGTTCATCGTGTCCTCCCGACTGCTGGCTTCGGCGGGCGGCGCGATCGCCTACCGACCGCGCCCACGTCCAGGGTGCGCCGGAAGGAGGCCGCGCACGTGGGCCGAGCGGTCCCCCCGTGCGGCCCGGACGGCCTTCTGTCCCAGTGTGGGGGCGGCCGTGCCGGGTGACGTCGGCCCCGGCACGGCCGCCGATGGCGCCCCGCGTACCAGCGTGCGGGGCACCCAGCCGAGCACGCCGGTCCGTGACCTCAGCGGCTGCCGTCCGGCCCTGGCACTCCCCCGCCCTGTGCGGCCCAGCGCCTGCGTACGTTGTCCTCGCGTTCTGCCTGCTCCAGAGCGAGTTCCGTCGCGGCGAGTTGCTGCGTCAGCAGCGGGATCCAGTGCCGGCGCAGGGCACGAACCCGTTGGCGCGTCCGGTTCGCCTCGGCCGAGATCAGGCGGGCGGCGGCCCGGGCGGCGGCGAGCTCGGCGCCCGCACGCAGTGCTTCCCGGTAGGCGCGCTCCGACTGGAGGAGGGCGGTGTTCCGCGGTGTCGGCTCGTCGGCGGAGCGTTGCGCGGGCACGCAGACGGCGCCGGTGGGGTGACGCAGCCCCATGGCTGTGCTCCACTCCACGGTGACCTCCGCCCGGGCTGCGGGGGTGGCCTGGACGAGTGCTTGTTCGCCGCTGAGCAGAAGGCCGCGCAGCAACCGGGTCTCCGCCTCCGCCAGGAGCCGCGTCCACTCCCGGCGTGCAGCCGCTTCGCGTTGCTCGAACACCTGCACCCTCCCCAGCAGCGTGTGTAGTTTCCGCTCCAGGAGCTCGGCGCCGCGCAGCGCCGTATCGAGTCGGTACTGCAGTCGCAGCCGACCCGCACGCCCCTGGGTGGGCCCCGTTCGTGCGGTCACGGCTCCGGCTCCCTGCGCTCCGGTCCCGGAGCCGGTACCGGCCGCTCGTGCGCGTCGAGCAGTGCGGCAGGGATCATCCCCAGCTGGCTGCGGGAGAGCGTGAGCAGTGTCCGCCAGGCGCGGTCCATGGCTTCGTCGAGCGTCCGGCTCTCGTCGCGACGCTGCACGAGGAACTGATGGAGGAAGGATTCCTCAAGGTCCAGGTATCGCAGGTCCGCGGGGCTCAGCGCGGACCTGCCCATCAGGTCGGCAAGATCGCGCACCTGTCGCGCCCGGGAGAGGGCCGCGATCAGTTGTGCCGCGACATGGGGGTGATCGTCACGGGTACGGCCCGCACCGACTCCTCTGCGCATGAGTCGTGACAGCGAGGCGAGGGGGTCCACCGGGGGATACGCGCCCCGCGCCCAGGCGACGGGCGACAGGACGATCTGCCCCTCCGTGATGTAGCCGGTCAGATCGGGAACGGGGTGGGTGATGTCCCCGGCCGGCATGACCAGCACGGGCACCACGGTGACCGACCCCGGTCTGCCACGTATCATCCCGCACCGCTCGTACAGTGACGCGAGGTCGCTGTACAGGTAGCCGGGATACGCGCGTCGGGCCGGGACCTCGCCGCGCGCGGCGGACACCTCGCGCAGGGCTTCCGCATAGGCCGTCATGTCCGTCATGACCACGAGGACGTGGCGTCCTTCGGTGAAGGCCAGGTGCTCCGCAACGGTGAGCGCCAAGCGCGGGGTCAGGAGCCGTTCGATCACCGGATCGTCGGCGGTGTTGAGCAGCAGTACGAGCTCCCCGGCCGCCGATCGTTCCGCCAACCCTTCGCGGACGAACGCCGTGTCCGCGTGAGTGAGGCCCATTCCGGCGAAGACGACGCCGAACGGCTGACCCCCGCACGAGGACTGGGCCGCGACCTGGACGGCGAGTTCGAGGTGGGGAAGCCCGGCAGACGAGAAGACGGGGAGCTTCTGGCCCCTGACGAGAGTGGTCAGAACGTCGATGGCACCCACACCCGTGAGCACCGGGTCGACCGGTGGTTCCCTGCGCACGGGGTTGATCGGCGTACCGCCGACGGCCTCCTCGACCCGGCCGATGACCGGAGGCCCTCCGTCAACGGGCTCTCCGCGTCCGTTGCAGGTCCTCCCCAACCAGCCTGTCCCGACGGGAATGTGCAACGGTCTGCCGGAGAAGGCGATCCGGGTGCGAGTCGGATCCAGGCCGGCCGTGCCCTCGAAGACCTGCACGACGGCGAGTTCCCCGTCGACCTCCAGGACGAGTCCGTGCCGTTGAGCACCGTCGTCCGTGACGATGCGCACGAACTCGTCCCACCCCACGCCGGCGACCCCTTCCACGACCACGAGCGGGCCCCGCAGCTCACGAACGCCCGTGTACTCGACTTCGTAGGCAGTCACCGTCACACCAGTTCCCCGAGACGTTGCAGAATCGCTTCCCGGGCAGTTGTCACCGCTGCCACGTCATTCGGACCGGCCTCTTCACGCGCACGTACGAGCGGTGTGAAGTCCACCTCCTCGACGGCGTCAGCGCGCTCGGCCGAGTCGGCCAGGTCCGCACAGCGCTCGATCACGGCGAGCACCGCCGTGACGAGTGCGGTCGTCTTCTCCGGTGAGGAGTAGGCGTCCCCAGGTGCCATCGCGTTCTGCTGCAGGATTGCTTCCCTGGTAAGTCGCCCGCCGAGCACGCTGACCCGTTCCCCGGGCGGGAGTGCGGTGACCCCGACCAGTTCGACGAGGTCGGCCAGGCGATCGGCCTCGGTCAGAAGGCCCGCGACCCGTTCACGGCGTTCCGCCCACTCCCGGTCACCCGCCGCCGCGTGGGCGGCCGCGACAGCAGTGACGTCCCGGGAGAACGACGCCGACCACGAGAGCGCGGGATAGTGACGTGCGTAGGCGAGTTCCCTGTCCAGGGTCCACAGCGAACGGACGAACCGCTCCGTGTGTGCCGTCACCGGTTCGGTGAAGTCCCCTCCCGGCGGGGAGACCGCTCCGATCACGGTCACGGAGCCGGTGGTTCCACCCAGGGTGCGCACGGTCGCGGCGCGCTCGTAGAACGCGGCGAGTTCCGAGGCCAGACGGGCGGGATACCCCTCTTCGGACGGCAGCTCGCCCATGCGGGAGGCGAACTCGCGCAGCGCCTCGGCCCATCGGGACGTGGAGTCGGCGATCAGCACCGCGTGGAGTCCCATGTCGCGGAAGTACTCCGCGACCGTGGCGCTCGTGTGCACGCTCGCCTCACGAGCCATCATCGGCATGTCGGAGGTGTTGGCGATCACCACGGTCCGGTCGGCGAGTTGTCCCCCGGTCCGGGGGTCCGCGAGTCGGTGCAGTTCGTCGAGAACGTCCGCCATCTCGTTGCCGCGCTCGCCGCAGCCCACGTACACGATCACGTCGGCATCGCACCACTTGGCGATCTGTTGGAGCAGGACCGTCTTCCCCGTTCCGAACCCGCCCGGGACGGCGACCGTGCTGCCCCGCACCATGGGGAACAGCAGATCAATGGCGCGCTGCCCCGTGGTGAGGGGCACCACGGCGTCGAGACGCTCCCGCGCGGGGCGGGGTTTCCTCGCGGGCCACTCCGCGGACAGACGCACCTCGCCCCCGTCCACCGCGGCCACCACGGCGTCCGAGGCGTACCTCCCAGCGGGCGCGACCCAGGACACCGAGCCCGAACTCCCCGGTGGTGCGAGGACCTTCAGCGGCACTGACAACCGGACGGAACCCAGCGCCGCGCCTTCGTCAACCGACTCTCCCTGTCGCACACACGGCTCGAACTGCCATGCGTCGTCCGGTGGAGGCGCACCCGACGCACCACCGGACAGACGGTCACCGGCGGACCTCAGAGGGCGGAGCAGTCCGTCGAAGACACCGCCGAGCAGGCCGGGTCCCAGACGCACCGACAGCGGTCGCCCCCGGGGCCGCGCCGGCATGCCGGGAGCGAGTCCCCCGGTGTACTCGTACGCCTGGACGGTCACCACGCTTCCCCTGATCGCCACCACCTCCGAGGGCAGCCCGCTCTCGCCGAGCAGGACGAGGTCGTGCATGGCCGTCCCCGCCTCGTAGGTCAGCTCCACCAGCGGTCCGGCGACCCGCAGGATCCGTGGGGCGCTCACGGGGCCCACAGGAGTTCCACCTCCGCACCGTTGCGCTCCAGCGCACGGTCGGCCAGGGTCGCGAGCGAGAGGTCGACACGACGCCCCGGCGCCTCGGCCAGCACTCCCCCGCCCGCGCAGTCCGTGATCACGGCGTCCGGTCCGAGCAGCGGGAGGGTAAGCGGCTCCCCAAACGCGAGCCATCTCTTACTTGCCCCTCC
>NZ_JBHZCF010000014.1:65404-87931 GCF_042755225.1 Streptomyces sp. NPDC059169 | reverse complement strand
GCGCTTCGGCCAACCCCCCCCTCCTCGGGAAGTCTGGACCCGGGTTTTCCTGTCCGAACACCGCGCCCCCCGGGGACACGGGGCGGCCACCCAGTTCCGGCCGTACCTCGAGCGCGCTCAGAACGCCTGCGCCGACTCGCTCTCTCAACTCCTGGTACACCGTGCGCTGCGCGGCCAGTTGACGCGTCTTCACCCGGTGCCGCGCCCGGGTGAGCAGGACCGCCGCGTCGGCCGCGCCGGTTTCACCGCCCTGGCGGCGGGCTGCTTCGAGGATCCCCGCCGCCGTGCGCCGGGCCGATTCCACCGTCCGGGCCGCGTCAGCACCGGCGTCGGCGAGGAGGGCTGCGGCGTCCTGCCCGGCGGCGCGCAACAGCTCGGCCCGCACGGGATCCATGGCCCGGTCGGAACGGTCCGTGTCCGCGGCCGTCACGGCGGCATCACCACCGTCAGCGGGCCGACGTCCTCCCGGTGCGCCCCGGCCGCCTCCCACGCGTCGGGGGTCATGACGACGAGGGCCACTTCGGGACCGAGTCCCGCCAATACCTCGCGGACCTGCGGGGCCCCCTCCGCCGGATAGACGTCGACTCCGGCCAGGGCCAGGCCGGCTATCCTGGCCCACTCACCGACCGCGGCAACCGATCCCACGGCTCAGGCCTTTCCGATCAGCAGGATCGCAACCACCAGTCCGTAGACCGCGATCCCCTCGGCGAGCCCCACGATGACCATGGCCCGGCCGAACAGCTCCGGGCGTTCGCTGAGCGCGGCCAGAGCTGCGGCACCGGTGTACGCCACGGCGACCGCCGATCCTATGGACGCCCCCGCAACGGCGATGGCGGCGCCGATCAACGCGGCCGAGGCCTGCCCCGTGTCCGCTGCCTGCTGTGCCGGAGTTGCCGAGGCCGCGCCCGCCAGGGCCGTGGCCAGGAGGGCCGCGGCGCCTACGAGGAGGACCAGGTTCCCGGCCAGTACCCAGCGCACGGCCTGCTTGCCCCGTCGTCGTGCCAGCATGCGAACGGCGCAGAGAACGGCGACGAGCACGGGGAGGACGATCAGCCAGGTGATCACGGAGCCACCTCCATGTCTGCTGGAGCAGTGATGCCGGTCGTGGGAACGTGCCAGGGGCAGAACGGTCTGCCCTGGGAATCGAAGAGCCGTGAGAACAACTCGTAGAACTCCAGCCTGAGCGCCTGAACACCGGCCACCAGGGCCTCCAACGCGAAGGTGACGACGGTTCCGACCGTGAACAGCAACATCGCCAGGACCAGTGGTGCGAACCCGTGGTGCGCAAGGTTCGTGGTACCCCGCCACACGACCTCCGCCAGAGCCGCATGGGTGAGGCCGAAGGCCGCGAGGCGTGCGAAGGACACCGTGTTCGTGCCGATGCGCACGACGACGTCGAAGAGCCTGACTCCTGTCTCGGCCACCCCGCCGAGTCCGCCGGCGGTGAGTGCGAACAGGCCCGTGCAGACCAGGACCACACCCGCGACGGCCAGCACGGCGCCCGCCGCCACCAGCCATGGCCGATGCAGGTAGAGGGCCGCCCCTGTCGTAGCGAGCCCCAGATACAGGGCGAACCCGGCGCAGCCCGCCGCCGCGTACAGCGCTCGGCCGAAGCCGCCCTCGCGCAGGCGGTTGACCGTCCCGGCCAGATAGGCCAGGGCCAGCATGACGGCGCCGAAGCCCAGCGCGGCGGCGATCAGCGGGACCGGCCGTTCCAGGGGATCCAGCCACAGGACCGGCAGCACACCCGTCGGACCGAAGAACTCACCGTACGCGAAGCCCGCGAGGACGCCCACCGTCCCCGCACCGGCGAAGAAGGGCCACAGCCGGCGCCACCGGCCGAGCCTGCGGGGGAATCCGCACCTCAGCAACACCGCCGCGACGAGGAGCAGGAGTCCGTGGCCCACGTCTCCGAACATCAAGCCGAACATGGTCACGTAGGCGATGCCCGCGGGCCACGACGGGTCGAAGTCCGCGTACGGCACGGTGCCGAACGTGGTCACCAGGGGAGTGAAGGTGCCTGACTGGTCGCCGCGGGTGGACAGGAGGGTGGGGGGATCGATACCTCGGGGAGCCGGCAACGGCACGATGGTCCCCCCGGTGCCGACGAGGTGCTGCTCCACTGCGGGGACGTCCGCCGAAGGGCACCAACCTGCCAGTGCGGCCACCCGACCGCGCCGGACCGCGCCGTGGAGGCGCTCCTCCAACTGCGCCTCGCCGGCCAGCAGGTCCGTCCGCCGCGCGCGCTCGATGGCGTCGAGGTCGACCGGGGTGACCGTCAGCACGGGGGCCGCGGACGCACCGTCGAGACGCTGGAGCCGCAGGGCCGCAGGACCGGTGCGGGCCTCGGCGACGCCGTCCAATTCGACGCTGCCCGTGTCCGCCACGGCCACGAGGGTCCTCCGGAGGGCGTCCCACGGTGCCACGACGGCGACGCGGGTCATGCGCACCGGGGTCAGGGCGTCAGTCCATGGCATCGAACGCTCCCCGGCCTGCTCCCCCACGCGCTGCCGCTTCCAGTGCCGCGCGCGTCCGCCAGGCGTCGACCGACAACAGGGCCACGGCTCCCACCACTGGTACGGGACCGTAGCGGACCGCACGCAGCATGGCGGTTCCGTCGGACTCGACAACGGACCACCAACGCGCTTCCGCGCGCCAGAGGTCACGCACGTCGTCCACGCCGTCGAGGGCCCATCGGGCGGAACGCGGCAGGCTGTTCCGGAAGTCGACGTACCGCGCGGCCCCGGCTGCCGACGGGCCCAGCAGAAGGGCCACCTGCCGACGGGCCGGCTCCGGCAGCGGGCGGTCGTCGACGTACCGGGTACGCGCCACCAGCAGTGCCGTCCTCCCCTCGGCCCACCGGCGCGCCGGGCGGACCGTCCTGGCGACACGCACCGCCGCCGCCGTACGGAGGTACGCGGCCACGGCCCACGCCGTGTCATCACCCGGATCGCCCCAGGGCGAGGCTGCAAGGAGGGCGCGCACCTCGGCCGGACTGCCGGCGTGTTCCAGGCGGCGCCAAGCCGTGTCGAGGCTCCCCAGTCGGTACGGCTCCTGAGACATTGCGGGGCCCGGGAGTTCGGGGGCAGCACCCGCCCGGGCTCCTCGCCCGTCCGGCGCACCGCGCAGGTGACGCAGCCGGGTCTCCACGTTCGCGATCTCGAATCCGGCCGCGAGCGGCCGTAGGAGGAGGCCCCCGGTTCGGGGCAGCCATCCGGCGAGCACCCGCATGTGCCACAGCAGTGTCGCAGACACCTCGTGCTGCGCCTCCGCCAGCGCCGACTCCCGGTGTACGTACCTCCGGTACGGCGTGGCGCACAGTGCACGGAGCGCATCGTCCAGCGTGGCGTTCGACGCGAGACTGCTCGCAGCGGGGGCACCCAGTGACCGTGAGACCAGCGTCTTGGCCCTGATCACGCCCGCTGTCCACGCGCCGCCCACGACCCTCCTCCTCCGTCAGTCGACCAGCCCTCGCCAGGCGTCCGCCACGATGCGCTCGACGACGGCCTGCATGCGCTCCTCCGAGCGGCGGCGCAGACGTTCCGCCGCGCGCTCCCCCTCCGCCTCGATGCGTGCGGCCTCGGCACGCGCCACCTCGCGCGGCTCCGTGGACGCCCGGTCCCGCATCTGCGGCGCGGCGGCCTTCGCGGCTGCCACGATCTCCTCCGCTCGCACCGCGGCTCGCCTGCGTACGGCCTCGGCCCGGCGGACTGCCTCGGAACGGATGCGCTCGGCTTCCTGCTGGGCGTCCTCGAGTCGAGCCAAGGACGGTCCCAGTTCCCTCGCCAACTCGGCTGTTCGGTCGGCTGGGACCGGTGTCACGGCGGCTCCCGGGGTTCCTACCGGCCGGAACCGCGCGAGCAGGTCTCGGAACCTCGACACGACAGCCTCCCGACGAGTAGGCCCGTCCACTCCTCCAGTGTGGCCACGCGCCCGTTTCCTGTCTCTTCGGTGCTCTCGCCGCGCACCCGATCCGTTAACCGCGGCGACCACCCGCACCTGCCGGTCACGGGGGTCGTTGCGCCCCGTCGTCTTCGACTCCGGCGGGGCTTTCGACTCCGGCGGGGCTTCCTCGGCCCCGATCAGAGGGTGGCGAACAGTGCGTCGAGTGGCGGGGGCACCCGACCGGGATCGAGCGCCTCGACGAGCACCCGCCCGTAGTGGATCTTGCGCCCCTTCTTCGTGCCGAGGAAGCGTCGCAACTGCTGCTGCGAGGCGCGATCCCGCTGTGCCGGCTGGCGCAGGAAGGTCTGCAGGGGCCGCAGATCGCCCTCCGCGCGGACAAGCTCCTCCACCCGTGCCACGCCCAGTGCGCGGATGAGCTCGTCTTCCAGGTCCGCCGCGCAGACGAAGAACCCCTGCCCCGCCGCAGCGCCTGCCCGTTCCAGGGCGCGGGCGTAGTAGCGGCGCTCCGCCTCGTCGCACAGTCCCGTCAGTCGTAGATCGAGGCCGGACGGTCCGAGGAGGTGGGCGAAACGCCCGACGCTCATCGCACCGCCCATCGGCAGGACGCAGACCCCTTCGGCCTCCAGGTCCCGGCCGCGGCCGGCGGCCAGAGCGCTGACCGCGGCGACGTCGCTCGGGCCCTCGAGGAGGACGACGGTACGGACGGGCAGGCGCGCCGCCAGCCCACACGCGGGGCCGCCGTCACCGCCGGCCGCCCACGCGGTCACCGCCTCCTTGAACGCATCCATGTCCGCCATGGCAGGAGTCTGCGCGTTCTCCGGCCGCCGCGGTAGGGGATTTCCACTGCCCGGCCGCCGACGGTGGGTGGGCCGGCCGCACTGGGGGACGCGCAGCGGATCGCGGTCCGTCCACCGTGCTGACCCGGGCCTGATACGAAGTGCGGACGCCGGAGCACGCCCCTACCAGCGGTGCCCGTCCGGGAGACCCGCGCCCGGCCCCGCGAAGCCTGCCCGGCGCCCCCTCCGGCGCACGGAGAACGAGGCCGCGCCTCTCCCCCTTGCGCCCGGGTTGTGCCCGGGCCGCCCGGCGTCCGCCACGGGGAGTCCGGGGGCTGTCACGGGGAGTCCGGGGGCTGTCGTGCGGCGGAGCCGGGGAGGAGAGCGCAGCCCACCGGTCCCCGGGCCGGCTTCCCTGCCGTCCGGCGGGCATCGGCATCGCTTGCGGAGCATCATGAAGAGATGGCGAAGGCGACCATCCTGACCGTCGACGACGATCCAGGGGTGTCCCGGGCCATCGCCCGCGATCTGCGGCGCCACTACGGTGACCGTTTCCGGGTGCTGCGCGCCGTCTCGGGAGACGAGGCCCTCGATGCCCTGCGCGAGGTCAGGCTGCGCGGCGAGGCCGTGGCCGTGGTGATCGCGGACTACCGCATGCCCACCATGAACGGCGTCCAGTTCCTGGAAGCCGCCATGGACCTGTTCCCCCGGGCACGGCGGGTACTGCTGACCGCCTACGCGGACACGGGGGCGGCCATTGAGGCGATCAACGTCGTCGATCTCGACCACTACCTGCTCAAACCGTGGAGCCCGCCGGAGGAGAACCTCTATCCGGTGCTCGACACCCTCGTCGACCTGTGGGACGCGTCGACCGACCCGGAGGCGCCCGAGACGAGGCTCGTCGGCCACCGCTGGTCCGCCCCCTCCTTCGCGGTGAGGGAGTTCCTGGCACGCAACCTCGTCCCGTACCGGTGGATAGCGGCGGACGAGCCCGAGGGCGCCCAGTTGCTCGACGCTGCGGGGCTGACCACCGCGGACGTGCCCCTGGTCGTCACGGTCGAGGGGAAGGCCCTGCACGCCCCCTCGGAGGCGGAACTCGCCGCGCACGTCGGGCTGCGCACGAGTCCCGCCGCCGACTTCTACGACGTCGTCGTCATCGGTGCCGGCCCGGCAGGTCTGGGCGCGGCGGTGTACGCCGCGTCCGAGGGCCTGCGCACGGTGCTCGTCGAGCGCAGCGCGACCGGCGGCCAAGCGGGACAGAGCACCCGGATCGAGAACTACCTGGGATTCCCCGACGGGGTCTCCGGGGCGCAGCTCACCGACCGGGCGAGGCGGCAGGCCGCCCGCTTCGGCGCGGAGATCCTCAGTGCCACCGAGGTGGTCGCCCTGGAGGCCGCGGGGTCCGGGCGCGTGCTGCGGTTCGCCGACGGCACCTCGATCGGCGCGCACACGGTCGTCCTCGCCACGGGAGTCACCTACCGGCGTCTCGCAGGAGCACGGCTCGACGCGTTCTACGGCGCGGGCGTCTTCTACGGCTCGGCGTCGTTCGAAGCGGCGGCCTGCCGGGGGGACGACGTGTACATCGTCGGCGGTGCCAACTCCGCCGGCCAGGCGGCGGTCTACTTCTCGCGCTTCGCCGACAACGTCCACGTGTTGCTGCGGGGCCCGGACCTGACCCGCTCCATGTCCGCGTACCTGGTCCAGCAGATCGAGGCCCTGCCCAACATCGAGATCCACCCGTGCACCGAGGTGGCCGCCGGCGACGGGGAAGGCCATCTGGAGCGGCTGACGCTGCGGGACAACCGGACGGGGACGCTCAGGGAGGTCGACGCCACCTGGCTGTTCGTGTTCATCGGAGCCGAACCGCAGACGCACTGGCTGGACGGACTGGTGGCCCGCGACGCCCGAGGTTTCGTGCTGACCGGCCCCGACCTCCCCCGGCCGGGCGGTCGCTCGCCCCGCTGGCCGCTGGCCCGTGCCCCGTACCACCTCGAGACCAGCATCCCCGGGGTGTTCGCCGCGGGGGACGTCCGGGCCGAGTCGGTGAAGCGGGTCGCCTCTGCAGTGGGCGAGGGCGCCATGGCCGTCACACTCGTGCACCGCTATCTGGAGGCACAATGACCGCCTCGGTTTCACGAGAGGTGCTCACTCCCGACGAGTTGCGCACCTTGTTCCTCTTCGAGGCGCTCGACGATGACCAGCTGGCCTGGCTGGCCGAACGCGGACGCGTGGAGGTGCGCCGGGCGGGTACGCCGGTGTACTCGCAGGGCGAGGGCGCCACGTGCTTCTTCGTGCTGCTCGGCGGGGCCGTCGCCCTCTCCCGCCAGCTCCACGGCGACGACATCGAACTCGGCCGCAGTGACCAACGCGGCGCATACGGCGGCGCTACGCAGGCCTACCTCGGCGACCGGGTGGACCAGGTCTACCCCAACACGATGCGCGCCGTGACGGACGTGGAACTGTTCGTGCTGCCCGCTGTCGAGTTCGCCACCGCCCTGCGGACGTGGTTCCCCATGGCGTTGCACCTGCTCGAGGGCCTCTTCCTGGGGCTCCGGGCCAGCGACATCATCGTCGGGGAACGCGAGCGGCTCGTCGCCCTCGGCTCGCTGACCGCCGGTTTGACGCATGAGCTCAACAATCCCGCCGCCGCCGCGGTCCGTGCCACGGACACCCTGCGGGACCGGGTGGCCCACATGCGGCGCAAGTTGGCGCTCATCGCGGACGGCCGTGTGGACGGCAAGCGTCTGCACGAACTGGTGGAGATGCAGGACGCGGCGGTTCAGCGCGCCCGCACCGCCCGTCAGCTGACGGCGATGGAGGCGGCCGATGCCGAGGACGAACTCGGCGACTGGCTCGAGGAGTCGGGTGTGGAGAACGCCTGGGACATAGCCCCCACGTTCGTGGCGGCCGGCATCGACGCCGGCTGGCTCGCCGAAGCCACCGCGGAGCTGTCCGATGACAACCGTCGCGCGGCGGTGGGTTGGCTGAACTACACCGTCGACACCGAGATGCTGATGGGGGAGATCGGGGACGCCGTCCGTCGTATCTCCGGACTCGTCGACGCGGCCCGCCAGTACTCCCAACTTGACCGGGCAGCCCAGCAGCCGGTGGACGTCCATGAACTCCTCGACGCCACTCTGGTGATGCTGAAGGCGAAGATTCCGCCGGGTGTGCGGGTGGTGAAGGAGTACGACGGTGACCTCCCCCTCGTCCCCGCGTACGGAGCCGAGCTGAATCAGGTGTGGACGAACCTCATCGACAACTCCCTCGCCGCGATGGACGGCGACGGCACCCTCACCCTCGCCACGTGGCACGAGGACGACCACGTGTACGTCGAGGTGCGGGACACGGGGGTCGGCATCGACCCCGAGATCCGGCCCCGCATCTTCGAACCGTTCTTCTCGACGAAGCCGGTCGGCCAGGGCACCGGCCTCGGGCTCGACATCTCGTACCGGATCGTGGTCAACAAGCACGGCGGCGACATCCGCGTTGACTCACACCCCGGCGACACCCGCCTGCGGGTCTGCCTCCCGCTGGTCCGGCCCCCGGACGAGCCCCTCTGAGCACGGGGCGCAGGACCGCCGCCGGTCGAGGCGCCCGCGGAGCCCCCGGCCCGCGCGCCGCCCACGCGGAAGGTCCCGTGCCGCAGGGGGGGCGGATTGGCACGGGGATGACCGTGCACGACGGTCTCCTCGGCCCTCCGGGGGCTGTGCAAGGGAACGATCCGAACTCAGTGCCGTCGCGGCGGCGTTGCCCGGTGCTCCCCGGCCTTCCCCGGACACCGGACTGGGGCGCCCACCCCGGCCGCTGCACGGGCGGGCGCACTCGCCGGTGCCTGCCCGCGCCAGGCCGCTGCCCCGGGTGGCTCACAGCTCCTTGATGAACACGATGGCGTCCATCCGGTCGGTGGCCGCAGGGTCGAGGGAGGCGTACGTGTGGTCGGCCGGGACGCGGGGAGTCGGTCTCCGGTCGAGCGCGGCGGCGAGGCGTCCGGGGTCGACGACGGCACGTGCGTGGGGAAGGGCTGCCAGGAGACCTTCAAGGGTGTCGGGACCGGGGGCGTCAAGGCCGCGGGTGCCGAAAGCGGACGCGGCGAAGGCGTACTGGTCACCGAGGCGGGTGCAGAGGACCGCGCCCGCACTCCACCAGTGGAGCTGTTGGTCGGCGAACCGCACCTGGCTCTCGTCGCGCTGGAGGTGTCCGTTGTGGGCGAAGGCGAGGGTGGGGCCGCGACGGGCCTCGCGGCGGACGACGGCGTCGAGGTTGTCGGCCATCATCGCGTCGCGCAGACCCATGAGCGCGCTGACCCGGGTGGGCACGGTGTCGGCCATGCCTGCGTGGTAGCGCAGGAGCCCGGCGGCGGTCCGGGCGTGGAGTTCGGCCCGCCAGAAGTCGTCGGGGGACGTCACCGCCCGCAAGTGCGGGGCATGCGTGGTGAGCAACGTGCACAAGTCGTCAACGATCAGGCGTAGTTGCTCGGCCTCCAAGCTGCGGCCGACCGACTGGGTCGGATCCATGAGGGCAGCGGGGTTGGTCCAACGCTCGTCGGGCCCGAGCAGCGCCTCGAGGGCGCCGCGACTGCGGGGCAGGTCGAGGTGCGCCGCGAGGTGGTCGTGCAGTGCGGTCAGCGCCTCGCGGGGGCTCGCGGCCCCGTCGACCTCCAGGGGGCCGTCGAAGCCGTAGAAGCGCAGCCGCTCCTGCGGCGGACACTGCTCGTTGTGGGCGCGCATCCAGCGCAGGAGCTCGCGGTTGGCGGGTGAGGCGCCGAAGCCGTGGCTGAAACCGCTGTTCATCGCGTCGTCGAGAGTGCCGGTGCCCTCGACGACGTACGCGTCGACGGCCAGGGCCGCCAGGCAGTCGCTCTCGAGAGCGATCGAGCGGAAGCCCTCGTGCTCCACGAGGTGGCGGAAGAGGTCGTTGCGCAGCTCGGGGAACGCTTCGACGCCATGGGTGGGCTCGCCGAGCCCGAGGAGACGGGTGGCAGGGGGCAGGAGTGCGGTGAGGGCACCGCCGCTGAAGGGACGGGCGGCGTCCCGGATCGAAACCGTCATGCCTTCCACCGTATCGTTGAACCTTCGGTGTAAACTTTTTCGGCATTTCTTCCCATGGAGGAGAGTGAACCCTCAAAATGCAGTTGCGGCCCATTGATCTGGCGCGCGAGCACGGCTTGTCCACACAGGCGGTGCGCAACTACGAAGAGGCGGGGTTCCTGCCACCGGCCCGGCGCTCGCCGCACGGCTACCGCGTCTACGCTCCGCGCCATGCGGCTGCCTTGCGAACGTTCCTGGCGCTCGTCCCCGCGCACGGCCACGCGACAGCGGGTGCGATCATGCGGGCGGTGAACGACGACGCGGTCGACGAGGCACTGCGGCTCGTCGACGGGAGCCACGCGCAGTTGGCTGCGGACCGGAGCACGCTGGAGGCCGTGGAAAGGGCGTTTCGCGACCTGGTGCCGCCGCGTGAGCGGGAGTCAGGTGCGACACTCATCGGTCCGCTCGCGCACAGGCTCGGCGTGCGGCCTGCGACGTTGCGCAAGTGGGAGCGGGCCGGGCTGATCGCGCCCCGACGCGACCCGCGCACCGGCTACCGCATCTACACCTCGGACGACGTGCGCGACGCGCTGCTCGCCCATCAATTGCGGCGGGGCGGCCACGGGTTGGAGCAGATCGCGCAGGTACTCGAACAGGTCCGGGCGTCGGGCGGCCCGGAGCCGCTACGAGCGGCGCTGCGGGAGTGGCGGCACCGGCTGACGACGCGGGGCTTGGCGATGCTGGCGGGTGCCTCGGCGCTCGACACCTACGTGAGCGGCCATGGCACCTGAGGATTGCAGGACTCCGACGCGCGCGTACGGATGTGCTCCGCGCCGGGCCCCCGCCCCGACCCCTGACACTGCTCGACATCCCCGACGTCGGCTTCGGGAGGTGGAGTTCGCCCTGCACGACGGCTGCGCCGGCGCCTGGGCGCGTCACCCACGCGCCGAGGGGGTGAGCACCGCCCGCCCGGTCCGGTCGCGGGGAGGGCTTCGTCGCTGCGGTGCGGGAGCTCGCAGGCGCCGCGTTGGCGCCGGGTGCCGGGGCCGGGGCCGGGGCCGTCCACGGTCCGCGGTCCGCGGTACGGCTGACGGACGCGCGAACGGGCTCAGACGGCCGTTCCGGGAGCACCGGACGCGAAGTCCGTGATGTGGACGACCGCCTCGCGCAGCCTCGCGAAGTGACGGTGGACGCCGTCCACCGCGACCGCGGCGTTGACGCCCCACACCGTCATTCCGGCGTGCAGGCCGGACTGCACGCCGGACGGGGCGTCCTCGATGACCAGGCAGTCCCCCGGATCGGCACCCAGCAGCTCGGCCGCCTGCAGGTAGGGAACGGGCGAGGGCTTGCCCTCCTCGACGGCGGCCGCGTCCACGATCACGCTCGGCAACGGCAAGCCGGTCCGCAGGAAGCGGCCGCGTACCCGGTGCTCGTAGTTCGACGTCACCAGCGCCCACGACTCCGGCGGCAGGCCGTGCAACAGCTCCGACGCACCGTCGAAGGCCGTGTAGGAGCCGGTCCGGACGTCCTCGTCCTCGAGTTCGTGCAGCAGGGCCAGGCACTCGAAGGGATCGCGGTCCGCAGCGACCCGGGCGAACGTCTCCATCGGTCGCGTGCGCAGCGCCACCCGATGGACGTCGTCCGCATCCAGCCCGTACCTCTCCGCCCAGGTCCGCCAGACGCGGCGCTGGTTGCTCACCGCATCGATCAACGTACCGTCGACGTCGAACAGGACGTGCTTCGTGCGGCCCGGCCGCGCAGATTCACCGCTCACGCGTCGATCATGCCAGTGGCGGACGCGGCGGCCACGCCGGTATCGGTGTCGCCGCTGACGTGCCCTCTTCGGCGCCACCGTGCGCGAGCCATGCCGAGGTGCTGATGAGTTGGCGCGTTTCCCTTCGCACCCGATCGACATTGATACAGTCCGGAAGAGGCGGCACGGAACGGGAACGTCGAAGGGGGGAGGCGCGTCTGTGGTGAGCCCTGTGAGTATCCCTGCGATGGCGCGGCGAGGCCTGCCGATGCCCCGCACACGGGACGCCGGATAGCGCCCAAGCCGCGGAATTCACCCCCATCGGAGACCGTTCCCCATCGCGTTGCGGAGACCTTACGTCCATGTTTGTTGAGCGAGATGAACAGGCCGCGAGACTCAATCCCCTCGGTATCCGGCAGGACCCACCCCGTCCGGGACCGCACGCATCGTGATCAGCGGCGCGTCGGCCGGACGGCACCGTTGCACCGCGCCCCGGAGGAGACCGGCGCCACACCCGCCGACTCCGAACGGCTCCTCGACCGTGCCTCTCGACAGTTCACCATGACCTACCGTCAGGACCCCCTCGTCAGTCTGGACCTCGATGTCACACATACCGCCTGACCCCGCCCACCCCCCGGCGGTGGCACCGGCCGAGCCGGCCGGGCCCCGCTTGCTCGCCGTGAGTGACCTGCACGTCGGAATGGCGGACAACCGCCCCATCACCGAGTCCCTGCGACCTTCCCACGACGACGACTGGCTGATCGTCGCCGGTGACGTGGGCGAACTGACCGAGGACATCGAGTGGGCGCTCCGCCTGCTGTCCGAACGCTTCGCCAAGGTCGTGTGGAGCCCGGGCAACCACGAGCTGTGGACCCCGCGCGAAGACCCGGTGCAGTTGCGCGGCGAAGCCCGGTACCGGCACCTGGTGGAGATGTGCCGGGCGCTGGGCGTGCTCACCCCGGAGGACCCCTGGCCGCTGTGGCAGGGCGCCGGTGGGCCCGTCCGGGTCGCGCCCCTGTTCCTCCTCTACGACTACACGTTCAGGGTGGCGGGCACCACGACCAAGGAGGAGTCACTGGCCCGCGCGCACGAAGCGGGCGTGGTGTGCACGGACGAGTACCTGCTCCACCCGGATCCCCACCGGAGTCGGGACGACTGGTGCCGTGCCCGGGTGGCCGAGACGAGGCGACTCCTCACGGCGCAGGACCCTTCCGTGCCCCTGGTCCTGGTCAACCACTTCCCGCTGGTGCGCGAGCCCACGGACGTGCTGTGGCACCCGGAGTTCGCCCAGTGGTGCGGCACGGTGCTGACCGCGGACTGGCACCGCCGGTTCACCACGGCGGCCGTCGTCTACGGGCATCTGCACATCCCCAGGACCACCTGGTACGACGGGGTGCGCTTCGAGGAGGTGTCCATCGGCTATCCGCGCGAGTGGCGCCGCCGCGGCCACCCCAAGGGGCTGCTGCGGCAGATCCTGCCGTACGCCGCGAATCCGGCCACGGGCACCGGCAACCAGCGACAAGGAGCACGTGCGTGATCGAGGAACTGCTGCCAGAAGGGGCGGTCTCCGACGACGTCTTCGGGCCGGACGACTCCGCGACGCTCTACCCGGAGGAGGCAGAGCTCGTCGCGCACGCGGTCGACCGGCGCCGGGAGGAGTTCACCACGGTGCGGGCCTGCGCCCGTCGGGCACTGGCGGCGCTCGGGCTGCCGCCCACCCCGGTGCTGCCGGGCGTGCGCAACGCCCCACGCTGGCCGGCCGGGGTGGTCGGCAGCATGACCCACTGCGAGGGCTACCGGGCCGCGGCACTCGCCCGGGCCACCGATCTCAGCACGATCGGGATCGATGCGGAACCAGACCTCCCGCTGCCGGAGGGGGTGCTGGAGTCGATCGCGCTGCCGGGCGAACTGGCCTGGGTTCATGCCGGAGGGGCCGCGGGACGACCCTGCCGGGACCGGCTGCTGTTCAGCGCGAAGGAAGCGGTCTACAAGGCGTGGTACCCGCTGCTCGGCACCGAGCTGGACTTCGACGACGCCGACATCTCCTTCCGCGAGGACGGTGCGACGGGCCGGCCGCGGGGCACGTTCACCGCGCGGATCCTGCGCCCCGGGCGCACCGCTGACGGGTGGACGGTCGACCGCTTCACCGGACGCTGGCTCTCGGACCGCGGAGTCGTCCTCACGGCCATCGCCGTTCCCGCCCATCGGACGGCGACGACGACGGCCCGTCCGGACACCGGCCGTTACCAGGGTCGATAGCGGTCGTTGCGGAACCAACGCCCGATGGAAGTGGAAGGGCCGGCACCGGACGAGGCGCGCGATGAACACCGTCGACGGGGCACACGGGTGGGCACGGGGCGGGGTGGACCGTTCGTCCCGCGAGGTCAGCCGCGCGGGACGCGTTCGACGAACGGGCCGAGCAGGTCGGGTACCACGTCCTCGGCGAGGGCGATCCCCTCGCCGAGGGGCACGTCGCGGACCTTGTAGCAGCCGTCGCCCGCGGCAGTGATCGCCCCGAGTGTGAGGAGGTCGTTGCGGCGCTGGAAGGCGGAGCGGGTGATCTTCCAGCCGATGACTCGGTCGCGTTGGAGTGCCGTGGTGCGGCGGGTGAAAGTACCCGCGCGGACGACGAGGTAGCGGTCGCAGAGCCCGTGGCCGAGAGCGTGGTACGCGTCGTTGGCGAGCGCGATGACGACCGGCAGTCCGATGAGTGCGCTGATCAGGGCCGAACGCACCAGGACGGGGGCGAGCCACACTCCGAGGCCCAGCTGCGCCGCCACGACGGGGGCGAGGGCCACGAAGCCGCGGACGATGCGGCGGCGCAGGGCGGCGTGGGGGTGTCGGACGAGGTCGGTGGACTCGGTGGGGGACCTCTCCTCGGCGAGGACGTCGGCGGCGACCCGCAGGGCTTCTTCCCTGGGCGCCGGCGGGGTGAGGGAACGGCGGCTGCGGTTCTCCTCGCTGCTGCCGAGTCCGCTGGCGACGGCGTCCAGCCGGGCACCGCCGGCCCAGCGCAGCAGCATCGGTTCGCTGATCTCGACGCCGCACAGCAGACGCCCTTCCAGCGTGACGGAACGGGAGACGAGCAGGCCCCGGTGGACGCGGAAGACGTCGCCCTCGTCGCGTTCCAGCCGGTAGTCGGCCCAACCCTCCACGAAGGTGGCGGTGGACACCGCGGCGCCGGCGACGACGACGATCGCGATCACGAGGAGGATGCCGAACCACAGCGGGAGGGAAGCGAAGCGGTCTTCGACGACATCCTTGACGCCATCGAGTTCAAGCGGGTCGATCTTCATCTCGTGCAGGACACGGTAGGCGGAGCCGACGCCGATGCATACGCTCCCGACGCCCCAGACGGCCAGCGGCGCGTACCTCAGCCACGCCCAGTCCATCTCGGCGACGGTGGCGTCCTGGTCCGGGCCGTTGGTGGCGCTGCTGCCGCGCCGGTCGAGCAGGAGTCGGCGGAGTTCGGACGCATGGTGTCCGGTGATGCCGTCCAGCGAGAGTTCGCGACTGGTGGACGAGGTCTGCCCGCCGGTGCCGATGCGCAGTGAGGCCAGCCCGACCAGGCGGTGCATGGGCTTGGCGTAGACGTCGACGGTGCGGATCCGGTCGAGCGGGGCCGAGCGGTGGACGCGGAAGATCAGCCCGGACCGCAGTTCGACGCGTCCGTCCGCGACGCGGAAGCGCGTGGTGGCCAGTCGCATCGTGCCGATCCCGCTGATCATCAGGAAGGTGATCAGCAGGGAACCGAGGGAGATGAGCGTCTGGAGGGTGGCGCCGGTGACCAGGAGCGCGAGCAGGAACAGGACGAGCGGCCCGCCGAGCATGCCGAGGTTGACGAGCAGCAGGCGCGGGCTGAGGCGGGTCCACCCCGCGGCGTCGGGCCGGTCGTCGCGGTGCGGTGTGCCGACGGCGCTCCGCAGTTCGTCTTCCCGGCTCATGTCTCGTCTCCCGACGTCGCCCCGGTGGACTTGGTCAGGTGCTCGACGACGTCCCGGGCAAGCCGGTGGTCGATGCCCTTGATCTTCACGGCGCCGGAGGAGGAGGCCGTGGTGACGGTGATGCCGGAGAGCCCGAAGAGCTGCTGGAGGGGACCGCGCAGCGTGTCCACGGTCTGGACGCGGGACAGCGGGACGACCCGCCAGTTCTGCCAGAGCCACCCCGAGGCCGAGTAGACGGCTTCGTCGGTGGTTTCCCAACGGTGGACCCGGTAGCGCCAGAGGGGCATGACGCTGGTGTAGACGATGCCCGGCACCAGCGAGGTCAGAAAGGCCCAGATGAAGACGACCCGGGCGGGCGGGATGCTGAGGTAGAGCACTCCGAAGACGAGGGGAAGGGGGACGGCGAACACCGCCGCCTGCAACGTCCACCAGCCCAGTGCCCGCCGGTCGACACGGTGGGACGGGGGCCTGAGCCTCACGGCGTCCGAGCGTTCCACTTGTTTCATCCTTGCTTCGAGGAGGAGCATGCACCCGACCGGGCCGGGGACTTCGTCAGGTCGGCGCGCACCGGTGGGGCTCCCCGGGTTGCTGCCAGGTCGCCGGGCGCGTGCTGTCCGGGCGTGCCCGGTCGGCGGCGCTTGCCCAGCAGCACGGTGCTGCGCGTGAGCACCATGGCCAGGGCCATGAAGACGAAGGCGTTGGCGTACACGTCCCGGCCGCTGAGCTCGTTCTCGATGCTGAACCGGACGATGCCCTCGGCGAACCAGTGCTCCGAACCGTATGCGAAGAGCACACGGGAGACGGACAGCGCGAGCCACACGAGTGCGTATCCGATCCCTCCCTTGGTGTGGACCTGTCCGGCCGCATCGCGGTGTGCGGGCAGCAACGCGGAGGCGATCAGCCCGCAGATGACTCCAACGCCGACGCCCGCCAACTGGAGCAGGGGGTCGTTGCCCTCCCGAGGTAGCGAGTGGACGAAGAGCGCGAGGACGATGAGGACCGCGGCGATCGACCGCAGCAGCCGCATCCTGGTGATGCGACGGGTGCCGAGGTCGGTGGCGAGAATGACGAGCAGGATCGTGCCGCTGGCGGTCAGCGCGGTCAGGAACGGGCTCACGGGCAGGCCTCTTCCGTTGTGTGCGCGACGCCTGTGGTGCGGTTGCGCAGTCCTCCGTGGGTCGCTCTCGACGCTAGGCCGGGTGTCGGGGGCGTGGGGACAACCAGCTGGTGGGACCGGTTGTCAACCGACCGGTGGACACGGCCGGTTCACGCCGGTGCCGGTCGCCGCCCGGCGCCCGGTGCCCGGTGCCCGAACGCGGCGGGGTGATAGGACTTGCGGGTGAGCACAGAAGCCCCGGCGGGGAACGCGGTCGACGCCCTGCAACACCCGCCCGAGGCGGTAACCCCGTGGTTCGGCATGTGGGATGCCTTCTTCGCGATGTCGTACGTCGTCATCACCGTCCTGCTGTTCGCCTCCGCCGGCGAGCAGGTCCACCGTGTCGTTGCGATGGTCGCGCTGACTCTCGCCGTGCCCTGGTACGCGGCCCTGGGACGGGGCGCGATGCTCCAGCCGGGCCGTGTGCCGGGACGGCGCCCCTTCGTCTTCTGCGTCGGCCTGTTCCTGTTGTTCACCCTTGCGGTCTTCTTCGATCTGGCGGCGTCGTTCGCGCTGTTCGCCGTGGTGCCGATGCTGATGATGAGCCTGGCGACGGCGCCGGCGATCGCTGTGGGGATGCTGGCCAATCTGATGCCGGTCATCGTGGTGTGGATCGACCGCGGCACTCTCGACCGCGCCGTCCTCGCCGTCTTGCCCACCTCGCTCCTGGGGATCGCGCTGTCCGTTCTGCTCGGACTGTGGATCACCCGGGTGATGCGACAGAGCCATGAACGGGCCGCAATGATCGCGGAGTTGCGTCGCAGCCGGGAGCACGCCGCCCGACTGTCCCGGGAGGCGGGGGTATCGGCCGAACGGGAGCGGCTGGCCAGGGAGATCCACGACACCCTCGCCCAGGGGCTCACGAGCATCATCAGTCTCGTGGAGGCCGCCGAAACCGACTTCGCGGCGGATCCGCAGCTGGCCAGGACGCATCTGGGACTGGCCGGACGCGTGGCCCGGGATAGCCTGGCGGAGGCCCGTGAGTTCGTCGCCGGGCTCACCCCGCCCGCACTGCGCGAATCATCGCTGCTCCAAGCGGTGCGGCGGCAGGCCGAGGGGCTGACGGAGCAGACCGGGATGCGGGTGGACGTTACGGCGGAGGGTGACGAACGGGCGTTGCCGATGGTCGTCAGCGTGGTGCTGTTGCGTTCTCTGCAGGAGGCGGTCGCGAACGTCCGCAAACATGCCGGTTCCGCGCGGGCCGTGCGGGTCCGCCTGGTGTACGGGGCTGACACCGTGCGGTTGGTCGTTCGGGACGACGGTCCCGGGTTCGCCGTTCGTGACGGGTGGCGGGGGTTCGGGCTGCGCGGGATGCAGACCCGCGCGCGGGAGATCGGCGGGAAGGCGACCGTGGACAGCAGCCCGGGTAAGGGCACGACCGTCGCGGTGGCGGTGCCGTTGACGAGGGAGGCAGACGGCCGATGAGCGGCGACGGCACGATCAGCGTCATGCTGGTCGACGACCACCCGGTGGTCCGGGAGGGCCTGAGTTCGATGCTGCGGTCCGCCGGGGACATCAGTGTCGTGGGACAGGCGGGTTCCGGCGAGGAGGCGATCGCGGTGGTGGCCCGGCTGGCCCCGGACATCGTCCTGCTCGATCTGCGGATGGGCGGTATGGACGGGGTGGAAACCACCGGGCACATCCTTCGTGCCGCCCCGGCCACCAAGGTGGTGATCGTGACGACGTACGAGAGCGACAGCGACATCCTGCGGGCCGTGGAGACGGGCGCCGCGGGCTACTTGTTGAAGGGCAGTTCGCGCGACGACCTGGTGCACGCGGTGCGAGCGGCGGCACGGGGCGAGACCGTCGTGACGCCGTCCCTCGCGCCCAAGCTGTTCCGTGCCCGGAGCGTCGAACCACCCGTGCTCTCGGAACGCGAACGAGAGGTGCTGCGGCTGGTCGGCCAGGGGCTGACCAATGCGGACATCGGTCGTCGTCTGTTCATCAGCGAGGCGACGGTGAAGACGCACCTGTTGCGGTCCTTCAAGAAGCTACGGGTCTCGGACCGCACAGCGGCGGTGATCACGGCACTGGAGCGCGGACTGCTGTCCTGATGCCTCCGGTCGCGGTCGACCAGGAGTGGCAACAGCACCACGGCACACGGAAGTTCCGCGCTCCTTCAGGTCCCCCTGCTATGGTGCGCCGATGTCGTCGATCAAGCAGTTCCAAGTCACCTTCGACTGCGCAGAACCCGAGCGCGTCGCCCGTTTTTGGTGTGAGGTGCTGGGGTACGTCGTACCGCCCCCGCCGGCGGGGTTCGCCACGTGGGACGAGTTCGACCGTACCCAGCCTCCTGAGGATCAGGGTTCGCGGTTCGCGTGCAGTGACCCCTCAGGCGTGGGCCCACGACTGTTCTTCCAACGCGTTCCCGAGGGCAAGGTCGTCAAGAATCGGGTGCATCTTTGCGTGCGGGTCGGCACCGGGCTCGTGGGCGAAGAGCGCCTCGCCGCGCTCGAAGCCGAGTGCGCACGACTGGTCCCCCTCGGCGCGGTACGGGTGCGACTCCTCGATCACGGCAACGATACGCACATCGTGATGCAGGACATCGAGGGCAACGAGTTCTGCCTCGACTGAGGACAGCGGCCCGACGCCGTGTGGCCCCGCCCGTCGCCACACGGCGGCCTCGCCCGCGACCGGCGGATACGGCACAGTCCTCAGGCGCAGGACGGGCACACCCCGCGGTAGGTCACTTCCACCTCCGACACCGTGAAGCCGAACCGCTCCTCCGCGGGGAGTCCGGCCAGCGGATCACCGGTCGGGTGGACGTCTCGAATGGTTCCGCACCGGGAGCACACCAGGTGCTGGTGGGGCTGATGGGCGTTCGGGTCGTAGCGCTTGGCCCGGCCGTCGGTCGAGACCTCGATGACCTCACCGAGGGCGACGAGCTCGCCCAGGGTGTTGTAGACGGTCGCCCGGGAGATCTCGGGCAGCCTCTGGGCCGCGCGGGCGTGCACCTCGTCGGCCGTGAGGTGCACGTGGTCGCCGTCGAGGACCTCCGCAACGACGCGCCGCTGGGAGGTCACCCGCCAGCCACTCCCTCGCAGTCGTTTCAGCAGGTCGCTCATGTCGGTTCACCTATTCAAGATCATGGGTCACCCGAAGTGTACCGATACCTGTCCGGATTCTGATCGGATATGGATGAGGCATTCTTCTTGACCTGGACTCTGTCCATCGTAGGATCGGTTCTGGTGATAGCCAAGGGAGCTGTGCGCTCCGATACGGCAGGAGACTGAAGACATGACGGGACAAACCTCCAGCAGCCGCACGGCGCCGGCCTGGAGATGACGGCCACTCGCGTGGCGCGCCCGGGGCCGTACGGGACGGCCACTGTCTCGCCCCGTCGGGGCACGACGTCCCGACGAGGTCGCGGCCGTTCGCCCCGTACGCGGTACGGGGTCCCGGCGCCCCTCTCAGCCGATCCGGTGGTGCGGCGTTTCGCCGCCGCTCGTCGACCGGTCGCGCCCCGACGCACCGCACCCCCACGACCGGGGGTGATCGATCGACGACAGGCCGCCTACAACGAAGACCGCCACCGGGGCCCAAGATCCCGACCGTTCCACCGCCCGCAGTTCCTGAGCACGTGATCCGCCCAGTCCGGAAGGATTCCCATGTCCGAGAACCATGAAGCAATCGTCGCTGACGCGAAGGCTGAGGGCGGGGGTGGCTGCCCGGTTGCGCACGGGCGGGCACCGCACCCGACGCAGGGCGGGGGAAACCGCCAGTGGTGGCCGGAGCGGCTCAATCTGAAGATCCTCGCCAAGAACCCCGCCGTGGCCAATCCACTCGGTGAGGAGTTCGACTACGCAGCGGCCTTCCAGAGCCTCGACCTCCCGGCCGTGAAGCGCGACATCGCCGAGGTCCTGACCACCTCACAGGACTGGTGGCCGGCTGACTTCGGACACTACGGCCCGTTCATCATCCGCATGGCGTGGCACAGCGCGGGCACCTACCGCATCAGCGACGGGCGCGGCGGTGGCGGGGCCGGCCAGCAGCGCTTCGCCCCCCTCAACAGCTGGCCGGACAACGGCAACCTCGACAAGGCCCGCCGCCTGCTCTGGCCGGTGAAGAAGAAGTACGGGCAGAGCCTCTCCTGGGCCGACCTCATGATCCTCGCCGGTAACGTCGCCCTCGAGTCGATGGGCTTCGAGACCTTCGGCTTCGCCGGCGGCCGTGAAGACGTCTGGGAGCCGGACGAGGACGTCTACTGGGGTCCCGAGACCACCTGGCTCGGCGACGCGCGCTACACGGGCGACCGCGAGCTCGAAAACCCCCTCGGCGCGGTCCAGATGGGCCTCATCTACGTCAATCCGGAGGGCCCCAACGGCAACCCCGACCCGATCGCCGCGGCCCGCGACATCCGTGAGACGTTCCGCCGCATGGCGATGAACGACGAGGAGACCGTCGCCCTGATCGCCGGGGGCCACACCTTCGGCAAGACCCACGGTGCGGGTCCGGCGGACGCCGTCGGACCCGACCCCGAGGCCGCCCCGATCGAGCAGCAGGGCTTCGGCTGGAAGAGCAGTCACGGGACCGGCAAGGGTGCCGACGCGATCACCAGCGGCCTCGAGGGCATCTGGACCAACACTCCAGTGACGTGGGACAACAGCTTCCTGGAGATCCTCTTCGGCTACGAGTGGGAGCTCTTCCAGAGTCCGGCCGGCGCGCACCAGTGGCGTCCGAAGGACGGCGCGGGCTCGGGAACCGTGCCCGATGCCCACGACCCGTCGAAGACCCACGCCCCGACGATGCTGACGACCGACCTGTCCCTGCGCTTCGACCCGGTCTACGAGCAGATCTCACGGCGCTTCCTCGAACACCCCGAAGAGTTCGCCGACGCCTTCGCACGGGCCTGGTACAAGCTGACCCACCGTGACATGGGCCCCATCGCGCGCTACCTGGGTCCCGAGGTTCCGTCCGAGGTACTGCTCTGGCAGGACCCCCTCCCCGAGGTGACGCACGAGCTCGTCGGCGCGGAGGAAGTCGCCGCGCTCAAGCGCCGGATCCTCGACTCCGGCTTGTCGGTGTCCGAGCTGGTGTCCACGGCCTGGGCTTCGGCCTCCTCCTTCCGCGGGAGCGACAAGCGCGGCGGCGCCAACGGCGGGCGCGTCCGCCTCCAGCCGCAGAGCGGATGGGAGGTCAACGACCCCGACCGGCTGGCGACGGTGCTGCGCACCCTGGAGGGCATCCAGCAGGACTTCAACTCGTCCCAGACCGGCGGCAAGCGGATCTCGCTCGCCGACCTGATCGTGCTCGCCGGCGGTGCAGCCGTCGAGAAGGCCGCCGAGGACGCCGGTTTCGGCGTCGAGGTCCCGTTCGCACCGGGGCGTGTTGACGCGTCGCAGGATCACACCGACGTCGAGTCGTTCGCCGCGCTCGAGCCGACTGCGGACGGTTTCCGCAACTACCTCGGCAAGGGCAATCGGCTGCCGGCCGAGTACCTGCTGATCGACCGGGCGAACCTGCTGACCCTGAGCGCACCCGAATTGACGGTCCTCGTCGGTGGCCTCCGCGTCCTGGGCGCGAACCACCAGCAGTCGCAACTCGGCGTCTTCACGGCGAATCCCGGGACGCTGACGAACGACTTCTTCGTCAACCTGCTCGACCTGGGTACGACGTGGGAGCCCACCTCCGGTGACGCCAACACGTTCGAGGGGCGCGACGACGCGACGGGTCAGGTCAGGTGGACCGGCAGCCGCGTGGACCTGCTCTTCGGGTCGAACTCCGAACTTCGGGCGCTCGCGGAGGTCTACGCGAGCGATGACGCGAAGGAGAAGTTCGTGAAGGACTTCGTTGCCGCTTGGGACAAGGTGATGAACCTCGACCGGTTCGACCTCGTCTGATCACGGCGTCCGGGGCGGGCCATCTTCCCCCGTCCGCCCCCACCCACCCACCCCACCCTTCCCCCCCTCCCCCCCCCCCCCGCGCCTCCCCCCTCTCTCCCCCTTTTTTGTTCCCTGCCCCC
>NZ_JBHZCF010000014.1:45290-65394 GCF_042755225.1 Streptomyces sp. NPDC059169 | reverse complement strand
CGGCTTGCGCGTGACGACCTCCTCCCCTCCCTCTCCTCCCCCCCCCTCCCGCCCCCCTCCCCCCCGCGCCCCGGCCGAGCCGTCTCCGCCTGCACTCCACCGCCGGGACGTACGAGGTCGAGCGGCTTGGTGTGTCCGCGGACCTGTGCCCCTGGTCGAACGCCGCGGGCTGCGTCGTCCCGGAACGGCCCCGCAGCGGACCGGCCGGACGAGCGGATCCGCCCCGCGCTGCCGACCCGCTCGTGCAGCCACGGGGCGCGCGCCCGTCGACGCGTCGTCACTCACACCCGCGGGTCGCCGTACCGGTCGGAGGGCGCCCGGCCGGAGGCGTCCGGCGTTCACCGCTCCGCACGGCTCGTTGGACGTGGAGCGGGCGGTGCGTCGACGCCGCTCGCGCCGAAGCCTTCCCACCCGGACGCACGTCAGGCCGTACTCAGCGGATGGGTGGCAGTGGCGGATCGCGGGGGCCACGCCTGCGGGGAGAGGATCCCGAGGACGTACGCCCGGGCGACGAGGGCCGGCCGGGTGGCGGCACCGAGGAGTTCCCGCAGCCGACTCAGGTGGTAGTCGACGGTCTGCCGCGACAGATGTAACGATCCTGCGATCTCCGCATTGCTCCGTCCGGCGGCGAGCAGGGCGAGGATCCGGACCTGACTGGCCGTCAAAGCACTGTGGGCTTCGTGGCGCAGGCCGACCTGGGTGACGACGGTCCATACGCCGGCCGACCGGCCCGCGGCGTGACCGGTCGCGGTGAGGTGGAGTCGTGCGCGGTACAGACCGCGGTCGCCGTCGACGAGGACGGCGGGCGTCTGGACACTCCTGCGGCGACCGCCGATGAGGTCGTTCCAGAGTCTGCGCAGCACCGCCCGCTCGGGCGTCTCGGCGAGCAGGTCGTCGGCCGGCAGGCCGACGAGGTCGGAGAGTCGGATGCGCAGCAGGTCGGTGACGGCGGTGCTCGCCTCCGCAACCAGGCCGTCGGCGGATATGCGGACGCACGGCAGGCCGCTGTGGTCCCGTAGGGCGCGCAGGTCGTCCTCCACCTCGCGGCGCTGGTCGAGCGCCCGCTTGTAGTCGGTGATGTCGACGTAGATCCCGGCCACGCAGCGCCGTGCACCCCAGATCACGGGGAACCGGTACCCCGCAGCATGTGCGGACGTCCCGTCGGGTCGCCGGTAGGCGAGGGTGTGCCGGACGGGTTTGCCGCCGGTCAGGACGTCGTGGTCGAGTGCGTGGAAACGCACGGCGTCGTCGGGGCCGTCGACGTCCGCGAGGTGCCTGCCGATGATCTTGTCGCGCGTCGTGCCGTACAGATGGGCATAGGCGTGGTTGGTCCACAGGTAGCGGCCCGCGGCGTCGCGGACGAATGCCGCCGCAGGAGTGAGGTCGGCGAACGACGCGAACGGGTCCGTGCCGTCGGGCCGCCCGTTCACTTCGATCGCGACCCCTCTGCTCCGGTCGTCACCGCCCGCTCCCGCCGGCCAGTTCACGTCGAACGTCCGCCCCTCGAAGCGGGTTTGCCAGGGGCCTTTCGCCGGTGGGTGGGGCGCATCGGCGAGGTCCGCACGTAACGCGTCGAGGAAGCGGCGGGTCGTGCCCTCGTCACCGAAGGCGCCGCCGCCGCTGTCGACGACTCTCCGTCCGCCGTCTGCCTCCCACCAGGAGACCGGGAGGTGTGCCAACAGCGACTTGAAATCGACCTCGTCCACGGCCAAACTCCTTCAATTTTGCATCACGCTACTTCTGGTGACACGGCATGCGTATCCCGTGAGGGCGTCGTCATGCCGAGCCCGGACGAATCGCGACGCAAGCGCCCGGGCTCGCCACCCGCCCGCCGCTATCGCATCACGGAACCTTCACAAGCCATCAATCACGTGGGCGAGTAGGGCATTTGCCTGATTCGTTCGAGGCCGAGGCGCGCGGCACCACGGTCTGCGGGTGCTTCGCTTGAAGGAGCGCGCGGGCGGGTGCAGCCACTCCCCCACCCGGACCCACCCGCGCACCGCGCCCCGCGCCGGGGCGCGCCCCGTACACGTCCACGGATCAGAGGAGTTGGGTACTGGTGAGCAAGGTGCTGTACGTGCACGCCAAGGGCGGCCCGCCACTGGGCCACGCCCTGACGCGGGTTGCCGCGAGGTCTGCGGTGCACCTGCTGGCGCTCAGCGAACTCCCCGCGTCGGTCGCCGCGGACGCCGCCGGGCTCTGCGTCTCGGTCGCCGCTCCCGGGCCGGAGCAGTGGGAGGACCTGGTGGAGCTCATCGCCCGCCGGGCGCGCGAGGTGGGCGCGGACGCCGTCGTCACGTTCTCCGAGTACGCGGTGGTGGCCGTCGCGGAGGCGGCGCGGCTGCTCGGTCTCGCAGGTGCCGGCGCGGCTGCGGCCCTCGCCCGGGACAAGCGCTCGATGCGCGACGTCTGGGAGCGGCACGGTGTTCCGCAGCCGCGTTTCCGTGCCGTCGCCTCGCTGGCGGACCTGGAAGCCGCCGCCGCGGAACTCTCCTTCCCGCTCCTGCTCAAGGCCGCTTGGAGCGCCGGCTCCACGGCTCACCAGATCATCCGGTCGCGCTCGGAGGTGGAGCCGGCATGGGACCGTTCGCGTGCCGTCATGGCGGAGTCGGCGCAGCTCGGCTACGCGGAGCTGCACGTCTCCGGGGCCGGCGCGGACTTCATCGTCGAGGAGATCGTCACCGGCTGTGCCGAGGAGTGGTTCGACGGTTCCGGGTGGGGTGACTACGTCAGTGTCGAAGGCGTCGTCGCCGACGGGCTCTTCCGGCCGGTGTGCCTGAGCGGGCGCATGCCGACGGTCGCCCCTTTCACCGAGCGCGCCGGAATCACCCCGGCAGCTCTGGGGGCCGGGGCGCAGGAGCGGGTCGTGGAGCTCGCACGGCGTGCCGTGGAGGCTCTCGGGTTGGAGGACTGCGGCACCCACACGGAGATCAAGCTGGGTTCCGACGGCCGCATGTGGGTGATCGAGACGGCGGCCCGGTTCGGCGGGGCCATGACCGTGCCGCAGATCGAGGAGGTCTTCGGTGTCGATCTGGTCGGGATGTTCACCGACCAGCTTCTTCACCGGCCGGTCGAGTGGCCCGCGCACACCCTCAGGCCCGACGAGGCGAAGGGTGCCGCCGGTTCCCTCGTGGTGCTCGCCGTGGACGGCGACGGGGAGCCGTGGGTGCGCCGGCACGTCTGGGACTCCCGCACGGTGCTGCGGTCCGCGCCGCTCAGCGCGGGCAGTACGCTCTCCGTCGTCACGGAGAGTTCCCTTTCCGACGGCACGACCGTGCCGGTGTACGACCCGGCCGGCGGTGCGAACACGATGGCGGCCCTGTGCCTGTTGTCCGCCGACGACCCGCAGACGGTCGTCCACGACTTCACCTCGCTCGTGAACGCCCTGCCGCTGTTCCTGCCCACCGCTGCGGGCGAGGAGGTCACCGCGTGACGCACCGCCAGCCCGGCTCTCACCGGAACCCGACCACGAACCGGCAACTGTTCCCCGCAGAAAGGATGGTGGACCAATGACCACGGTGTCCGACGAGGCGGCGGTGCCGGGGGCCGTGGGCGACGGCACCGTCGTCGGCGCGAACCTGTCGCTGCCGTTGTTCCGCGCTCTGTCCGGTGTGCTGGCGGGCCATCCGTACCTGAAGGTCGTCGTCGACCGGCGCGAGGACACCTGGCACGTTCTCGACACGCGGGTCCACCCCTTCCACGTGAACTACATCGCGACCCGTGTTCTCGGTCTGAGTCTGGCGGAGCTCGACGCCGACCTCGACGCGTTCAACGCCTCGGTGTACACGGACCCCGAACGACGCTTCCTGCTGGGTGTGTTGTCCCTGCACACCAACGCTGACCCGGACGGCCACGAGCGTCCCTTCCTGGTCCTCGAGACGACCGAGGCCGACACGATGCACGGGGTGCTCCTGGAGGAGTTCTACGGATTCGTGCGCGGCCGGGTCGACGGACGGCTCCCGCTGCTGCTGAAGCCCGCCAACCACGGTCAGGAGCACGAGCTGGCCTCGGTCAGCGAGATGCGGGTTCCGCGCATCCTCAGCCACGAGCTGTTCGGCAGTCGGACCCGCACCTGTCTGAATCCCGGCGAGGCACGCGGTCGCTTGCGCTACTTCCGCACGACGGACGAGTACCAGGCGATCGCTGAGGACCTCGGGTGGTCCGACATCGTCGCGATGCCGTGCCTTCCCGATGACGTGCCGCGCGTCGCAGGTTTCATCAACACCGCTCCCATCACCCCGCTTTCGCACACCAACGTGCTCGCCTCGGGCTGGGGCATTCCCAACGCCATCGTCCGGGACCTCGACGAGCTCGTCGACAAGGAGGACCTGGAAGGGGCCTGGGTGCGCTACCGGGTGCGGGAGGACGAGATCTCCCTCGAGGCGCTGGCGTCCGCGCCGGCCCTGGAGAAGCCCACCTGGCACCAGCAGCGCATACGCCTCGGGGCACCGTTGCTCGGCGACGCGCCGGTGCTCGCACTGCACCGGCTGCGCAGGGACGATCGTGACGCCTACGGCACGAAGGCGGCCAACCTCGGGGAACTCCACCACGTTCTGGACAGCCGCACGGCAGACCTGACCGTGTTCCACACGCGCCCCCGTCCGCCGCGCAGCGACCTGCTGGCCCACCTCGCGGCCCGCCTCGGCGAACCGGGGGCAGCGGTGGACCGACTGCGATCGGCTGCAGCGGAGCTCGTGGGGCGCACGGTCCGGGCGCCCGAGGGCGTGGCCCTGCCGTTCTCCCTCCACCACGCCTTCCTGATCTCCTCGGCCGCGCTGCAACAAGGCATAGGAAAGCTCAAGATGGCACTGGAACTCGAGGCGTTCGACGTCATCGACCCGCTGTGCCTGCACCTGCAGCACCTGGTGCGCCACACACCGCTACCGGAAGACGTGGCGCGGCAGGTCACCGGGGCCGTGCCCGAAGCGCTCGCCTCGGGGAGCCGGCTCGTGGTCCGTTCCTCCTCCAACGCCGAGGACCTGCCCGGCTTCTCCGCCGCGGGCATCTACGACTCGGTCACCACCGTACGCGGCACGGCAGAACTCCTGGACGCGGTACGCCAGGTGTGGGCCTCACTGTTGTCACCACGGGCCGTTCGCCTGCGGCACCAGGTCGGGATTTCGCTCGACGACACGTACATGGGGGTGATCGTCCAGAGTTACGTCCCCGCAGAACTGGGCGGGGTGCTGGTCACGTGCAACCCGACGCGCCCCGAGGACTTCCGCAACGTGTACGTCAACTGCACCCCCGGCTCGCCCGAGCGGATCGTCGACGGAACGACCCTGCCCCAGCAGTACCTCTACAACACGGTCGAGGGCGGCGGTCGCACGGTGGCCGTCGGGGCCTCGGGTGAGGACCTTCCCACCGCGACCCGGTCGGGACTGGCCCAACTGGCTTTGACGGGCCGTCTGCTGCAGTCCCACTTCAGCGAGGAGGACCCCGATGACGCGCTCGACATCGAGTGGTTGATGACCGCCGAGGGGACGTTCCGCCTGGTCCAGATCCGGCCGTACGCCCGATGAGGCACCGTATCCCGATCCGGCGGTCCGTCCGGACGTCCCGGCCCGTCCCCGGACCCGCCGCACGGCGCATCATCCGGCTCAACAACGGGTTTCAGCTGTTGTTCAACCTCCTGTGGTGGATGCCCGTCTTCTACGCCTACCAACGCGACGCGGGGTTGTCCGACGGGCAGATCTTCGGCATCCAGAGCATCTACTACATCGCCTTCTGCCTCTTCGAGATACCCACCGGGGTCGTCGCGGACCGCATCGGGGCGCGCAACTGCCTGCGTGCCGGGGCAGTGGTGATGACCGCGGCGAACCTCATGCCCGTGCTCGCTCCGTCGTACCCCGGATTCCTGTTGCACTTCCTGGCCATTGCCGCAGGGCGGTCGCTCACCTCGGGGGCGGCGAGCGCCTACCTCTACGACGGGCTGCACGCCGCGGGAGCCGGCGACCACTACCTCAGGGCGGAAGGCACGGCCCGTGCTCTCGGACTCGCCGCCAAGGTCGTGTGCTGGCCGCTCGTGGGGCCGCTGATGGTCCTGGCGCCGCACACGCCGTACGTGCTCAGCGCCGCCAGTGCCGCGGGCTCGCTGGCGTGCGCCCTCGCGCTTCCGCGGCTCGCACCGCGGGGGACGGGCGCCGGGCCGCGGCGGGAAGAGCGGCAGCGGGCCGCGTTCCTGCGCGATGCCGGCGCCGCGGTGCGCTGCCTGCGGGCGAGCCCGTGGCTCGCCGTGGTGATGGTGCAGGGCGTGGCCGTGTTCACCCTGTCGCGCATCTGCCAGGTCAACCTGTTCCAGCCGATCCTCCTGGACCACGGCATCGCCGAGAGCACGCACGGCACCGTGCTGGCGGCGATGACGGTCGCCGAGGCCGTGGCCTCGGCACGCCCCCAATGGCTCAGCAGTAGGCTGTCGCCGGCGGCGTGGGTGTCCGTTCTGAGCGTGGCCCTCGCCGCGACCCTTGCAGGTGCCGCCGTCGGCGGACCGTGGTCCGTCGTCGTGATGCTGTGCGTGTTCGCTGCCATCACGGGATTCGTCTACCCGGTGCAGCGCAAGCTGATGAACGATGCGATACCCCCGGACGCACCCCGGGCCACCTTGCTGTCGGTGGAGAGCATCGTGGACCGGGGCGTGTGTGCGCTGGCCGCCGTCGCGGTCGGTGCCTATCTGGCGGCGGGCCGTCTGGACGCCCTGCTGTGGCAGAGTGCGGCAGCGACGTGCGTGTTGATCCTCGCGATCCACCTGGTGCTGCGCCGCCGCACGGGGGCGCCGGCCCCGGTGGCCGGGGGCGCCGGGGCACGCGGGGGAACCGTGCCGCCTCAGGACAACCCCGTCCCGGTGCCGGTGGACGAGAGCGCGGCCCCGGCACCGCGCTGACTCCCCCGGCCCGGCCGGGTGGCACCGCCGCGGGCGCCCGGACCGCAACGCGTGCGTCGGCGGGGTTGCCCGGCCGGGCCGGCCGCGGGACGCCTCGGTCACACGCACGAACGGGGAACAGAAACCGCATGCAGCGCCCCTCTTCGAGACCGTTGCGTCGAGGACGCATCCGCGGCGCGGAGCGCCGGGCCCGGGCCCGGGCCCGCAACGAACCGCGGCCGGCGGCGGGCCGCCCGCATCCGGCTCACCGAGCATGCGGCGCCGAGCAGTGCGGGATCGGCCGACGGCTGCGGCGCGCCCGCGCCATGAGCGGGTCCGGGCGCCCTCACCTCCGCCCCACGGGCGCCGGGCGACGGTCGCGACCCTCCCGCGCGGTGCCGCCCTTCCCGACCAGGCACCGTCGACACGTTTCGGCCGAACAGGGCATGCATGTGCGCCAAGAAAACCGCACTTTCAGGCTCTCTTGCGCCCCGGCAACGTTGCGTTAACCCTGCGGGCGACTTTGCCGGGTTACGGTCTACCTTGACCAACTGTTGACCAGCACTTGGTTCTTGCGCGACGTACGAACGTTCGGGGAGGGCGCGTGTCCAGATGTGCGGCGGCCCGGCCGACGGTGCGCCTGTTCGTCCCCGTTCTCCTCCTACTGAACCTGTTCGCAGTCGTGTACGCGGACCGACATCCCGGCCAGGTGGAACAGCTCGGGCCGGCAGCCTCGGCCACCGCGCTGCTCGAGGCGCCCGTCGCCAACCACGACGCCCAGGGCTGCGAGAACGCTCCCCTGTTCGTGCGGGATCGGCACCGCGCGGCCTCTGGGCGACGGTCGGTACCCGACCGTCCCGTGCCCGGCCGGATACCGGCGCCCGCCCCGGCCACCGCCGGCCCCGGCCGATCGGACGACGAAGGAACCAGACCTCCATCGGGCCTCTCGCCCGCGAAACTCCAGGTCTTCCGCTGCTGAGGGGCTGACCGTCCCCCCACTGTCCTGCAAGCCCGACGCGCCGTGACGGCGCGCCAGGAGGATCCGACACATCATGCAGCCCCTCATCGACAACGCGCGCGCCTTCGGCCGGCGACCGGAGGAGTTCACGCGACTTGCCGACGGCCAGTCCCCACAGGTGCTGTTCATCACCTGTTCCGACTCGAGGGTCGTCCCCGCCCTGATCACCGGCGCCCGCCCCGGGGAACTCTTCGAACTGCGCACCGCGGGCAACATCGTCCCCCCGAACGACTCCCGGCACCCCACCGGTGAGGCCGCGACCATCGAGTACGCCGTGGAAGTGCTGGGCGTCCAGGACGTCGTGGTCTGCGGTCACTCACACTGCGGGGCCGTCGGCGCCCTGGTGCGCGGCGACGACCTGACGGCAGTTCCCGCCGTACGCGACTGGCTCGCGCACGCAACACCGCCTCCGTCCGGTACGACAGACGATCCGACCGTCGCCGAAGGCGTTCAGAACCACGTCCTGACCCAGCTCCTCCGGCTGCGCTCCTACCCGTGCGTGGCACGCAGACTCAGCGACGGCCGACTGAACCTGCACGCCTGGTACTACGAGGTCCACACGGGATCCGTCTTGGCGCACCACGCGGACACCGACGCCTTCGAGGCGCTGTGAGCACCGCGACGTCGGGGTCCGCTACCCGATTCGCCTACCTGCGGCAGGACTTCACAGCGTCCGTCGTCGTCTTCCTGGTCGCCCTGCCGCTGTGCGTCGGGGTGGCCGTGGCCTCCGGGGTCCCGGCCGAACTCGGACTGGTCACCGGCATCGTCGGGGGCATCGCCACGGGACTGATGCGCGGCAGCAGCCTCCAGGTCTCCGGGCCGGCCGCCGGTCTCACCGTGCTCGTCTTCGAGGCGGTACGGGAGTTCGGGCTGCCGGTGCTCGGTGTGATCGTGCTCGCCACGGGCGCGCTGCAGATCCTCATGGGGGCGCTGCGGCTGGGACGCTACTTCCGGGCGATCTCCGTATCCGTGGTCGAGGGCATGCTGGCGGGCATCGGACTCGTGCTGATCGCGGGGCAGTTGTACGTGATGACCGCCGCGACGGCACCCGCGTCGGGAACGGGCAAGCTCGCCGCGCTGCCGTCGACCTTCCTGCGGGCGGCGGGGTCACCCACGGCCGTGGCCTCCTTCTTCGTGGGAGCCGGAGCGATCACCGTTCTGGTGCTGTGGAAGCGCGTACCCCGGATGCTGCGCACCGTGCCCGCGCCGCTCGCCGCGGTCGGACTGGCCACGCTGGTGGCGTCGCTGGCCGGACTGCCCGTCGCCACGGTCGAGGTGAAGGGGCTGCTCGGTTCCGTACAGCCCCCTCCCCTGGCGTCCTTCGGGGAGCTGGCCTCCGTCGGCGTGCTCGGCACGATCGTCGCGTTCACACTGATCGCGTCGGCCGAGTCGCTGTTCAGCGCCGCGGCCGTGGACCGGCTCCACGACGGCCCCCGTACCGAGTACGACAAGGAACTGGTGGCACAGGGCACCGGGAACGTGGTGTGCGGCGCACTCGGTGCGCTGCCGTTGACCGCGGTGATCGTCCGCAGTGCGGCGAACGTGCAGGCGGGGGCGCGTACCAAAGCGTCCCGGGTGCTCCACGGAGTCTGGCTACTGCTCTTCGCCGCGCTGCTGCCCTCGGTGCTGGCCTACATCCCCATCCCCGCTCTCGCCGGCGTCCTCGTCTACTCCGGTGCCAAGTTGATCCCCGTTCGCGCCCTCGTGTCGCTGTGGTACGGGCACCGGGGTGAGGTCCTGGTCCTCGTGGTCACGGCCGTGTCCATCGTCGCCGTCAGCATGTTCGAGGGCGTGCTCATCGGTCTGGCGCTGGCTGTGGCGAAGACCGCCTGGGATGCCTCGCACGTACGTCTGGAGGTCGTCGACAAGGGCGCCGGCCCCGTCCAGGCACACCTGTCGGGCAATGCGACCTTCCTGCGCTTGCCGAAGATCCTGGACAGCCTGGAGTCGCTGCCCCAGGACCGCCCGGTCGAACTCGACCTGTCGGGACTCCACCACCTCGACCACGCCTGCCGTACCGCGTTGGAAGCGTGGGCGGCCCGACACAGTGCGGAGGGAACGGAGCCGGTGAGGGTCAAGGCGGTGTAGCCCGCCGGGACTCCGCCGAGCGGCGGGGCGTTGGCCGGCCCGGCCGTCGCGGCCGGGTCGGCGTCACCGGGGACCGTGCGGGCCGCTCCCGTGCTGACGGGGCGACAATCGTAGGCGTAGGCGAACGCTCGCGGTCAGGGGGCGGCACCCCCCTTCCCGGCCGGAGGTCTCCCGGGGGTGCCCCATCGAGCCTGCGGAGCCGTGTCGGATGATGTGCCCATGAAGACCCAGCGGGCCGAGCCCGGCCTGTGCGCCGCGCTCATCGCGCTGACCGTGCTCATCTGCAGCGCGATCCTCACGACGTTCGCCCTCACCGGCCCCGACGACGGGCCGCGCTCCGGGGCGGAAGCCGGATCCGCCGCTCGGCACGGCGGAGCGACGGCCCGGGCGGTGGGTACGGCGGACTGGGTGGGAACGTGGTCCGCTTCGCCGGGGGAGGCCGGCAGTGCCCCCACCGACGGCCACACCGTGCGCAACGTCGTCCACACGAGCCTCGGCGGAAGCCGGGCGAGGATCACCCTCTCCAATCTCCTGGGCACAGAGCCGCTGCACATAGGCAACGCTTCCGTCGCCGTGGCGGCGGACGGCGCCGCCGCGGTGCCGGGCACCCTGCGCGAAGTGTCGTTCGCCGGACGGCCGTCGGTCACCGTGTGGCCGGGCGAGCAGGTCGTCAGCGACCCTGCAGTCCTTCCCGTGCCCGAGGACGGTCACCTCCTGGTCACGGTGCACGTGCCCGCGCCGGGCTCGGGCACGGTCACCCTGCACGCACGGGCCCGGCAGACCTCGTACCTCGCCGCTGGGAACAGGACCCTGGACACACAAGGATCCGCCTACACGATGCGCACGACGTCGTGGCACTACCTGACCGCCGTCGACGTCCTCAACCCGTCCGCACGCGGCACGGTGGTGGCCATCGGCGACTCCCTCACCGACGGCACGGGCTCCACACCGGGGGCGGACCGGCGGTGGACCGACGTGCTGGCTGCCCGGCTGCGCGAGGGCCGTTGGGGCTACGGAGTCGTCAACCAGGGGATCAGCGGGAACCGCGTCCTCCGCAACGGCACGGGCCCGAGCGCAGTCTCCCGCTTCCAACGCGACGTGCTCGACCGACCCGGAGCACGCGTCGTCGTGATCGCGCTGGGCATCAACGACATCATCCGCCCACCGGCACCGGCGGACCCGGCGGCGCTCACGACCGGTCTGCGGCAACTCGCCGAACGGGCACGGGCCCGCGGTCTGCGCGTCGTCGGCGCAACCCTCATGCCGTTCGAAGGGCACCGCCGATACACCCCCGCGCTCGACGCAGTACGGGAGCAGGTGAACGCGGCCATCCGCGGGGGCACGCTCTTCGACGCCGTCCTCGACTTCGACCGTTCACTACGCGACCCGCGCGCTCCCCACCGGCTCGACCCGGCGTACGACTGCGGGGACCACCTCCACCTGAACGACGCCGGGTACGCCAGGATGGCGGGGAGCGTGGACCTCGCCACGCTGATCGGTGACGGGTCGGCCCGGCTCTGACGCCCGACGCAGCCGGCTGACGGCCCGTACTGCTCAGGTCCCGGGGTTCGACGGCCCCGCCGGAACGAGCTCCGCCTCGCCGCTCGCGATGGCGGGCGGCGAGCCCTCCAGGGGCTGACCGGCGGTCTCCTTCATCCGCAGCACCGCGATCACGCCGATCAGTGCGGCCGCCATCGCGTAGTAAGCGGGCATCAGCGTGTTGCCGGTCGCATCGATCAGTGCGGTGATGACCAAGGGCGTGGTGCCGCCGAACAACGACGCGGAGACGTTGTAGCCGATGGCGAGTGCACCGTAGCGGACCGGCGTCGGGAAGAGGGCCGGCAGGGCCGCCGACATCGTGCCGAGCAGGCACACCAAGGACAGCCCGAGCAGCAGCACACCCGCAGTGATCGCCGGGAAGCCGCCCTGACGGATCAACAGGAACGAGGGCAGCGAGAGGAAGAAGAAGCCGAGCATGCCGGTCATCAGCAGAGGCTTGCGGCCGAAGCGGTCGCTCAGCCGTCCTACCGGGTTGATGACCAGCATCAGGCAGACCATGACCAGGATCAGGACGAGCAGGCCGTGGGTCTCGCTGTAGCCGAGCTCGCTGGAGAGGTACGTCGGCATGTACGACAGCAGCATGTAGTCGCAGACGTTGTACGCGGCGACGAGGCCGACGCAGAGGACGAGGGTCGGCAGGTGGCGCCGGAAGATGTCGGCGATGTCACCCGTCGCTGAGGTCTCCTTCACGTACGCCCCGTCGGCTGCCCGGGCGCTGTCCTCTTCGAGCCTCAGGAACGCGGGGGTCTCGTCCAGCTTCAGGCGCAGGTACAGGCCGACCAGGCCGAGCGGTCCGGTCACGAGGAACGGGACCCGCCAGCCCCAGTCCGCCATGGCCGAAGTGCCGAGCCCGGCGGTGAGGACCATGACCAGCCCTGCTGCACCGACGTAGCCGGCGAGGGTGCCGAGTTCGAGGAAGCTGCAGTAGCGGCCTCGGCGCCTGTCCGGGGCGTACTCGGCGATGAACGTGGCCGCACCGCCGTACTCGCCGCCCGTGGAAAAGCCCTGGACCAGCCGGAAGAAGACCAGCAGGGCGGGGGCCCAGAAGCCGACGGCCGCGTACGAGGGGAGCACACCGATCCCGAACGTACCCACGGCCATCAGGACGATCGTCAGCGCCAGGACCTTCCTACGGCCGATCTTGTCGCCCATCGGGCCGAAGACGAGCGCCCCGAGGGGGCGCACGACGAACGCGATGGCGAAGGTCGCGAAGGACGCAAGGAGTTGGATGGTCCCGTTGCCCGAAGGGAAGAACACCTGGCCGAGGGTGGCGGCCAGGTAGCTGTAGATGCCGAAATCGAACCACTCCATGGCGTTGCCCAAGCGCGGCCGCTCTCACGGCCCGCCTGACGGCGACCTCGTCGGTGACCGTGACGTCGCGGCGTCCGTCCCCCCGGCCGGTGTGCTCCATGGCCGGTCCCTTCGCAGCAGGTACGGAAGGCATCTACACGATCGGCGCCCTCGCAAACCGCAGTACGGCCGACCGGCGGACGGCGTTCCCACTCGCACTGCCGTATCCCCCGCCGGAGAGCCGTCCGGTGGCGCGTGCGGCGCGCAGCGGGCCGCCCACTCGCGTGGACCGCTCGGTGACACGTGCCGGCGGTCAAGGGACGGCAAGGGAGCGGTCCCGACATCGTCGGCGCCACGGCGATCTCCCGGACGACCGGCGCCGCACGCGTGGACGCGGCCAGGGGCGTCGCGGACCCGGCGGGCCCGACGCGCCGGCTCGCATGCAGCGCCACCGCACGGGTCGCCCATGCCGACGGCGTCGGCAGTGGTCCAGGAGCTGCGCGCCCGCTCACGGGCCGGTGGCACACAGTGGGGCGGCCCACGGTGCAGTGCACCGTGGGCCGCCCCACTACCGCCGTGCCCGTCCGAAGTCCGGACGGTCGGCCGGGATCAGAGCACGGGAGCCGGGTAGGTCGGGTACTCCACCCCGGAGACATGCTGAACGACACGGATGACCTGGCACGAGTAGCCGAACTCGTTGTCGTACCAGAGGTAGAGGATCGCGCTGTCGCCGTCCACCTTGGTGGCGCCTGCGTCGACGATCGATGCGTGGCGCGATCCGATGAAGTCGCTCGACACCGCGTCGGGCGCACTGATGAAGTCGATCTGACGCTTCAGCGGCGAGGTCAGCGACACCTTGCGCAGGTAGTCGAGGACCTCCTCGCGGGTGGCCTCCCGGCCGAGCCGCAGGCTGAGGATCGCGATCGAGACGTCCGGCACGGGGACGCGGATCGAGCTACCGGTGATCGGCGCCTTGAGGTCGGGCAGCGCCTTGGCCACGGCGGAGGCGGCGCCCGTCTCGGTGATGACCATGTTGAGCGGCGCCGAGCGGCCGCGTCGATCGGCCTTGTGGTAGTTGTCCAGCAGGTTCTGGTCGTTGGTGAACGAGTGGACCGTCTCCACGTGGCCGCGCAGGACGCCGTACTCGTCCGCCATCGCCTTCAGCGGCGGGACGATCGCGTTGGTGGTGCAGGACGCGCAGGACAGGATCTGCTCGTCCGGCTTGATCATGTCGTGGTTGACGCCGTGCACGATGTTCGGGACGTCGCCCTTGCCCGGAGCGGTCAGGACGACCTTGTCGATGCCGGGACGCAGGTGCTTCGAGAGGCCCTCGCGGTCGCGCCACTTACCGGTGTTGTCGATCAGGATGGCGTTCTTGATGCCGTACGCCGTGTAGTCGACCTCCGACGGATTGGACGCGTAGATCACCTTGATCTCGTTGCCGTTGGCGACGATGGTGCTGTTCGCCTCGTCGACGGTGATCGTGCCCTGGAACTGGCCGTGAATGGAGTCACGGCGCAGCAGCGAGGCGCGCTTGACGATGTCCTGGTCACCTCCCTGGCGGACGACGATGGCGCGCAGCCGGAGACCGTTGCCGGAGCCTGCCTTCTCGATGAGCAGGCGGGCGACGAGGCGGCCGATGCGGCCGAAGCCGTAGAGGACGACGTCACGCGGCTCACGACGCTCGATCTTCTCGGCACCGGTGGCGCCCGCGACGGCCCCCGCGGCGAACTCCTGCACCGACAGACCGCGGTCGTCGGCCTTGTACGTCGCGGCGAGCATCCCGATGTCGATCTGGGACGGGCCGAGATCGAGCATGGTCAGGGCCTGGAGGAACGGCATCGTGTCGGTGACGGAGAGTTCCTCACCCGCGATCTGCCGGGCGAACCGGTGGGTCTTCAGGATGCTGACCACCGACTTGTTCACCAGGGAGCGGCTGTGAAGCAGGACGGTGACGTCCCGCTCCCGATGCAGCTTCCCGATGATCGGGATCATCGACTCCGCGATCTCCTCGCGGTTCTTCCAGTTTGTGAACGAGTCCTCGTTGACAGTCACAGGATTATCTTTCGAGCTAGGCGGTGCTCATATGCTAACCCCCCTGGCTCTCCGGCCGTTCAGGTGGCCCCGGCCGAACGCCGCACCTCCAGAGGACCCCTGGCACAACGGCGCCCGACTTTTCCTGTATGTGAAATACCAGTGCCCCATTTAGGCATGCTAAGCCTGTTTTCGATGATGCTGGATCAACAGCATGGTTCTCACCCGGAACGGCCAGTGGGCCCGGCCGGAGACTCTGCTGCCGACGGGCGTCAGGCCAAGGCGCCCAGGCGTGGACGCGGCGGCAGCTGACAGACGACATACGGCGACAGGCTCGGACCGGTGCTCCCTGACGGGAGGCACCAAGACGTCGTGGGTCGTGGGAGACGGGTCCATGACCTGTTCCAGCACTGGCAGCGGGACGGCACCTGGGCAATGATCCCACCCGGCTCCGGGCAGAGACGGACGCGAAGGACCTGATCACCTGGGACGTCGACGTCGACTCCACCGTCTGCCGGACCCACCGGCACACCGCGGGAACCGCGAGCATCTGGTGGTTCACGCCACGGGCGGACACCCCGTGGACACGTGCCTCGACGATGGCCGCGTAGAGAGGTGATCTCAGCGTTCAGTCGGCGGAGGTGCCGACGCTCGGTGGCATCAACCGTGCGGCGAGCATCGCGAGGAGGACCGTGGCCGCGGCACTTCCGAACGCGATCCAGCGCAGCACGGTCTCGATGGCTTCGCCCAGGCCTGGCCCCCTGCCGCCGACCTCGATGGCCAGGGCGGTGACGGTGACGAACAGGCCCGCGACCCCGATCACGATGCTGAGTGTGACGCCTGATGCCTGGCCGACCCGCTGGGGCGGGACGACCGTCTGGGTGCCGACACTGGCCATGGCCCACCCGATGCCGTACCCGAGACCGTTCATGGCGAGGCCGGGGAGAAGGGAGCCGAAGCCTCCGGCGAGGGAGACGAGGAAGGTTCCCACGCCGCCGACGAGGGTCGCAGCCGCGATGGCGCGTGGAATGTCGAAGCGTTCGCCGAGCCGGCCCGCCAGAGGACCGCCGACAGCCGCACCCAGGGAGACTGGCAGAAAGACCAGACCGGCCGCGAGTGGTGTGCGCTTCTCCACCTCCTGGAGGTAGATCGTGATGCAGTACACGGAGGAGGTGACGCTGACGTTGGCGACGGTCGCCATGACGGTGACGATCACATAGGGCACGTTGCGGAACAAGTCGAGCGCAACCAGCGGCCAGCGTGCGACCCGTTCCCAGAGAACGAATGCCACCAGCAGCAGGACCCCGGCCGCGAAGACGCCAACTGTCGCGCCTGCGGGCCAGACAGCCAGGCGGTCGACGGCCAGCGTGACGGCGGAGATACCCAGTGCCACCGCGACCAGGCCGGGCAGGTCGATCGAACGCGGCACCGTGGTGTCACGCGACTCGCGCACCCCCACCCACACGGCGAGGGCGGCCGCTGCGGTTAGCGGGACGTTGATCAGGAACACCAGCCGCCAGCTGACCAGCTGGGTCAACCCGCCGCCGACCACCGGGCCGAGCGCCAGGCCGACGGCGCCGATCCCGTAGGCGTTGCCAATCGCCCGCATCGTCTGGTCCTGGGGAAAGGCATCGGTGATCACCGCGACGGAGAGCGGGAACAACAGGCCCGCCCCCGCCCCCTGGGCGACACGCAACACGATGACGACGCTCGCGCTGGAGGCGAGACCGGCGCCGAGCGAGCAGAGACCGAACACGGCCAGACCCGCCATCAGCATCTGCTTGCGGCCGAGGATGTCCCCGAGCCGTCCGCCCGGGATCAGGCACGCCGCCAGCGCCAGCATGTAGCCACTGACCGCCCACTGCAGGCCCGTCACGGTCGTGTTGAGCTCCGAAGCCATCCGGGGCAGCGCCAGGTTGAAGGCGAGGAAGTCGAGCTGGGGGACGAAGATGCCCAGGGACGCGGAGATCAGTGCCAGGCCCGTGCGCGGTCCGGGCGCGGTCCGGGCGACACCTGAGGGCGCCGACCTTGCGCCCCGGCCGCGTCGACGTGACGGAAGGCGTGGACCGGACATGTATCTCCCTACATCCGCACCGTGAGGCGCGCCGACAGAGCTGCCCACGCGCGCGGCACGGTCCACACCTGATGGCCGCGACGGCGCCCCCTGGGACGCCGGAATGGGTACCGATCGTCTCCCCGCATATTCTGCGCATCCAGCAACCCTCGGGTGTGTAATGAATCGCGATTTCGAGAAGAGTCTCAAGAGCGCGGGACGCGACGTTCCGCCGGTCTTGTCATCGCCCGATGGCGTGACGTTGAGGCATCACTGCCGGCCAGACGTTCGAGTTTCGCTCGCCCTGCAGCATCGCCGGAAAACTCCTCGGAATGTTCCCCCGACGGCAGGCGAGGATGGCCCCGTTGTGGCCTTTCACGGCTGGCCGGACGGACGCGGAGTCGGGGTGTGGGGTGCCCACCCGTGGCCTTCGGGGCGTGCTCCAGCCCGATCCAGCCATCGACCTACATCCTCTGACCTGCTCGTTTTCCATTCTCGCTCCCATGATCGACATCAGCCGAAAGGGGGGCGAATGGACCGCGGCGTGGCCTTCCTGTGGGCCGCGTTGTTCCGTCGGGGGGTGGCTGCCTCAGGCGACGTTCGCCCTGTCCACGACCTTGCGTAGGCGCTCGTCCTGGGCATGCTTGTTCCGCCAGACGATGTGGTGGCGGATTTCGCGTAGCCGTCACACCGGCCGCTGCTGTCCCTCTTCCGGTCGCTTCCCACAACGCGGCCGTCCGCCAACGCCCAGAACGGAACACCTGGTCAGAGCAGGTGAAGTAGCTGGATGGCAGCCGATGGCCGCACGTTGAGCAGGTGGGGCCGCGCCCGATCGTGTGGTCGGCCATGAGGTCCAGGCCCCGCCGTAGCGTCGGATTTGCCGGAGCCACGCCGCCTTGCACGCGGTCCGAGCAGTACCGGCGCCGCCGACGACATTCACGTGCGCCCGCAGCAGTCCCACCAGCCGTTGGCGCGCGAGAACGATCATGGTCGGTAGGTGTGTGGGTCGGCAACGAACGACTGGCTGCGTCACCGTGAAGCGCGGGCAACGGACAGCGTCTGGCTGGGTGGGATCGGTGCTCATCTGAGGGCGGTGTGCGGCTCGTCGGATAGGCCGAGGTGGGCATGAAGCGCCCGCCGACCGATTTCGGTGAGAGCGACGGCACGGCTGGTGCCGATCCGAGTGATCCAACCAGAGTCGAAGGCGTGACGGCAGATGGCGGCACCGACGGCACCGGCCAGGTGAGGGCGGCGTTCGGTCCAGTCCAGGCACGAACGGACGGGTGGACGCCGCGTGGCGGGCGGTAGCACGATGCCGAGTTCGGCCAGCCAGCCGATCCCGTTGCCGGTGAGCGTCAGACCCTGCTCCCAGTCCAGGAGCCCCCGGTCGGTCATCGCCTCGGTGATCGCGACCCCGAGGGCGCCCGCGAGGTGGTCGTAGCACGTACGGGCGCGAGCCAATGCCCGGCTCCGGTTGACAGCGGGCAGTGAGCGGGGCGTGGTGACGCGTCGAGGCGCCATGGAGGCAAGGGTCTCGATCAGTTGGGCGGTTTCGGGACCGGCGAGGCGAACGAAGCGATGACGGCCCTGACGCTCCTGCTCGAGCAAACCTGCGCCGACCAGGAGGTTCAGGTGCTCGGTCGCAGTCGAGGCGGCAACCCCGGCATGTCGCGCCAACTCGGTCGCGGTCCATGCCCGACCGTCCAAGAGGGCCAGGCAGAAATCTGCGCGGGTGCCGTCCGCCAGAAGTCCGGCCAGAGCGGCCAGGTCCGGACCCTCCAGGTGCACGTCATGGTTTCTCATTGCCGTCCATCATCCACCAGCGATCCTTCGGCGAGGGCCGAAGAATCCTCACCCTACGGTCGACTCCCATGGACACCGCGACACCCAGCACCATGCCCGACAACGCGTCGGCCGCCCATGTGACCATAGAGCCGAGCATCCTGTACTTCGGAACGCCGGTCGTACTGCTTTCGACCGAGAGCGAGAACGGCTCGTTCAACCTGGCGCCGATGTCCTCGGCCTGGGCACTCGGCCACGTTGTTGTCCTCGGTCTGGGCACCGGGGGACAGACCGCGCACAACCTCCTCAACCGCCCCGGTCTCGTGGTCAGCCTCCCCGCGCCCGCCCAGTGGCCGGCGGTGGAGCGGCTGGCGCCGCTGACCGGACGCAACCCGGTACCCGTCGACAAGCAGGACGCCTTCCGTTTCGAGCCGGACAAGTTCGCCGCTGCCGGCCTGCGACCTGAACCCTCCGAGTTGGTCCGGCCGCCCAGGGTCGCCGGATGCCCTCTCCAGTTGGAGGCCCACGCTGCCCGGGTCCAACCCGATGCCTCCGGGGCGTTCCTCATCGTGGAAGCTCACGTGCTCAGGGTTCACGCCGATCCGCACATCGTCGTCCCCGGCTCCCAGCACATCGACCCGGCCGCGTGGAGCCCACTGATCTACAACTTCCGCCACTACTACGGACTGGGCCCCGAACTCGGCCACAGCTTCCGCTCCCAGACGCCCCGACAAGGCCACTGGCCGCTTGAAAGCCGGTAGACGTGACCGGTCAGCAGCCCGAGGGGGTCCGGCATGAGATCGCGGCGATCATCGACCCGCATGCCCGGACCGCCATCGTCATGGGCGAGTTCCGCCGCCGCCTGCTGACCGAAAGTAAGCGAACACCGTTCCCGGCCGCCGAGATCGAGCGGATCCGAGGGGCTGCGGTCACGGCGTCCCACCGAGGCCGTGCCTCTGCACGGGAACCATGTCAGGTAGGTGTCGGGGCGGGCGGTGTGCGGGGACCGAGGCGGCGCCGAACCAGTCGTCCAGGCCGGTCTTCCCGGCCGCCGCGTGGCAGTTCCCCGGTCCGCAGATCGGGCGGGGCCCGCAAAGACCGGTCGACGGGGTGCCCGGACAGGCAGTCCGTGTAGCGCGTGCAGGGTGGTGAGCTTGCCCGGGTGGATGTGGTCGGGTCCTCGACGTACACGGACAGCTTCTGGTGGGAGAGGCGGTTCGCGGCGGCGAGACGTCCCCACTCTGCGGGTGGGGGACCACGGGTGGGAGCGGGGCCGTTCCTGGCGTCCAGGGGGCGGTGGTGACTTCGTGCCCGGTTGGTGCTGCGTTTGCGCCCAGCGCCCCCCCGCCCACCAGAAAGACCCTCTCCGGGCCCGCCCCGTGGGGGGTCCCCTGTTCTCCCCCCCACCCCCCCCTTCCAC
>NZ_JBHZCF010000014.1:0-45280 GCF_042755225.1 Streptomyces sp. NPDC059169 | reverse complement strand
GCGACAAAGCTCCCCCGTTTGGGGGGGGGGGCGCCGGGGGGGGGGGGGGTTTTTTTTTTTTTGTCGGGGGGGGGGGGTTCCTTTTTTTTTTGTTTGGTTCGGTGCACCCCCGGGGCCCCGCCCCCCACCCAGGAAGCGTCGTCGCGGCATCGAGCGGTGGCGGTGCCGTGTGGCTTCGGCGCCGCGCCGCGTGGACGCGATGCCGCTACGGGGTCATCTCGTAGGCGCCGGAGAGCGCCTCGACGTGCTCCCAGACGCGCGCCGCCCGGGCTTCGTCCACGACCGGGCGCCGGACCGCGCCGAGCGCCCAGGTCTGCTGCTGCGGTGTGGCCGAGTCCTTGCCGTGCAACTCGACCGCGTGTGCGGAGAAGTCCCGGACGAGGACGGCGAACAGCTCGTCGAGCACGTCCTGGTCCAGGTCCGTGAGACGCGCCTGCTCCAGGATCAGCTGGCCGTGCACGACGAGCGCGAAGAGCTGGCCGACGGCGAGGAGGAAGTCGAGGTCGCGGCTCTGCTCCTCGCCGGGTGCTGCCGTGGTGACGAACTCGCACAGGGCGTCGGCCTGCTCCCTGAAGCGAGCCACGTTCGGCACGTGCGCGTATCCGTCGTAGGCGGGCCGCCAGTCGTGGAACCGCACGGATCCGAGGCCGCGGGCGGGACCCTGGCGGAAGAGGAAGTCGTCGTCGGCCGCGTCCAGCCGGGTCGGCACGGGCTCGTACTCGGCGGGGTTCAGCAGGTGGTTGCCCATGAACTTGAGGATCAGCGCCAGGTTGACGTGGACGGTTCCCTCCAGCTTGGGCAGCCCGCGGATCTCGGATGCCGCCTGGGCGAAGTAGGTGTCCTTCTCGAAGCCCTTGGCCGCGATGACGTCCCACATCAGGTCGATGACCTTCTCGCCCTCGGTGGTCACCTTCATCTTCGTCATCGGATTGAAGAGGAGGTAGCGGCGGTCGTCGGGACCCGCGGAGCGGAAGTAGTCGACGGCCCGGTCGCTGAACAACTTCATGCCGACCAGACGGACGTAGGCGTCGGCCAGTTCCCGGCGCACGTGCGGGAAGGCGGTCACCGGGCGACCGTAGAGGACGCGGTTGTGCGCGTGCGTCACGGCCTCGTACATCGCGTGCTCACAGATGCCGATCGAGGCCGTGCAGAGGTTGAACTTGCCGACGTTGACGGTGTTCAGTGCGGCGTCGAAGGCGGCTCGGCCGGTGTGCAGGACGTCGTCCGGGGCGACCGGGTAGCCGTCGAGGCGGAACTCGCTCACGTACTTCGAGGAGTCGACGACGTTCTTCACCAGGTGGTAGTTCGGGTGGCTGCTGTCCGCCGCGAAGAAGACGTAGCCGTCAGGCCCTTCGACGTCGGTGCGACGGCCGAAGACCGAGACCAGTCCGGCGGTGTTGCCGTTGCCGATGTAGTACTTGGAACCGCTGGCCAGGAACCCGCCGTTGCCGTCGGGCTCGAGCAGCATGTCGGTGGAGTAGATGTCGGCGCCGTGGGCCTTCTCCGACAGGCCGAAGGCGAACACCTCACCCTGGATGAGGAGTTCGGCCGCACGGGCGCGGGCCGCCGCGTTGTCGCTCTGCCAGACCGGGCCGAGACCGAGGATGGTGACCTGCCAGGCGTACCAGTAGTCGAGCCCGTAGAAACCGAAGATCTCGTTGAGTGCGGCGATACGCGCGGTGTCCCAGCGCTGGTCGTCGTCGCCCGCGGCGGCGGACGGGGTCAGGAACGTGGCGAAGAGCCCCTCCTTCGCGGAGAAGTCGAGGAACTCCGCCAGCCAGGCGCGCGAGCGGTAGTCCTCGATCAGCTTGCGCTTGCCGCGCTCCTCGAACCAGTCGACGGTGGCGCGCAGCAGCCTCCGGGTCTCGGCGTCGAAGTGCGCGGGGTCGTAGGTGCGCGGGTTGAACAGCAGCGGGACGGCCATGGGTGTCGCCTTCCGAGGGGTCGGGGTTGACGGTTCGGGGGTCGGTGGGTGGCGGAAGCGGATCAGGCAGACGGGTGCGACGCGCCCAGGCGGTGCAGCGTGGCGAGCACGTCGTCCAGCCAGGCGATCGTCATCCGCTCGTACGCGATGCCACCGCGCAGCACGACGTGCTGTAGTTCCTGACCGGCATCGAGCGGAACCGGGGCACCGGGCCCGGTGAAGTCACGCGCCTCGCCGCCGAGGTAGCGCGCGAGCCGGTCCTCGTGCGCCCTGCGGTGCCGCTGGACCTCTCGGATCAGGGCGGAGGGTTCGTCGAAGGCCGCACCGCGGATCTTCACGGCCAATTCGTGCCGGACGCTCTCCGGTTCGATCGGCTCGTGCAGCCACCGTGAGAGCTCGGCGCGGCCTGGCTCCGCGACCGAGTACACCTTCTTGTCGGGCCGGCCTTGCTGCGGCACGTCTCGCACGTCAAGCAGCCCCTCGCCCTCCATCCGCTTCAGGACGCGGTAGATCTGCTGGTGGGTGGCGGTCCAGAAGTAGCCGATGGACCGCTCGAACCGCCGGGCCAGCTCGTAACCGGAGCCCGGCTTCTCCAACAGGGAGACGAGGATCGCGTGGTCGAGCGCCATACCGTCGATCCTTCTATGCAACTCGTTGCATAGACAAGAGGCAGTGCCGCGATGAGACGGGGCTCACCCCGACGTCCGTCGAGAGCTCACGGCGCCGCGCACCCGGCACGGCGTCGCCGCACGGGGCTACGCTGCGGACCCTCCCCCATGGGCGGCGGCCGTTCAGGCGCCCGGTGCGTCCTGAGCAGCGGCGACCGGTTGCCGCAGCGCCCGGAGGGCAGCGCTCCGCGACCGCCTCGCCGCCCCGCGTCGGACGGTCACGAAACTGCTCGCCCCCCTGAAGACTTCCCTCCCTGACGTGCCGACCCGCACCCCGAGCCTGCCGGGGTCATCCGGCCCGGCACCCGTGGCGCGGGCGTCGCGTCCGGGCCGGTGCGGCCGGACGCACCGGCCGACTCACTGCCCCAGCTTCGCAATGGCGGTCACGAGAGCGTGGGCCGCTCTCCGCGCCCGCAGGACGGTCAACGGCACGGCATCCCCCTCGTGGTCCTCACCCTGCTCTTCCTGTCCGTGTCATGCGGCTCGCCCGGCTCCACTTCCCGAGCCGCCTGGATGTTGTGTCCGCCCCCCCCGGCGCGCGACGGCGGGCAGGGGTCATCGGGAGGCGTACGGGATCAAGGCCATCTCGCGGGCGTTCTTGACGGCACGGGCGATCTGGCGCTGCTGCTGGAGCGTCACGTGGGTCACCCGGTGGCTGCGGATCTTCCCCCGGTCGGAGATGAACTTCCTCAGCACTTCCGTGTTCTTGTAGTCGACCGCGGTGATGCCGGCGGCGTCCAGGGGGTTGGCGCGGCTGCGCCTCGGGACCTGACGGCGGGCTGGGCGACGGGACACTGTGGGACCTTTCGTGGAACGTACGGGTCGGGTCGGGGGAACGCCCGGAACACGGGGGCGACCACCGGGGAATCGGCGCGGGCGGGACTGCGATCAGGCAACCTGGTCGAGCAGGCCGTGGAAGGCACTCGGCAGCGCTTTCCACGCTTCCGGCCCCGCGGCGTACTCAGCCTCGGTGAGCAGACAGCCGTCAAGGAGCGCCAACAGACCGTCCCGGTCCAGATCGGGAGAGGTGAACGCGAGGTACTGACAGCGGTCGCCGTGATCCGGGTGCCAGTCCAGCGACGCCGCCACCCGGCGTTCGGCGGGCACCATCTCCCAGGCGGCGTCCGGGAGCGCGGCCAGCCAGGGGCCCGCCGACTCGACGCACAACGCGCCACCGGCGGCATCCCACGACAGCAGGGTGTCGGGCCGGTCTGCCAGCCAGAAGCGGCCGCGACTGCGCGCGGCGGCACACGTCAGGTCCTCGAGCGCCGCGTAGAGGCGTTCCGGGTGGAAGGGCCGGTCGCGTCGCCACGCCAGGGTGGTCACTCCGTGCTCTTCGGCTTCCTGGGGCAACAGTGCACAGGAGGGGTGCTGACGGGCGGCTGCGGCACCGATGTCGAATCCGGCCGTCAGGGCGGTGCCGAGCGTCCCCTCCCCGATGCGCACCTGACGTGCGGCAGGGGTGAGTTGGCCGAGCAGCGCGCGGTCGCCGTCATCGGCGGACTCGCCCGCGGCCCCGGGGCCCGCCACGGCGATCACCGTCGGGTACTCCACTTGGCGGGCGAAGGTGTCGGCGACCGTCCGCTGGTCCGTCGGAGCCGCCGCGAGCCCGGCGTCCACCAGGTCGTCGCCGTTGGACAGGCTCGGCAGGACGAGTGCCGGTTCGACGGCCACCGCCACCCCGCTCAGCACCAGAGGTGCGCCCCGGGCCGCGATCACCGCCGCCATGGCCTGCGGCTCGACCGAATCCCACAGTTCCACCAACGCCAGCCGGTGGTCACCGCCTTCCGCCAGGCGCACCAGCTCCGGCACGAGGTCTTCGCGCAGCGCGCAGCACGCGCAGTCGTTGACCAGGGGTGCGTCACCGCGGGAGAGAAGGCCGCGGGTGTCCCGTACGGTGCGGTGCACGGCACCGTCCGCCGCGGCGGACAGATCGTGGTGCAGCACGACGGAGCCGGGGACGGTGCGCAGGACCTCTTCGACGGCCGCCTGCCGCGCGGCGGCGTGCAGGCCGGCGACGATCGCTACGGGAAGCCGTGCCGCTTCGGTGTTCATCGCCCCCTCCCTCCGTATCGCTGTTCGAAGCGCTCCACACGGCCCGCGGTGTCCAGCACCCGCTGGCGTCCGGTGAAGAACGGATGGCTCGCCGAGGAGACCTCGACGTCGATGACCGGGTAGCTGTGGCCGTCCTCCCATACGACGGTGTGGTCACTGGTGGCCGTCGAGCGAGTGAGGAAGGCGTGACCGGCGGCCCGGTCACGGAAGACGAGCGGCCGGTACTCGGGGTGGATTCCGGGCTTCACGGAGGTCAGCGCTCCTCACGGAAGTCGACGTGCCGGCCGGCGACCGGGTCGTACTTGCGGAGAGTCATCCGATCGGGATCGTTCCGGCGGTTCTTCCGGGTCACATAGGTGTAGCCGGTCCCCGCGGTGGACCTCAGCTTGATGATCGGGCGGAGTTCGTTGCGTGCCATGGCCACAGCATACACGGAAGTGGTTTTCATTTTCATCTAGCTGATACGGTGCACCTCCGACGCCCCACCGAGACAACGGAGGAACCGTGTCCGCGCAGTGCCAACTCACCGGCAGGAAACCCGGCTTCGGCCACCGCATCTCCCACGCGCACCGACGCAGCAAGCGGCGCTTCGATCCCAACGTCCAGCGCCGGCGGTACTGGCTCCCGAGCGAGCGGCGCCACGTCCGGCTCACCCTGAGCACCAAGGGCATCAGGACCGTCGACGCCATCGGCATCGAGGCGGCCGTTGCGCGCATTCGCGCGCGGGGAGGCACGATCTGATGGCGAAGAAGAGCAAGATCGCCAAGAACGAGCAGCGGCGTGCGGTCGTCGAGCGCTACGCCCGGCGCCGCGCGGAACTGAAAGCGGTCATCGCATCACCCCACGCATCGGCCGGCGAACGCGACGCCGCGCAGAAGGAATTGCAGCGACAGCCCCGGGACGCCAGCCCCACCCGGGTGCGCAACCGCGACTGCGTGGACGGACGACCGCGCGGCCATCTGCGTGCCTTCGGCCTGTCCCGCATCCGCCTGCGCTCCATGGCCCACGCCGGTGAACTCCCCGGTGTCACCAAGAGCAGTTGGTAATGCGACCGGTTCGCCGGGGCCCGGGAACGGTGCCCCGGCGGCCGGTTCCCGTCACAACGGCACCGGGCGGGATCCGTTGCGGGTGACGCCGCGGCCCGGCCGGCCCCTTCCCGTAGCCCGTGGGGCGCCGGTGTGCCGCGCGGATGCTGCCGGACCGCCGGGCAACGGAGCACGAGGTGCCCGTGCACCCGGCGCCACCGGCTCCGGTGCGAGCGGACGACCGACGTCGCGGGGCTGTCCCCAGCACCGCACGGTCTCGCGACGGCTGTCGGCCACGCCCCGCGCCGCGCCGCGCCGCCCGAAGGCGAGGCACCCTCCGGCCATCCAGTCACCCGGAAATCGACGGCCGACCGGTCAATCCTGGGAGAATCGGGCCGCGGTGGGACGCCTCGGCACCCGCTCGGGCGCAGCCTGCCGGAAGTCCGGCGGCACGTTCGCGCGGAGAGGCAACCCGGCGAACCGCGGCCAACGAGCGATCATGGCTGGTGCACTGATCGCACCGACCGAAGCGGAGGAATGGACGGATGCCGAACGAGCGCGCGGGACGACCGGCGCAGCCGGAAGACCTCATCGACGTGTCCCGGCTGGTGACGGCGTACTACGCCTTGCACCCCGATCCGGCGGATCCCACCCAACGCGTCGCCTTCGGCACGTCGGGACACCGGGGGTCCTCCCTCCGCACCGCCTTCAACGAAGATCACATCGCCGGGGTGAGCCAGGCGATCTGCGAGTACCGGGCCCAGCAGGGCACGGACGGGCCGCTGTTCCTCGGGGCCGACACGCATGCACTGTCCGAACCGGCCAAGGTGACCGCCGTCGAGGTCTTCGCCGCGAACGGGGTCACCGTCCTCGTCGACGACGCAGACGGCTACACGCCCACCCCGGCCGTTTCGCACGCCATCCTCACCCACAACCGCGGGCGCTCCTCCGGGCTCGCCGACGGCGTGGTGGTGACACCGTCGCACAACCCGCCGGCCGACGGCGGGTTCAAGTACAACCCGCCGAACGGCGGGCCGGCCGGCTCCGAGGCCACCGGCTGGATCCAGGACCGTGCCAACGAGATCATCACCGGCGGTCTGAAGGACGTCCGGCGGGTCCCGTACTCAAGGGCTCTGGCTGCGCCCACCACCGGTCGTTACGACTTCCTCGGGTCCTATGTGCGCGACCTTCCGTCCGTACTCGACCTGGACGCCGTACGCAACGCGGGCGTGCGCATCGGCGCCGATCCGCTGGGGGGCGCGTCCGTCGCGTACTGGGGCCGGATCGCCGAGGAACACCGCCTGGACCTGACCGTCGTCAATCCGTACACGGATCCCACGTGGCGCTTCATGACGCTCGACTGGGACGGCAAGATCCGGATGGACTGCTCCTCCCCTTACGCGATGGCGTCCCTGATCGAGCAGCGCGACCGCTACCGGATCGCCACCGGCAACGACGCCGACGCCGACCGGCACGGCATCGTCACGCCGGACGGCGGGCTGATGAACCCCAACCACTACCTCGCCACGGCGATCGCCTACCTCTACGGCCACCGCGCCCAGTGGCCCGCCGACGCCGGGATCGGCAAGACGCTCGTGTCATCGAGCATGATCGACCGGGTGGCGGATGACCTCGGCCGGGAACTGGTCGAAGTCCCGGTCGGCTTCAAGTGGTTCGTGGACGGGCTGGCCGGCGGCACGCTCGGGTTCGGCGGTGAGGAGTCGGCCGGGGCGTCCTTCCTGCGCCGCGACGGTTCGGTGTGGACCACCGACAAGGACGGGATCCTGCTGGCGCTGCTGGCGTCGGAGATCCTCGCCGTGACCGAGCGGACGCCGAGCCAGCACTACGCCTCGCTCACCGAGCGGTTCGGCGAACCCGCCTACGCCCGCGTCGACGCCCCCGCGACCCGCGAGGAGAAGGCCGTGCTGGGCCGGCTCTCCCCCGAGCAGGTGACGGCGGACACGCTCGCCGACGAACGGATCACCTCGGTGCTCACCCACGCCCCGGGCAACGGGGCACCCGTCGGCGGCATCAAGGTGTCCACCGACAACGCCTGGTTCGCCGCGCGCCCCTCCGGCACGGAGGATGTCTACAAGATCTACGCCGAGTCCTTCCTCGGTCCGAACCACCTGGCACGGGTGCAGGAGGAGGCGCGTTCCGTCGTAGCGGCCGCACTGAGCGGCTGATCTGCGCCGTTCCGCCGTCTGTGGAACGCCTCGACGGCCACGCGGGTTCTGCTGGTTCCTCGGCGGGTCCTCGGAAGGGTCTGCGAGGCGTGCCGTGTCCGCCGTCCGGCCCGGGCTGACGGCGGAACGGCGGCGTCCGGCCCGGATGTCGGCACCGGGTGTCCGTCCACGGACCCGCCGTCGAAGAGGTCCGTGCAGTCGCCGCGGCATCGGCTCGGCGATGTCGAGGAGCCGAGTGGGCGGTGCAGTGCAGCAGTCGTACGCCCGTCGCCTTCCGCAGCTCCGCACCGGGGACGTCAGACCGGCGCATCCCTCGGGTGTTCCTCCCGTGTGCAACCCCTACGCAACGTCCCGCGGAGTTGGCTCGGACGACTGCCCCGACGCCGGGTGCCGGCCGGCTCGGGCGGCGGTCCGGCCGGGGAGAGGGAGGAGAGCACGATGCTCGAGCCGAGTACGGGTGCCGCCGGGCACCCGCGCGTGGAACTGACTCCTGCCGCCGCCGAGCTGGTGCGGCGGCTGCGCGACGTCCACGGTCCTCTGATGTTCCATCAGTCCGGTGGCTGCTGCGACGGCAGTGCGCCGATGTGCTACCCGGAGGGCGAGTTCCGGACGGGTGGTTCCGACGTGCTGTTGGCGACGCTGTCCGTCGAAGGAGTGGCAGAGCCCGTGACTTTCTGGATGTCGGCGAGCCAGTACGAGGTGTGGCGTCACACCCGTCTTATCGTCGACGTCGTCGAGGGCCGTGGCAGCGGCTTCTCGCTGGAGGCGCCGGAAGGCGTCCGTTTTCTGATCCGTTCCCGGCTGGTCGGTCCCTAGCTTCCCGCGTCTGGTCAACTCTCCGGTGAATGAACGGAGTCGACCAGACGACTGGGGACGATATGACGATCGGTCAAGCTCGCTTCCGGTGTGTGCTCAGCGTCATCCTGGCGTGGTGCGCCCTGGCCGTGACGGGACTCGCGTCGGCCGGCACGGCGACCGCGGCGACGACGTGGACGCGCGTCTCGGCCGGCGTGGTGTACCGGTGGTTCGACATCACCGCGGCCAAGGGCACGGCACGGGCCCACCTACTCTCCGTGGACCTTCGCGACCCCCGGGTCTCGGTCGGCCTGCTGTACCCGGGAGCGGTCGGCGCCAGAGCACCCGTTTCCGTACTCGCCGACCGCGCACACGCCGTCGCCGGGGTCAACGGTGACTTCTTCAACATCACGGAGACACAGCACCCCGGGGTCGCGGCGACAGGCGCCGCGGTCGGTCCCGCGGTCGTCGACGGGCAGGAACTCAAGGCGGCCGTACCGAACGGGCAGCGGTTCGGCCCCGCCCTGCCGCCCGGAACCACCACCCGTGACGTGCTCGGCGTCGGCCGCGACGGCACGGCACGGCTCGGACGACTGGCCCTGGACGGCACGGTGACGACGCCCACGGGCCGGATGCCGCTCGGTGGGCTGAACCAGTACGCGATCCCCGTGGGGTCGGTCGGGGCGTTCACCTCGGTGTGGGGCACGGTCTCCCGGCTCCGTGCGACATGCGGCACGGACACCGACAGAGCGGCGCCGTGCAGCACGGACACCCATGAGGTGACGGTGCGGGGCGGCCGCGTCGTCGCGTCGACCGGAGCACCGGGGAAGGGCGCGATCGCGGCGGACTCGGAGGTGCTGGTCGGCCGGGAGGCGGGTGCGGCAGCGCTGCGGTCGCTCCGCATCGGCGACGCCGTGACCGTGCGGCACCAGCTCGTCGAAGGGCGTTCACGCACCCCCTACCGCTTCGCGGTGGGCGGCTACCCGATCATGCGCGGCGGCACGCCCCTGTCCGGTCTCGACGTCGTCACCTCAGCGGTGCGCACGGCCGCCGGGATCGCCGACGACGGCCACGCGCTCCTGCTCCTGGCACTGGACGGGGACGGGGAGTTCCGCTCGGGCCTGACGGTCGCCGAGGTCGCGTCCGTGCTGAGGCAGGCAGGGGCCGTCGACGCGGTCAACCTGGACGGCGGCGGCTCCTCGACGCTGGTCACCCGGGCCAACGGCGCTCGCACCGTGACCGTGCGCAACCATCCCAGCGGTGGGACGGAACGCGCGGTCGCGAACGGCATCGGTGTCTTCTACGGAGGCTGATTCGCGGGTCGCCGAGCGGGTGGGCGCCCCGCTGGCTAGCGTGGCACCGAGGACCCTGCGGGGCGCCGGACAGCCGCTCCCGAGGCGGTCCTCGGACACTTCCGTACCGAGGAAAGAGTCACAGTCATGGCCGCACAACCTGAAGGAACCCCAATCTGGGCGGACGCGATGTTCTCCGACCTGGAAGGAGCGAAGAGCTTCTACTCCGCAGTCCTGGGGTGGACGTTCGGCGAGGCCACGTCGGAGTACGGCAACTACACGCAGGCGTATGCGGACGGCAAGGCCGTCGCCGCGGTCGTCCCGCCGATGCCCGGCCAGGAGGGCTCGTCGCAGTGGTGCCTGTACCTGGCGTCACCCGATGCCGCGGCGACCGCCGAGAAGATCAAGCAGAACGGCGGCACGGTCCTCATGGAGCCGATGCAGGTCGGTGACTTCGGATCGATGTGCCTGGCGCGGGACCCGAGCGGGGTGGCCTTCGGCGTCTGGCAGCCCGGCACCCACGAGGGGTTCGAGAAAACGGGCGAGCCCGGCTCCTTCGCGTGGGCCGAGGTGTTCACGCGCGAACCCGAGAAGTCCGACGCCTTCTTCCCCGCGGTGTTCCCGTACGGGACCCAGCGCATGGAGGACGAGCACATCGACTACCGGATCTTCAACCTGGGCGCGGATCGGCCCGTCCTCGGTCGGATGAAGATGTCCGAGGAGGAGTTCCCGCAGGAGGCCCGGCCGTGCGTCCAGGTGTTCTGGGCAGTCCCGAACTGCGATGAGGCGGTCTCCGCAGCGCAGGAACTGAACGGGAGGCTGGTCTTCGGCCCGATGGACAGCCCCTTCGGGCGCTTCGCAGCCCTGGTCGACCCGCAGGGAGCGGGGTTCGCGGTCATCGACATGTCGACTACGTCGGGGGCCGTGCCGAAGATGGTCTGACGCACCCCACGCGGGCCCGGAGCTGTGTGGGAGCTGCTCCGGGCACCCGCACGTCCGGGGCCCCTCCCCGGGCACACGGCCCACGAGGGTGCGCGTCGCCCGGCTGGTGAGCAACTCCACCGCGTCCGCCCGCACCGCTGCCCTGCCCAGGGCGGGCCTGGTCGGCACGATCCCCGTGGGTGCGCGGGTGCTGCGCCGACGGATCGCGCTCAGGACCGTGCCGTCCCCGGACGGGCCTCGCGGAGGCTCCCCGCGGCCTCCTCGTCCTCGTCGCGTACGGCGACGATGCCGTTGAAGACCCCCGCGTAGAGCGTGCCGTCCGGGCCGATGGTGATCGGGGCCCAATTGTTGTCGTAGCGCAGTCCGGTGCCCGTGAGACGGCTCCAGCGGCGTTCCCCTGTGCGGAAGTCGACGGCGGTGACGTACCAGGCGTCGATCCCCAGCGGGTGCGGCGGCTTTTCGTAGAAGTACACCAGGCCGTTCGCGGTGGAGAGTTTGGGGACGGTGGAGGGCGAGCGCACGTCGCTCTGCCAGACGGTGTCGCAGCCGCTGCCGTCCGCCCGCACGTCGATGCGGGTGGCACCACCCACCACGCTGCGGCCGAAGACGAGGGACGTCAGGTTCTCGTAGCCGTAGTTGTTCTCCACCACCAGGCTGTTCCCCCAGCTGATCAGGGAGTTGTCGGTGGTCGAGGCACCGCTGCCGAAGACGGGGACCTTGCAGACGAGTCGCCGCTTCGCGGGGACGTCCGTGCCGCGCCGGAAGACCAGGACGTTCATTCGGTCGTCCGCGTTGTCGGTGATCGCGACGTAGTCGTCGCCCTGGCCGAACAGGTCGGGCGTGGTGCCCGAACCCTGGTTCACCGAGCCGGGTTTGCTTCCCGTGCCCCGGTCGTACGTCTGCCGCCACTGGACGCGGGGGGTGCCTCCGGCGTCCCCGAGGAAGCCGTAGAGGGCGTGGTCGGAGACGACGAAGACGCCGTCCTCGGCGACGGAGAAGGAGTTCTGTATCTCTTCGCCGTCGATGCGTACCGAGCGGACGGTCCCGGTGGCGGGATCGACGGTGCCGACCCGGCCGAGACGTGTCACCCACCAGATCCGGCCGTTCCAGTCGGGCATCACGGAGGTGACGGGGTCGCAGGTGCCGCTCGGGAAGAGGTTGGTCCAGCTGATGCAGTCGTGCGGCACGTGCGCCGTCAGATCCCAGTCGTCCTCCACGGCGAACCGCCAGGAGCCGTCCGCCGCCCGTGCGTGCGCGATGCGCAGGACGTGCTGGCGGGAGTCGGCGAGGACGACGCGGTCCTGGTCGTCGAGGTAGAAGTAGGCTCCGCCGGAGGTGTCCTTGAAGATCTTCGAGAAGTCGAGGCGGGTGATGGCTTCGACGGTGGAGGAGCGCTGGGGCAACCGGTATTCGGCGAGGGTTCCGAGGGTACGTGGATCGAGGAGCTTGAGGAGGAAACCGGAGAAGGTTCCGCAGACGGTGAGGAGACGGCCGGCCGAGTCGAAGGTGGCCGTGGCGCATTCGCCGCCGATCGGGGCGATCTTCTCGCTGGTCACGGAGGGGCGGACACCGAGGGGACCCGAGTAGGGGTGGGTGCCGCTGCCCGCGGCGTCCGCGTGCATGCCGCTGCGCCCGTTCGTCGCGAGGTGGGGGTTCTGGGGCAGAGGCAGGCCCGGCACGGGACGTGGGGTCGCGGGTGCCCCGTCGTAGGGGCTGACGAGGCGGTGTCCGGGTGCTCGGGGGATCTCCTCGGCCCGCGCGGCAGTCGGGGGGACGACCGCGTAGGCGCAGAGGGCGAGCACCAGGGGCAGTGCGCGGGCGAGCGCTCTTCGGGACACTGCTGCTCCTCGTCGGACGTCACGTGGGTCGCACCGGGGCCCGACGCTAGGGCCGTTGGCGTCACGTGTCCATGCAGATGCCCGTGGTTTCGCGGTCACTTCAGCAGCGGCCGGCGGCGCGCCCCGCTCACCTGCGCGTGAAGGTACCGAGACCGTTCTCGTCGAGGTATTCGACGCGGAAGCTGCGGGAGGTCCCTTCGTGAGGGGAGAAGGTGACGCCGGTCAGGCCGACCGCGTTCTCCCCCTTCGTCCGGAAGCTGAAGGTGTCCCCGCTGTAGTGGGTGAGTCGGAACTTCTGCGGCGCGGGACCCAGTTCGAGGACGAGGCCGCCGCCGTCCTCGGTGACGACGGCCTTCCCGTAGTACGGGCTGTCGTACGTCCCGGTGTACGCGCGGTCGTCGCGGGCGGGCCGGGCGTTCGCGGGTGGCCGGGCGTAGTTCGTGCGGGAACCGTCCTGCTCGTCCATCTGCTCGTACAGTCCGGAGAAGAAGGACAGCCAGTCGATGGTCGGTCTGCCGTACTGGGCGGTGTCGAAGAAGTCGAGGGCGACGGCGTCGGCCAGCCCGACGGGCTGGCCGTTGGTGAGCACGACGATGCCGAGCCGTTCGCCGGGGAGCATCGTGACGTTGGTGTTGGCTCCGAGCTCGAAGGCACCGGAATGGCTGAGCCGCAGCCGGCCCTGGTCGTCGTACCCCACGTTCCACCCGATGCCGTAGAAGCCGGTGCGCCCGGCTGGTGCGCGGGGCGGCTGGGAGGGGATCTCGGGCAGGTGGGTGTGCTCCAGGCTCTGCGCGTCGACGAGTTGCCTCCCGTCGAGCTTCCCGTCGGCGAGCTGCAGGCGCAGCCAGCGCATCATGTCCCTCGCGGTCGAGCTGGCGCCACCGGCGGGTGCCTGGGCGTCCGCGTCCCGGACGTACTTCGCCTGCCAGCTGCCGTCCGCGGTCCGGACGTGGGTGACGGCCTTGTTCGCCGCCTTCTCGTAGTCGGCGAAGGCGGAGCTGGTGGCTTCCATGCCGGCCGGCTCGTAGAGGATGTCCTCGCTGAGCTTCTCCCAGCTGACGCCCTTCGCGCGGGCGACTGCCTCGGCTGCCGCGGTGAAGCCGAAGTTGGTGTACGCATAGGAGGCGCGGAACGGGGCGAGCGGCTCGTACCGCAGGTGGCTCAGGACGTAGTTCTGGTCGTAGCCGAGGTCTTCGAGCAGGTCGCCTGCGTGGTCCGGGAGCCCGCTGCGGTGCGAGAGCAGGTCCGTGATCGTGGCGTGACGGGTCACCCAAGGGTCCTTGAGTGCGAAGCCGGGCAGGTGCTCGGCGACCGTCGTGTTCCAGTCGACGGTCTTGTCGCCGACGGCCCCGGCGATCACGGTCGATGCGATCGGCTTCGACAGCGAGGCGAGCTGGAAGACGGTGTCGGGCCCCACCGCCTCCGGCTCCCCGACCTTCCGCTCGCCGAAGCCCTTGAGGTGGATCACGCGGTCCTTGTACACCACGCCGACGGCGACTCCGGGCACGCCCGTGCGCTTCCTCATGGTCTCGACGGTGCTGTCGAGCCTCGCGACGGCACGGTCCACGTCGGCCTGGGTGAGTTGCGGCGGCGGCTGTGGCGGCGGCGCCTCGGGGGTGGGCGACGCCGGGGGCGCTGCAGGATCTGGTGACCGGTCCGCTGGAGCGGCAGCCGACGTCAGCGCGATGATCACGGCGAGCGAAGCGGCCGTGCCGGTCGCGGCGTGGCGTGCACGGTTCAGTCGTACGCCCTTCGCACCACCCATACCGTCCATTCAACGCTCGTGGCGGGGTGTTGTCTCCCGCAGTCGCGGGCCGCATGCGGTCCGGGGCCGTACCCGGCCTTGGCCCGCGGCCCGGGGCGGCTTCCGCCGGCCCACCGCGACTACGCCGGGCGGTGACGTGAGCGCGGGTGTGCACTCGACGTCCACGCCCGGCACGGCGGGCGCCTGCTCGGAGCCCTCAGGGGTGCAGGCGCCCGACCACGTCTGCGGTTGCGGAAACACCGTCGTTGATGGTGGGTGCCATGTTCGTGCCCGCGAGGAAGAACCCGAGCAGGGCGCACACCAGCGCATGCGACAGCTTGAGCCCGCCGTTGCGGAGGAAAATCACCGCGAGGACGAGCAGCAGAAGCACCACCGAAATCGAAACCACCATGGTCGGCCTCCCTCCGCCGCACCCGGGAATGTGCGGCATTCGGGCGTCAGTGTGGCGGAGACGGGGCGCCGAACGGCCGACTGGCGTGGCCGCCGATCGGGTGGTCGTCGCGCTGCCGGTTGACCGGACCCGTGCACAACCGGCCGTCGGGTCCGTGCCGGATGCATCACGAGCCCGTGGGACCGCGGATGTCGGCGGGGTCGACCGGCGGCGGGAGTCGCTCGGGTGCGGCCGCCGGTGCGGCGCCCGCCGGGGGCGCCGCACCGGGCACGTTTCACCGGGGTGCGGGCAGCGAGACCAGGTCCGCCAGCAGTTCCTTGTGGCGCCCCGGGGTACCGAGCGCGATCTCGTCCGCCTTCGCCCGCTTCAGGCGGAGGTGGGCGGGGTGTTCCCAGGTCATGCCGATCCCCGCGTGCATCTGGATGCACTCCTCCGCGGCGTGCACGGCGACGCGCGAGCAGTAGGCCTGCGCGACGGACACGGCGAGCGGTACTTCCGCGCTCTCCGTCGCGAGTGCGTCCGCGGCGTTCCGTGCGGCCGCACGCGCGTGCGCGACCTCCAGCCACAGCTGCGCCAAACGGTGCTTCAACGCCTGGAAGGAGCCGACGGGCCGGTTGAACTGGTGCCTTTCCCGGGTGTACCGGACGGTCTCCTCCAAACACCACTCGGCCAGTCCGAGCTGCTCGGATGCGAGAAGCCCGGCTCCGGCGAGGAGTCCGCGGCGCACGGCCGTGCGTGATGTCTCCGCGTCGGCGAGTCGCACCCCGGGGGTGCCTTCGACGGTGACCGAGGCGAGTGGTCGGGTCAGGTCGAAGGAGGTGAGCGGTTCGACCCGTGCGTCCTCTCGCTGCACCATGCGGAGGCCGTCCGACCCCGGCACGAGCAGGACGTCCGCGATCGCGGCGTCCGCGACGGCGGTGGCTCCGCCTTCGGGGAGCGACGCACCGGGCGCGGTGGCGAGCGGGAGGGCGAGCACCGCGACGGTGCGGCCGGCGGCCAGATCTCCGAGGAGTGCGGTGACGGCGTCGCTCCGGTCGGCGAGCCCCAACAGGGTCTCGGTCGCGATGACGGAGCTCGTGAGGTACGGAGCGGGTGCGGCGGCTCGGCCCAGCTCCTCCAGGACCACGGCGGCCTCCCGGTGGGTGGCCCCCTGACCGCCCAGCTTCTCCGGAACGAGGAGGCCCGCGGCACCGATGTCCGTGGCGAGGGACGTCCAGAGCGCAGGGTCGTAGGGGTCGCCGGTCTCGATGCGGGCGAGCAGGCCGCGGGTGTCGGTGCGGTCGGCGAGCAGCGAACGCACCGCGGACCGGAGGTGGTCCTCGGTGTCGGTGTAGAGGAGGTCGGGCTGTGCGGTCATCGTGCGAGGTCCTTCCAGGCGACGTCCGTGTCGTTGCGCGGCTCGGCCGGCAGTCCGAGCACCCGTTCGGCGACGATGTTGAGCAACACCTCGCTGGTGCCGCCCTCGATGGAGTTGCCTTTCGACCGGAGGTAGCGGTATCCGGCGTCCCGTCCGGTGAAGTCGACGAGTTCCGGTCGGCGCATGGTCCAGTCGTCGTACAACAGACCCTCCTCGCCGCGGAGTTCCACTTCCAGGCCGCTGATCTGCTGGTTGAGCCGCGCGAAGGCGAGCTTCATCCCGGAGCCCTCCGGGCCCGGTTGGCCCGCCGCGAGTTGCTGACGGAGGCGTTCGCCGGTGAGCCGGGCCACCTCGGCCTCCACCCAGAGGGCGAGCAGGCGCTGGTGCAGTTCGTGGGTGCGGAGTTCGGGTCGGTCGCGCCAGGTGCGTGCGACGGGGCCGATCATGCCGCCTTCCCGCGGCAGGCGCATGCCTCCGATCGAGACGCGTTCGTTCATGAGCGTCGTCCTGGCGACGCTCCAGCCGTCTCCCACGGCGCCCAGGCGGTGTGCGTCGGGGATGCGCACCCCGCTGAGGAATACCTCGTTGAACTCCGCCTCGCCGGTGATCTGGCGCAGCGGCCTGACCTCGACCCCGGGGTCGGTCATGTCGCAGACGAAGTAGGTGATGCCGCGGTGCTTGGGGACGTCCGGGTCGGTGCGGGCGATGAGGATGGCCCACCGGGCGAGGTGGGCACTGGACGTCCACACCTTCTGGCCGTCGACGGTCCACGCGTCGCCGTCACGGACGGCTCGGGTCCCGAGCGCAGCCAGGTCTGAGCCCGCACCCGGCTCGCTGAACAGCTGGCACCACACCTCCTCGCCGGTCCACAACGGCCGCAGGAAGCGCCGCTTCTGTTCCTCGGTGCCGTACGCGAGGATCGTGGGTGCCGCCATGCCGAGACCGATGCCGATGCGGCGGGGGTCGTTGTCGGGTGCGCCGGCGGCTTCGAGTTCCGCGTCCACGACCGCCTGGAGCGAGCGGGGTGCGTCGAGGCCGCCGAGTCCGGCGGGGTAGTGCACCCAGGCGAGACCGGCGTCGAAGCGGGCGGTGAGGAAGTCCTCGCGGCTGGTGGTGGTCGGCGGGTGTGCGGCGAGCAGGTCCCGCGTCCGGGCCCGCAGTTCAGCGGCGTCGGTCATGCGGTGGCTCCTTCCGGGAGGATGACGAGTCGACCGGTCGTGGTGCCGTCGATCACGCGCTGCACGGCGCCGGCGGCGTCCTCCAGGCCGGCCCGTTCGCTGATGAGCGGTTTGACGAGGCCCTTGGCCGCGTAGTCGGTCAGGATCTCGTGGCAGCGCAGGACCGATTTCGGATCCTTGACGTTGTACAGGCCCCAGTGCAGGCCGACGATCGAGTAGTTCTTGACCAGCGCGTGGTTGAGTGCGGGGGTGGGGATGCTGCCGCTGGCGAAGCCGACGACCAGGATGCGGCCTTCGAAGGCCACGCATTTGGCGGACTGGGCGTAGGCGTCGCCCCCGACGGGATCGTAGATCACGTCGGCGCCGCGGCCGCCGGTGACGTCCTTCACCGCTGCGACGACGTCGTCGGTGCGCCGGTCGATGACGACGTCACAGCCCAGCTCGCGGGCGACGGCCGCCTTGTGCGGCCCGCCGACGACGCCGATGACCCGGGCACCCGCGGCTTTGCCGAGTTGGACGGCGGCGCTGCCCACGCCGCCGGCCGCGGCGTGCACCAGCAGGGTCTCGCCTTCCTGGAGGTGGGCCCGGCGATGGAGCCCGAACCATCCGGTCTGGTAGCCGATGTGCAGGGCGGCCGCTTCGGCGTCGTCCAGGGCTTCCGGGGCCGGCAGCACCGCGGCCGCCTCGGCCACGGCGTACTCGGCGAAGCCTCCGTGGGGCAGCGCGGCGGTGGCGATGACGCGCCTGCCGTCCTCGGTCCGGCCGCAGAACTCGACCCCCGGGGTGAACGGCAGGGGCGGGGTGATCTGGTACTGGCCCCGGCACAGCAGCGCGTCGGGGAAGTTGACGTTCGCCGCCCGCACCTCGATCAGGACCTGTCCCTCGCCCGGCTCCGGCATGTCGACCTCTTCGAGGTGCATCACCTCCCTCGGCTCGCCGTTCCGGTGGACTCGCCATGCCTGCATTGGGGCCTCCACAAAGACTCGACCGGTACCGAACGATCGCATACTAAGCGGTCGCTTGCCCCTAGGGGAACCACCCGCCCGGTCCACTTCGCCGGCAGGGGCTCCGCCCCGCCCCGGCTCCCGTGCCCCATTCTCAGGACGAGGCCATGGGGACCGGCCGCCGCACCCGGTCTCCCGCCCGCCCGGGCCGTGCCGACGCCCGCTCACACCGCAGTGCGAGGGAGGCCGCTCCGTCCGTGTGTCCCAGGTCGGTCAGCGGAGGGTCTTCCCCTCGCACCTGCCGCCCGCAAAACCGAAGGCGACGGGCCGGGGCGCGTTCGACGGGCCGCGCGGACGGGCGCCCCTCAGCGGCCGAACAGTTCGAAGCCCACGGCCGGACGCCCGCCGAACCGCTCCGCCAGCGCCTGGACGGTGCCGGTCAGGAAGGTACGGCAGTACGTCTCCGGCGGCTCGTCCGTCAGCGCCTCGAGGTACGTGCGGTGCGCCAGCAACGACCGGACGGCGCGCTCCAACCCCGGGGCCGCGTCCACGGCGTGGGTGGGCGTGGCGGAACCCGCCACGGCGACCCAACGCACCCCGTTCCACGGTTCGAGGCCCTGCTCGGTGAACAGTTCGGGGAAGATCCACCGGTTGCCGGCATCGGCGGCCGCATCGAAGACGGCTCGACCGACCGCGCGGTGATCGGGGGTGTTCCACGCACCTCCCACCGCGGGCCCCCAGGTGTCCCGGTGGTTGAGCGTGACAACCAGTTCGGGGCGGTGGCGCCGGATCACGGCGGCAATGTCCCGACGTAGCCCGAGCCCGTACTCGATCGCGCCGTCCCTGTGGTCGAGGAACTCGACCACGGACACTCCCACGACCGCGGCACCGGACCGCTGCTCGCGCTCCCGCAGCGGTCCGCAGACCGCCGGCTCGACGGTGTCGATCCCTGCCTCGCCACGACTCGCGAGCAGGTACACGACCTCCTTCCCGGCGTCCGTCCAGGAGGCCACGGCCGCGGCACACCCGTACTCGAGGTCGTCGGGGTGGGCCACGACGGCGAGACAGCGGGCCCAATCCTCTGGCATGGGCGCAAGCCGGGTTTCGGTCATGTCCGAGCCCTTCCCCGGCCGCACTACACCTCGTCGCGTACGAGGGCGAGCAGCCGGTCCAGCACCCGTGGACCGGAGGTGCGGACGCCGTCGTGCTCGAACTCGTCGGTCACCCAGGTGCGCAGTCCACGGATGGCCCGTGCCGTCGCGAGGGAGTGGCCGGTGTCGACGTACATGTCGTCGTGGTAGATCGCGGCGGCCACCGGGACCTCGTTGGCCGCGAGGCGCTCGGCGTCGTACAGCGCGGGCCAGTCAGTACGTGCGGCGAGGACGGCGGCGGCCTCCCGCAGTGGCCGCAGCGCCGGGTCGACCTCGAAGTGCCACGGGTGAACGGATTCGCCGGTGAACAGCAGTGGTGCGTCCCCGGCCAGTGTCTTGGCGGCGTCGAACTGCGGGAACTCGGCACGCACGCGCTCGGCCGCCCAGTCCGTCGGCGCCTCCCCTTGGGCGTAGATCGCCTCGTGAAGCACGGCGTACAGCGGATGCGCTGCGTACGACAGGGACGTGAGAACGCCTTCCCGGAAGGCGTCGGAGAGTTCGTTCCCGCCCGCCGTACGGACGAAGGTGTTCTCCAGCAGGTAGTGCAGTTGGTGGCTGCCGTCCCCGGTGCCGAGTTGGATCCCGAGCGACTGGAACGCCTCAGGGGTGAGGACGTATCCGCCGGGGAGCACGGTCCGGTGCTCGGCGAGGTGCTCGACGACGCGGCGGGCGCGTTCGACGTCCTGCGGGTAGCGCGCGTAGTGGGCTCGGTTCCTGCGCTCGATCCGCGGGTACGCGGCTCGGTAGACGTCTTCCGCGCCGGCGCGGAGCGACGGGAGCCCGCCCGTGATCAGAACGGTCCGCAGGCCCTCGGGGGCGGTCGAGAGGTAGTGGGTCGCGCAGAAGCCGCCGAAGCTCTGGCCCAGCACGGTCCAGCGCGCCCCGCCGGTCAGCTGGCGCCGCACGGCTTCACAGTCGCGGACGATGCCGTCCGCGCGGAAGCGGGCCAGGTAGCGGGCCTGCTCTTCCGGTCCGCCGCGCATGGGCAGGGTCTGGCGGTTGGCCGGGGTGGACAGCCCGGTCCCTCGCTGGTCGAGCATCAGCACCCGGTACTCCTGCACGGCACGCCCGAGCCAGGCATGCTTGCCCGGAAAGCGGCGCGCGCCGAAGCCCGGCCCGCCCTCCAGGTAGACCAACCAAGGCAGGTCGGATCCGGCACGGGCGCTCGAGACGATCTCCCGGCCGTAGAGTGCTATCTGCTCCCCCGCGGGGTCGGAGTGGTCGAGGGGGACGGTGAAGTGGCGGTCCGTGAGGACCAGGCCAGGTTGCCGGTAGCTGGTCAAAGCTGCTCCTGAAACCCTCGACGGCCGGTGGGCTGGTGTGCGCCCGCTTGGGCCCAGTGCACCACACGGGCGGGCGGCGGGCGCACCAAGAGGGCGGGGCCGTCCGAAACGACCCCGCCGGGTGCCCGGGCGAACGCGCCGCCAGGACCCGACGGGCGGGCCCTGGCGGCGGACGGCGGGCATGGGCTGTTCGGCGTAGAAGTGGCGGCCGGTGGAGTCCGCCACGGCCGGCGTAGAAGTGGCGGCCGGTGGGTCCCTCACGGCCGGTGGATGCGCGTCAAGCGGGAGATCGCTCGTCGTCCTCGCGAACCACGCACAGGGCCCAGATGACGGCGATGCAGAGCGCGATCGCCACCAGGGACCACAGTGGGTAGTAGGGCAGGGAGAGGAAGTTGGCGATCAGCAGCAGCCCCGCGATGACGATGCCCGCGACCCGGGTCCACGTGGCGGGCCGGAAGAGGCTGAAACCCACCACGATGGCGATGACTCCGAATATCAGGTGGATCCAGCCCCATGCCGTGAGGTCGAAGCGGAAGACGTAGAGGGGCGTTGCGACGAAGACGTTGTCCTTGGCGATGCCCATGATCCCCCGGAAGAGATCGAGGATCCCTGCGACGATGAGTATCACTGCGGCGAAGGTCACGAACCCGCCGGCGACGGCATCGCGCCCGGAACGTACGTGGGTTGTCTGCTGCGTCATTGGTGTCACCTCGTGCTGCCGGTCGGCCCGCGCTTCGGCTCAGCGCAGGAGCTTCTGCTTGGCCTGCTGGAATTCCTCGTCGCTGAGGTCTCCCTTGGCCTTGAGTTCGGACAGTCTGGCCAGTTCGTCGGTGGTTCCGGAGCCCTTCGCGGTCTGCCGGATGTAGTCGTTGAAGGCCTCCTGCTGTTCCCGGGCCTGCTGGACCTCGCGCTTCCCCATGTCCCGGCCGCGCACGATCACGTACACGAGGACGCCGAGGAACGGGACGATCAGCACGAAGAGCAGCCAGGCCGCCTTGGCCCAGCCGTTCATCTCGTGGTCGCGGAAGAGGTCCATGATGACCCGGAAGAGCAGGATCAACCACATGACCCAGAGGAAGATCCACATCACGGTCCAGAACGCGCCCAGAACCGGATAGTCGTACGCGAGGTAGACAGTGCCGCCCATCGCCGTCCTCCTGCCGTTTCGTTTCGGACGTCAGCCGTCCGCTCGCCGCCAGTGTGGGACGGCTGAACGGCGGTTCCCTCACCCCCCACGGGTGAATCGGCCCCGGGTGCCGACCCCCGTACGACGGTCGGGAGCCCGCGTGTCGGTGGTGTGACGCGCAGCCCGGTGACCGAGGATGAACGCTCCGTGACTTCGCACATCCGGTGGGTGAGGCATGTCAGACAAGCGAGGCGCCGGAGGCGACCGGTCGGACGACGGCGTCCCCAGCGGTCCGCGGCACGGCGCCGCTGGGCCGGGCGAACGACCGTGAGCGGAGGGAACGCCTGGACGGGCGTGGCCGTCGCGGCGGTCACCGCGGGCTATGCGCTCGTCTCGAAGCGGATCACGGTCACGCCGGTCACCGCCGCAATGGTCTTCACCGGCTGCGGCGTGCTGATCGGTCCCGCCGGCATCGATGTCCTCGACCTCGCGCGCAACGCGGGTCCCGTGCTGGTACTGGCCGAAGCCGCACTCGCCCTGGTGCTCTTCACCGACGCAATGGCGGTACGCGGCCGGGACCTGCACCACGGAGGCTTCCTGCCGGCCCGGCTCGCCGCCGTCGCCCTCCCGCTGATGATCGGGGCCGGGTGGCTGCTGGCGTGGCCGCTGCTGCCGGGGCTCTCCCTGTGGGAGCTGGCGCTCGTCGCCACGATCCTGGCGCCCACCGACGCAGCGGTCGCCCGGGCGGCGATCAGCAACCCTCGGCTTCCGCTGCTCGTGCGCAACGGACTCAACGTGGAGTGCGGCGTCAACGACGGCGTGGTCCTCCCCTTCTTCATCCTCTTCCTCACCGCACTTCCCGGTACGGCGGCGGCCGAGCAGGGTCTCGTGGGCATCTTCTGGCGCTCGCTGGTCCTCAGCGCGGCGATGGGTCTGGTGATCGGACGGGGTGGCGGCTGGCTGCTGCGCCGGGCAGGGGCGGCCGACTGGGTGGGTCGCGAGGGGAGCCAGCTGACGATGCTGTCCGCCGCACTGGCCGCGTACGCCGCGGCGGTAGGCATCGGAGGCAGTGGATTCATCGCCGCGTGGACGGCCGGGTTCGCCTTCGCGGCGCACCTGCGCCTGGGGATGCTGCCCGGTGAGCGGAACGGGGACGCGTACGGCGGGCGGCCCCACGAGTTCGCCGAGAACCTCGCCTCGCTGCTCGCTGCGATGACGTTCCTCGCGTTCGGTGCGGTGTTGCTCGGGCCGGCGCTGGCGCACCTGGACTGGCGGGTCGTCCTGTACGCGCTCCTGAGCCTCACCGCGGTCCGCATGGTGCCGGTCGCGCTCGCACTGGTCGGCAGCGGGCTACGCCTCCCCACCGTGGCGTACGTGGGCTGGTTCGGCCCGCGAGGTCTCGCATCGCTGGTCCTCGGGCTGATCGCGGTGGAGGAGCACGTCCCGGGGGCGGGGGTACTGGGCGAGGTCGTCGCCGTCACCGTGGGGCTCAGCGTCCTGCTGCACGGGGCGTCCGCGGTGTGGCTGAGCGAGCGCTACGGCGCGTGGTTCGAGCGGACCGTCCGGCGCAACCCCCACCTGCGCGAGGCAGGACCGGCCGCGGTCGGCTCCGGCTGACCGCATCACCTTAGGCGCCCGTCAGTCGGGCAACCGGCGCAGCTCCACGACGTGCAGGCCGAGGTCCTGGAAACGCAACAGCAGCCCGTAGAGGTGTGCTTCGTCGGTGACGGGACCGAACAGGACGGTCTCCTCGTGCACCATCGCCTCGTCCAGCTCAGGGAACGCGCCGGCGAGTGCCGGGGACAGGTGACCGGAGACACGGAACTCGTATCGCATGCGCGTACTCCCCCGTGGGCTAGGGGCTCCCCTTCCCCGAGGGCGAGGGGCTCTTGCACCATGCTCCACGGCGCGGGACCCGCCGCGCATCACCCGGAGGAGGTGACCCCGCCGGCCACGTGCCGGGGGCACCGGCGCGGCCGGGAGCGGCCGTCAGATCAGTCCGGCGTCCCGGGCACGCCGTACCGCCTCGTTGCGACGGGACACCGACAGTTTCCGGTAGATGCTCTTCAGGTGCGTCTTGACGGTGTTGACGGACACGAACATCTCCGCCGCGATCTCTTCCGTCGACATCATCTGCGCGGCACACCGCAGGACATCGCATTCGCGCGGACTCAGGTGTTCGACGAGGAGCGGTGGGTTTTCGCTTGCCGCCGTGGAGCCGTGCCGGCCACCGGAATCCGTGCCGCGTTCGGTCAACCAGGTGTGCGCGGAGCTGAGTTCGGGCGCGCGCGCGAGCAGGTGGCGGAGCCATGGGCCGGCTTCGGAGAACGGCTCGCGCAGTTGCTGCGGGCGTGCGGTGCGCAGCGCTCGGCCGAGGAGCACCACCGCACGGGCTGTGTCCTCCTCGGTCGTCGCGGCCCGGGCCTCGACGAGCTGCGCGCGGACCCGATCGCCAGGACCGATTCCTTCGTGATCCAGCCGGGCCAGCAGACGGCGTGCCCTTTCCGGGTCGCCGCCAGCCAAGTGGGCGCCCGCCGAGGCGATGACGTGGGCGGGCCCCCGGCCGGGGGCGTGGCGCAGCGCGGCACGGGCGGCGTCCGCGTCACCCCGGGCGAGGTGTACGACGGAGCGGGCGACGGCGACCCGGCGTGCGGCTTCGCCCCCGCCGTACGGCGCGCCGGGGGCGACCGGCACGTCCTCCAGCGCTGTCAGAGCGGCTTCCGTCCGTCCGTGCGCCAGTTCGAGACGGGAGCGGAGGACCGCCCCTTCGGCCGCGGCCAGCGGATCCTGGGCCGTGCCTCCCGCGGCCTCGAGGTGCCGACGTGCGCCCTGGAGGTCGCCCCGGCCCGAGGCGACGGTCGCGAGCGCAAGATGGCACAGGGCCGTGCGGTGACCGACCGGAATGCCGTGTTCCTCCGCGGTCTTCAACCCCTCACCGGCGTGTGCAGCGGCCTCCTGGAGCAGGCCGTCCACGGCTTCGGCCAGGCCGAGGGCGCCCAAACAGTGATAACGGACCGTCAGGGTCCGGGCATCCGTGGCCGCGGCCAGGGCCTCGTCGAATGCCTGCCGCGCCTCGCCCCGTCGGCCCGCCGCCAGGAAGGCCCGGGCCCTGCCGTAGCGGCACAGCGCTTCGATCTCGGGGTGCTGCGCGAGCCGGGTTCCGGAGACGCGCGACATGGCCGCGCGCGCCTCGCGGTCGGGATGGTCCGCGGGGCAGGGACCGGTGTCGCCCGACGCCTCGGTGCCCGGTTCGGCCGGCGCGCCGGCGAGCAGTCGGAGCAGTGCCCGGGTCAGCGACCGTTCGGGGACCTCTTCGGTGTCGTCGTCAGGGCCGGACGGAGCGGTCTGGGCGCCGTCGAGCTGCTTGCGGCCCTCCTCGACGTCACCGCAGGCGAGGGCACACGCGGCGGCGGCGAGTGCCGGGGCGGCCCCGGACACGCCGACGGGCATACCGCTGAAGAGCCGTTCCAGGCGGTGACTGTCCGGCCCGGTGAGCAGGCGGCCGACGGCGAGCCGGTCGACGAGGAGGGCCGCGGCGTACTCCCAGTCCTCCGCCGCCGCGGCGTGTTCGAGGGCGTCCGTCAACCTGTCGTGACGGGCGAGCCAGTGTGCCGCTTCCCGGTGCATACGGGTGCCGAGCGAAGGGGACCGGCTGCGCAGATGGGCGCGCAGGACTTCGGCGAACAGGGGGTGGCAGCGGTACCAGGGGGTGTCACCGATCGGCTCGACGAACGCGTTCTCGCGCGCGAGCCGGGCCAGGACGGGCCCGGAGTCCTCCCGTCCCGTGAGTGCGTCGGCAAGTCGTGGGTGGATGTGCGAGAGGACGCTGGTGCGCACGAGCAGGTCCTGGGTCTCGGCCGACTGGGCATCGAGCACCTCCGCCATCAGGTAGTCGGCCACGGCGTTCTGCGACGCGGCGAACGACCGGGCGAAGTCCTCGGTGTCCTCGGCCCGTTGCATGGCCAGGGCGCACAGCCGGAGTCCCGCCGCCCAGCCCTGGGTGCGGTCGGTGAGCACGCCGACGTCCTCCTGCGGGGGCGTCAGTCCGTGGCGGCGCAGCAGTTGGGCGGCCTCACGAGGTGTGAAGGCCAGCTCGGATCTCCGGACCTCGCAGATCCGGGCTTCCGCACGGTAGCGGTGCAGCGGGAGCGCAGGATCGACCCGGCCGGTGAGGACGAGCCTCAGGGACGGCCCGGCATGGGCCAGGACGAACTCCAGATCGGTCGCCACGCCCGCGGCTGCTGCGTGTTCGAGGCCGTCGAGGACGAGGACGACGGGCTCGGGCTGCTCCGCCAACGCGGCTGCGAGCCGGACGATCAGCGCGTGGTCGACGTCGTCCGCCCTGGCGGGACTGCCGATGCCCCCGGGCAGCGGGACCCGGTGGTAGCGGAAGGCCCCGAGGACGTACGCCCAGAAGACTCCGGGGGCGTTGTCCCCCCTCTCGACGGTGAGCCAGACCACGGGGCCCGGCGCCGCCTCCGCCTGCGCCCACGAGGACGCGAGCGTCGTCTTGCCCGCACCGGCCGGGCCGGTGATCACGGTCAACGGACCCCGTGTGCCCTCGGTGAGCCGGTCCACCAGGCGCTGCCTCGCCACGAAGGTCTGCGGTACGGCGGGCATCGCGAACTTCGCGGCCAGCAACGGGTCCCCGCTCGGATTCAGCTCGGCTTCCTCAGCCATGGGTCCCACCGTTGTGCGTCGGTCAGGACCCTCATGATCGCAGCGCCCCGTCAAGATCGCCATCGGGTGCCGCCCGGAGAGTGGGTGCCGCCCGGGGAGGCGGGCCGGCCCCACCGGTTGTGCAATGGCCGTAGGGAGACCGGAGGTGACATGGACGGCAAAGGCCAGCCGGCCCGCACGGTCCGCACACAGCGCCGGTGGGCACTCCTCGCCCTCGTCGCCGCCACGGCCGCGATCACGCTGCTCCTGGTGGGCGGCGGGCTTCGGGGAGTCGGCCTGATGCTGGTCGGGCTTGCGGGGGCAGCCGTCACCGCGGCCGCCGTGTGGTGGGCGCTGACCCGGCGCGGCCCCGCGCGGGGGTGCGCTGCGGCGCTCGCACTGGCGGTGCCCGGCGTCGTGATCTGGCTGAACGTCCGCTCGGGGCTGTTGTGGGTGGTCGTGCTCTGCCTGCTACTGGGGGCACTGGCCACCTGCGCCGGCTGGGAGGCACTGGCCGCCGACGTACGCCGAACGGGTCGGCCGGCGGTCACGGCACCCGCTCCCGAACGCCCCTTCCTGATCATGAATCCTCGTTCCGGAGGCGGCAAGGTCGAGCGCTTCGGCCTGCAGGAGAAGGCGGAACGCGCCGGGGCCAGGACCGCGCTCCTCGATCCGGCCCGGCACACCGACGTCGCTGCGCTGGCCCGCGAAGCCGTGGCCAACGGTGCGGACCTGCTCGGCGTGGCAGGAGGCGACGGCACGCAGGCCCTCGTCGCCGCCGTGGCGGCCGAGCACGGTGTCCCCTTCATGGTGATTCCCGCGGGAACCAGGAACCACTTCGCCCTGGACCTCGGGCTCGACCGCACCGACCCGGCGACGAGCCTGGACGCCCTCACCGACGGCGTCGAGCTCACGGTCGACCTGGGACTCATCGGCGAGCGGGTGTTCGTGAACAACGCGTCGTTCGGTGCCTACGCCTCCGTGGTGCGCAGCGACGCCTATCGCGACGACAAGCTGCGCACGGCCCTCCAGCTCTTCCCGGACGTGTTGACGCACCGAGCCGGACCGGTGCTGACCGTACGGGCCGCGGGCACCACGCTCGCCTCGCCGCAAGCCGTGCTGGTGAGCAACAACCCCTACCGGATGGGGGACCGGACCGCCGTCGCACGCCGTGACCGACTGGATTCCGGGTTGCTCGGCGTCGTGGGCATCACCGTCGACAGTGCGGCGCAGGCGGCGCAGTTGTTGGGCGGCGAGCGGTCGTCCGGTCTCACCGTGTTCACCGCCCGGGAAGTCGTCGTCGACACCGACGGGCCCGTGGTCCACGTGGGCGTGGACGGTGAGGCCCTCACCCTGCCCGCACCGGTGCACTGCCTCATCAGACCGGCTGCGCTGCGGGTCCGGGTACCGCGCACCCGCCCCGGAGTGCCGAGGCCGCGGCCGCGGTTGGACTGGCACCGGCTGATGGTGCTCGCGCTCGCCCGCTGACGCCGGGCGTCCTGCTCGGGGACGCGTGCGGCGTCAGTCCCCGGCAGTGCGCGTCCTGTTCTGTCGACCGACGGCGGCACGGTCCGCTACCCACCCTCCGTCCCCGGCGCGAGGATCCCGCTCCCCCCGGCCGGGGCGACGATGCGGCGCCCCGCCTCACACGAGTGCAGCCGTCCGGCCGTCGGCTCCCGGCAGTGCCTGCTCGGTCCAGATGGTCTTGCCCGAGCGGCCGTAGCGCGTCCCCCAGCGCTGGACGAGCCGGGCGACGATGAACAGCCCCCGGCCGCCTTCGTCGTCGGCGGCGCTGTGGCGCAGATGGGGTGAGGTGTGACCGGCGTCCGCCACCTCGCACACGAGCGTACGGTCGTGGATGAGGCGCAGGGACAGCGGGCCCTCCGCGTACCTGACGGCGTTGGTGACCAGCTCGCTGACGATCAGTTCGGTGGAGAACACCAGCTCCTCCAGCCCCCAGTCGCGCAACCGTTCGGCCGCGACCTCGCGGGCGTGGCCGACCGCGACCGGCTCGGCGGGAAGGCCCCAGGTGGCGACGCGGTGGCCGTCGAGCTCACGGGTGCGGACCACCAGCAACGCCGTGTCGTCGGTCGTCATGCCTTCCGGCAGCAGTTCGGCGACGATGCGGTCGCAGATGTCCGCCAGGGACCCCCGGCCGTCGCCGAGCACCGCCTTCAGGGTTTCGAGACCCAGGTCGACGTCCCGGTCGCGGTTCTCCACGAGACCGTCGGTGAACATCGCCACCAGGCTGCCGACCGGTAGCTCGATCTCCAGTGATTCGAACGGCGCACCACCGACCCCGAGCGGCGGGCCGACGGGGAGGTCCGGGAAGACGAGTCCGCCGTCGGGGTGGACGATCGCCGGGGGCAGATGGCCCGCACGCGCCATGGTGCAGCGCCGTGACACGGGGTCGTAGACCACGTAGAGGCAGGTGGCCCCGGTCGCCACGTCGTCGACGCCTTCGGCCGGCGCCCCTGCGGCGCCCGTGCGGTCCTCCGCCGCCTGCCCCACCAGGTCGTCGAGGCGCTTGAGGAGTTCGTCCGGAGGCAGGTCCATGGGGGCGAGCGCCCGCACGGTCGTGCGCAACCGTCCCATGGTGGCCGCGGCGTGCAGCCCGTGGCCCACCACGTCCCCGACGACGAGCCCCACCCGCGTCCCCGACAGGGGGATGACGTCGTACCAGTCGCCTCCCACTCCCGTCACGTCGTCCGTGGGGAGGTACCGATGGGCAAGGTCCACCGCCGAGTGGGACGGGAGGTGCTGCGGTAGGAGCTGCCGCTGGAGGGCCAGTGCCGCCGCCCTCTCACGGGTGAACCGGCGCCCGTTGTCGATGCAGACCGCGGCCCTCGTGACGAGTTCGTCCGCGAGGGCGACGGCGCTGCGGTCGAACACGGCCGCCGACCCGCCGACCCGCACGAAGGTGACGAGTCCGAGCGCGTGTCCCCCGGCCCGCAACGGCACCACCATGGTGTCGTCGTCGCGGACGAGCCCGCCGGAGGCGAGGCTGCGGTGCTGTGGCGATCCGACCGGATACACCACCGTCCGGTCCTGCCGGAACAGCGGCCCGGCGGTCTCCGTTCCCGGCCCGGTGGTCGCCGTCGAACGGCGGGCCGTCCGGATGAGCTCCAGTCCCTCCTCCCCTGCGCCACTGGGAAGTTCACCGTCCAGTACCGCCGCCGCGATGTCGACCTCCACGGTGTCGGCGAACCCGGGCACCGCCACCCGGGCCAGCTCCTGCGTCGTCATGACGACGTCCAGGGTCGTCCCGATGTGACGGCCGGCTTCGACCAGCAGGTTCAACTGCCGTTGCGCCTCGTACCGGTCGGAGATGTCGAATGCGTCCTCGCAGACGCCGAACACGTAGCCGCCGGGGTCCTGCAACCGGTAGTAGGAACAGGACCACAGGTGGTCCGTGCCGGGGTCGCTCGGCTGCTCGCCCAGGAAGTGCAGGTCGAGGAACGGCTCACCGGTCTCCAGCACGTGCCGGATGACCGCGTCGAGCGTTTCGGGGTACCCCGGCGTGACGAACCTGCCGCCGGGGTAGAGCTCGTCGCCCCGCATGCCCCGGAACGCCGAGAACGGCCGCCCGATCTCCTCCTCGTAGGCGGCGTTGCACCAGGTGAGCCGGAGGTCGGTGTCGTGGATGGCGAGGCCGACGGGCGACTGGGTGGCCAGACCGTGCAGCATGGCGAGCCGGGACTCCCACAGGATGAGCCCCTCGCGCTCGGTCGCCACCAGCACGCGTCCGGCCACTCCCCCGCCGGCCAGCGGACAGACGGCGACGGCGAGCAGCAGCCGGTGCCCGTCACGGTGGACGGCCACGTACACGTCGCTCTCCTCGACGAGCGACGGAACCACTGCTTCCGGGCGACCGCGACGGCCCGCGGGCCGGGAAGCGGGTTCCAGGATGGTTCCGACCGGTCGCCCGATGACCTCCTGGGGCCCGTAGCCCAGGAGACGCTCCGCAGCGGCGCTCCAGCCGATGACCACACCCTGGCCGTCGAGCACCACGGTAGCCGCCCTGGTGACGTCCAGGGGGCTTCGGAACTCGCCGTCCCCGGCGGCCTTCCCTGGACTCATGGCGCCTCACCGGCCCGTTTCATCACGTTCCAGAATCCGCCCGCCACCCGCCCGGCGCAACAGCGGCGGAGGCCCCGGAGCGGCCCCGAGACGGTGCGGTTCGCCTGGCTGACGGTCCACCGGGACGCGGGGTCACAGCCGGACGACGACGAGCGCGATGTCGTCCCCCGCACCGCCGCTGACGCCCAGTCGCGCGAGGACCGCGTCGGCGAGCCGCTCCGCCCCCAGCCGGCGGTTCGCCGACAGTGCGTCGGTGAGTCGGCGGATCCCTACGTCGATGTCCTCGCCACGACGCTCCACCAACCCGTCGGTATAGAGGACGAGCGCGGCGTCGCGAGCGTAGCTTCGGGCGGTCTGGGGTCTGGCGACGTGATGGGGCCGTGCGCCGAGCGGGGGGTCGGTGGCCCGGTCCAGGAGTTCGCAGCCGCCGTCAGGACGGACCAGGACGGGCGGCGGGTGTCCGGCACTGCTGTAGGTGATCACCCGGTGCTCGGTGTCGATCACCGCTTGGGCCGCCGTGGCGGCCAGGGCCCCTTCCACGGACCGCGCGTACAGGCCGAGCACCTCCAGCGCCTTCGCGGGTCCCTCGCCGGACCGGGTGGCGGCGCTCAGCGCGCTGCGCAGCATTCCCATCACCGTGGCCGCCTCCAGTCCGTGGCCGACGACGTCGCCGACCGCGACGGCGAAACTGCCGTCCGGGAGGTCGGCGACGTCGTACCAGTCGCCGCAGACGTTCAAGGAACCGACGGCGGGCAGGTAGCGCACGGCGACGTCGCGGTGCCTGTCCAGGTCGGGCGCGTGGAGCATGGCCTCCTGCAGGGTGACGGCGACCTCGCGTTCCCGGGCGTGCGCGTCGCGGAGTTCCTCGTTGAGCCGCTGCAGCTCGCGGGCCCGGACGTAGAGTTCGGCCTCCATCTCCTCCTCCCGTTCACTGCGTCCGGCTCGCGCGTTGCGGGAACGGATGAAGGCCGTCACGTCCTCGACCCTGTGGATGATCCACGCCACGCTGCCGTCCGCACCGTGCACGGGGGTGTTGATCGTCGACCACCACCGCTCCTCGAACTCTCCGGGCCGGTCCACGAGGGGGATGTCGTAGCGCTGCAGGGCCATGGACTCGGCCTCCCCGGAGGAGAGCACGCGCTGGAGGGAGGAGGTGAGGTTCGACACCCCCTCGATGTCGGGGGTCGCGGGGTTGTCGGGGAACGCCTCGAAGACGTACTTCCCGACCAGGTCCGCGCGGGTACGCAGCGTCGCCAGCAGGTAGGCACGGTTGACGTCGACGATGACGAAGTCCGTGTCGAGCACGAGGTAGGGGCTCGGGGTGGCGGCGAATAGCGCTGCGTAGTCGAGGTTCATGCCATCACGCGCCTACCGTTCGTGCGGTTCCACGGCCCCGCTCCCTGATCAATCTACGAGGCTTCGGGCTCTCCCGCGCGGGGGGTCAGTCGGCGGCGACGACCTTGTTCAGCACCGCGCCGTCGAAGTCGGCGGCGAGGTATCCCGTCCCGCCGTAGTCGTCGATGCGGTAGACGTTCACGGTCGGCACCCGTTCGAACAAGGGCGGGCGCACGATCACGTAGCGCATCGTCGCCTCGGGGACGCCCAGCTCCTCCTCGGCCTTCTTCAGCAGCGCCGGGAGGGTGTCCCACTTGATCTTGCTGACGTCGACCGGCCCGGCGTCCGATCCGATGACCGTTCCCCCGGGGCCGTCCTTCGAGGCGTAACCGTTGCGGTACACGTACCGGTCGTACTTCTTCTGACTGCCGCGGACCGGCACGCTCGCGATCGCGTACTCCTCGTACACGGTGAACTCGAGGAACTCGGTGGTGTGCGCGGTGTCCTGCATGGCTTCGATCACCTCCCGCACGTTCTTCGGCGTGAGGAGGTCCTTGGTCTCCTTGGACGGCGGCAGCGTCGTCCCGGTCGACCGTCCCGCGTCCGTGTCCGCTCCGGTCCCCCGGCCACTCCCGCCCTCCACGGCCCCGCTGGTGGCGGTGGCCTCGTCCTTCGCCTTCCCGTCCGCCGTGCCGCCGGGGAACGGCAGGACGTCCAGGGCGAGGAGCGACACCACGGTGATCGCCAGGGCCACGGCCACCGCGATCGCGGGCTTCTTCCGGGACTTCCGCTGCGGCTCCTGCCGGTGCGGCGGCGGAAAACCGGGTACCTGGGCGTCCGGGACGGTGCCGGGCGCCGGCGGCGGGCCGAATCCGGGAGGCGGGGTCGGGGGCAGGTGGGCGGGCGGCACGCCGTACGGCCCCGGGGCCTGCTGCGGCACCGTCACACCGCGCGCCGCTCCGGGACTTGCTGCGGGCCCGGCAGCCGGGAGCGGGGAAGCCGCGGGTGCAGGCGTCGCGGGGGGTACGGCGTCGCGCCCGGCCTCGTCGAGCATCCGCTCCAACTGCGCGGCATCCGGACGCGCCGCCGTGTCCCGTACCAGCACGGCGTTGAGCAGGGGGGTGAGCGGTCCGGAGCGCAGCGGCGGCGGAACGGGTTCGTCGAGCACCGCGACCAGCGTCGCCATGGTCGTGCTGCGCCGCAGGGGGTGTGCCCCTTCCAGTGCGACGTAGAGCAGCATGCCGAGAGACCACAGGTCGGAGGCCGGGTTCCCCTCCTCGCCGCGGATGCGTTCCGGGGCGATGTACTCGGGAGAACCGATGAGGTCGCCTGTGGCGGTGAGGTGGGTGGACCCGCGCAGTGCGGCGATGCCGAAGTCCGTCAGCACCGGACTGCCGTCCGGTCGGAGGAGCACATTGGCGGGCTTGACGTCGCGGTGCTGGATCCCCTCCGCGTGGGCCGCCCGAAGGGCCGCGAGCACGCCGCTGCCCACCCGGAGCGCCTCCTGGACGGTCAACGGCCCGTCTGCGAGCCGGTCGTGGAGCGACTGCCCGCGGACCAGCTCCATGACGATCCAGGGGTGGGGGCCGTCCGAGCCCTCCACGATGTGGTGGATGGTGACCACATGGGGATGCGCGAGCCGGGCGAGCGCCCGCGCCTCACGCAGCACGCGCTCGCTGAGCATCCGCGAGCGGGTGGGATCCGCCTCCTGCATCGCGGGATCCGACGGCCGCACCTCCTTCAGCGCCACTTCGCGCTGCAGCATGATGTCCCGGGCCCGCCACACCGTGCCCATGCCGCCGCTGCCGAGCCGCCCCAGCAGCTCGAAACGTCCGTCGATGAGGCGTCTGTCAGCCCCCCTGGTATCCATAGCGGGTCAGCTTACGAGGGTCCCCGGGACTCGTGCGCAGCGGACCGCCCCGGTGGTTGTGGCGGGTGCCGGGCGACGCAGTCCGAGGTCGGCCCGATCTCACCCTCCCTGGTGCGTTCCGGAACGTTCCGGCCACTCCGTGTCACGGAAGGCGTCCTGGCCAGCGCGGAAGGGAGGCAGCCGAGCGTCGCCGACGGGTGGCAGGAGCCCTCCGGACGGACGCAGCCCGCCGATGTCCGCACAATGGATGACGACGGCGTGTGAGACCCGTGCCGCGCGGTGCCGTGGCCGGTTCGGGGCGGTGCGCGCCCGGGGCGAAGGAGGCCTACGGTGCCGACGGACCGGTCGGGCGGTGAGCTGGCTCCCGGCCCATTGTGGTCGGAGCCCGGTTCCCTGCTCGAACGCGTGCCCGTGGCGGTCTTTGGCATCGACGGCGACGACCGGATCTGCTACTGGGGGCCCGGGGCGGAGCGCCTCTTCGGGCACGACGCCACGACCGCCCTCGCCAGCCCCGCCGGTGTCCTCTTCGCGGACCCGACGGGAGGCGGCCTGGACACGGCTGCCCGTCTGGCCGAACGGGGCCGCTCTCTCGGCTACTGGCGCGGTCGTCTGTCGGCACGACACCGCAGCGGAGCGGTCTTCCACTGCGGCTTCCGGGTCTTCCCACTGGCCGGGACGGACGAACGGTCGGTGGTCCTGGCCCTGGCCAGCAGGAGCGACGAACTCGACCGGGTCAAGGACAACCTGGCCTTCCTCGACTCGATCTTCGAAACGTGTCCCATCGGTCTGGTGATGCTCGACGAGGACCTGCGGTACGTCCACCTGAACCAGGCCCTCGCCGACATGGACGGCCTCCCGATCGAGGCCCACCTCGGGCGACGGGTGGACGAGATCATGCTCACGTCCGACGAGGGCGAGTACGAGCGGATGCTGCGCACGGTCGCCGCGGAAGGACGGCCCGTCGTGGGCGCGTTGGTGGGCATGCGCACGGCCGGCCACCCCGACCGGGACCAGGTGCGGTCGGTGAGCTTCTTCCCGCTCAGCGAGGCGGTCGGCACCCGTTCCGGGCTGGGCGGGCTGGTGGTGGACGTGACGGACCGGGAGCGGGCCATCATGGAAGCCACCGCCGGTCGCCGGCGCCTGGCACTGCTCGACCGGGCCGCCGCCCGGATCGGCACCACACTGGAGGTGGAGAAGACCGCCCGGGAGCTGGTCGGCGTCGCGGTTCCCGACTTCTCCGACGCCTCGGTCGTGGAAATCGTGGAGTGGATGGACGAGTCCGCGGCGTTCGACCCGAAACTGCCGCTGTTCACCCGGCGGATCGCCTCGGGGACCGTGCTGAACCCGACCGCCACCGAGCTGGTCGGCAGGCTGGAGAAGGTGACCTACCCGCCGGGTTCCGCCATCCACCGGATGCTGCTGTCCGGCCGCCCGATCAGCGTCCCGGTCAACGACGAGTTCATCGCCCGCACCGTGGTGGACCACGAACGCGCCCGACTCCTCTCGGACAGCGGCTTGGCCTACATCCTCATTGCTCCCCTCGTCGCCCGGGGCACGGTCCAGGGCATCGCCATGTTCGGGCGCTCGGCGGCCCGGCCCGCCTACACCGAGGACGACCTCAGCCTTGCCGGCGAGCTCGCCTCCCGCGCGGCGCTCTGCCTGGACAACGCACGCCTGTACAACCGGGTCCAGGACATCGCCCTCACCCTGCAGCGCGCCCTGCTGCCCAGCGTGCTGGCCACGAACCCGTACGTGGAGGTGGCCCACCGCTACGTCCCCGGCAGCCGCATCACCGAGGTCGGCGGCGACTGGTACGACGTGATCAATCTGCCCGACGACCGGGTCGCCCTGGTCGTCGGTGATGTGATGGGGCACGGGGTGCCCGCCGCCGCGGCGATGGGACGGCTGCGCATCACCACGAAGGCGGTCGCGAGGCACAGCCTGGAACCCGAGGACCTGCTCGCCGAACTCGATGCCTGTGCCCTCGAAGCGGGCATCGAACTCGCGACCTGCCTCTACGTGCGGTACGACCCGTCGACCGGGCGCGCCCGCATCGCCAGTGCCGGTCACCCTCCGCCGCTGGTACGCCGTCCGAGCGGAAGGGTCGTCACCCTCAGCGACGTCCTCGGGGTCCCACTCGGGATCGGCGGCCACGCCTTCACGACGATGGAGACGGAACTCCCCGAAGGATCCGTCCTCGCGCTCTACACCGACGGCCTCGTGGAGGCGCGCGGCCGGGACATCGAGGACGGGCTGGACGGCGTGCGGGACGAACTGCGCGGCATGGGAAGCTCGTTGGACGCGACTGCGGACCGCATCCTCGCCCGTCTGTTGCCGGACCCCCCTGACGACGACACGGTCCTCGTACTGGCCCGCGTGCTTCGCCGCCCCGGCCCCCCGGGAGCATGAGCGAGCCGGCGCCCGGGCCTGCGCCCAGCCACTCCGAACTCGACTACTCCGGGCTCAACTACTCCGTGGGAGTGTGGGTGCGCGGCTCGAGTCGAGCCGGCTTGCACGCCTTCTCGAACTCCTCCGGTGTTCCGGGCTCGATCCGCAGCGTCGCGACCCGGACGTACGCCACGTGCACCAGTCGCCTCCTCTGCCGGGCCCTCAAGTGGTGAGCAGACGGCTGAAGAACCCCCGGTACCTCTGCAGGGCCATGCGGAGTTCCTCCGTGCCGACCGTATCCCCGCGGTTCCACTCCCCTTCCAGGGCACGCTTGTGTTCGGCGAACGTCGTGGCCGGCGTCTGGATCACGGCGGCCACAAGGGTGTCGGCCGATCGGACGCCGGAAGGAGGGGTGCCCCCACGTGCGCCCGCCGCCTCGCCGCCGCTCCCGGATCCGGGGCTGGCGCGCGCGGGCGCGCGCTCACCAGTAGTGGCGACGGCCGCCGACGGCGTGCCCCACCATCCCGAGGACCCACAGGATGAGTCCGATCACGACCAGAATGATGCCGATGGTCCACAGGATCCCAATGTCGGCCACGGCTCCGACGACGAGCAGGATGAGTCCTAGAATGATCATGTTTCCCTCCGGGGTGCGGAGTGATCCCCCACCGGGAAGCTCCCCAATTCCTTGAGGGGCAAACTACGTGTGTCGGACATTACGCCCCCGCTGGGGAGACGGTCCGTTGCCACCGTTCATCCCGCCCGGAAGGCCCGGCAGGCCGGTCACCGCACGGCCGGTCACTGCACGGCCGGTCACTTCCCCACAAGGACGGCCGCTCCGGTGACGCGTCCTGCGGCCAGGTCTTCCAGCTCCCGGCCGGCCCGGGCCATGGGGTAGCGCGTCACCCGCACACTGGGCCGCAGTTTCGCCGCTTCACGGAGGAACGAACGGCCGTCCTCGCGCGTGTTCGCCGTAACGCTCCGCACCGTCCGCTCCTGGAACAGGTGCCGAACGTAGTCGAGGGGCGGGATGGCGCTCAGATGGATACCGGCGACGGCGAGCGTGCCGCCGCGGTCCAGGGCCTCCAGGGCCGTCGGAACGAGGCTGCCGGCAGGGGCGAACAGGATCGCGCTGTCCAACGCGACCGGGGGTTCGCCGGACCCCGCCGACGCCGCCCCCAGTTCCCGCGCCAGCTCCTGGGCCCGCGGTGACCGGGTGACGACATGGACCTCGGCGCCGCGGGCGACGGCGAGTTGGGCGGTCAGGTGGGCCGCTGCGCCGAAGCCGTAGATCCCGAGTCGCCCGCCCGACGGGAGGTCCGCCCGCCGCAGCGCCCGGTAGCCGATGATGCCCGCGCACAACAGCGGCGCGGCGTCCTCGTCGCTCCACCCGTCCGGAAGTCGGTAGGCGTACCTGGCGTCGACGACGACGTAGTCGGCGTACCCACCGTCCGCGTCCCAGCCCGTGTAGCGGGATTTCGGACACAGGTTCTCCCGTCCGGTGCGGCAGTGGCGGCAGTGGCCGCAGGTCCCCGCCAGCCAGGCGGCACCCACCCGGTCACCGACGACGAAGCCGCTGACGGCCGGTCCTGCGGCCGTCACCTCTCCGACCACTTCGTGGCCCGGCGTACAGAGCGCCCGGTGCGGCGGCAGGTCCCCCTCAGCCAGGTGCAGGTCGGTCCGACAGACCCCGCACGCCCGGACGCGGAGCAGCACGTCGTGCGGGCCTGGTTGCGGCGTTGCGCGCTCGAGCAGCCGCAGCGGCGCGGTGGTGATCGGGCCCGGTGTCCCGACGACCCAGGCGCGCATCGCGTCCGGCGTGGCCGTCATGGCCCGGCCGTCGGTGCGGTGACCTCCACCCGTGCGGGACGCAGCAGGTGGTCGCCGCCCCGGTAGCCCAGGCGCAGGACCGCGGGCCTCGGCGGACAGCAAGCAGGAGAACGTTCGACGCGGTCCGACTCTCGGTACGAGTCGGCCTCGTGCACGACCGGGTCGAAACACTCCCCCAACCCGCTGACGGCTTCCGGCCCGAGCGATGCGAGTTCCGCGTCCAGCAACCGGGCCACGTGCCCGAACCCACCAGTGACTTCGCCCTGCTCGTCAGCACCCGCGAGTGCGTCGAGCACCGGGAGGAACCGGCGGAGCACGTTCGCCACGGCGATCTCGCGCACGGCCTGGCGATCGCGGCGCACCCGCTTGCGGTCGTTGTCGTACTCGGCCTTCAACCGTTGTAGATCGGCGGTGAGTTCCGCGGTGCGCTCGCGCTCGTGCTCATGCAGTTCCTCCTGAGGTCCGGCTCCCCGGATCCGGACCGGCCCGCGCGCACGCCCCGACGGTGCGTCATCCGGTGGGTCGCCCCGGCCCCGCCCGCCGTGGGCGCGCTCGGCCCCGGGGTCCGGCCGGCGCTCGCCGGGCCGGTCGGGGACGAGCGTCAGGAACGGTTGCCCGCACCCATGGGCTCCGGTCGGCCGGTTCATGTCGCGCCGCCCTTCTGGTCCTTCTCGTCGTCGACGATCTCGGCGTCGACGACGTCGTCGTCGGCCTTCGCATGGGAGGCGCCGGCCTCACCGGCACCGCCCGCGGCCTGCGCGTCGGCGTACATCGCCTGACCGAGCTTCTGGGAGACGGCCGCGACCTTCTCGGTGGCGGTGCGGATCTCCGCGGTGTCCTCGCCCTCCAGCTTCTCCTTGAGCTCGTTCACCGCCGTCTCCACCTCGGTCTTCACCTCGGCGGGCACCTTGTCCTCGTTGTCCTTGAGGAACTTGTCCGTCTGGTAGACGAGCTGCTCGGCCTGGTTGCGGGTCTCGGCGGCCTCGCGGCGGCGGTGGTCCTCCTCCGCGTACTGCTCGGCCTCCTGACGCATCCGGTCGACCTCGTCCTTCGGCAGCGACGAGCCGCCGGTGACGGTCATCTTCTGCTCCTTGCCCGTGCCCAGGTCCTTGGCGGTCACGTGCATGATGCCGTTGGCGTCGATGTCGAAGGACACCTCGATCTGCGGCACGCCGCGCGGCGCCGGCGGAAGACCCGTCAGCTCGAACATCCCGAGCTTCTTGTTGTACGCCGCGATCTCACGCTCGCCCTGGTAGACCTGGATCTGCACCGACGGCTGGTTGTCCTCGGCCGTCGTGAAGACCTCGGACCGCTTGGTCGGGATCGTGGTGTTGCGCTCGATCAGCTTGGTCATGATGCCGCCCTTGGTCTCGATGCCGAGGGACAGCGGGGTCACGTCGAGGAGCAGGACGTCCTTGACCTCACCCTTGAGGACACCGGCCTGGAGCGTCGCACCGATGGCAACGACCTCATCCGGGTTCACACCGCGGTGCGGGTCCCTGCCCGTGAGGTCCTTCACCAGCTCGGTCACCGCGGGCATCCGGGTCGAACCGCCCACCAGGATCACGTGGTCGACATCGGACACCTCGGTTCCGGCATCGTGGATCGCCTGGTGGAACGGGGTCTTGCAGCGCTCCAGGAGGTCCGCGGTCAGCTGCTGGAACTGGGCGCGCGTGAGCTTCTCGTCCAGGTGCAGCGGGCCCTCGGCGGAGGCCGTGATGTAGGGCAGGTTGATCGTCGTCTCCGTCGAGGACGACAGCTCGATCTTCGCCTTCTCCGCGGCCTCGCGCAGCCGTTGGGTCGCCATCTTGTCCTGGGACAGGTCGACGCCGTACGCGCTCCTGAACTGCTTCACCAGGTGGTCGACGACGCGCTGGTCCCAGTCGTCACCACCGAGGTGGGTGTCGCCGTTGGTGGCCTTCACCTCGACGACGCCGTCACCGATCTCCAGCAGCGAGACGTCGAAGGTGCCGCCACCGAGGTCGAAGACGAGGATCGTCTGGTCGTCCTTGTCGAGGCCGTAGGCGAGCGCCGCTGCCGTCGGCTCGTTGACGATGCGCAGGACGTTGAGGCCCGCGATCTTCCCGGCCTCCTTGGTGGCGGTGCGCTGCGCGTCGTTGAAGTACGCCGGAACGGTGATCACGGCATCGGTCACGTCTTCGCCCAGGTACGACTCGGCGTCACGCTTGAGCTTCTGCAGCACTCGCGCGGAGATCTCCTGTGCGGTGTACCTCCGCCCGTCGATGTCCCCCCGGTCGGGGAAACGCCAGTCCGATTCGCCCATACGGCGTTTGACCGACCGGGCGGTGCGCTCGACGTTGGTGACGGCCTGCCGCTTGGCGACCTCGCCGACAAGTACGTCACCGCTCTTGGCGAAGCCCACCACCGACGGGGTGGTCCTGGCGCCCTCGGTGTTGGTGATGACGGTCGGTTCACCGGCTTCCAGAACGGAGACGACGGAGTTCGTCGTTCCGAGGTCGATACCCACTGCACGTGGCATGGTCTTCTCCTCAGCTCGCGGTCGCTCCCACAGCGGGACGGGCCACTCGGCTCAGCCGACAGACCAGCTCCCTCACACCGCGCTCACCTGCCGTTATGGGGCAGACCTCGCTCACTCTCCGGGATAGAACGCGGCCGTACGCCTGTCAAGGCGGCACCATGCGTGCCGCCCGTTGCGCCCCGTGCACACGTGCACCGCGGCCGGTCCGGCTGTTCAGTGCGACAGGTGGTCGAGGAGGGCCGGAAGGTCGGCGAACGAATCGAGGACGTGGTCCGGGGTGCCCGAGGCGGACTGATGGGTCTCGGGCAGGTACTTGCCCGTCCGCACCAGGGCCCCGGTGAGCCCGTGCCGCTGGGCGGCCAACACGTCGGACTCGATGTCGTCGCCGACCATCAGGGCCTGCGCGGCATCGGCGCCGAGGTGGGCCAGCGCTGCGTCGAAGAACGGCCCCGCCGGCTTGCCGACCACCTCGGCCTGGGTGCGGGCCGCGCGCTCCAGACCCAGCAGGAAGGCGCCGGTGTCCAGCTGCAGCCCGGAATCCGTCCGCCAGTAGAGGTTGCGGTGCATGGCGACCAGGCGGGCGCCCCGCTGGAGGTGGGCGAAGGCGCGGTTGAGCGCTTCGTAGCCGAATTCCGGTCCCGCGCCCCCCACGACGACTACGTCCGGCTCGGTATCGGGCCCCACGAGGTCGACCCCCGCGAGGTCCTCGCGGATGTCCCCGCTGTTGAGCAGCAGGCAGCGGGCTCCCGGGAAGTGCTGCCGGAGGTACGCCGCCGTCACGGCCGGGGCGGTGAAGACGTCCTCGGCCCCGACGGGGAATCCCGCACCGGCCAGGAGCCCCGCGACGGACGACCGGCTGCGCGAGGTGGTGTTCGTCACCAGTGCCAGCGGAACCCCCTCGGCCCGCAGTCGTCCGAACGCCTCGAGCGCGCCCGGCAGAGGCTTCCAGGACACGGTGAGGACCCCGTCGATATCGATCAGGACGGCGTCGAACCGTTGCATGTACCGACCGTATCGAGTGCCGGCAAGGGGACCAACCCGGACGCCGGCGGAGCTCCCGGGCCCGGTGCGGCGCTGCCACCCCGTCGCCGACGGGCACCGGGCTGCCCCCTGCGCCCCGCCCGTGGGGCCCGGCGGTCCAGGCCGGGGATCCGGGGATTTCGAGGGTTTCGCGAAGGGCCCGCCCGCCACACGGATCAGAGCCGCTCGGTGCGGGCCGAGGTGCGGTATCCAGGGTGCATGGGATCCGGACGACTCCGCTGGGAACGACCCCACGGGACGGAACGCGCACTGCTGGCGGTGCCGCTCGCACTGATCGCGGTCGTGACGGTGGTCGACGTGCTGGCCCCACCGGAGGTCCATCTCGGGCCCTTCCTGGTCGCCGCCCCTGCGATCACGGCGTCCTTCGCCGGGGCGCGCACGACGGCGCTCGTCGGCGCAGCCGCGGTGCTCGCCCAGGCGCTGGTCGGCATGGTGCGCACGAACCTCACCGACCTGAACCACACCTTCCAGCTCATCGCGCTGATCCTGATCTCGGTGATCGTCACCTTCTTCGCGCATCGGCGGGAACGCCACGAGAAGGAACTGACACAGCTGAGGTCGGTGGCGGACGCGGCGCAACAGGTGGTGTTGCGACCCCTGCCCCACCGGATCGGGCCGCTGCACATCGCGTCCGTGTACCTGGCGGCCGAGGCCGAAGCGCAGATCGGCGGCGACCTCTACGCCGCCGCCCGCACGACGCACGGGACCAGACTGATCATCGGTGACGTACGGGGAAAGGGCTTGGAAGCCATCGGGGACGCAGCCCTCCTCCTCGGCGCGTTCCGGGCCGCGGCGCACCGCCAGGCCGAGCTGCCGCTGCTCGTGGCCTACCTGGAAGGCACCGTCTCATCGGACCTGACGGACCCGGGGGCGCTCGGCGGTGCACCGGCGGACGGCGAGGACCCCGGCGAGGCCTTCACCACCGCGGCCGTCCTGGACGTGCCCGACGACGAGTCCGCCGTCCACCTGGTCAACTGCGGCCACCCGCCACCGTTGCTGCTGCGCCGTGGCCGCGTCGTCCCGCTCGAGGTGGAGCACCTGGCGCCGCCCCTGGGACTCACCCAGTTCATGGGGTCCCCATTTCCTCCCGAGACCTTCCCCTTCGAGACCGGGGACATCGTGCTGCTGTACACGGACGGTGTCATCGAGGCCCGCGACGGATCCGGCTCCTTCTATCCCCTGGCCGAACGGGTGTCCGCCTGGTCGGGCAGCGGCCCTCACGCCCTCCTCGCACACCTGTGCAGCGACCTGCTCCGCCACGCAGGCGGACACCTGGGCGACGACGCCGCCATGGTGGCGATCGAGCGCGTGCCGTTGGACACGCGGAGCGCTCCCGCCGGCGGACGGTCCGGTTCCGTCAGGGCAGGACCGACCGATCATTCGAACACACGATCTGACGGGTCATGAGCAAAGCGGCGCGAAACACCGGCGCCAGGGCCGAAACCGCCAAGGAGCAATCACCACCCCATCGATGGTCCTCCCCGGTCACGGAAGCAGCCCCGGAGGGTCACTGCTCCCTCACCCGGACGGGCTAGCAAGCGCTGTAGGGCCCGTGCCCCGATTGGGCTCCGTCCGGGCCGGAGTTGCGGGGCACCGACAGCCATGAGTCGGTTGGAGAGGTGCTCTACCAGCTCTCACCCCTAGGAGGAGACATGAGCGCTGAGAAGAACGGCCGTTCGGCCGACAAGCTGTCCGTCGTGTACGCCGTCAAGGTCATCGAAGGCGGCGAACAAGGCTTCCTGGACATGTACGAGCGCATCCGAAAGTCCGTCGCTCGCGTCCCCGGACATCTGATCGACCGACTGGGAGAACCCGTCGACGACTCCCGTCAGTGGGTAATCACCAGCGAGTGGGAGACCCCCGAACACTTCTTCGCCTGGCAGCAGAGCGAGGACCACCGCGAACTCGTGGCCCCGCTGCGCCAGTGGGTCGAGGGGACCCAGTCGCTGCGGTACCGGGTCATCCAGGAGACCGTGGGGGTGAGCGCATGACGCGCCCCGACGGCCCCGTCGCCGTTCTCGGCCTCGGCACGATGGGCTCTGGCCTGGCCGCCCGGCTCCTCGCCCAGGGCGTCGAAGTCCGGGTCTGGAACCGCTCGCCGGAACGGACCGAACCGCTTGCCCGCGCCGGCGCCCACCCCGCAGCGCACCCCGCCGAGGCGGTGGCGGGCACGAGTGCCGCCATCTGCACCGTGGCCGATGCCGACGCCCTCGGGACCGTGCTCCGCGGCCCCGACGGGATCCTGGCACGGAGCCCCTATCCCGGCGCACTGGTGTGCGCCAGCACGGTCGCTCCTGAAGAGGTCGTCCGGCTGACCGACGACGTGCCGTCCGTGATGGACGTCGGCATGCTGGGCAACCGCGAGCACGCACGGACCGGTGAGCTGCGACTCTTCGTCGGCGGTGAAGAACACGTGTTCACCGCCGGACGGCCGCTCCTCGACCTGATCGGCAAGGAGGTCGTCCACCTCGGCGGGCTCGGTTCCGGGATGCGGATGAAGCTGCTCCTCAACCTCCTGATGGGGATAGAGGTGCAGGCACTGGCCGAGGCCGTCGAATTGGCCGACGCCTCAGGACTCGACCGGGGCCGGGTCCTCAGCACCATCGCCGGCAGCGGCTTCGCCTCACCCGTCATGGCGTTCAAGGCGAAGCGGCTGGCCTCCGGGCACTTCGACGAGCCGGACTTCCGGCTCCGTCTGATGGCCAAGGACCTGCGTCTGGTCGCGGACCAGGCGGCAGCGGCCGGACTGCGACTCCCGCTCGCCTCTGCGAGCGCGAAGACCCATGCCCGCGCCACCGAGCTGGGACTCGGTGACAAGGACTGCGTCGCGGTCGCCCGCGCACTCTCACCCAAGCGGGGAGCCGACGCATGATCATCGACATCCACGGGCACCTCTCACCGCCGGAAGCCGCCCAACGCTTCCCGATGCCCCCCAGCCTGACCGACGTGGACGGCATGCTCACCGCCCGGGCCGAGGCCGGGATCGACCTCACCATCATCGGCAGTCCGGTCGGTGCCGGCGCCATGGCACGCGTCCCGGGTGTCGACAACTTCGCACAGCCGCGCGATCGGCTGCGCCGCTTCCACGACTGGATGTCGGGCCTGATCGCATCCTTCCCGGACCAGCTGCGCGGTTATGTCTACGCCAACCCGTTCGGCGACGACGATCACCTGGACGGAGTCAGGGAGACTCTGGCGGACCCCGGCTTCGTCGGTCTGATCACCCCGTCGAGCGTCCACGGGGAGCTGCTCGGCTCCCCACGGGCCGACTCCTTCTTCGCGCTGGCCGCCGAGGCGGGGGTGCCCGTCCTCGTGCACGCCCCGGCCGAACCCATCGGCACGGAGCAGGTCGACGAGATCGGGTTCGTCGAGCAGATCGGCCGGTTCGGCGACGTCACCATGGGCATGGCCATGGTCGCGTTCGCAGGCTGGCTGGACAAGTACCCCGACCTGCGGCTGATCGGTGCCACGGGCGGCGGAGCACTCGCTTTGCTGCCCGAACGCCTGCAGACCGCCGCGGGGCCCCCCCCCCTGGGGGGGGGGGGGGAAACACCCCCCCCCCCGGCACACGGACGTTGCGCACCCGTACCGCGGCGAGCAGCGCGGCGCTCACGGCGAAGCTCGCCCCGTCGAGGACGAACGCCCAGCCGGGCCCGG
>NZ_JBHZCF010000013.1:194539-251836 GCF_042755225.1 Streptomyces sp. NPDC059169 | reverse complement strand
TGTACTAACCGCGGCCTCCCCCCCGGGGGGAGACGGAGGGCGTGGGGATACCCCCTCCCCCCCCTCCCCCCCTCCCCACCCGCCGTGGGCGCCGTGGGCTCCCACCACCGCAGAGACGAGCTGCGCAGTGATCGACGGGTGATACTGAGGGAATGGACTCCCGAACCGAACTGGGCGAGTTCCTCCGTTCCCGGCGGGCCCGGATCCAGCCCGAGGACGTGGGCCTGCCCCCGGCCGGCGGACGGAGGCGCGTTCCGGGCCTCAGGCGCGAGGAGCTCGCACTGCTGGCCGGGGTGTCGGTGGCGTACTACACGCGCCTGGAACAGGGCCACGGGCGCAACGCGTCGGTGGAGGTGTGGAACGCCGTCGCCCGGGCCCTGCAACTGGACGACACCGAGCGTGCACACCTGCTGCACCTGGCCCAACCCCACCGCGGCCGGGAACGCGACGGTGGCGGCCCGCAACGGGTCCGCCGCGAGCTCCGGCACCTGTTGGACGCCCTGGACTCCGTCCCCGCCTACCTGCTCGGGCGCCGGATGGACGTCCTGGGCTGGAACCAGATGGCCCGCGCCCTGCTGTACGACTTCCCGTCCCAGCACCCGCGGCAGCGCAACATGGCCCGGCTGGTCTTCCTCGAACCGACCTCCCGCGAGCTGTTCGCCGACTGGGAGCCCAAGGCCCGGGAGACCGTCGGCTACCTCAGGATGGACGCGGGGCGCTATCCCGACGACAAGCACCTCAACGAACTCGTCGGGGAACTGTCCGTCAAGAGCGAGGAGTTCCGCAGGATGTGGGCGGACCACACCGTCGCCGACAAGAAGCACGGCACCAAACGGCTGCAGCACCCCCTCGTGGGCGAACTCACCCTCGCCTACGAGACGTTCCAACTGCCGGACAACCCCGACCAGCACCTCATCACCTACCACGCGGAACCGCTCAGCCCGTCCGCCGACGCGCTCCGGCTGCTCGCCTCCTGGGGCGTGGACGACAACATGCGGGAGCACCAGGGCTCCTGAGGGCGTGACGCCACATGACCTTCCAACGGGGGACCGCACGACGACAGGTTCTCGGCCCGACCGGTCGCAGTACGGCAACGGTGCAGGATGCCGTCCCCAGGACGGTCGCCTCCCCGCCGCCGGCGGCGGGAAGACCGCAAGTGGAGCGGCTGCTGCGCCGAGCGCGGCAGCCGGCGGTCGTCGTCCGATCTGCCGGCCCCGACCGGAGCCGGACGGCCACGGACGGAGCGTACGGCCCCGGAGGGTCGAACGGCAGGCGTGGCCGTTCGAGCGCAGGAGGGTGGGGTCCCTTGTCCCTCCGCGGGCGCCTTGATGGGATTGGCCCATGAAACAGCGCAGCCAGGCGGAGCGTGACGCCATCACCGTGGAGATCTGCTACGCGCTGTTCAGCGCCGTCTTCGCGGCGGCCGTGGTCTTCGCGGCCCTCGTGGGCCCCACCTTGGCGTTCGCCGTGCCGTACGTGGTCGAGCGGGGTCTCCTCGTCGTCGGTGCGGCTGCCTCGGCGTTGGTCTTCGCATGGCGTGTGACGACGGTGCTGTGGCGGTTCTCCCGTCGTCCGGATCAGCCGAGCCAGCCCGGCCGGACCAACCCCGACTCATAGGCGAGGACCACCAATTGGGCCCGGTCCCGGGCACCGAGCTTGACCATCGTCCGGCTCACGTGCGTCTTGGCCGTGAGCGGACTGACCACCAGGCGACGGGCGATCTCCTCGTTGGACAGGCCGATCCCCACCAGGGCCATCACCTCCCGCTCCCGCTCGGTGAGTGCGCCGAGTGCCTCTGCTTCGGCCGGCTCCTTGGAACGGGCGGCGAATTCGGCGATGAGCCGTCGCGTCACCCCGGGCGAGAGCAGCGCGTCGCCTTGCACCACCGCCCGTACCGCGCGCAGCAGTTCCTCCGGCTCGGTGTCCTTGACCAGAAACCCCGACGCGCCGGCACGGATCGCCTCGAATACGTACTCGTCCAGTTCGAAGGTGGTCAGCATGATGACCTTCACATCGGCCAGCGAGGCGTCCCCGGTGATCCTGCGAGTGGCGACGAGTCCGTCGAGCAGCGGCATGCGGATGTCCATCAGCACCACGTCGGGGGCGAGTTCGGCGACCATGCGGACCGCCTCTGCGCCGTCCGCCGCCTCGCCCGTCACCGCGATGTCGGGCTGGGCGTCGAGCAGCGCCCTGAAGCCGGCCCGGACCAGCAGTTGGTCATCGGCGAGCAGGACCCGGATCACGGTGTCTCCCTCGGCTCGATCGGCAGCCCGACGCGGACGCGGAAGCCGCCGTCCGACCGCGGGCCCGCCTCGATGGTGCCGCCGAGGGCGGCCGCCCGCTCCCGCATGCCGACCAGTCCACGGCCACCACCGCCCTGATCGCCGCCGGTGGCGGGCCCGTCGTCGTCGATCCGCAGGTCGAGACGCAGCGGTCGGTAACCGATCCCGACCCGCGCCGTCCGGGAACCGGAATGCCGCACGACGTTGGTCAGAGCCTCCTGCACGATCCGGAACGCGGCGAGATCCGCGCCGGGCGGCAGCCGGACCTGCTTCCCCTCGGTCGTCACGTCCACGGTGAGCCCGGCCCTGGCCGCTTGTTCGACCAGCTCGGGGAGCCGGTCGAGCCCGGGCGCGGGGGTGCGCGGGGCATCACCGGGAGTCCTGAGGGTGTCAAGCACCTGGCGGACCTCTCCGAGTGCCTCCTTGCTGGCCGACTTGATGGTGGTGAGGGCGGCGCGTGCCTGCTCGGGATCGGAGTCGAGCAGCGCCAGACCGACCCCCGCCTGCACGTGGATCACGGAGATGGAATGGGCCAGGACGTCATGGAGCTCCCGGGCGATGCGGAGTCTCTCCTCGTCTGCGCGTCGCTTCTCGGCGGCCTCCCTCTCGGCCCGCTCACGAGCCCACTGCTCCCTGCGCACACGGGCGAGTTCGGCCAGTGCGAGCACCGCGACGACCAGTGCCGCAGCGGCCAGTTCCTCGCCCCACGGCACGGCCCCGTCACCACCGGGCGGCAGGTACCGGTAGAGCCAGTGGCCCACCAGTACGTGCCCTGCCCAGAGCAGGACGACGGCTCCCCACGCCGCGTAGCGGTGTCCGGAGACGACGGCCGCGAAGACTCCGACGGCAACCGGGAGCAACACGGGCCCGTAGGGGTACCCGGCGGCGAGATAGCCGAGGGTGACCAGGGTCGTGGCGTAGAGGGCGGCCACCGGATGTCTTCGGCGCATCAGCAGGAACGCCGGCCCGGCCAGCAGGAGGACCCGGGCGAACGCGTCGAGCGGCTCGCGGTCCTGTTGGTTGCTGGCGGCGAAGCCCGTCCCGACCACGACGAACACGGCGAGCAGCAACGTCGAACGCCACGGCAGGCCGGGACTACCGTCGTGCTCGGATCGGTCCCGCCACCACGGCGGAACGCCCCGGGCCCAGGGCGTGCCGCTGGGCGCCGACGGCATTCCGGCGCTGCGCTGCTCCTCCATACGGCCACGCTAGACCCGGCGGACCCGCGCAGGCGTCAGCCGAGCGTGGCGATCACGCGTACTCCCGCGGCAGTACGCCGTTGCACGGCACTCCCTGGTGCCAGCGGGCCCTCCGGTGGACGGTGCGACGCACCCCGGCAAACAGCTCGTCCGCGACACCCCCATACGCAGGCCCCGGAGACCCGACACCCGGAGACGCGGCGGGGAGTCCCGGGCCGCCGCCCGGGACAGCGGTGCGCCAGTCCGGGCGGCGGTACGGACCCGGCGGCGGCCGAACCGCCCGCCGTGGAGGGCGTCAAGGGGAGAGCGACGCTCCGGACACCGGGGCAGCGGTGTGGACGCTCCACACCCGGGGAACGTGAGCGTCGGGAAGGAACAGGCGCACGGACGCGGTGCGCCCCGGGGCGATCCCGATCTCGGCGCCCGCCCGCTGGACGGACCGCCCCTGGCGGGAGCCGTCTCAGCGCCGCGCGGAACCGGACGGGACGAGTCCCGCTTCCCGCCCGAGACGGGCGACGGACTGGGTGAAGAAGACGTCCCGGTCCTCCACGACCCGGTTGAACTGGCCGAACAACTCGAAGGAGATCAGTCCGAACACCTGCGCCCAGGCCGCGATCAACGCGACCACCAGGTCCGGTGGCAGGTCAGGGGCGAGTTCGGCAGCCATGCGCTCGGCCTCGGAGCGCAGCTCGGCGGCGACCGGAGGGGGCGCGACACCGCGACCGCGGTGGGCGTCACGGGCGATGGCGATGAGGCTGAGCCCCACGCGGGAGGCGGGTTGCACGGTGGTGCGCGGGGCCGCGTAGCCCGGCACCGGGGAACCGTAGATCAGGGCGTACTCGTGGGGATGGTCGAGCGCCCAGGTGCGCACGGCTGCGCAGACCGCGGACCAACGGGCCACGGGGTCTGTCCGCCGGGCGGAGGCTGCGGTGTCGGCGGCGGTCTCCGCAGCGGCGCCCACGGCGTCGTACGCGTCGACGATGAGTGCGGTGAGCAGTTCGTCCCTGCTGGGGAAGTACCGGTAGAGCGCCGAGGACACCATGCCCAGCTCGCGCGCGACCGCGCGGAGCGAGAGCTTCGCGGCACCGTCGGCAGCGAGCTGCCGTCGCGCTTCGTCCTTGATGGCCGCGGCGATCTCGCTCCGGGCCCGTTCTCTGGCTCCTCGCATGACACCCGCACTCCTCATACGAGACAGTCTGTCACGTTCTGGAGCGACGCACCACAACGAGAGCAGTGCTCTTGATATGGATCACCAGACTGGTGCACACTGCTCTTATCCGAGAGCGGTGCTCTCGTCCACGGACAGGCGCCCACCCCTGCCGGCCCGCCTCACCCCCGGAGACACCATGTCGTCATCGCCGTACTACCTCAAGGCCGGAGCCTTCGCGGTCCGCCTCAACCGGCTCGTGGGCTGGCTCGCCCGACACGGCGTCAGCCTGCTCGGCACCGCCGAGTTGTCCGTCCGCGGCCGCAAGAGCGGCCGGATGCAGCGCATCCCCGTCAACCCGCACACCCACGACGGCGTGCAGTACCTCGTCTCGGCCCGCGGCCACTCCCAGTGGGTGCGCAATATGCGCGCCGCCGGGGGCGGCGATCTACGGGTGGGACGGCGGGTCCGGACGTTCACCGCCACCGAGATCCCGGACGACGCGCAGAAGGCCCGCATCCTCCGCGCCTACCTGGAGAAGTGGGGCTGGGAGGTCAATCAGTACTTCGCGGGCGTGACCGCCAGGTCCTCCGACGCGGAGATCCTGGCGGCCTGCCCCGACCATCCGGTGTTCCGGATCGGCGTCAGGGACTGATGCCGGCACCGTCGGACGTCCGCTCGCCCGTTCCTCCCGGTTCCCCGGCCTCCGCGCTGCCGTCCACCGCACCGCTGGGCCGACGGCGGTCCAGCGCCTCGAGGGCGCGGCGCGCGATCGGGCGGGTGCGCACGACGCCCGCCAGCGACGTCGAGCCACGCGTGATGTCGGCGAACACCTTCCAGGCCGGCCGGAACCCGGTGAGCGCCGCGTGGAGCAGACCGGGGCGCCGTTCGAAGATGGCGACCATCCGCCGCCCAACGCCCATTTCCGCCCCGAGGCCGGCCTTGATGGCGAAGGCGTAGTTGAGCGCCTGCCGGCGGGCGTCGACGGCGTCGCCCGCCTCCGCGATCCGGACGGCCCACTCCCCCGCGAGCCGGCCGGAACGCAGCGCGAACGAGATTCCCTCGCGCGTCCACGGTTCCAACAGTCCCGCCGCGTCACCGCAGACCAGTACGCGTCCGCGCGACAGCGGCGAGTCGTCACTGCGGCAGCGGGTCAGGTGCCCCGACGACACGGACGGCTCGAAACCGGCGAGCCCCAGCCGCGCGATGAAATCCTCCAGATACCGTTTGGTCGCCGCGCCCTCGCCGCGCGTGGAGATCACGCCGACGGTGAGCACATCCCCCTTGGGGAACACCCATCCGTAACTCCCCGGCATCGGACCCCAGTCGATGAGGACCCGCCCGCGCCAGTCCTCCGCGACCGTCGCCGGCACCGGGATCTCCGCCTCCAGTCCGAGGTCCACCTGTTCGGTCTTGACCCCGACGTGCGCCCCTATGCGGCTGGCGCTGCCGTCCGCTCCCACGACGGCACGGGCGAGCACGGTCTCCCCACCGGACAGGACGACCGCCACGGTGCGGCGGTCCGGTACCGCGGGTCCGTGCTGCTCCACACGGGCAACGGTGACGCCGGTACGCAGCACGGCGCCCGCCTTCGTCGCCTGCTCCACCAGCCCAGCGTCGAACTCGGGTCGGTTGACGAGCCCGAAGAGCATCCGCCGTGATCGCCGTGTGCGGGTCAGCCTGCCGTTCAGCGAGAACGTGACGGCGTGCACGCGGTCCTGGAGCGGCAGCTCGAAACCGGGCGGCAGTGCGTCCCGGGACAGGCCGATGATTCCTCCGCCGCAGGTCTTGTAGCGGGGCAGCTCCGCCTTCTCCAGCAGCAGCACCCTACGGCCCGCGACCGCGGCGGCGTAGGCCGCCGACGCTCCTGCCGGTCCGGCGCCGACCACGACGACATCCCACACCGGTTCGCCGTGCACACCCACGTCCTCTGCGTTCTCGCTGCTCACGATGTGCTTCTGCTCCTGATCCGACTCATGGTCATGCTCCGAGGGGAATCCTACGGCGCAGGTCACGAACCACCCGTGTGGCAGGATCGCCGTACCTTCGCAGTACACACAACGTCGCACCCACAAGGAGCGTGCCCATGACCGCGGATCCGATCGCAGAGACCGTCGCCGCCCTGATGCCCCGCGCGAAGGCGGAGCTCACGGAGCTGGTGGCGTTCGAATCGGTCGCGGATCCGGAGGTCGCGCCCAGGAGCGAATGCGAGGGCGCCGCGAACTGGGTGGCCGACGCACTGCGCGCCGAAGGCTTCCAGGACGTGGCCCTGCTCGACACCCCGGACGGTACGCAGTCGGTGTACGGCTTCCTGCCGGGTCCCCCGAACGCGCCGACGGTCCTGCTCTACGCGCACTACGACGTGCAGCCCAAGCTCGACGAGTCGGCCTGGGTGACCCCTCCCTTCCAGCTGACCGAACGGAACGGCCGGTGGTACGGCCGGGGAGCCGCCGACTGCAAGGGCGGCTTCATCATGCACCTACTCGCATTGCGCGCACTCAAGGCGAACGACGGCGTACCGGTGTCGGTGAAGGTGATCGTCGAGGGCTCGGAGGAGCAGGGCACCGGCGGTCTCGAACGCTACGCGGAAGCCCACCCCGGCCTCCTCGCGTCCGACGCGATCGTGATCGGCGACGCGGGCAACTTCCGCGCGGGCCTGCCCACCGTGACGGCGACGCTGCGCGGAATGACGATGATCCGCGTACGGATCGACACCCTCGAAGGGAACCTGCACTCAGGGCAGTTCGGCGGGGCCGCACCCGACGCGCTCGCCGCGCTGATCCGCGTCCTGGACTCGCTCCGCGCGGAGGACGGTTCGACGGTCGTGGACGGGCTTGCTTCGGACCCGGTCTGGGAGGGGCTGCAGTACTCCGACGGTGACTTCCGACAGGACGCGAAGGTCCTGGACGGCGTGGACCTGATCGGGCACGGCACGGTCGCCGACCGCATCTGGGCGCGCCCGTCGGTCACGGTGGTGGGCATCGACTGCTCCCCGGTGGCCGGCGCCACCCCCTCCGTCCCGGCGAGCGCCCGCGCCCAGATCAGCCTTCGGGTGCCGCCCGGGCAGGACGCGGCCGAGGCGACCAGGCTGCTGTTCGCACACATCGAGAAGCACGTTCCGTGGAACGCGCGGGTCACCCTGGAGCAGGTGGGTCAGGGCCAGGCGTTCCACGCGGACGTGAACAGCCCTGCGTACTCCGCGATGGCCGAGGCCATGCGGGTCGCGTACCCGGGCGAGGAGATGCAGACAGCGGGCATGGGCGGCTCGATCCCGCTGTGCAGCACCCTCGCGACGCTCTACCCGTCGGCCGAGATCCTGTTGATCGGCCTGAGCGAGCCGGAGGCCCGGATCCACGCGGTGAACGAGAGCGTGTCGCCGGAGGAGTTGGAGCGGCTGTCGGTGGCCGAGGCACTGTTCCTCGTGAACTACGCGCGCTCGAAGGGGGCTTGAGGTCGCCCCCAGGTACGGGAGCCCGTCCCGGGGGGGGGTTGAGCTTTCGGCGGAATCGCGCTCGGCGTAGAACCGTCCGGCGGGCCCGGGCCGTGGCGTACGTTCGCCGCATGGACGTCATCGCGGTCTTGCCGATGCTGCACATGCTCCGTTTCCCGATCGGTCAGGCGTACGTCTGGCAGGACGGTACGGAGCTCACCTTGGTCGACGCCGGACACGCGGGCGCGGCGGCCGACATCGAGGAGGCGGTGCGCGGCGTCGGCGCAGATCCGGCGGGTTTGCGGCGGATCGTGCTCACCCACGGCCATCGCGACCACGTGGGTGCGGCACAGGAGCTCGCGGACCGCTACGGCGCCGAGGTGTGGGCACACCGGTTGGACGCCCCGGTGATCCGCGGCGAGGCACCGGTGCCCGACCCGGTGCTGTTCGACTGGGAGGTCCCGTTGTACGAGGTCGGGCTCACGGTGCCCGAGGCCCCGCCGACCCGGGTGGACCGGGAGCTGGAGGACGGCGACGCACTGGGGTTCGGGGGCGGGGCCCGGGTGGTGCACGTCCCGGGTCACACCGACGGTTCCATCGCGGTGCACGTCCCCGGGCACGGCGTGCTGTTGACCGGCGACGCGGTCGCGGGGGTGGGACGGGTGATGCTGGGCGTCTTCAACACGGACCGGGCGCGCGCAGTTGCGTCGATGCACCGGCTGGCCGCACTCGAACCGTCGGTGCTCTGCTTCGGGCACGGGGACCCGGTCACGGTGGACGCGGCCCGGTTGCTGGGTGCGGCGGCCGCCGGGACGACTGCGGACGGCACGGCCCTCGCCGGGGAGTGACCCGGGCGCGGTCCGCGTCAGCCGGTACCGGGCAGCGCTCCCAGCCGGTGCCCCGACGTGCTCGCCCACGGGCACCTGACTCGCTCAGCCGACCGGGACCCCTGCCTCCAGGTTGATCACGGTGCCGCGTTCGCGTGCCCGCAGGGCCCAACGCAGCCGTTCGAAGCGGACCGGCGGGAGGAGCGCCGCGGCCTGGTCCTCGGTGACGAACCGCCACCCGCGCAGTTCCCTCCCCGGCAGCAGGACGCGGGCCTCGGCGTCGTCGCCGGTGAGCCTTCCGCCGTCGAAGAGCAGGCGCAGGCCACCGTAGCCGGGGGGTCGCGGCGGCTCCCAGTCGACCACCAGCAGCCGTGGAACGGCGTCGAGCTCGATGCCGATCTCCTCCGCGACCTCGCGCATTCCCGCGCGCGCGGGCGCCTCGCCGGGTTCCACCACCCCTCCGGGGAACTCCCACCCCGGCTTGTAGGTGGGGTCGACGAGGAGCACCCGGTCCGCCTCGTCGAAGAGGAGCACCCCGGCGGCGAGGGTCTCGGAGGTCGGCTCGGGAGTCTGCACGATCTCGCAGACCGCGGCGGCTCCGGTGCACACGGCCTCGGCGACGGCCTCCGCGGTCTCGCGCGGTGTGAGGTACGAGCTGTCGACGACGTGGGCGTCGGTGGTGAGCCAGTCGAGGGCTGCACGGTAGGGCTCTATGTGGTCGTACGCCCATTGCCGCACGTGCTGCTCCGCGTCGGGGACGTCCGGTTCGTCCCGCTCGGCGATCCGCTTGCGCAGGATCGTTTCCTCCGAATGGAGGAGCACATGCCGTACCGGGATGCGGCGGGCCGCCAGCCCCCCGAACATCTCGTCGCGGTACTCCTGCCGCAGCACGGTCATCGGCACCACGAGGACGCCGCCGACCTCGGTGAGCAGCGCGGCCGCGGTGTCCACGACCAACCTGCGCCAGATCGGGAGGTCCTGGTAGTCGGTCACCTCGGCGAGGCGCTTCCGTGGAAGCAGGTACCGCATCGCGGCACCGGTCAGTTCCGGGTCGTACAAGGTGCTGTGCGGGATCAGATCGATCAGTTCGCGAGCCGTTGTCGTCTTGCCCGCGCTGAAAGCACCGTTGATCCAGACGATCATCCGCACTCCAAAACAGGAAGGCCACTGAACAGGGACGGAGTAGCATTGCGCAGGTGATCTGGGAGCGGCATGGGAGAAGGAGGCGTCCACAACCCCGCACCCAGTACTTCTTTCTCCCATACGCGCTGAAGGTACTCCCCGATCCTCTCCTCCATCGCAACCGTCACCTCGCTGTACACACCCTCCACACCCGGAAGCTCATGCCCCATTCGGGCCTCCACCGCCACGCGCGGAATGTCACCCGGCTCATCCGGCTTCGCTTTGTGCCAGTGCCGCAACCGGTAGATGTCCTGCCCGGCCATCTCCGAGACCGCCGGCATCGCGGGCCGCACCCACCGTGCATACCGCGGCCCGGAGTCCCGTCTCTCAGCTCCGTCCCGGATCGCGTACCAGTAGCCCCTATCAAAAGACGTCACCAGAAGCGGCTTCGCCGTGACAGACAGGAACGTCCACGGCTTGTCGTGAGACGCCAGCAGAGCCTCATGGATCTCATGGAGGAAGGGTGGTATCACCAGTGTTCTCCATGAGTCGTACTTCGGAGCTGCCAGCACGTGCCGTTTGTCCGCAACGTACGTCTGATACTGCACCCGCATGGCGTGCATCGCCTTGTACCGCTGCTCAGCTTCCTCGCGTAATTCGCCGTCAGGCTCAGAGGCAGGCCAGTAGGGTGACGAGAAGCCACGCTGAAGGCCGAACATCTCGCCGGGCGGGCGGGCACCGGTGAAAGCCACCGTCCAGATGTACGCCTGCGCCCAGTACAGCTTGATCACCGCGTTCAACCGCGACGCATTGGTCTTGTTCGAGTTGGCCCGCAGGTCGGTGCCCTTGAACCAACGGTCGATGTAGACCGCCATGTTCATAGAGTCAACCGCCTTGCGGCGGTTGCGCTTGTTGCGGACGTCGGACTCCCGGTCGAGGCCGTAGGTGTACGCCTCACTCTCGTCCTGGAACGTTACGCCGGGCTCGGGGCCGCTGGCGAAATCGTACCGCTTCTTCTTCGTCGGATTACCCTCAGCGTCGAGCTTGTACTCGCCGCTCCACCACTTCACGCGGATACTGTTCCCGCGCAGTTCTATGTAGGGCACCTGTCATCCCATCGATGATTGATGAGCGGTGCGCGGGGTGCCGGCGAGCATCCCCTCCGCTGACACCTTCCACTGCCTGCCCTATGGCGTATGCCCAATGAGGCAAGTGCGACATGACGAGCAGCCAAGTCCCTGCGCCTTCATGAACCCTCTCACGCGCTCCTGGAGACTGCGATCTTGGGCAATTTCGGAGGCAGGACACACACCGCCTCTCCTGCTACTTGGGCTCTCCTTCGGGCCCTGTTCCAGTCTGATGACGCTTCTCACCGGTCCCCCTAGCTCCCGTACGGAGGCCTCCCCAGGGGCCCCGGTCAGGGTGGCACGCCGAACGAGCCCGCGTCAGAGGGAATGTGAAGAATCCTCAGCCCGAAATATCCTAATGCGGCAATGGCTAGTACTCCAGTGCGGTTTCGTGATCCATCCAGCAGGTTCGCCGGCGGATCGTCGTCGGCAGTGGCTGCGTTGGGCTGTTGCCTGGTGGCGTCGGCGCCGGTGGGACCAGTGCAGCATTCTGGCCGCTGTCACGACCGGTGGGATGAAGGCGACGACGAGTAGGTGGCGGATCTCGGGGACGGTCAACGTGATCGGGTGGCTGCCGCGGGTGGGGTGGAGTCGATCGACGGGCCGTTGCGGTGCCGCGTCGGCGGCGAGGGCGGTCAGGAAGGCCAGTGCGAGCATGACGAGGGTGATGTGCCGGTGCCATAAGGTCCAGTTGCGGACCAGGTAGTGGTCGAGTCCGACCTGGCTCTTGGCGGCCTGGAAGCACTCCTCGACGCTCCAGCAGACCCCAGCGACGCGGACGGCCAGGGGCACTTCGGTGGGGGACCAGCACAGGCAGAAGGCGAGTTCCCTGGTGGTGCGGTTGCGGCGGATGAGCAGGTGGCGGTGGCTGTCGGTGCCGATGCGGATCCAGGGCCAGTCGTAGCGGCGCGGGCCCTTCGCACCGGGGCCTGCGCTGTACCGCTGCCAGGCGGTGGCGGGTAGACGGTCGGTGACCGTGTGCGCGCGGACGGCGGTGCGACCGTGGTTGATCCGCACCCGCGTCGAGCAGGCGACCGCGAGGACGTAGCCGGCGCTCCGCGCCACCCGGCCCTGAGCCCGGACGCCGGGTACGACTACCAGCCCGTCCGCACCGACCTGGCCGAACGTGGCATCACTCCGCGCATCAGCGAACGCGACACGAAGACTCCGATCCAGACCGACGGCCGCTGGGTCGTAGAGCGCACCAACCCATGGATGAACAAATTCGGAAAACTCCGACGCAACACCGAACGACGCCGCGCATGTACCGAGTTCTACCTCGACCTCGCCACCACCATCATCACCGTCCGCAGCCTCATCCGCCGCGCCTGGTGCACCCACCGCTGGACCACCCGTCCCACCAACCTCCGCATCCGATATCCCGCCTACTGGCGGACGCTGTAAATATGGACGAGTATCTGCCTACGGCCATCTGCGTGTCGTCAGTGGCCTCGCCGGGGTCTCAGCCACCGCCTCCGCTCATCTCGCCACCAGCACCAGGCGCGGGAAACCGCGCGGAGAACGCTCCCTGGGGACCGAACTCGAAGGGGCCGCCCAGAGCGTCACCCACCGCTGAGCCGACGACCGCGCCAGCGGCCCGCTGAATCCGCTTCATTCGCGCAGGTTATCTGCGTTGCGCCAGCGGCCGCGCGGCCCTATTTCCTACTTCGGCTCCCCGAACCGGATCGCCGCCCACACAAGCGACGTGTCGGAACTCTGAGTTCTGAAGGGGGCGACGACCGATCCTCGGTTGTCGGCCTCATCTGCTTGGTGCGCCGAGCTTATTCCGTACTACGGCAACGGCGGATGGGTCATCCGCGAGCTCAACGGCGGTTCGAGCCTCGCCACCTCCCAGCGATGTGTGCGCGCCCACGTCGCCGCTGTCGACAAGCAGTTCGCGGCCGGCCAGTTCACCGACGGCTTCGCGGGCCAGCGGGTCATCGACGCCGACCAGTTCAAGCTGACGCTCACGGCGGCGCTCGACGGTTCGCACGCGGAGTGCCTGGGGATCTCGCCGGAGGGCGCGCGCCCGGCCGGCAACGGCTGGATCCTGGACACCGCCGAACCGGTCCCGCACGTCAGGAAGAACGATCAGACGAGCACGGCCGGCCACCGGGCGACCAGGGCTACCGCCTGCCTGGGCAAGCAGCCCGGCCCCGGTAGTGAAGCCGGCGGAGAGATCACCGGTTGGCTGGACGCGGCCGAATACGCTTCCGCGCACAACCTCAGCGACCAACTCGCCCGGTGTCACCTGATCGCCAGCATTCTCGGCGGGCGGATATCGAGAAACCTCGTGCCCTGCTGGCAGGTCGGGATGAACACCGGTGCAGGCAGCATGTGGGAGTACGAGGAGCGGGTCCGGGACGAGGTGCGGCTGGCATCGTTCAGCGAGGACGACACGATCCTCTACGAGGTGACTCCCACCTATCTGAGCGCCGACAGCACGATTCCGGTGGGCGTTACCCTGAGCGCCAAGATCGAGCGCGAGGACGGTGTCGGTCGAACCAATGTTCCAAAGCGTCTGTATCCCCAACACCCAGACCGGCGGAGCGCACAACCTCGGCAACTGATCTCTCCCCACACCTTGTCCGTGCCCTCGGGAGCCAGCATGAGTTTCACCACCCCACCGCGGCCGCTCGACGTGACCGCGCTCTTCCCTCAACTGGCCCCGCTGGCGCGCACGACGACCCGGCTGCATCCGCGGCCGGGCTCGCCGACGGTGCACGACAGTTCCGTCGGCGGCGCGCTGCTGTGGCCCGCCGACGAGCCGTGGCCGCACTGCGGAGGACCGCACGAGAGGGGTGCGACGCGCAGGGTTCTGTCGCCGGACGACATCCGGCTCCTCCGCCGTGTCCAGGCGGCGGTAGCAAGCCGGCGGCACCTCGGCAGCCCGGCCCACGCCCGAGGAGCTGGCCACCGAGAAGCGGATCCTCCAGGGCCGCCCCTGGCCCGAGGACCCGGTTCCCCTGCTCCCTGTCGCCCAACTGTACGCCCGTGACTGTCCCACTCCCCTTCAGCCCGCCCGGGGCCGACCTCCTCCAGGTCCTGTGGTGCCCCTTCGACCACCCGAGCCACCCCCGCACCGCGGTCTTCTGGCGCTCCGCCAGCACCGTCACCGACGTCCTCGACGCGCCGCCCGAACCACCCGCGCTCAAGTCCCAGGGCCACCTCCCGAAGCCGTCCCTGCTGGCACCGGAGCGGGTCACGGAGTACCCCGCCTTCATGGAGCTGGACGAGGAGCTGCGGCAGGAGCTGGGCAACCCGAGCCGGTGGGGCGGCTCCTGCCCCGCCACTCCGCGGGAGTTCTACGAGAGCGAGCTGTCCACTTCCCCCGGCTGGAAGACCGGCGGCTGGTCCCGCTGGGGCCTGTCCGACCCCATACCCCGCCGCTGCCCGGAGTGCAGCACCGAGGCGCTCCCGCTCCTCACCATCGCCACCCTCGAATGGGACGCCGACAGCGACAGCTGGGCCCCTGAGGAGGAGCGGACCAACCCGACTCCACTCCTCCTCGGCACTCCGCCCACGAACTTCACCCTGATCGGGATCGCCCGCGGCTCCAGCCTCCAGCTCCACGCCTGCCCGTCCTCCCCGGATCACCCCCATATCGAACTGGCCCAGTAATCCCGCCGAGGCCCGGCCCTTCTTCAGGAAGCCGGTCTCGTCCACGATCAGCACACCACCGTCGGTGCCGAGGTGATCGACGGCGTAGGCGCGCAGGTCGTCGCGGACGGCATCGGCGTCCCAGCGGGAGTACCGCAGCAGCCGCTGCATCGGCCCCGGCCGGACGTGACCGGCCTGTTCGGCCAGCTGCCAGCAGTTCTTCCGCTCGACACGCGACAGCAGCCCGAGCAGATAAGTACGGGCACTCGTCCTCGGCTCAACTCGGCTGAAACGACCCGCGATCCGGGCCATGACCTGGTCGAACATCACCCGCCAGCGAGCAGGGTCTACGCCATGGCCCGCGGCCACCGAACGATCTTCGTTTGTCCACACACCAACCGATGATCACGCGGTGGCCGTACCTGTTCCCAGCCGGGCCCATCACAAGGTCAGGCAATCAGAACGGATTACCAGGAGCCCCGTCGCCCCCGACATTGGCCACCATCCTGCGCAGCACCTTGAGCGCGGCCACGTACTCCTCGTCGCTGATGCCCTGGTGGACCACGGCACGCACCTTGGTCGCCAACTCACGGAGCCGTACTCTGGCCGCCTCCCCGGCATCCGTGAGGTGCAGCCGCTGCCCGTCGTCGATCCGGAGCCATTCACGGTGGAGCAACTGGTCGACAACCCTGGCTATCTCGTGCGGCCCGTCGGCAAGGTGCGTCAGCTGCGCGACGACCTCCTCGCGGCTCGGCGCCGCGGGGCCGCCGTTCACACGGTTGAGAACCCAGTACTGCGGCTGCGTGACGTCGATCCTGGCCATGGCGTCACGCAGGTGCCGGGTGACAGCCGCCTGGGTCAGGCCGCACCAGTAGCCGACCGGCTGAGTGGCCAACATGTCATCGGTGGCGGCCGGGTTCGCCGGCGCCTGGTCGGTGGTGGATCCAGTCAGTAATTCCATGATCGCAACGCTACAATCCTCCGGCGCCGAACCATCGGAATGCGACATCTACTGCAACTCGCGGGTACGTATCGGAACCGTCGGCCGCCGTGCTTCTCGAGTCCGTCGCGGCCCGCGCCGTCATGCAGAAGCCCACTGCGACCTGCGCCGACGACGGTCAGCCGACGAGACCGGCGGATAGATCACGAAACCGCACTGGAGTACTGGCGGCGTGAGGCCCCATCTCAAGTACCGCAGCAGCTACGCCGATGCTGTCGACATGACAAGGAGTCAGCCGCAGGTCGTCGTCCATGCCCCCGACGGACGGGGGCTACGGGAAGTCGATGTCGGCGGGGTGAGCATCGGAAGTGCCTGGTCGATACGGGAGCTTCGGCGCGTACTACGGCGAGCCGGATTCCCGGCCGACACCGAACTCCAGCATCCGGCGAAGGTCCGATGGCGGGCGGACGCGGCTCTCTGGCCGGACCGCACGTGGCAACGGCGCGCCACCGCCTGCCTCATGGCTCTCGGGATCGTGACCTCCGCGACTGTGCTGTTCCGAGTGGGATTGTCGGACACTCTGCGGGCGCTGACCTTCGGCGGGCGCGTCATGGGCGTGGTGTTCCTGGCCGGAGCGCTGCTGGAGGCGGCCGCCGCCGTGGCGGTCGTCGACTACTGGGGCAAGAGGACGGTCAGGTACTCCGGCCCGTGCGTGGTGCTGGGCGTCGTCATCGCTGCTGTGACCAGCGCGATGCTCCTGATCCTGCAATGGGAAGCGGGCTACCTCCACGGCTGGTTCTGGCTGTGGATCGCCCTGGTGGTCTGGTCCGGGTGGGCGGTGTGCGAGCTCACCCGGCAGAAGGCATGGCAGGGTGTTCCCCACCCCAGGAGCTTCGCGGCCGGACTCGCCCTGTCGGCTCTCGTCGGCGCGGCAAGTATGGCCTACTCCTCGATGTACAGCCCCTACGTCGCCCCGCCCACGGTGCCTTTCGGTGTCTCCTTCGGGAAACCGACCCTGAACGCCGCGCACTCGACCCTCTACGTGCCGGCCCGGTTCACCTTCCGAAACGAGGGATCGGTCAGCATCTCCGTCATCGGAACGCTATGGAAGGCCACCATGTGGCCCTCCACCTTCACGGAGAAGGGCACGAATGTCGAGACATTGAGGAACGAGTTAGGCGATGGCTGGGACACCCACCGCCACGAAAGCCTCCAGAGTCCTTCCCGCATGCTTGCGGCAGGACAGATCAGCTCGCCAGGCAGTCGCCTCGACCCGGGAGACGACTTCTCCAAGAGCGTGATCATCGAAGTACCCCTCAAGGCCGGAGACGGTCGTCTCTATGTCTTCGCGAGCATCTCGTTCATCCGAGCCGACCGGGGCAAGCTCGCCAACAGCTACAAAGACTCCCTCGAGTACTCCTGGAACACTCGCTCAGCCGCCAAGGAACATCAGTGGGATGCGCCGAGTTGGCTGGCAGAGAAGGGTGACGACTTTTTCCGATACCGATCCAGGATCTACCGCACCAGCACAGTCATGAACATGACTCAGCACCCGGACTGGGCAGCCATGTGGTGGGTGATCCCCCGATCGCGTCAGGGGTGGTACTCGCCGGGAGACCCCTATATGCAGGTCCACATCGCCCGCGACCCAAACAGTCAAGAGAGGCTCAGCGACGAGCAGCAAGAACCCTACGGAATGAAAACCCTGGAGCAAGGCCTCGACCAGCCCGTCGCCCTCCTCCGCCAACAGGCCGAAAAACCTTGAGCCGATCGGCCGACCGCCGCCGCGGTGCTGGCTGCCGCCGTCGCCGCCCGCGCCTACGCCCTCAACCACCAGAGCGAGCAGGCCCGCGCCGCACTCACCACCGCCGACACCCTCATGAACCGGCTCCCCGAGTCCGAGCGGTCGGACTCGGAGCTCACCTACAGCGAGCAGAAGCACCACGCCCACCTCAGCCACGCCTTCACCGCTCTCGGGGACACCCACCGGGCCTGCGAGAGCCAGCAGTGCGCCCTGGAGCTGTCCGCGCCGACCAGCACCATGACGCGCACCCTGCTGACCATCGACGCCGCCACCTGCTCCCACCACGACGGCGACACCGAGCAGGCGTGCCGCCGCACGATCGCCGCCCTCACCGCGCTGCCCGCCGACTACCGCACCGGCCTGGTCCGCCGCCGCGCCCTGGACCTGTACGAAGCGATCCCCGCACAGCACCACCGTGAGCGCGCGCTACGGGAACTACACGACAGCGTGGCCGGCTGACAGCGAAGGCCCCTTGAACCCAAGAAGGCGGGCGGGGCCCTGGTCGCCCATAGAACGGCGCTCCCCCTGCGGCTGCTGCGGTGAGGAGCGTCACCGTCTCCGGCGGACCGGCTCTCCCCCTTCAACGCCCGGCAAGCTCGGGGTAGCACCGGCGGCACCGGTCCGGGCCATCGACGCCGATTTCTACCAGGGCTCGCCCCGCTGAAGCCGGGGCAGGGTGTTCACTCACACCGCGACGGCGATGCCCCTCACGTCGTCGGCGAGCGCCTGAAGGCGGTTGTCGAGCAGGTGCTCCGCCTTACCCACCAGGACGACGTGCAGCCGCGGGAAGGTCTGGGAGCGGGTGTAGCGGTAGCGCTGCCAGAACGGGAACGTCACGCCGATCGTGCCGCGGGCGCCTTCCCAGACACGATGCCCGGCGTAGCGCTCGTAGTCCCTGCCGCTGACCAGCGACTTGCCGGGTTGCACCGTTGATCCAGACATCACGGTTCCCCCTCCTCCGTAGCCCTCAGTGGACTGCCCGCAACACCTTGCCACGGAAACGTCCACCCGGGCCCTTCCGGAGCACCGCGGCCGTAACACGTCGGGCGGCTTCTCGTTGGTGAAACGACGAGCAAGGGGGCGGGCGTGCGCCGTACGGTGCTGGAGAGTTTTCCCGCAGGGGGCCCGCGGGGCAGTTGGCCGGCGGAGGAGTTCGCCCGGGCGCGACGGGGCGAGGGCGTACAGGCCGAGGTCGTGATGGACCTGGAGTCGGACGCCTTCCTGGTGGTGATCCCGATGCAGACGTCCGATTCCCGATCCCGCTGACCGAACGTCACGGACCCCGGTGTCGTCACAGGGCCCAGTACGGCCCGGAGACGTTGCGGTGGAGCAGCATCACCGGTGAACCGTCCGGAGTGGTGGCACGCACCTCGAAGCGCAGGTGGCGTCCTCTCGGGACATCCGCGGTGCACAGGAACTGGTGTCCGCCGGGCCCCTTCTTGGCAACCACGAGGTAGCCGGACGGGTTCTTCCCGAGGGTGTCCGTGAGGTAGAAACGGCCCTCGATCCGTGCGTCCTTGTGGGTAACGTCCGCGAACAGCAGGTGCACGAGCGTCTGGTGGCGGCGTGGGCCGGAATGCAGCACGGCGTCGGCGAACGCCAGCTTCACCCACTTACCGGAACCGAGTTCGACGTCCAGGGCGTTCGACTCATTCAACATCGAGGGCATGTCGGGGTCCTCCTGCGGCGGGACGGGACGCGGCCCGGTGACTCGGGCGACGATTCCGGGAAAGACGAGGTTCTTGAACTGGCGGATGCGGGCATCACCAGGACAGGCGGTACCGGACACGGACCAGTCGGCGTGCAAACGGTGGTACCCGTAGCCGGGATCGGCCGCCGTCCTGCACACCCGCAGCGGAATTCCGTGACATCGATGCAGCCAGGCACCGACGGAAACGAGCTTCTCGATCTGCTGGGAGGTCCACGGATCGGTGTGCTCCAGGTTCGACGCGGTTTCTATGCTGACCGCGCCCGTACCGTCGGGCCTACGGTTCGCCAAGTAGTTGGCGTCGGCACGGGTTTCGGTGCCGATGTACTGACCGAGGTCACCTGCATAACCGAGTCCGAAATGGGATTCGAGGCTGGTACTGTCGCGCCAGTATTCGTAGATCCGCCGCGCCGTCCAGGGCGCGGCGATACTGTGCATGATGAACTGAGTGGGTCTAATGGCGGGTTGACTGTCCGACTCCGGCTGCAACTCTAATTTCATGGCTCCCGGATACCAGGCCATTGCTGCATCCCCTTCCGACGTGCCGATACTCCTATGCCGCAGAGCCGCGCCCGGGAAACCCAGAACGCGTCTCTTTTACCGGAGAAACAGCACTACTTGACGATCTCCCCCCTCGTTCAGGGTGCATGCAGTGGCTTTCCTGAATGCCTGCGATGGAGAAACCAAGCATTGCCGACGGAAGGCGATCAAACGATTCGCGCCAACCGCGCTCGCCAGGCGTGGAATTGAACCGCGTGATGACCGGTGGTCGAGTTAACGGGGAGGCAGGTGCAAACTTCCGGGGAAGGCTCACACCGTCCTGGCGGACGGTGCATTGTCCTGACGTCATGAAAGGGGGCGACCGTCGCCGGCGCGGTACACCGGTACGGCAGCTGCGGCTGCTGCACGGGAAAACGTGATGCCGGCCGCTGCACGGGGATGCCGGGGCTCAGGCCGTGTCTCCGTTGATCGTGGCGGTCCCTGGTCCCAGGTTGGACAGCTCCCCGGCAGTCCAGGCGTGCGCCGGTGCGGGCTGCCCCTTCCCCAGGGCCAAGCCGGTGCCGGCGAGACGGTCCTCGATCGCCCGTCGGCACCGGACGTGCCGTCAGCGAACGTGACAACACCCCGTGGATCCCGCATGATCGTTCTACGACAAGGACTGAAGTGATCACGCGTGCCCACGGGCTCCCGCTTCCGTGCCACCAGCCGTTCGCCCCCTTGTCGACCGTGACGCTGCGTCAGCGGCCCCACCGAAGCGCACCGCCCACGTTCGACGACCCTGCAGAGGAGTGACCTCGTGAGCCAGTCGGATCCCTACCGCTCGTCGCGCCGCGCCCACGCGGCGAAGGCGCAGTTCTACCGCTGGTTCCAACGGTACGAGCGGCACAACGAGCAGCCGTCGCCCGTCGACCCGGTCGAGCGCCAGCTCCAGATCTTCGCCGACCGGTTCGAGATCGTTACCGCCGACGGGCGCGCGATCACTACGCGCGACGCCTATCGCGACGTCACCGCTGCTCGGCGTCCCGGCGAGCGCCACACCCACCACGTCAACCGCGTGACGGTCACCGAACTGGGCACCGACCGGCTGAAGCTGGCGGCCGAGGCCACGCACCAGCGCGTCGACACGTCCGGTTCGACGACGAGCGCGCAGGTCAGGTACGAGGGCGAACTGATCGGCTCGGTTGACTTCGAGCCCCTGTTCACCCGGCTGACGATGACGGAGGGGGAGCGCACCAGGGACGCCGAGTTCACCGACGCCTACCCGGCCAACCGGTCGCTGTCCGTCGTCCACCGCTTCCTCTGCCTGGTCGACGCGCCGGAACTGGGTGCCTACGGCTTCGACGAGATCCTCGCACCCGACGGGGAACTCGACCTCGTACTCGCCTTCAGGGAGGTCCGCGACCGGCGGGAGCTGGCCCAATGGCTGCGCGAGTCGTCCCAGCGCGTGGCCGCGGGCACCAGCCGGCACGGCGTCGAGAACTTCCGTGTCGCATCCGCCAGGGACGACCTGTACACCATCGGCATGGACTTCGACTGGCACGGAACGGCCCGGGCCGGCGACCTCATGGCCGCCCGCCTGCGTTACGAGTGGACCCTGCGGGACACCGGCGAGCGCTACTGCCGCATCGTGCGGGCGCGCAGCACCCCGCTGCCGGCCACGCCCGCACCCGAGCTCCAGGACCAGCCCTGATCGGAAGGTGAGCCACGGGTCGTCGTCACGGAGGGCACCGGCGGCGATGGGACCGCCGGCGCGACGACCCCCGTCGCGGTGTGCGGGTCGCTGTGGTCATCGACCGCGCTGCCCCGGGCCGCCGCGCGGATGGCCCGCCGTCACCGACGGCGGCCGGACCGCCGCACTGCCCGGCTGAACGCCTGGCCGTGACGTGCTCCCCCGGCTGATGGGCTCCAGCGTGCGGGCCCGCCCCCGCACCTGGGCGGCATCAACGCAACGCCGCGTCGAGTGGCTCCCGTCCCCGGGACGCACGGGCGACTCGTGGATCGGTCATCCGGTGACGCTCGCCGCCTCCTCGCCCCGCAGGCCGCGCGAGGCCGCGGCGGCCGCTCCGAGGAGGCCCGCGTCCGTACCGGTCAGGGCGGGCGCGACGACCAGCCCCTGGACGAAGGAGAGTGCGGCGTAGTCGCGCAGCGCCCTCCGCAGCGGGGTGAAGAGGACGTCGCCGGCCCCCGCCACTCCCCCGCCGATGACGGCGATCCCGATCTCCACGAGGGTGGCGGTCGCGGCGATCCCGGCGGCCAGCGCCTGGGCCGCCCGCCGGTAGGACGCCGCGGCGACGGGGTCGCCGGCCGCTGCGGCGGCGGCCACGGCGGCGGCCGAGGCGTCACCGTCCGGCCCCGGCCGCCAGCCGTCCGCGAGTGCGCGGCGTGCGATGTTCGGACCGCTGGCGATCCGCTCCACGCACCCGCGGGCGCCGCACGGACAACGGTCGCCGTCGAGGTCCACGCTGATGTGCCCGATGTGGCCCGCATTGCCGGTGGGCCCCGTGTGCAGCCTTCCGTCCAGGACGAGCCCGCCCCCGACGCCGGTGGAGACCACCATGCACAGGGCGTTGTCGTAACCCCGCGCGGCTCCGAGCCAGTGCTCGGCCGCGGTCATGGCGACACCGTCGCCGACGAGTTCGACGGGAAGCCCTCCGGTGACAGCCCGGACCCGGTCGACGAGCGGAAAGCCGCGCCAGCCGGGCACGTTGACGGGACTGACGGTACCCGCGGCGGCGTCCACGGGGCCGGCGCTGCCGATGCCCACGGCCGTCGCGTGCAGCCACAGCGGCGAGGAGGCCAGTTCGCCGAGGACCGAGGAGACCGCGCGCATGACCGTCTCGCCGTCCTCGCGCGCCGGCGTGGGCGCCTGGGCGCGGACGAGGATCCGGCCCTCCGCGTCCACCAATGCACCAGCGATCTTGGTACCGCCGATGTCGAGTGCGGCGACGAGGTCGATATGCATCGGTGTGGGATCTCCCGGTGGCTGGGGTCCCGCCACGCCCCGGGGCGCAGGGGATGCCTGCTGCTTCAGACCATAGTTTCCACGGCGCTGACAACGTTGTCCAGGGCCTATGCTCGACGCCACAGCCTTGCACAGCACCCAAGTGCCCGTACGGCGTACCCGGTACATGGCTGAACGGGTGCACCGACGACGACAGGACAGCGCATCGTGGCCGAGTTCGCCCGCCGCACAGACGCCCGCTACGGCAACCGGCCCACGATGAAGGACGTGGCCACCCGCGCCGGAGTCGGACTCAAGACGGTCTCCCGGGTGGTCAACGGCGAGCCGGGGGTGACCCCCGACACCGAGCGCCGGGTGCAGGAGGCCATCGAGGCCCTGGGCTTCCGGCGCAACGACAGCGCGCGCGTCCTGCGCAAGGGCCGCACGGCTTCGATCGGGCTCGTCCTCGAGGACCTCGCCGACCCGTTCTACGGCCCGCTGAGCCGAGCGGTCGAGGAGGTCGCCCGCGCACACGGCGCCCTGCTGATCAACGGATCGAGTGCCGAGGACCCCGACCGGGAGCAGGAACTCGTGCTCGCACTCTGCGCCCGCCGGGTGGACGGCCTGATCGTGATCCCCGCCGGCCATGACCACCGCTACCTGGAGCCGGAGATCAAGGCGGGCGTCTCGACCGTGTTCGTGGACCGGCCCGCCGGGCGGATCGAGGCGGACGTGGTGCTCTCCGACAGCTTCGGGGGCGCGCGGGAGGGTGTGGCCCACCTGATCGCACACGGGCACCGCAGGATCGGATTCATCGGTGACCAGCCGACCATCCACACCGCGACGGAACGCCTGCGTGGCTACCGGGCGGCGATGGAGGACGCCGGACTGCCGGTGGACGAGCGCTGGGTGTCTCTCGGCTCGACCGCTCCGGAGCGGGTCACGGCCGCGGTGGGGGCGATGTTGTCCGGCCCCGCCCCCGTCACCGCGGTCTTCGCGGGAAACAACCGGGTGACGGTGACGGCGGTGCGACTGCTGGCGGGACGCGCATCGCCCGTCGCCCTGGTCGGGTTCGACGACATCGAACTCGCCGACCTGTTGGGGATCACCGTCATCGCCCAGGACGCGGCGGCACTCGGGCGCACCGCTGCCGAGCGGCTCTTCCGCCGCCTGGAGGGGGCCGCCGGGGCACCGGAGCGCGTGGAGCTGACGACCAGGCTCCTCGCACGGGGATCGGGCGAGGTCGCACCGTCCCGATAGCGCCCGTGGCCCGCGGCTCGACGGAGGGCGACGGCGCGGCTCACGGTGGGCCCGTCGCCCCGGTTCCCGTACGGACGGCGTGCCGCACCTGACGGGGAGGCGGTCCCCGACCCTTCCCCGACCCTTCACCGGGACTCCCTTGCGGGACGGGAGGCGGAGGGCGGCAGGGAAGGCCGGGCCGCACCCGGGTCCCGTGACGCGGCGGAATCGCGGTGGGGGCGCAGCGCGATGGGTCGGCTCCGGCTCAGGGGCTCCTCCGGTGCGACAGGAGCTCCGACGGGACGGGGCGTGGTTTTGGGCACCGACGCCCCGGCGCGGCGACGGTGGCGCCCACACCTGGGGCGTCCCGCGTGTGGGCGCCGCGCCGACCGGACGTCATGGGCGGGGTCGACCCGCCGCCGCAGTGCCGGAACAGCCGGGCACGTCGTGGCCGCTTCGCGGCACGGGACGCGCCGTCAGGCACCCGGTCGTTCGTGTGCTGCCGTTGCCGTGAGGTCACCGCGGCGGGGCCGCGCGAACGCGTCCAACTGGGCACGAGTGAGGCCGGTGTGCCGTGCCACCTCGTCGTCGTCGAGTGCTCCGCACTCCAGGCCGCGCAGCAGGTAGCCACTGAGCGCCTTCGCCGTGGCCGGCTCGTCCATGACGTCGCCCTCCCGCCTCGCGACGTAGGCGGCAAGGCGCGCCGCGGCGGCCTCGAAGCCCTCGCGGTAGAAGGCGAAGACGGCGGCGTAGCGGGTCGGTAGGTGTCCGGGGTGCATGTCCCAGCCCTGGTAGTACGCGCGGGCGAGCGCGCGGCGCGTCAGCCCGTAGTGGAGTTTCCAAGCTCGGTGCACCTGCTCGGTGGTGCCGACCGGGAGGACGTTGGTGGAGCCGTCCGAGACGCGGACGCCGGTGCCGGCGGCGGCGACCTGCATGACCGCCTTGGCGTGGTCCGCTGCCGGGTGGTCGCTGGCCTGGTAGGCGGCGCTGACGCCGAGGCAGGCGCTGTAGTCGAAGGTGCCGTAGTGCAGTCCGGTGGCACGGCCCCCTGCGGCGTCTATCATCCGGGCGACGGTGGCGGTTCCGTCGGCGGCGAGGATGGCCTGGCTCGTCTCTATCTGGATCTCGAAGCCGATCCGTCCGGCGGTGAGGCCGTGGGCTTCCTCGAAGGCCCCGAGGAGTCGGGCGAAAGCGGTGACCTGCTCCGGGTAGGTCACTTTGGGCAGTGTGAGGACGAGGCCGTCGGGCAGACCGCCGCCTTCCACCAGCCCGGTGAGGAAGACGTCCGTGGTGCGGATGCCGCGCCCGCGCACTGCAGCCTCCATGCACTTCATCCGGATGCCCGTGTACGGGGCGGTGGTTCCCTCCCCGTCGTGCCCCGGGGAGGTGCTGCCGCCCCGGTGCGCCTCCGAGACCAGCCGGGCGGCACGGGCGGCGTCGGCGTCCTCGTCGTGCCCGTGGTAGCCGTCCTCGAAGTCGATGCGGAGGTCCTCGACGGGCTCGCGCTCCAGCTTGGCCCTGACGCGCGGGTACACGGCCTCCGCGAGGTCGCCGGGGAGGTCCAGGGCGCCGGCGAGGGCGGCGGCGTCCGGTGCGTGCTCGTCGAGGGCGGCGAGGGCCTGGTCGCCCCACGAGCGGACGGTACCGGCCCGATAGGCGTCCCCCGGCACGTAGACGGTGTGGACGGGCTGGCGGGTGCCGGGGTCTCCCGGGTAGCGGCGGGCGAGTTCCGCGTCCACCCGCGCCAGGGAGGCGCTGATGCCCTCGCTGACTGCGCCGGCGAGGCTCGTTGCCGGCGTCTCCTGCTGGCCCATCGCTACACACCCTCCCGATTTCCACTGGACGGAATAAACAATCCGCATGGTGAAGTTAGTCGGGTGACTGGTCTGCGTCAATGGTCGCCGGAACGGCGCGGGGCCGCGCGGTGGGGTTCACCGCGCGGCCCCGGACGGATGCCTCGTCGAGGTCAGCCCTTGCGGGCCTTGACCTCGTCGGTCAGCTGCGGGACGACCTCGAAGAGGTCGCCGACCACGCCGTAGTCGACCAGCTCGAAGATCGGAGCCTCGGCGTCCTTGTTGATGGCCACGATGGTCTTCGAGGTCTGCATGCCGGCCCGGTGCTGGATCGCGCCGGAGATGCCGGAGGCGATGTACAGCTGCGGGGAGACGGACTTACCGGTCTGACCGACCTGGTTGGAGTGCGGGTACCAGCCGGCGTCGACGGCGGCGCGGGAGGCGCCGACGGCGGCACCGAGGGAGTCCGCCAGCGCCTCGATCACCGAGAAGTTCTCGGCGCCGTTGACGCCACGGCCACCGGAGACCACGATCGCGGCCTCGGTGAGCTCGGGACGTCCGGTCGACTCGCGCGGGGTACGGGAGACCACCTTGGTGCCGGTGGCCTTGTCACCGAAGGTGACGGACAGCGCCTCGACCGTGCCGGCGGCCGGAGCGGCCTCGACCGCTGCCGAGTTCGGCTTCACGGTGATGACCGGGGTGCCCTTGGAGACACGGGACTTGGTGGTGAAGGAAGCGGCGAACACGGACTGCGTGGCCACCGGGCCCTCGTCGCCGGCCTCCAGGTCGACGGCGTCCGTGATGATGCCGGAGCCGATGCGGACCGCAAGGCGACCAGCGATCTCCTTGCCCTCGGCGGAGGACGGCACGAGCACCGCGGCGGGCGACACGGCCTCGTAGGCGGCCTGCAGCGCGTCCACCTTCGGGACGACCAGGTAGTCGGCGAACTCCGGGACGTCGGCGGTGAGGACCTTCACGGCACCGTGCTCGGCGAGGGTGGCGGCGGTGGCCTCGGCACCGGCACCGAGGGCGACGGCGACGGGCTCGCCGATACGGCGGGCCAGCGTCAGCAGCTCCAGGGTGGGCTTGCGGACGGCGCCGTCCACGTGGTCGACGTAGACGAGAACTTCAGCCATGGGACTTCAATCTCCTGCTTGCGAAGTATGCGGGGCGGTTGGGGTGTTGACCGAAGCTCAGATGAACTTCTGGCTCGCGAGGAACTCCGCGAGCTGCTTGCCGCCCTCGCCCTCGTCCTTGACGATCGTGCCGGCGGTACGGGCCGGACGCTCCGCCGCGGAGTCGACCGCGGTCCAAGCACCCCCGAGGCCGACCTCCTCCGCCTCGATGTCGAGGTCGGACAGGTCCAGCGACTCCACCGGCTTCTTCTTGGCGGCCATGATGCCCTTGAAGGACGGGTAGCGGGCCTCGCCCGACTGGTCCGTCACGGACACGACGGCCGGCAGGGACGCCTCCAGCTGCTCGCTGGCGGTGTCACCGTCGCGACGGCCCTTGACGGTGCCGCCCTCGACCGACACGTCGGAGAGCAGGGTGACCTGCGGAACGCCCAGACGCTCGGCGAGGATCGCGGGGAGCACGCCCATGGTGCCGTCGGTCGACGCCATGCCGCAGACGACAAGGTCGTACCCGGTCTTCTCGATCGCCTTGGCGAGCACCAGGGAGGTGCCCATCACGTCGGTGCCGTGCAGATCGTCGTCCTCGACGTGGACGGCCTTGTCGGCGCCCATGGAAAGCGCCTTGCGCAGCGCGTCCTTGGCGTCCTCCGGGCCGACGGTCAGCACGGTGATCTCCGCGTCGTCCGCCTCGTCGGCGATCTGCAGCGCCTGCTCGACCGCGTACTCGTCCAGCTCCGACAGCAGGCCGTCGACGTCCTCGCGGTCGACGGTCAGGTCATCGGCGAAGTGCCGGTCGCCGGTGGCGTCGGGCACGTACTTCACACAGACAACGATCCTCAAGCTCACGCCGGCTCTCCTACTGCATCCGTCATTTCTGTGGGTCCCCCGCACCGAAGCCGGGGCACTGCCTTGTGCAGGCAGCATAGGCGCCTGAAGGCGGGGTTTCCGGTCGGGGCGACCGGCGCACCGAACGAAATATTACTCGCCAGTACACCTGCTCCCTTCCCCGTGAGCAAGCGCTTGGAACTGTGACGTTGACAACGCTGCGTAATCGGGATCTCTCAGTCCCTGAGCGCGTTGAAGCGCCCCTGGTGGTAAAGCAGTGGGCGACCGGCCCCGGCGGGATCGCCCCCGACGACCTCGGCGACGACGATGCGGTGGTCCCCCGCCGGGATCCGGGCGACCACACGGCATACCAGCCAGGCGAGCACCCCGTCGAGGACCGGGACTCCTTCGGGACCGGTACGCCATCGGGTGGGCGGAGCGAAGCGGTCGGCGCCGCTGCGCGCGAAGGTGGCGGCGAGTTCGCTCTGGTGCTCGCCGAGTATGTGGATCCCGACGTGCGTGGCCGCGGAGACGGTGGGCCAGCTGGACGAGGAGGTGCCGACGCCGAACGAAACCAATGGGGGTTCGGCGGCGACGGAGTTGAGCGAGGTCGCGGTGAAGCCGACGGGGCGGCTCCCGTGCGCGGTGATGACCGCGACACCGGCCGCGTGCCGGCGGAAGACGGAGCGCAGCAGGTCGGGAGTGGCGAGTTGGGAGGTGCCGAGGTCGGGCGAAGCCGTCATGGAGTTGTCCTTCTCCGGGAGGTGCGAACGGTTCCTGGGGCGCTCAGTCACCCGGACAGCACGCGCTCGCGTCGCGGGACGGGGCCCCGTGGGCCCGGCCGTTGAGAAGGAGTTGTGGTGGCACGGCGCCAGACTGTCGATTCGTGGTGGGTGCAGTCAAGTGGGATCCGGGATATGGGAGCAGGGTCACGGCTCGGGCGCGCCGGGCAGCGGGCGCCGGTGGTCACGGACCGTCCACCTCACAGCGCCGCACCCAGGGCCGCGATCACATCCGCCCTACGGGGCTGCCCCGATGCCCTGCGGATGATGCGCCCTCCGGAGTCGAGCACCAGGACCGTCGGGGTCCTGGTGATGCCGAGGGCCCGCACCAACGCCAACCGATCCTCCGCATCCAGCTCGACGTGGACGACCCCCTCGACCATGCGCGCCACCTCGGCCAGGGTGCGCCTGGTCGCCCGGCACGGCTGGCAGAAGGCGCTGGAGAACTGCACGAGCGTCGCCCGCGCGCCCAGCCCGACCCCCAGCTCCCCCGCGCCGAGCCGCCGCGTGCCGACGCCGGTGACCTCCGCGGGTTCGTCCGCGCCCGCGGAGTGTCGCGGCTCCTCCGACTTCTGAGACATGTCGGGCCTCGCGTGCCTCTCGGATTTCTCGGACGTCCTGGTGTTTCCGTTCATCGTGCCCGTACAGCGCCCACTGGACCGCAAGGATTCCCGTCAAGTGACGCGACGTGACGAGAATCTCGCCGTATGACGTCCCCAGGACTGGCCGAATACCCGCCCATGGGGCACGATCGGCGCATTGCCGAAAACCTACGGCTGCGTAACTTCCACCGGGAGAACCATCCCCGGACCACAGAAGGAAAGGGTCTCCTCCCTGATGGCAGAGCTCGTGTACCGGCCGGTCATCGGCGCCGCCCTGACGATGTTCAAGGCGCTGGACCTGAAGATCGACACGCAGGGCTCGGAGAACATTCCGCGCTCCGGCGGTGCGGTGCTGGTGAGCAATCACATCAGCTACCTCGACTTCATCTTCACCGGCCTCGCCGCCCTTCCGCAGAAGCGGCTGGTGCGCTTCATGGCCAAGGAGTCGGTGTTCCGGCATCGGGTCTCGGGTCCGCTGATGCGCGGAATGAAGCACATCCCGGTGGACCGCAGGCAGGGCGAGGCCGCTTACGCACACGCACTGGACTCGCTGCGGGCGGGCGAGGTCATCGGGGTCTTCCCTGAGGCGACCATCTCCCAGTCGTTCACGCTGAAGGGCTTCAAGTCCGGCGCGGCGCGACTCGCCCAGGAGGCCGGGGTGCCGCTCGTCCCGATGGCGCTGTGGGGTACGCAGCGGCTGTGGACCAAGGGGCGTCCGAAGAACCTGAAGCGCAGCCACATCCCGGTGACCATCAGGGTCGGGGAGCCGGTGGAAGCGCCCAGGGACCAGTACGCGGGTGCGATCACCCGGCGGCTGCGCGAGCGGGTACAGGAGCTGCTGGAGGCCGCCCAGCGCGCCTATCCCGTACGGCCCAAGGACGCCGACGACACTTGGTGGGTGCCGGCGCACCTCGGGGGTACGGCCCCGACTCCGGCCGAGGTCCGCGAGTCGCGCTGAACCCGCCATTCCGGGGTGCGGACGGTGATCCGCGCCCCGGGAATCCGCTCCTCCGGCGACTCGGCGGGCTCCGCGCCCGCCGCACGGAGTTCTGGGTCCGCCGCCCGCCGGCGACGGGTGACGGCACCCGCACCCGGCTGACCGAGGAGTCCCGCAACCCGTGCGGGCCACCGGCGCAGAGCCGCATGTGTCCGGCAGGTCTCAGCAGCGCCGGAGGGCGTGCGCCTTCGCACAGCGGATGCCGTGAGCCTGGCGGATGCCGTGAGCCTGCTCACGTGCGCCTGAGGCGCGCCACGTCACCGCAGGTCGCCCGAGTGGGCGGTCGGTCTCGTCCCGCACGACCCCATAGGTCCAGTCGGCGCGTGCCCATGCACCGTCCGCCTCGGACTCCAGCCGGGCCACGGTCGCGCGCACCAGCGGAGGCTCGTGATCGACGACCTCATCAGCCGCGACAAACCTCGGGAGTCGGAGGGGTCTGCGGGGATGAGCTCCATGCCGGGAACGGGAGAATGCAGTCGACCGCAAGTCAATGACCTTGCGATCGACTGCACAGACGTGCCAACGGAGTCGCCCGGTACTACCGAGCCATCTCCTCCTTGAGCGCCAGCAGGAAGGCATCCACGTCGTCCTCGGTGGTGTCGAAGGAACACATCCACCGGACGTCACCGGCCGCCTCGTCCCAGAAGTAGAAGCGGAAACGCTTCTGCAGCCGTCGGCTCACTTCCTGCGGAAGACGGGCGAAGACCGCGTTGGCCTGCACCGGGTAGAGGATCTCGACCCCGTCCACCGCTCGTACGCCCTCGGCGAGGCGCTGTGCCATGGCGTTGGAGTGCCGGGCGTTGCGCAGCCACAGGTCCCTGGCGAGCAGCGCTTCGAGCTGCACCGAGACGAAACGCATCTTCGAGGCGAGCTGCATGCTCATCTTGCGCAGGTGCTTCATCTGCCGGACGGCGTCCGGGTTCAGGACGACGACGGCCTCACCGAAGAGCATCCCGTTCTTGGTGCCGCCGTACGAGATGACGTCCACGCCGACGGCGTTGGTGAACGCACGCATCGGCACGTCCAGCGACGCCGCCGCATTGGCTATCCGGGCGCCGTCGAGGTGGACCTTCATCCCCAGGCCATGAGCATGGTCGACGATCGCCCGGATCTCGTCCACGGTGTAGACCGTGCCCAGCTCGGTGTTCTGGGTGATCGAGACGACCTGCGGCATGGCTCGGTGCTCGTCCTCCCAGCCCCATGCCTGACGATCGATCAGCTCCGGGGTGAGCTTGCCGTCGGGCGTGGGGACGGTCAGCAGCTTGAGGCCGCCCATCCGCTCGGGTGCACCCCCCTCGTCCACGTTGATGTGGGCCGTCTCGGCACAGACCACCGCGCCCCAGCGGTCGGTGAGCGCCTGGAGCGCCACGACGTTGGCCCCGGTGCCGTTGAAGACGGGGAATGCCTCGGCGGCTGAGCCGAAGTGGCTGTGCATGATCCGCTGGAGGTGATCGGTGTAGTCGTCCTCGCCGTAGGCGACCTGGTGGCCCCCGTTGGCGACGGCGAGGGCAGCGAGCACCTCCGGGTGAGCGCCGGCGTAGTTGTCGCTGGCGAACCCCCGGACATGGGGGTCGTGGTGCCGGCGTGCGTCCGTCGTCACGTTCTTCGTGGGAATCACGGCTTGGGGGTCAGCCACAGGCGCTGTCCATTCACTTCCGGGGCGGGCCGGTCCCAGACTCCGGCAATGGCCTCGGCCAGTTCCTCGACGTCCGTGAAGCCCGCGAACTTCGCGTTCGGGCGCTCGGCGCGCATGGCGTCGTGCACGAGAGCCTTGATGATCAGGATGGCAGCCGCGGCGCGCGGGCCCTCGTCACCCCCTGCCTTGCGGAACGAGTCGGCGAGCGCCAGGGTCCACGCCTCGGCCGCCGCCTTGGCGGCGGCGTAGGAGGCGTTGCCTTCGGTCGGCTTGGCGGCGCCGGACTGGCTGACCAGCACGTAGCGACCCCGGTCGCTGCGCTTGAGCGGCTCGTGGAACGCGAGGGAGGTGTGCTGGACCGTGCGGATCAGCAGCTTCTCCAGGAGATTCCAGTCCGAGAGGTTCGTCTCGGCGAACGTCGCACTGCCACGCCAGCCGCCCACCAGGTGGACGAGGCCGTCGATCCGGCCGAACTCCTTCTCGGTCTGCTCCGCCCACTCACGCGTCGCGTTGGCGTCAAGCAGGTCGACCGTGTCGCCGATGACGGTCGCACCACCGTGGGCGTATCGGGCGTCGTCGACCGCTTCCGCGAGACGGGCCGTGTCCGCGTCCGACGCCACGACGATGGCCCCGGCCTCGGCGAGGCGGTGCAGGGCGGCGCGGCCCGCCGGGCCTCCGGCTCCGGCTACCGCGATCACGGCACCGTCCAGGATTCCGTTGCCGTTCGAGTTCATGGTGGTGGTCTTCTCCTCGGTACGAGAGCTCACGCGGCAGCCCGCTCGGAAGCCTGTGCGGTGATGCCCTTGGTGGAGGCGATCACGTCCTTGAGCTTCTTGGCAAGGGCCTCATAGAACATGCTGAGCGGAAACTCGTCCGGAAGCACGTCGTCCACGAGCTTGCGCGGCGGCTGGCTGAGGTCCAGGGCGTCCGGGCCCTTGGCCCAGCGGGAGCCGGGGTGCGGCGCGAGGTAGGTGGAGACCAGCTCGTAGGCCTTGAACCAGTGGACGAGCTTCGGGCGGTCGATGCCGTCGCGGTAGAGCTTCTCGATCTCGGCGCAGAGCTCGTTGGTGACCTGCGGGGCCCGATCCCAGTCGATCTTCAGCTTGTTGTCCGTCCAGCGCACGACGTCGTGCCTGTGGAGGTAGGCGAAGAGCAGCTGGCCACCGAGGCCGTCGTAGTTGCGCACGCGGTCGCCGCTGACCGGGAAGCGGAACATCCGGTCGAAGAGCACGGCGTACTGCACGTCACGACCGTGGGCGTTGCCCTCGGCCTCCAGCTTCACGGCCTCCTTGAAGGCGGTGAGGTCGCAGCGGAGCTCCTCGAGTCCGTACATCCAGAACGGCTGACGCTGCTTGATCATGAACGGGTCGAACGGCAGGTCGCCGTGGCTGTGGGTGCGGTCGTGGACCATGTCCCACAGGACGAACGCCTTCTCGCAACGGTCCTGGTCGTGGACCATCTCGGCGATGTCCTCGGGCAGCTCCATGCCGAGGATGTCGACCGCGGCGTCCGTCACCCGGCGGAAGCGCGCGGCCTCCCGGTCGCAGAAGATGCCGCCCCAGGTGAACCGCTCGGGCGCCTCGCGCACTGCGATGGTCTCGGGGAAGAGCACGGCCGAGTTGGTGTCGTACCCGGCGGTGAAGTCCTCGAAGGTGATGCCGCAGAAGAGCGGGTTGTCGTAGCGGGTCGCCTCCAGCTCCGCGAGCCACTCCGGCCAGACCATGCGCAGCACGACCGCTTCGAGGTTGCGGTCCGGGTTGCCGTTCTGGGTGTACATGGGGAAGACGACCAGGTGCTGCAGGCCGTCCAGCCGGTTCGCGGCAGGCTGGAAGGCGAGGAGCGAGTCCAGGAAGTCGGGCACTTCGAAGGCTCCGTCGGCCCACTTCTTCAGGTCTTTGACGACCGCACGGTGGTATTCGGCGTCGTGCGGGACCAACGGTGACAGCTCGTTGACCGCGGCGATCACGCGCTCGACCGCGAACTCGGCCGCCGCACGCACCGGGGCGCCCTCGGCGTCGAAGTCGATCGAGCCGTCCTTGGACTGCCAGGGGCGGATCTCCTCGACGGCTTCCTTGAGCGTCTGCCAGGCCGGGTGCTCGACCACCCGCGCGGCAGTGGCTATATCCATACCGGCAGCGTCCTGCACAAGAATTTCCGTCATGTCACTTCCTTCACGGGAGAACCTCGCGTCAAGACACCGTATCCGTGCCCAGATCTCCGACACAAGTGGTGACCTTGGGAAATAATCCTGCGATACCCCCCTGTGCGCCGCAGATTTTCCTGTTGCACGCGAGTGTCAAGACGATGGCTTCGGCCACCGCTGGCGAGACGCGCGCCGGGGCCGCCCGAATGCTCCACGACCGGGGCGCGGCACCGTTTCGTCAGCCCGCTGACGTGCACCTCCGTCGCCGCTACCGCCGCTGCCCGGAGACTTTCGAGCCAAACCCCGCTCGGATCACTCGGCGCCGGCGGACACTCGCCGGGCGGTCGGGGGGGCCGGGCACAGCAGGTCACCGGGCTTCGACGGAGGGGATGCGTGAGAAGCGTCACCACTGCCCCACCGGCCGACGTCGAGGCCCCCGTCACCGGACGGACACGGTCGGCACGGGCGGGCGACGCGCCCCTTGCGTCAAGGCGGGGGAAACTCGCCCACGGTCGAGTGAGCGAGTTCCGGACACACTCCGCCGACACCCCTTTCCCCCGGCCCAGAAGCCCGGTGCGCGACCGGGTCCCCCGCAGGCGGTGGCCGTTAGGCTGCGGCCGTTCCGCGTGGGCATCGGGCCCCGCGCGGGAGCCGCCGGAACCGGGGCCGCGCACTGCGGGAGGGAGTTCGCGCGGAGGCCGTGGGGGACACGCGGCCCGCCGCACGGCCACCCGGCAGCCGCTCCACCGCCCGGAGGCGACCGACCCGACAAGACGACGGAAGCGAGAAGATCTTGAGTTTCCTCACCATCGGTCATCGCGGGGTCATGGGTGTCGAACCGGAGAACACCCTCCGTTCCTTCGTCCGGGCCCAGCGCTGCGGCATGGACGCCATCGAGCTGGATCTCCATCTGAGCAAGGACGGCGCCCTGGTCGTCATGCACGACGCCGACGTGGACCGGACGACCGACGGCTCGGGGCCGATCGCCGAGAAGACCCTCGCCGAGCTGCGGGAACTCGACGCGGGCGAGGGTGAGCGCATCCCCGTCTTCGAGGAGGTGCTCGATGCGGTCGACGCCCCGTTGCAGGCGGAGATCAAGGACGTGGCCGCGGCACGCGTACTCGCGGACGTGATGCTCAAGCGCGAGCTGGTGGACCGAGTCGAGGTGACGTCCTTCCAGGACGCGGCCGTCGCGGAGATCGTCGCCCTGGTGCCGGGCGTGCGCACCGCGCTGATCGCCAGCCGCTGGGGCAGCGACGTCGTGGAGCGCGCCCAGGCGGTGGGCGCGGCCGCCCTCGCCCTCAACATCCGCAGGCTGACCCTGGAGACCGTGGAGCACGCGCACGGTGAAGGCCTCAAGGTGATCGGCTGGGTCGTCAACACCCAGGAGCACCTCCGGCTGGTGCGCGCCCTCGAACTCGACGGCGCGACGACCGACTTCCCCGAAATCCGGCGCACCGGTCGCTTCACCGCCTGACGCGCGCCTCTAGCGAGCGGTCAGGGCCTTCACCAGCAGCTCGAACTGGAGGTCTTCTCGCTGCGGGATGCCGAAGCGCTCGTCACCGTACGGGAAGGGGGTCATCTCACCCGTACGGCGGTAGCCGCGCCGCTCGTACCAGGCGATGAGCTCGTCGCGCACCGAGATGACGGTCATGTGCATCTCGCGTACGCCCCAGGTCTCGTGCGCGACCTGCTCGGCCTCGGCGAGGACCTGCCGGCCGAGTCCGCCCCCCTGGAATCCGGGGCGGACCGCGAACATCCCGAAGTACGCCGCTTCGCCCCGGTGTTCCAGCTGGCAGCAGGCGATGAGCTCGCCGTCCCGCTCCACGACGAGCAACCGGCTGCCCTTCTTGGTCATCACGCCGCGGACGCCCTCGGGATCCGTCCGCTGGCCCTCCAGGATGTCCGCCTCCGTTGTCCACCCGGTCCTGCTGGAGTCACCCCGGTACGCCGACTCGACCAGCTGTACGAGCGCGGGCACGTCGTCCTCGTTCGCGTCGCGGAAGGACAACCGGGCGGGGTCCTGGGGCAGGGCGGTCTCCATGGTGCGGTCTCCGATCTCATCGCCGTACGCACTCGCTCATATGCGCGATCTGCACGAGCCTAACGCCGAGGCCGCCGTCTACCGTGATGAGCATGATGCATGTGCTGAGCAGTCGCATCCTGCTGCGGCCGACCGACCCCGAGCGGTCGCGACGCTTCTACGAGGACGTCCTCGACCTGCAGATCTACCGGGAGTTCGGCACCGGGCCCGACCGTGGGACGGTCTACTTCCTCGGCGGAGGGTTCCTCGAGGTCTCCGGGCGCTCGGACAGCCCGCCGGGACCGGGGATCAGCCTGTGGCTCCAGGTCTCGGACGCCAAGGCGGCCTACGGTCACCTGCTGGCCAAAGGGGCGACGGTGGAGCGGCCGCCGCAGCGCGAGCCCTGGGGACTCGTGGAGATGTGGTTGACCGACCCGGACGGGGTGCGCATCGCCGTGGTGGAGGTCCCCGAGGACCATCCGCTGCGCCACCGTCCCTGACGGCCGAGGGCCTCCCGAGCGCCCCGCGTACGCCTGTGCGCTCGTATGCGCTGCGCCACGGCCGGGCATCACCACCCCGACGCCGTCGAGCGGGGAGGTGCACCGTGCACGGACCGGCGACGCCCGGCTGGTTGCTCCTGGTGCTGTGCTCGGCCTCCGGCGCCTACTGCCTGGTGCGGATGCGCAGCTGCACGGGTACGGAGAGCCGGGTCGCGGGCAGCGAAGCGCTGATGGGGTTCGGGATGGCCGCGATGGCCGCGCCCGACGCCGTCGTGCCGACGGTGCCGTGGGCGTGGCTGCTGTACGCCGCGGTGTTCGGCACCGCGGGGCTGGGCGTGCTGTGGTGGGACCGCGGCTCCCCGACCGTGATCCACCGCCTGCACCACCTGGTCGGCTCGCTGGCCATGGTCTACATGGCGGTGACCATGGCTCCGGGAGGCGCGCACGCCGGGCACTCGGGCCCGGGTGGGCTACCCCTGCTGACGGGCGCGCTGCTGGTGTACTTCGCTGCGTTCGTGCTGCACGCAGGCCTCCGCTTGGTGCCGGTTCCCTCCCGTGCGGGGGGTGCGGCCGTGGCCTGGGGCGCCCGCCCCGAGTTAGTGCTGGCCTGCCGTCTCTCGATGGGCGTCGCCATGGTCGCGATGCTGCTGACCGTGTGAGCAGCGGGACGCCCGGCCGTGGCGTACGTCACTTGCCTCGCGGGCCCATACCCCCAAGTAGTACCCCGCTCATAGGCTGGCGCCATGATGGTCTCCCTCGCGCTGCTGTCGCTCGGCGCACTGGCCGCCGTCGTGGCTCCGCGGCTGATGGCGCGGGCGCGCTGGCCGGAGCGCGAGCCGGTGGTGGCGTTGTGGGTGTGGCAGTGCGTGGTGGCGGCCGTGTTGCTGAGCTTCGCCCTCTCCATGACCTTCAGCGCGGCGGCGGCCTGGCAGGCGGTTCGCGGCCCGGTGTTCGCTTCCGCGCCGCAGGCGGTCGTCGAGGCGTACGCCCTGGGGGCGGGCGGACCGTGGTCGGCGGTTCTGGCGGTGGTGCTCGCGTGCGGCGGGCTGTGGACGGGCGCAATGTTGACCCGGGAGGTCTACCGGGCGCACGCACGGCGCCGGCGGCGCCGCGTCGAACTCCTCGTCCGTTCCCCCGTTTTGCCGGGCGAGGATCCGGGTGACGATCCGCTGGTCGTCCTGGAGGGGGAGCGGCCCGACGCCTGGTGGCTCCCGGGCGCCGCGCCCCAGCTGGTCATCACCACCGCGGCGCTGCGGCGCCTGAAGGGTCGTCAACTCGATGCCGTGCTCGCCCATGAGCAGGGTCACGCCCGGGCGCGCCACGACTGGCTGCTGCACTGCTCCACTGCGCTGGCCAACGGCTTCCCGCAGGTTCCGGTGTTCGCCGCGTTCCGCGACGAGATGCACCGGCTCGTTGAGCTGGCCGCGGACGACGTGGCCTCCCGCCGGTTCGGGCGTCTCACGATCGCTCTCGCCCTCGTCGAACTCAACGAGCACCGTGGCGTGTTCGGGCCCTGCCCCACCCCGGACGCGCAGCTGCCACAGCGAGTGGACCGTCTGCTGGCGCCGGTCCCCCGGCTCACCGCGGGGCGCCGGCTACGTCTGACCGCGGCGGCCGCCCTCGTCCCCGTCGTCCCCCTACTGGTGGCATTCGTCCCCGGACTGAGCGCCCTCGGATAGTTCACCGCGGCCACGGTGGGCAAGATCTGTCCCATGCCTTCCCCGCTCCCCCCGCCGTCACGGCCGCGCACTGCGGTTCCCGCACCGTCCCGGACCGCTGCGCTGACCGGTGCCCTGTCTCTGCTGCTGCTCCTGGCGGTGGCCGTCAGCTGGGCCCCCGTGGTCTCCCTCGATCGTCTCGTCGCCGGCGAGCTGCATGCGTCCGCCCGGGCGGAACCGGGGTTCACCCGGGTGAACCGGGTCCTCACCGACTGGGTGTGGGATCCGTGGACGATGCGCGCGCTGCTGCTCGCGGCGGTCGTGACCCTGCTGTGGCACGGCGCCCGGCTGCTCGCGCTGTGGGTGGCTGCGGCGAGCGCCCTGGGGACGGCGCTGCAGCAAGCCCTGAAGTCCCTGGTAGGCAGGGCCCGCCCGCACTGGCCCGACCCGGTGGACTCCGCCCACTACGCCGCTTTCCCCTCCGGCCACGCCATGTCGGCCGCGGTCACCTGCGGCCTGCTGCTCTGGCTCCTGGCGAGGGCCGGCCCGGGCCCGCGCGTGTGGTGGGCGGCCGTGGTGCTGGCAGCCGTTTCGGTGCTGGGGGTGGGCTTCACCCGGATCTACCTCGGCGTGCACTGGCTCACGGACGTGCTGGCGGGGTGGCTGCTGGGGGCGTGCGTGGTGGCGCTCGCCGTGCTGTCGTACGAACGTGTGGCCTTGCACCGGGAGCCTTGAGCCCGCGATGATCACCCCATGGCGGTACGAGGCGTGCTCTTCGACTTCTCGGGGACGCTCTTCCGGATCGAGCCGGTGTCGTCCTGGCTCCGTGCGGCACTGGACGAAACGGGCGTGACGATCGGCCGCGAGGAGTTCGAGCGGTACGCGCGCGAGCTCGATGCGGCCGGGGCCCTGCCCGGTGGGTCCACGCCGGAGCGGATCCCGGACTCCCTTGCGGAGCTGTGGTCCGCCCGCGATGCGGACGCCGAGCGGCACCGCGACGCCTACATCGGACTGGCCCGCAGGGTTCCACTGCCGGATCCCCGGCTCTACGACGCGCTCTACGAACGGCACAAGACGCCGCCCGCGTGGCGGCCGTACCCGGACGCGGCAGAGGTGCTGGGCGAGGTGCGGCGGCGCGGGGCGGGTGTTGCGGTGGTCAGCAACATCGGCTGGGACCCGCGCCCGGTCTTCAAGGCCCACGGGCTGGACCCGTTCGTCGATGCCTACGTCCTGTCGTACCGGCACGGGGTGCAGAAACCGGACGTACGGCTGTTCCGGGCGGGCTGCGAAGCCCTGGGCCAGGCGCCCGCGGACGTGTTGATGGTGGGCGACGACCGGCACGCGGACGGGGGCGCCGCACGACTCGGTTGCACGGTGCACTTCGTGGACCACTTGCCGGTCGACGAGCGGCCCGACGGCCTGCGTCCGGTACTGGGGCTGCTGGACGCCTGAGACCTGCCGGCGACTGGATCCGCATCCGGCGGCGACGCCACAATGGGAAGCGGACCCGCCACAACGGGACGCCGACTGCGGAATGCAGACGTCCCCGTCCGGGAGTGGCTGACTGAGCCGTCCGGGCCGGGCGATCCCCCGCGTCGCCCGGACCGTCCGGACACCCCCGCCGACCGGGCACGCAGAGGCCCGGGGGCGGGAACGCGCTGAGTATATTGGCCGAGAGCCAGTCAACGCAGGAGTTAAGCATGTCCCCGCGGAGCGCATCGGTCAATGAAGAGCTCCGCCGGCGCTCCCGGGAGCGGCTGCTGCAGGCGACCGTCGACCTCGTCGGCGAGCGGGGCTACGAAGCGACGACGCTCGCGGACATCGCCGACCGGGCGGGGTCGGCACGCGGCCTGGTGTCGTACTACTTCCCCGGCAAGCGTCAGCTGTTCCAGTCCGCCGTGCACCGACTGATGCACCTGACCCTGGACGAGGCCCTGGAGCGTGCTCCACGCACGGACGACGGCAGGGAACGACTGGCTCGGGCGATCGACGCGGTCCTGGAGCTGGCGGTGGACCGTCCCCTGCTGATGCGGGCGCACATGGCGGGAATACTGCAGGCCGAGGGGTTCGTCCAGTGCCCCGAGCAGCAGCGGCTGGCGTTCCTCCTGAGGGACACGGTAGAGCGTTACGGGTCAGCGGACGTGGACGCCGAGTATCCGATGCTCCGCGCCCTGCTGATGGGCGCGGTGTTCGCGGTGGCGCTCCCCGGGGCGCCGATGCCGCGCTCGCGACTGCGGGCGGAGCTGTTCCACCGCTACGACCTGGACTGGGAGCTGGGCTTCCCTCCCGGCGGGGGGCCTCCCGGCGGGGGGCCTCCCGGCGGGGGGCCTCCCGGCGGGGAGGCGGACCGGCGCCCGGGTCAGTAGTCGATGTCGTCGCAGCAGTGCGGCTGGGTCTGCACGTCGAGACCCACCACGGGCAGTCCCTGCAGATGACCGCGCTCGCTCCGCAGCGTGCCGGGAGCGACCGGGTGAGGCGTCTCGCCGAGCGGGTCGCGGCTTCACGGACACCCGAGACCGGTGCCGTGCAGGGGCGGCTGGAAGCCCATCGCGCGGCCGGGGACACGGCTCACCCCACGACGGAACGGTTCCGGGCCTGGCCACCGCGGAGCAACTGGCCTGGTTGCGGCTCGCACGGGGCACCTCATCCGACGCGCCGCCCTTCCTGAAGCTGATGATCACTCACCACGACGGCGGGCTGACCACGGCGGCCGGGGTGCCGTCCCGTGCGTAACGTCCGCGAGGTGGTGGCGAACGATGTGATGGCCCGGCAGACGGCCGAGATCAGCCGTATGCGCGTGATGTGAGTCTCCCCCGGCGCGCGCGCCGGTGCCATGCTGGAAGGACCCTGCGGGAAGGAGCGCGCTCGTGCTTCGCGTCGCCGTCGTTGGTTCGGGCCCGAGCGGGGTGTACACCGCTCAGGCCCTCGTCCAGCAGTCCGTGGTTCCCGACGTCCGCGTGGACGTCCTGGACCGACTCCCCTGCCCCTACGGGCTGGTGCGGTACGGGGTCGCGCCCGACCACGAGAAGATCAAGTCCCTGCAGAACAACCTCCGGACGGTCCTGGAGGACGAACGGATCTGCTTCTTCGGCAACGTCGAGGTCGGCACCCGCCAACTGACGACCGCACGACTGCTGGAGCTCTACCACGCGGTGGTGTACTGCGTGGGGGCCGCGCAGGACCGCAAGCTCGGGGTGCCGGGCGAGGACCTCCACGGCAGCTATTCGGCCACCGAATTCGTCTCCTGGTACAGCGCGCACCCGGACGCGGCGGACCGGGCCTTCGGGCTCGGCGCCCGGTCCGCGGTGGTCATCGGGGTCGGCAACGTCGCCGTGGACGTCACCCGCATCCTCGCGCGCGGTGCCGCGGAGCTGCGCCCGACCGATGTGCCGCAGGAGGCGCTCGGCGCCCTCGCGAGCAGCCGGGTCCGGGAAGTCCACATGGTGGGCAGGCGCGGCCCCTCACAGGCCAGGTTCACCACGAAGGAACTGCGCGAACTCGGGGCCCTGCCGGAGGCCGGGGTCGAGGTGGAGCCGTCCGACCTCGCACTGGACCCCGGCTACGCGGAGCCGTCCGGGCTGCCGGCGGTGAACCGGCGGAACCTGGACGTGGTGCGGAACTGGGCCGCTGCCGGCCGGGACACGGCCGCCGAACGGGCACGCCTGATAAGGCTCCGGTTCTTCCTGCGCCCGGTGGAACTGGTCGGCGACGGCGGACGGGTGGCGGGGGTCCGCTTCGAGCGGACCGTGCCGGACGGTGCCGGCGGGGTGCGTGGGACGGGGACCTACGAGGAGATCGAGGCACAGCTGGTGCTGCGGGCGGTCGGATACCGCGGAGTCCCGCTGGACGGACTGCCGTTCGACGCGGCCCGGGGCACGGTGCCCCACCAGGCAGGTCGGGTGCTCCGGGACGGCACGCCCTCACCCGGCGAGTACGTGGCGGGATGGATCAAGCGGGGCCCCACGGGCGTGATCGGCACCAACAGGCCCTGTGCCAAGGAGACGGTGGCCTCGCTGCTGGAAGACGCCGCCACCCTGGCGAACCGGCCCTTGCCCGACGAACCCCTCGCGGTGCTGCGGGAGTCGGGCCAGCGTCCCGTGGAGTGGCAGGGATGGCTGGCGATCGAGCAGGCCGAAACCGCCCTCGGCCACTCCCTCGGGCGGCGCTCGGTGAAGATCCCCGACTGGGCAGGGCTCCTTCGGGCGGCGCGGGGCGCGGGGGCACCGGAGCTGCCGGCCGCGTGAGGCGGGTCAGCGGGTGCCGGAGCTGCCGGCCGCATGGGGCGGGTCAGCGGGTGCCGAGGCGGGCGGCCTCCGCGCCGGCGGCGGCGAGCACGCCGTCCAGGAGACCGGGGAACAGGGCATCCAGGTCGTCCCGGCGCAATCCGTTCATCTTCGCGGTGCCGCGGTAGGCCTGCCGGATGACTCCGCTCTCGCGGAGCACCCGGAAGTGGTGGGTCGTGGTCGACTTGGTGACGGGCAGGTCGAAGTCGGAGCAGGACAACTCGTGCTCGGCCATCGCGAGTTCGCGTACCACGCGCAGCCTCATCGAGTCCGAGAACGCGTGGAGGACGTGCTCCAGGCGGATCTCGTCGCGCGCGGGGTGGGCGAGCTGGCGGGCGCTGGTCGCGGTCGTCACGTCGGGCTCCACTTCCATCCGGGGCCTCTATGGTACGAGAGGCATCGTAGTTCCGATGACCGCGGTGCACGACCGGCGTCGCGACGCGCAACGGGTGCGCGCCGCGGCCCCGGCCCGATGGCTCCCGGTCACTCGACGACGAGCTCGACCGGGATGTTTCCGCGGGTCGCCTTGGAGTAGGGGCAGACCTGGTGCGCCTGCTTCACCAGCAGCTCACCGGTCTCACCCGCCAGCGAGGCCGGGAGCTCGACGCGGACCGTGGCGGCGAGGGAGAAGCCCCCTTCCTCGTCCTTGCCTATGCCGACCTCGGCGGTCACCGAGATCTCGCTGGTGTCGACCTTCGCCTGGCGTCCGACCAGACCGAGGGCGCTGGCGAAGCACGCCGCGTAACCGGCCGCGAACAGCTGCTCCGGGTTGGTGCCCTCGCCACTGCCACCCAGGGCGGCGGGTGCGGCCAGCGCCAGGTCCAGTCGGCCGTCGGAGCTGACGGCACGCCCCTCGCGGCCGTTGGCGGTGGCTACAGCGGTGTACAGCGCGTTCATCGGAACCATCCCTGTGTCGTGGGGTCTGTCGGCGACAACTACAGCACACAATTTAGTTGTGCACAACTAAATGGCTCGAAAGGTAGGTACCCTGGTGGTCATGACGACGACACCGGAGGGCGCGCAGGACGACGACTTCCTCCGCCTCGACCACCAGATCTGCTTCTCACTGCACGCGGCGTCACGGGCTTTCAACGGCCTCTACCGGGCAGCCCTGAAGGATCTCGGACTCACCTACCCGCAGTACCTCGTGATGCTGGTGCTCTGGGAACACGGCGAGCTGCCCGTGAAGACGATCGGCGCCCGCCTCCGGCTGGATTCGGGCACCCTCTCCCCGCTCCTCAAACGACTGGAGGCACTGGGGTGCGTGGAGCGGCGGCGCAGCCATACGGACGAGCGATCGGTCACCGTGCGCGCGACGGACAAGGGTGCCGCACTGCGCGACCGGGCCCGGCTCGTCCCCCGCAGGATCGCCGCAGCCACCGGGCTCTCCCTCCAGGAGATCGGCGACCTCCAGTCCCGACTGGCCTCGCTCACGGCCAAACTGGACGGCGCCGACCTGGAGCGGGGCACCGTGACGGACTGCACCGGCGTCGACTGAGACCTCCGGACGCCACCGCACGACACACACGAGAGCCCCCGCCCGACACGACCCCTGCAACGCGACTCCCTCACGGCCTTGTACGAGCTTCATCGTAGTTTGACAATGTGCGTACTACGAGAGCTATCGTACGAGCGCAGCACCTCGTTCGGTCCCGCCGTGATTGGAGTCCGCCGTGAGCACCCTGTTCGAGCCGTACACCCTGCGCTCGCTGACCGTGCCCAACCGCATCTGGATGGCGCCCATGTGCCAGTACAGCGCGGAAGCCTTCGGTCCGAACGTCGGCGTCGCCCACGACTGGCACTTCGCGCACTACGCGGCGCGCGCGGCCGGGGGCACCGGCCTGATCCTGGTCGAGGCCACCGCTGTCGCGCCGGAAGGCCGGATCACCCCGAACGACCTCGGCATCTGGAACGACACCCAGGTGGCGGCGCTCCGTCGGATCACCCGCTTCCTTAAGGAACAGGGGACCATCCCGGGCATCCAGATCGCGCACGCCGGCCGCAAGGCCTCGACCGGTCAGCCGTGGAAGGACGGCGGCCCGGTGGGGCCCGAAGCGCACGGCTGGCAGCCACTCGCCCCGAGCCCGGTACCGTTCGACGACGGCTACCCGGTGCCTGACGAACTGACGGTCGAGCAGATCCGGCAGATCGTCGACCAGTTCGCGGACGCGGCGCGACGCGCCTCGGACGCGGGCTTCGAAGTCGTCGAAGTGCACGGCGCGCACGGGTACCTGATCGGCGAGTTCCTCTCGCCGCACTCCAACCACCGCGTCGACGCCTACGGCGGCTCCTTCGAGAACCGGACGCGGTTCGCGCTGGAGGTCGTCGATGCCGTCCGCGCGGTCTGGCCGCGGGAACTCCCGGTCCTCTTCAGGGTCTCGGCCACCGACTGGCTCGACACCGACGGCTGGACCGGCACCGACACGGTGCGCCTCGCCCGACTGCTCCAGGAGCACGGGGTCGACCTGCTCGACGTCTCCACCGGGGGCAACGCTCCGAAGGTGCGCATCCCCGTCGGCCCGGGGTACCAGGTGCCGTTCGCCGCCCGCGTCAAGGCGGAGACGGACCTGCCGGTCGCCGCCGTCGGACTGGTCACGGAGGCGGAACAGGCCGAGAAGATCGTGTCGAACGGGGAGGCCGACGCCGTGCTCCTCGGCCGCGAGCTGCTGCGCAACCCCTCCTGGGCACGCCATGCAGCCCGCGAGCTCGGCGGCGAGGTGCGCGTACCGGACCAGTACCACCGCTCCGTGTGACCTCCTGCCCCGGTGGGGGTGGACGGGGTCGGCCGTGCGACTCCCCGCCGCGACCTGCGGCGGGGCGACTCCGGGAGCCGTTGTCAGTGAGCGGGTGCAGACTGGCCCCTGTCCGCGACAACGGCGTCCTGGAGGTGTCGGCAATGACCGGCGTACTACTGGCGGTGGGCACCCGCAAGGGGCTCTTCATCGGCCGCAGGCGCGAGGGCCGGTGGGAGTTCGAAGGCCCTCACTTCAACGCGCAGGCCGTGTATTCGGTTGCCCTCGACACCCGGCGCGACGTGCCGCGGCTGCTCGTCGGCGGCGACAGCGCGCACTGGGGCCCTTCGGTCTTCCACTCGGACGACCTGGGAGCCACGTGGACCGAGCCGCAGAAGGCCGCGGTGACGTTCCCCCGGGACACCGGTGCGTCGTTGGAGCGGGTCTGGCAGCTGCATCCCGCAGGACCAGCCGCACCGGACGTGGTGTACGCCGGGACGGAGCCCGCCGCTCTGTTCCGCTCCGAGGACGGCGGCATGACGTTCGAGCTGGTCCGACCGCTGTGGGAGCACCCCACCCGGTCCCGGTGGATGCCGGGCGGCGGCGGTGAGGCCGTGCACACCGTGCTCACCGATCCGCGCGACGCGGACGCCGTCACGGTCGCCGTGTCCGCGGCGGGCGTGTTCCGCAGCCACGACGGCGGTTCCAGCTGGAACCCTTCCAACCAGGGCGTGTCGGCGGTGTTCCTGCCCGATCCGAACCCCGAGTTCGGCCAGTGCGTCCACAAGGTCGCGCGGGACGCGGGCGACCTGGACCGGCTGTACCTGCAGAACCACTGGGGTGTGTACCGCAGCGACGACGCCGGGGCGACGTGGAACGACATCGGAGGGGGCCTGCCGTCCGACTTCGGCTTCGCGGTCGCCTCCCACCCGCACCGGGCGGACGTGGCCTACGTCTTCCCGATCAACGCCGACGCGGACCGGGTCCCGGCCGGGCACCGCTGCCGCGTCTACCGCACGCAGGACGCCGGCCGGAGCTGGGAACCCCTGTCCGCCGGCCTTCCCGAGGGCGACCACTACGGCACCGTGCTGCGCGACGCGATGTGCACCGACGACGCCGACCCGGCAGGCGTGTACTTCGGCAACCGCAACGGCGAGGTGTACGCGAGCTCGGACGACGGGGACAGCTGGCAACTGCTCGCCTCGCACCTCCCCGACGTGCTGTGCGTCAGGGCGGCGACCGTGGGCTGAGGACCGGGGCGGTGCGTCCGGGGCGCACGGCGGCGCGCGGCACGCGTGCGTGCCCCGCGGACACCTCGCCTACCGCGCGCGGTCGTCCGCCGGGACCCTCGCCCGCGGTGGCGTACCTCCGCCGCCGCGTGACCCCGGTCCCGGCGCCCCGGCACCACGCCCACCGCTGGCCCACTCTCAACACGCCCCCGGCGAACGGCGAATGCGCCACGCGCTCCCAGCGCACCACGCACCTCTCACGAGAGGGGTCTCGTTCCACCGCGAGACCGGCTTCGGCGCGTCTGCCGACGATCCGCCCCACGGCCGTGGCCACCGAAGCCGACGGGCCCCGGAACCGCTGCCCCCGCGGCAGTCGCGGACGGCGACGCGCGGATGGACGCGTCGAATCGGCGCTCGCGCGGCCCCCGCGGCCGGTGAAGGTCGGCGAGAAGCGGCCGCCAGCCGGTAGAGTACGGTTCCTTCGGGCCGTCGCCTCCGCCTTCAACCGCTGGATCGAGTCCGGACTGATGGGACGAGCTCATGGAGCGGCTGGCGGACCAGCCGGCCACCGAGCTGCCCTTCCCCGTCCTCATTCCACCGCTCCAGGTGGGAGGCCGCCTTGACCTGCGACCGCTGGTTCGCACACAAGCAACACCTGGGGATGACACATCGTGGCAGCACGACCGTTGAAAGACATCGTCGAGGCGGGGTGGGCGGACGCCCTCGGGCCCGTGGCCGAACGGATCGCCGCGATGGGCGACTTCCTCCGCGCGGAGATCGCCGCGGGACGGACGTACCTGCCGGCAGGAGCGCACGTGCTGCGCGCCTTCCAACAGCCGTTCGACGAAGTTCGGGTCCTGATCGTCGGCCAGGACCCGTACCCGACCCCCGGGCACGCCGTGGGGCTGAGCTTCTCCGTGGCTCCGGACGTTCGCCCCCTGCCGCCGAGCCTCGAGAACATCTTCCGCGAGATGCACACCGACCTCGCCCTGCCGAGGCCGTCCAACGGGGACCTCACGCCCTGGGCGCAGCAAGGGGTGCTGCTGCTCAACCGGGCGCTGACCACCGCTCCCCGCAAGACTGCCGCGCACCGCGGCAAGGGCTGGGAGGAAGTCACCGAACAGGCGATCCGGGCGCTCGTGGCGCGGGGCAAGCCGCTCGTGTCGGTGCTGTGGGGACGTGACGCGCGCAATCTGCGACCGCTGCTCGGCGACCTCCCGGCGATCGAGTCCGCGCATCCGTCGCCGATGTCCGCGGACCGCGGGTTCTTCGGCTCCCGTCCGTTCAGCAGGGTGAACGACATGCTGGTCCGCCAGGGAGCCCAGCCGGTGGACTGGCGGCTTCCGTGACGTCCGTCGCCCGGCCTGCCGGCTGGGTGCTCGGTGTCGACTCCGGTGGTTCCGGGCTGCGCGCCGCGCTCGCACCGGCCGGTGCGCCGGCGCAGGCGATCACGACCGCGTCCCGTGCGCCGGTGCGCACCGGTGCACGCGGTATCGACGCCGCCCACTTCCTGGAGCAGTTGGTGCCCATGGTCCGGGCGCTGCTCGACCGGGCACGGACCACCGGTTTCCCAGCTCCCGGGGAGGCCCCCCAACAGGCTCCGCCCGGCGTCGTACCCGGTGCGGCGGCCGATCGGGGCGGGAGCGCGGAACTGGCCGCCGCCACGATCGGGGCGGCCGGGATGGCGACGCTCGGGGAGGGGCTGCGCGCCGAGCTGCCCCGTGAGCTGGGTGCGGCGTTCGGGGTGCGGCGCACGGCGCTCGCCTCCGATGCCGTGACCGCGTACGCCGGGGCGCTCGGACAGCGTCCCGGAGTGGTGGTCGCGGCCGGAACGGGGATGGTGGCGCTCGGCACGGACCTGGTGTCGTGGCGCCGCGCCGACGGCTGGGGTCACCTCCTCGGCGACTGCGGTGGTGGTGCGTGGATCGGCCGTGCCGGCCTTGAGGCGGCCCTGCGCGCCCACGACGGCCGCACGGCCGGCTCGCCCGCGCTGCTGGCCCGCCTGGAAGCGCTCTTCGGCCCGGCTGACGGGCTCCCCGAACGTGTCTACCCGCGGACCGACCGGGCCGCGGTACTCGCCTCGTTCGCCCCCGAAGTGGCGAGCTGCGCCACGGACGATCCCGTGGCGCGGCGCATCCTCGTCGAAGCCGCCGAGCACATCGCTTCGGCGGCCGCGGCGGTCGCTCCCCCGACGAGTGTGGGAAGCTGCGAAGTCGCCCTGACCGGGGGCCTGTTCCTCATGGGCGACGCGCTCCTCGGGCCGCTGCGGGAAGCCCTGGCACGGCGAGTGCCACAGGCCCGACAGGTGCCGGCGGCCGGGGATCCGTTGTCCGGAGCGGTGGCCCTCGCCGCGGCGCTCGCCGCACACGCACTGGTCCTGCCGCCGGACCCTCGGATGCTCCAGGTGACGACCTGACACCGGGGGAAGAACCGGCACGGGGCCACCACGACCACACCCATCGGAAATAACGGACAGACCGCACGCGACCGACCCCTCCCCGAACAGCCGGGACGGCAAAACCAGTAGCATGCGGCGCCATGAGCTCCCCCACTGGGCCCGCACCCGGGCTGCCCGTACGAATGCCGCGACCCCGCCAATCCGGGCGGCACCGCCGCCCGGAGCCCGTGGCGGCTCCCGAGGGCGCGCCCGCGCTCGTTCTCGCCGTGCCGGGCACTCCTTCCTCCGCGATACGCAGCCTCGCTGAGGAAGTCATCAGCATCGCCCGCTCCGAACTGCCCGGCCTCGACGCCGCCATCGGATACGTCGACGGCGACGATGCCGAGTACCCCACGCTGGGGAGCGTGCTCGCCCAGGCCGCCGCGCTGCGTACCGAGCGCTACGAGTTGGCGAAGGCGGCCGGCCGTGAGGCCACCGAACCCGACGGGCCGGCGTCCGTCGTCGTTCCGCTGCTCGCCGGTCCGGACAGCTCGCTGATCCGCCGCATCCGCCAAGCCGTCGTGGAGAGCCGTGCGACGGCGGAGCTGACCGATGTGCTCGGTCCGCACCCACTGCTCGCCGAGGCCCTGCACGTACGGCTCTCCGAGGCCGGTCTGGCCCGCGCCGACCGCGCGCGGCTGTTCACGGTCGCGACGGCTGCGGACGGCATCGTCCTGGCCACGGTCGGCGGCGACGAAGCCGTCCAGGCCGCCGGGATCACCGGCATGCTGCTGGCCGCACGGCTCGCCGTGCCGGTGATGGCCGCCGCCCTGGACCAGGACGGCGCGATCGCCGCCACCGCCGAGGAGCTGCGCGCCGCCGGCTCCGGTCAGCTCGCGGTGGCTCCGTACCTGGTCGGCCCGGAGCTCCCGGAGGGGCTCCTGGAGGCTGCCGCCGCAGAGGCGGGCTGCGCGGCGGCCGAGCCCCTGGGCGCGTACCCGGCGATCGGGAGGCTGGTTCTCTCCCAGTACGCGGCCGCTCTGGGCATCACGCCTCGGCCGCAGGGCGCGTCGACCCTCTGACCCGGACGCCGCATCCGGAACCCGCAGAGGGCCCGCGCCGTGGGGCGCGGGCCCTCGCGCGTGCGAAGGCTGCGATGGTGGAGTCGGCACTCACCGGGGCGCAGGTGCCCCCGTCGCCGGACGGGAGTACCGCCTCGTGGAACGCCGGACGTCCCGGTTCGGTCGTGCTCGAACGTCGCGGTGGCCGACGGCACCCGTCGAGGTCGGCGCAGCGGCCCCGGAGGGCGCCGGACGGTGCCCGACCGGGGACGCCTGACGACGGACGCGCGGCCCGCCACACCGCCCGGAAACCGCCGGGCACCTACAGCTCCACCCCACGGGCTCGGGCCACGGCCGCCGCGTGGTGCACGAACAGGGGCCGCAACTGCGTCGTGTCGTACGTCCGGTGGAACACGGGCGTGGCCGCTCCGGAGATCGGTGGCACGATCCAGGACCAATCGGCGCCCACCCGGCGCCCCCTGGACTCCTCCTGATCGAGGTGGGTGAGGAACCTCCGGGCCTCCGTGTGGTGGTCGGCGAGCGTCACCCCGGCCCGGTCGAAGGAGTGCAGTACGGCCCGGTTGAGCTCGACGAGCGCACGGTCCTTCCACAGTGTGCGGTCCGTTGAGGTGTCCAGGCCGAGCCGCTCGGCCACGACGGGCAGGAGGTCGTACCGGTCGGTGTCGGCGAGGTTGCGGGCGCCGATCTCGGTGCCCATGTACCAGCCGTTGAACGGTGCCGCGGGATAGCAGACCCCACCGATCTCCAGGCACATGTTGGCGATCGCGGGGACGGCGTGCCAGCGCAGTCCGAGCGCGGCGCACCAGTCGCCGTCCGGGTGGGACAACGGGACGTGGAGGACGGCGTCCTCGGGCAGCGAGAACCAGCGCGGTTTGTCGTCACGGCCCTGGACCACCAGGGGGAGGACGTCGAAGGCGGTGCCCGGACCGCCTGGCCAGCCCAGGTCCAGTGCCAGGTCGGTGATGCCCGCGCTGCGCGGGTCGCCGGTACACGCGCCGCCTGCGCCGCTGTAGCCCGCGTACCGCACGAGCTGTTCGTTCCAGATGCGCGGGCCCGGGCGGCCCGGGGCATCAGGCGCGAAGACGGTGATGGTCGGCCTGATGCGACCTCCGTTGGTCGCCTCCCGCAGATGCGCGGCGGCCTCGGCTGCGATCGTGTCGGCGTCGTCGACGTGTCGGCGGTCCCGCACCCGCAGCGAGCGCCAGTAGAGCCTGCCTATGCAGCGGTTGCTGTTGCGCCAGGCGACGCGGGCGCCGTGGGCGAGTTCGGCGGCGGTGTGACGGTAGCTTCCGGTCTCGTCGATCTCGGCGTGGACTGCGGCGATCCTGGCCTCCGGATCGCCCGCTCCGGGCTGCTCCCGGTGGAACAACCGCAGGAATTCCTCGGCCTCGCCGTGCAGTTCGGATGCTCCGCGGGACGCGCCGTCGGATAAGGCACGTCCCTGCGGCAGAGAGTGTCCCACGGGGCACTGGACCGGCGGGACCGGCAAGACCGGCGGAGCCGACGTGGCGCCCGCGCTGTCTGGGGCGCCTGGGGCATCCCGGGGCGCGTGCTCCCCGTGCGACGGCCGGTTGCTGCGTGCGACGGCTCGGCGAAGGAACTTCCGCATGGTGGGCACCTCCGGGGCCTGGACTGGACGACGGATGCCGACCGGACTACCCCATATGGGGACTGATCCACCGTGTAAGCGCTAAATGCAAGCGTCTTGTTCACTTTCGCCGCCTGCACGATCACTGACGGTCCGACCTGAAGGGATTCGTACACGATGTAACAGGCGGAGGTCCAGTGAGCGTCCCGGCTCCGCCCGGACCATCGGCTCAGGCCGCCGCGACGAGCGGCGCTCGCGGCGAGGTGCTCAGCGGTGCGGCGAGATCCGCCAGAGCCTTCTCCAGCCCGTGCAGGTGGATGAGCGCCGCCTCAGCGCCGGGGTGGTGCGCCGGTACGGAGGCACCCGCCCCGTCGGGGGAACGCACCGGCCCGGCGGCCGGGTCCTCCAGGGCGTGCACGGCGGCCTCCACGCGCCAACAGGCCGCAGCCAGCCGGGCGTCGTGCGAGGCGTACGGGTCGGCGGCCACGGCGGCAAGCCCGCGCACCTCGCGCGCGCAGTCGTCGAGCAGTGCCAGCACGTGCCTCGCGCGGGCCTTGCGGGCACGCAGCGGGCTCAGTGGGTGGACGAGCGGCGCGAGGGACGTCCGCACCCGGGCGAGCAGCACCTCGAGTTCGGCGGCGTGCGGAGCCGGATCGGCGTCCTCGTCACCGGACAGCCTGACCATGGCGACCGTCGTGCACTCGTGCACGCTGCGCACAGCCCGCCGGATCCACGCGTTCGTCGCGGCGTGCGTGGTCACGGGCAGGACGAGCGCGACACCGAGTGCGGCTCCCAGGGCGCCGACGGCGGTCTCCTGGAAGCGGAGCAGCAACAGCCCCGGGTGGAGGACCCCGAGCAGCCCGTACAGCAGACCCGCCATGACGGTGACGAAGAACATCATCCAGCTGTACGACAGCGGCGCGGTGTAGAAGATGCCGAAGACGCAGGCGGCGACGAGCGCGGCGGTCGGCCCCGGGGCGCCGTCGAGGGGCAGGGCGACGAGCAGTCCCGCCGCGATCCCGGCGACGGTCCCGACGACCCGCCGGAAGCCGCGGACGAGGGTCTCTCCGCGCGAGGCGGTGTTCACGAATATCCACCACGCGGTGCCGACGGCCCAGTACCAGCGCTCCTGGGACAGCACTTGCCCGACGGCGAGTGCGACGCCGCAGGCGAGCGTCGTCTGGAAGGCCTGCCTGGTGGTGAGGCGGTCCAGTCCCCTGCCGGGCAGCGGGGCGGGTACCGCGGGCGGCGGCGTACGGCGCTCCATGCACCACAGTCCGAAGCGGACCGTCCCGCAGGCCGCCAGTGCGAGCGCGATCGCAGCGTACAGCTCGGGCAGTTGGCGGGGCACCGCACGGAGGAACTGCGTGGCGAAGAACATCATGAACGCGAAGATCCCGAGGGCGTGTCCGCGCGCCCCCCAGCGCCGTGCGTACACCCCGAGGAAGACGACCACGAGCCAGGTCCCGGCCCGTAGCAGCGGCGCCGCGTGCAGGGCCGTCGCGACGGCGAGGACGGGGAAGCCGACGGCCGGCAGCAGCGCGGTGGTGACGGCTTGGCGGCGCACGGTCGCGTCGGCCACGGTGAACAGGGCGAGCAGCGCGGCGAGGCCGCCCGTGACGGCGGCGACGAGGGAGAGCCCGGCCAACTCGGCGGCGGCGACCGCGAGCCCGGTGCCGAGCACCGCGCGCGCGGACACGCGCAGGCGCACGCGCCCGGGGTCCGGAGCCACGAACATCCTCTTCACGCACTTCTTCACGACGGTCGTCCCGCCTCCTCGCTGTTCACGCCCCTGTAGACATGGCAAAGGCGCCGCGGGTCCGGATCGGCTCCCTTGCCGTCCGGCGCTGCGCAGCGCCTCGTCTCGCCACAGGAAAGCATCCGGGGGGACGGTGGCTCAACTCGGCCATCGGTGAGTGGTCCATTGGTACAGTGATCAGGGGAATTCCTCGGCCGGAGGGAGGCCAATGGACCATGGCAGTCGACGAACTCGACACCCGGATCCTGCGACTCCTCATCGAGCAGCCACACACCAGCGTCCGGGAGTACGCCCGCATCCTCGGCATCGCCCGAGGCACGCTGCAGGCCCGGATCGCCCGTCTCGAACGGGACGGCGTGATCACCGGCACGGGTCCGGTACTGTCGCCCACCGCTCTCGGCCATCCGGTCCTGGCATTCGTGCACATCGAGGTCACCCAGGGTCGTCTCGACGAGGTGGGCGACAATCTGGCGGCGGTGCCGGAGATCGTGGAGGCGTTCTCGATCACCGGGGGTGGTGACCTCCTGACCCGTGTGGTGGCCCGTGACAACGGGCATCTCGAGGACGTGATCCAGCGGCTGATCAACCTGCCGGGCGTGGTCCGCACCCGTACGGAAATGGTGTTGCGCGAGCGCGTGCCGCACCGGCTGCTCCCCCTGGTGGAGGCGGTCGGCAGGGCTGCACGCAGCGGGCACTGACGGGGGGTGGGGCTACCGCGCCGCCCGCGTGCCGGTGGCGGTGGCGTCGGGCTCCTCGCGTCCGGCCGTCGAGAGTGCCCGACGACACCGGCCCGGACGCCTTCGTCGGCACGCCGGCGTCCATGGAGGAGGCCGCGCACGGCACACCGCGTGCCGACGTCGCGGCACCGACGAACACCGCGACCGCGGCCGGTCCGCCTCGGAGCGCAGACCGGTTCCCACGCTGTCGTAGGTCGTTCCCCGCCTCGCGGCGGCTCATCGCAGCGCTGCCGCCACGAGCCCGCGGATCTCTGCTTCGGACACTCTCCCGCCCTTCACCAGGCGGTCGAAGACCAACCCGTCCACGCACGTCAGCAGGGTGACGGTACGCGCCTCGGCGTCCGGAACGCCCTGCGCGGCCAGGAAGTCGTGTACGACCTGACGCCCCGCGTTCTCGCGCGGCACGAGGATCTCCCGCAGCTCGGGGTGATGGACGCTCTCGATGGCGCACGCGTACCTCGCGAGGGAGCGTCGTCGCCCCTCTCCGGTGAGTCGCCCCTCGATGAAGGCGGCGATGCCGGTCACCAGTTCCTCGGCACCCTGCGGTACGGACGTACGGCTCCCGACCTCCTGGAGTTCCGATTGGTCGAGGGCGATCAGACGCCGGACCAGTGCGGTGAGCAGCGCCTTTCGGGTGCGGTAGTAGGCGGAGGTGGTGCCGGACGGCAGATCGGCCGCCCGGTCCACAGCGCGGTGGGTCAGTCCTCGCATCCCGGTCTGGGCGAGCACTGCGATGGCCGTGTCGGCAAGGACGGTACGTCGATCGTCGGGCACCCCTCATTTCTACACCTGTAGAGAGCCGGTATACGCTCTTTCTACATCTGTAGAAAGAGTGCGGCTGGGCGGCAGGAGAGGGGCTGGGCATGGGCGGCAGCGCGGTGGTGGTCGGGGGAGGCATCGGCGGACTGGCCGCCGCGATCGGCCTGCGTCGGATCGGCTGGGAGGTCACCGTCGTGGAACGCGCTCGTGTCCTGGCCGACGTGGGCGCGGGCATTTCCCTGCACGCCAACGGCGTGCGAGCCCTGGATGTCCTGGGCGTCGGCGAAGCGGTGCGCGCGGCCGCCCGCCCCCAGTACACCGGCGGCACCCGCACTCCCGACGGCGGATGGCTGGCGCGGATGGACGGAGCCGCACTGGAGCGCGAACTGGGCACGCCGATCGTCGGCGTCCCCCGAGCCGTGCTGCATCGCCTGCTGCGCGAGTCGCTGCCCCCCGAATGCCTGGTCGTCGGAACCGAGGTGACGTCCGTCGACTGCACGGACCCCGGACGGCCGCGCGTGCCTCTCGCGGACGGCGTCCTGGGCGCGGACCTCGTCGTGGCGGCCGACGGAGTGCACAGCCGACTCCGCAGTCAGTTGATCCCCGACCACCCCGGCCCCGTCTACAGCGGATCGACGGTCCTGCGTGCCATCACCGAGCATCCGGTGCCGCTGCGCACCGACTTCGAACTGACCTGGGGCAAGGGCGCCGAGTTCGGCCACATCGCCTTCGCCGACGGCAGGGCCGAATGGCACGCGGTGCTCAACTCGCCGCCAGGGAACCGGCACGCGGACGTCCTCGCCGCGCTGCGCCGACGATTCGGCGGCTGGCACGATCCGATCCCCGCGCTGCTGGACGCGACCCGGCCGGGCACCGTCCTGCACCACGACATCCACGAACTGGTGACGCCCTTGCCCACTTTCACCACGGGCAAGATCGCGCTGCTCGGTGACGCGGCACACGCCATGACCCCGAACCTCGGCCAGGGCGCCTGCCAAGCACTGGAAGACGCGGCCATCCTCGCCGCCGCGCTCGCTGCGGAGCCCACGGTCGAATCAGCACTGACCCGCTACGACACCGAACGCCGCCCACGCAGCCAGTCCGTGGCCAGGGCCGCGCGCCAGGCCGGCCGGATGGGTCAGAAACTCACCCACCCGCTGGCCGTGGCCCTGCGCAATACGGGACTCCGACTGACTCCCTCCGCCGTGACCGTCCGGGCCGTCCTGCGGCACGCGGACTGGGCGCCGCCGAGTCTGGGCTGACGGCACAGAAGTCGTTGCCGGACACAGGACGCCCGGGGGACGAACGGCCTGCCACCGACACCGTGCAGCCGTCGGACCGGCTCGACACCTGAACCATCGGTCGGCGGTCGACCCGGGCGGCACCGGCCGCAGCAGCCGCGACCCACGCCGACGGGACGCCGTGCACCGCCGTGCCGTACGTCCCCGAGTCCGCCATCGACGAGGCGCTCCGCACGGCGGGACCCGAACGGGACCCCCGTGCCAAGCGGGTTGTGCCGCCCGGCACCACACGGGGGAGGCGGTCTGGCGAAAATGGGGTCGGCGGGAGCGGGGACGGCACCTGCGCCCGAACTACGCGCCCTCCGTGGCGGCGAGGGCGGCGAGTTCGTACCAGTAGCGCGCTTCGACCGGATCGCCCTCGGCATCCGCGACGTCGCCCAGCAGCGTCAGGACGCGCGCGGGCAAGGGGTGCGTGGCGGTGAGCTGCGGTCGGCGGCTCCCGGACCCGGTTCCGCTTCCCCCGTCCGTCCCGGGCACCGTACCGTGCTCGGTCGCGCCTTCGTCGGTGCGTCCGCCGGCGGCTTCCAGGGAGGCGAGCACCTCCCCGGCCCGCTCCCGGTGGCCCGCCCGGACGAGCAACTCCGCGTAGTCGTAGCACGCTTCGGCTTCGGTCTCCTGGTCTCCGCAGGCGATCGCCTGCTCGAACCAGGCGAAGGCGTCCTCCGTTCGTCCCACCGTCGCCAGAACCTGACCCAGCATCAGCACGGCCCGGGGCCGGTGCTGGACGTCCCCCGACCGCGCCAACGGAAGCAGCGTCTCCTCCGCTTCGTCGAGCAGTCCGAGCCGGAACAGCGTGCTGCCGAGGTAACGCCGCGCCATGGGCTCGATCGCCGGGTCCCCGGCTCCGAGTGCATCCGTCAGGAGCCGGCGCGCTTCTTCGAGGTCATTCATCGACCGCCGTACGACACCGAGCAGGGCGGCTGCGCGGGGGGCCGTCTCCGCGACGCCCGTGGCCAGCGATGCTTGCAGCAGCTCCCCCGCCGCATGCGCCTCGCCCGCCTCCAGGAGGTACTCGCCGCGGCCGAGGTAGGCCACGGCGACCGCCTCGTTGTCGGCCGACTCCTCGGCGCCGACGAGCAGTTCCTCCGCAGCTTCCCTGTCTCCCTTGCGCAGCCGGAGCACGCCGAGGTAGGCCCGAGCCACCGCAGTGACGTCCGACTGCTCGTCGGCGATGACGTTCCGGAGCAGTTCGTCGGCGCCTTCCTCGTCCCCGTCCTCGACAAGGCACTTGGCCAGGTGGAAGCGTGCCAGCTGGGAGCCGGGTGCGCTGTCTGCCTCTCCTGCCGCCCGCAGCCTGGCCAGGCCCTCGGTTCGCTGCCCACTGTGCACGAGGACCAGGCCGAGCAGTGCGCCCGCCCAGGTGGAGGCGGCGGGATTCCCGGCGTCCGCGACGATCCGCAAATGGCTGGCGGCGCGCTCGAAGTCGCCCTCTCCGGCGAGCATCACGGCGAGGTCGATCCGGGCCACCATCGACCACTCCTCGTGTCCGGA
>NZ_JBHZCF010000013.1:163648-194446 GCF_042755225.1 Streptomyces sp. NPDC059169 | reverse complement strand
GTCCGGAGTCGATCGCCGCCCGGTAGGCCCGCTCCGCCTCCTCGACGAGGCCCTCCCGCACCAACAGGTCCCCCAGCAGGTCGGCAGCGCGCGGCGCCTGCTGGGGGTGGCCGCAGTCAGCGGCTTCGGACAGCAGCACCCGGGCCCGCGCCGTGCCCTCCTCCCCCTGGGCCAGCAGCATGGCGAGGTCGATCCTGGCGACGGGTGACCACAGCTCGTGTCCGGAGTCGATCGCCGCCCGGTAGGCCCGCTCCGCCTCCTCGACGAGGCCCTCCCGCACCAACAGGTCCCCCAGCAGGTCGGCAGCGCGCGGCGCCTGGTCGCCCTGCCCGGAGCCGGCCGCCTCGGACAGCAGCACCCGGGCCCGCGCCGTGCCCTCCTCCCCCTGGGCCGCGCACAGCACGGCCAGGTCGACGCGGGCGGCCACCGACCAGTCGTGGTGTCCCGACGCGACCGCCTGACCCAGCCACTGCGCGGCCGCTTCGCCGTCGTCCTGGACGGCGTACCACTCGCCGAGGGCACAGGCCGCACGCGGCGCCTGGTCGGGATGGTCCGACCCGGCCACCTCGCGCAGCAGGGCGAGGCCGGCGTCCGCCTCCTCCTGCTCCAGCAGCACCACGCCGAGGGTGACCTGGGCGACCGGGATGACGAGCGGATGGCCGCTCCTGAGCACGGCCTCCAGGACCTGCCGGGCCTCGTCGTACTGTCCGCGCAGGATCAGCAGCTCGCCGAGACCGGTCCTGGCCAGCGGCGCCGCGTGGAACTGTCCGCTGTCCACCACCGACCTCAGCAGCTCTTCCGCACGGTCCAGGTTGCCCTGATTGGCCAGCAGGCCACCAAGGTTGGTGCGCGCGAGAGCGGTGATCTGGTCGGTGATGGACTCTCCGACCGCCCGTGAGAAGGTCCAGGGCTCCTCGGACGGCTCGGCCGGTCCCGATCTCCCGGGCCCCGCCGCAGCGCCGGGTTTGCCCCGCTCGGCACCGGGCTTGCGGCTCGCACGGGTGCTCGCGGAGTCGCCCTCGGTGAGCATTCTGCCCAGGTGCGCCCTGGCCAGCGGAGCCGCCTCCGCGTCCCCCGAGTCCATCACGGCTTCCAGCAACTGCTGGGCCCGTCCGGTCTCTCCTTCCGCCGTCAGCAGTCCCGCGAGCCCCACCTGTGCCAGCCGGGAGGCTTGGGGATCCTTCGAGCGGAGCGCGTTTTCCAGCAGACTCCTGGCGCGGACGCGGTCGCCGGTGACGATGAGCACCCCGGCGAGCTCGACCTGGGCCAGCGGGACGACGCTCTCCTGACCGGATGAGGACGCCGCGTCGAGCAGCGCCACCGCAGCGGAGAAGTCGCCCTGGTAGAGCCTGATCTCGCCGAGCATCAGGGAGGCCCAGGCCGCGCTGTCCCGGTCGTCCTGCGACCGTGAGACCCGCAGCAGGATCTGCTCGGCGACGTCCGACTCCTCGCGCACCAGGGCCGTGTAGGCCATGGCCAACAAGTCCGCGGCCGGTGCGAGACGAGCCAGGTGTTCCCAGGCGAAACGGGGCACCCGGGCGGACGGATCGTCGGCTCGGGTGTCCAGGTACTCCGACATGTACGGGAAGCCGGCGAAGCCGACGCTGCCGTCCGGGTCGCGCACCAGGCGGACCAGGGCGATGTCCCCGGCCACCGGCTCCCTCGCCCAGACGAGGGCCCTGCCGTAGCAGGCGTCGTCGGCGTCGAGCTGGGGGTGGTGGGCCGCCAGGTAGCGGTCGAAGAGCTCTCGCAGAACGACTTCGGGCACCGGCCCGATCATGCCCATCCGGTGCCAGTCGGTGGTGGCTTTCACCACCGCCCAGCCTTCGGGGCAGCTCTCCGTACCGTCGCCGAACCGCTGCTCCAGTCCCGGCGCGGCGACCATCAACTCGCCGATGCCACGGGAGGAGAAGTCCTCGCCGGGGTAGACGCCGCGGGCCACGGCGGCGTCCTCGGGGGTGAGCAGTGACGGCAGCTCCACGGCCGCGGCCTTGCCGAGCACGGCGCGGGCGATGCGCCCGACCTCGTTCTCCATCGCGGTCAGGGCGGCACGCTGTTTGGCCGGGATGGTGGCCACGACGGTGACGGCCGGGTTCCTGCGGGCGAACCGGTCGAGGACCTGGAGATCGACTCCGTCGGGCTGGAGGTAGTGCTGGAGGTCGTCCAGCCACAGCACCGCGGGGTCCTGGCCGGTCGGCAGACGCAGTCGGCTGAGGTCGTCCAGGACCCGGCGGTCCGGGCCGTCCACGCGCGGCACGATCAGCCGGGCGTCGGGCCGCGTACGGCGCAGTGCCTCGAACAGCGTGCGCGACTTGCCCGCCTTGGACCGCCCGGCGAGCACCACGAACCGAGCTCGCTCCAGGGCGGCGTCCAACAGGTCGTCCTGCGGGTGGCGGGGGACGTAGGGCGCTTCGCCGTGGCGTTCGGAGTACTTGGACCGGGACACCCCGATGTCGTGCGGATCCACCTGGTCCACCCTGGGGATCTCCCCGCCCTCCGTCAGCGGGATCCACAACAGCCGTTCCAGCCGCTCCCTGACCTCCCGGGTGGTGGCGTCCCGTACGTACGGGCCGAGTTCGGGCCAGTAGCGCACCAGGGTCTCGACCTTGACGGCGTAGGCCGTACGCCGGTCGATCTTCGTCACCGCGTCCCTGGCGACCAGCATCCCGACGACGCCCTGGCTGTTCATGTCCCACACCGGCGATCCGGAGAAGCCCTGCTCCATCCCCCAGCCGGAGTGGGGGTTGGCCTCCACCTGGAGCCATTCTCGGCCGGCGTGTCCGATGATCTCCCCGCGCACCGGCACGCCCTCGCGGGGGTGCTCGCGCGGATACCCGTACGCCCGGAAGCGGTGGTCCCAGGTCCCGGGGTCGGTGGCGCGGAGCGGAGCCGGGGCGGCTTCGGGAGGAGCCGGGGCGCCGAGCTCCAGGACCGCCACGTCGCCGGCGTCGGCGCCCGTCGCCGGGTGCCAGCCGCCGGGGACGACGGTGGCGGGCACGGGATCGTGCTCGGACGCGTGCTGGAAGCGCACGAAGACCGGTTCGGCGGGAACGCCGAGCGCCGAGCCCGGCCGGACCACGTGGGCGCAGGTGAGCACGTGCCGCGGTGTGACCAGCATCCCGGCCCCCACCGGGTTCTCGTCCCTGGAGCGGCGCACGCTCACCAGCCAGGGCGGGCGTTCCTGGTCGGCCGGCACCGGTCAGGCCCGGGAGTCGGGAGAGGTCCTGCTCCAGTGGACCTTCACGGTGAAGTGGCCCTCCACCGCGGTCTTCGCCACGACGACGCCCGCCTCGGCACTGAGCTTCACCCCGAACTCGACCTCGAACCCGTCGGGGGCGAGCGCCTTGACCGAGTCCACGACGGCACTGATGGCGGGCCGTGCGGTGGCCAGCGCGTCCTCCAGGCGCCGACCGGCTTCGGCAACTCCTGCTGAGTCCCTGGAGATCCGTTCGAGGCCCGGCGCGTCCTCGTCCACCTCCACCAGCAGCGAGGCCCCCTCCGGCCCGGCGAACCGCACGATCTCGGTCATGAATCTCCCCCGTCGGCGTCACAGTTGGCGGTGCTGAGTCGGAGGTGCCGACCTCCTGCGGCGATCCTAGAGTCGTCTAGGCCTTTTGAGATGAGATTTACCGAAGATGCAAAAATATGGCGCTTTGTCGCGCTAGGGTAGCGATTCCGACGACCGCTCCGAGGGGCGGTCGCGCCGTACGACTCGGCGGGACGGGGGGCACCGTGGCGGACGACGCCAGGCAGGACATCGCGGCAACGCTGGCCGAGACCGGCGTGGGTGAAGAAGAGTCCGCCCTGAAGGTGCTGGGGCTGGCGTTCGCATGGGCGGCGCACGCCGTGCGCCGGGTGGACGACGTGGCGAGTGGCAGTCGTGCGCTCGCCGCGCTCTACGCCCTCGACGACGCGCTGGACGAGGGCCGGGCGCTCATCGCCGCAGTGCCGGGCCTGCTGGATTCGGCCGTGGTCGGCGACCGGGGCCGGATCGGCACCGAAGGCGTGACCAGGCAGCTCGCGGAGGCGGCCGAAAGCGTCGCACGGGAACGCACCGCGTTGGAGGAGCTGGCCTCGGCGGAGGAGGAACTGCGCAGCAGGCTGGCGGAGCACGAGGGGCTGCGTCAGCAGGTCGCGGAGCTGCGCAGGCTGGAGCGACTGGTGGTCGCGCTCGACGCATTGCAGGCGCAACAACGCGTCATCGGGGAGCGGTTGGCCGCACTGCGTGGACGGGACGCGGGAGTCGACGAGGCCCTGCGGACGAGCGCAGACGCCCTGATCCGGTTGTCGGACGACGAGTTGGGGGTACTCGCCCCGCAGACCAGGCAGGTCCTGGAGCGGGCCGCAGCCGCGCAGAGCGCCCTCGCAGCGGAGGAACGCCGCCACGCCGATGGTGCCGCGGAACTGGCAGAGGCACAGGACCGGTTGGAACGCATCCGTGCGGAGCAGGGCGCTCTGCTGTCCTCTTTGCGACTGCACGCCGAGGCGGACCGGGATCTCGCCCGGGCGCTCACCGGTCCTGTGCCGGCTGCCGCGGGAACTCCGGGCGGCGACGCGCACCGCCTCACGCTCTCCCAGGTCGAGTCGGCGGCCGCGGACGTGGAGGACCGCCTCCGCCGGGCGGACGAGGCACTCGCCCGCGTGCTCGAGGAGCGTGACGCCGTGGACACGGGAGGTCGGGAGACCTTCCGGCGGACGGGCGGCTGACGGGTTCGGCACGGGCCCCAGTCCCCCGGGGCCCGTGCAGCTGCGCGTGCTGGCGACTCGGCCCCCGTATCCCCGAGGGGCAGCCGGTTGCCACCCGCCGCGGTCAGCCGGACGGCCGCCGGCATGCCCACCGCAGGCGGTCGGCATTCCCGCCCGTCCACAGGACCGCTCCGCGCCGCCGTGCGGCTCCGGCACCCTCACCGGCCCACCGCCCCCGGGTGCGCGGGAGGCTCCGGCACGTCCTCCGGAAGGAAGTCCGACGGGACGCCTCCGGCACCGGCGGCGACCGCGTAGCGCGCCCCCATCCGGCCCTCCATGGCCTCGAGCAGTTGGCGCACCGTCCGGGCATTGCCGAAGTCCGCAGGGGCCGCCGCCCGCGTGGCCTCCAGCCACTGCGCGGCCCGGGCCTGCGTCCCCGGCCCCAGGGAGTACCCCTCGGCCGCCGCCATCCGGCGCAGGATCTCCACCAGGTCCGCGGTGGAAGAAGGCGGGAACGGCACCGTGACCGTGAACCGTGACCGCAAGCCCGGGTTGGCCGCGACAAAGGCCTCCATCTCCCGCGGGTAGCCCGCCGCGATGACCACCAGTCGGCCCCGCCACTGCTCCATCTCCGGCGTCAGGGCGTCGATCGCCTCCTGCCCGTAATCCACCTGGCCCCCGGTGGCGACCAGGCTGTACGCCTCGTCGATGAACAGGACGCCGTCCACCGCGGACTGCACCACCTGCTTCACCAGGGGGGCCGTCTCGCCGACGTGGCGACCCACCAGATCGGCACGGGTCACCTCGACCACGTGCCCCCGGTGGAGCAGGCCGAGCTGTCGGAGCATCGTGCCGACCACCCGCGCCACGGTGGTCTTGCCCGTGCCCGGCGGTCCGGTGAAGAGCATGTGCGGGGGCGCGTAGCGGCCCTGCCCCCGGGCCTGACGCAACCGCAGCCGGTTCGCCAGGTCCTCGAGGGCCGCCCGGACGGGGCCCAGACCGACGTAGGCGTCGAGTTCGCGGAGGAGGTCATCCGGATCGGGGGCCGGCTCCTCCAGATGGGCCCGATAGCGATCGGGCACGTCAGCAGGGGTCAACAGCTCGTCGATGCGACCGTTGACGCGCATCGCCCATTCGGTGAAGACGCCGTCCGCGAGCGTGCGCATCTCCCGGGCGTTGCCGAACGAGGCGCTCTTGGTGCGGTGCATGCCTTCGACGATCCGCGCCAGTTGTTCCTCGCACTCGTCGTCCGGGTGCAGCCCCCGTTCGGTGAGGCGGCGCAGCAGGATCCCGTGCAGCGTGTCGGGCGCGTAGTCGGGGAAGTCGATGACGTTCCCGGCGTCGAACCGGCTCGCCATCCCCGGGTTCGTCGCCATGAACTCCGCCATCTTGTCCGGGTACCCGGCCACCACCACGACCAGACGGCCCCGGTCATCCTCCATGCGCTTGAGCAGGGCCTGGACGGCTTCGTCACCGAAACCGTCCTGCTGGTCGCTGAGGCCGTACGCCTCGTCGATGAAGAGCACACCGTCCAGCGCCCGGTCCACCGTCGCGTACGTCAGCGGCACGGTCTGGCCGACGTACCCGGCCACCAGATCCCCGATCCCGGCCTCGACCAGGTGTCCCCGTCGCAGCAGGCCGAGATCGCGGTACATCTCCCCGACCAGCCGGGCCACGGTGGTCTTGCCCGTCCCCGGGTTCCCCGTGAACACGAGGTGGGGCGAGGGCGGTTCGACGCCGCTGCCCCGCCCCTCGGCGCGCAGCGCCCGTTCCGCCGCCGCGCGGGCCCGCAGCTTCGCGAAGTGCCGCTTGACCGGGAGCAGCCCGGGCATGGCGTCCAGCCGCTGCCAGGGGCTGCGGCCGTCGGTCGCGACGCTGTCGACCCAGCCTCGGTTGCGGAGTTCCGCGCTGCTCAGCGCGGAGTCGGGACCGGTGAGTTCCTGCAGCCGCCGGCGCCAGGTCCGGACCTTCCGGGGATGGGCGGCCAGCGCCTTGACGATCGGTGCGAGTTCCCGCCAGTCCGCGATGCGCAGCCCCTGTCGCAGGCGCATGCAGTGGATGAGGCGCTCCAGTTCCGCCGCCTCCGGGTAGCCGATCCGAGCGGCACCGCCGCGGTCGTGGGCCGAACGCTGCTCCTGCACGAAGGTCTCCAGGAACGGGAAGTCACCGCTGGCCGCCACGCAGCGCTCCACCTCCTCGAGGTTGGGCTTGCGGAAGACCATCAGCCACAGATTGCCGTCGTCCGCGTGCTCGGCCCAGTCGGCCATGGCTCCGGCCAGTTGGCGGGCCGCCCTGGTGTGTCGCAGGATCTCCTCGGCGTGCGAGAAGACGACAGCGCTGCGGTGGTCCCGCTGGCGCAGGTACCCGATGAGCGTCATCACCCCGAACGGGTCCGAGATGCCGGCCTCCGGGCGGGGCGGCGCGGATCCGGAGCCACCGCCCCCGTCCCGCCCGGGTGCCGCAGCGCCCCCGGCCCGCGCGCCGGGCACCAGCAGATTGCCGAGCGGTCCGCGCAGCACGGGGTTCCGCATCACGGTGCGCGCGGGCGCCGGTCGTGCCGTGCCGCCGCCCCGCGACAGATCGCGCGAGTCGGTGTCGCGGAAGTAGACCGGGTGGGCCGTGGAACTGAAGACGATCCGCTCGTACCCCTCCGCCCGGAGCATCCGCCACAGCGTCTGTTCCAGATGGCAGATCCGGTAACCGGAGTCGACGCAGACGTCGTCCACCCCCGGACCGTAGAGCACGGTGAACGGCTCGCCACTGCGCAGCGACACGCCCGCGAACCGCTCGGCGACCGGATGAGGGGCCGGTGACGGCACGGCCTGCCTCATGCTCCGGCCGTTCCCGGACCCGGTCGTCGCCGTGGCTCACGGACCGTCCGTTGCCGTTCCTCGGGCCCGCCCGGCTGCCGCTGCTCGCGGTGGCGGGCGAAGTCCAGCAGGGCCCGGTCGGCCGTGCCCGGCTCACAGGACGGCTCCGCGGCCTCGTGGCCGCCTGCCCTCAGTGCCTCGTGGATGGCCCCGGCACGGGCCGCCAGGTCCTCCTCCGCCGTCGTGTCGTGGTCGTAGGAGTGCACGCGCACCACGCACTCCCCCGAGTCGGCGGTGCGCTGGGCAACGTCCACGACGATCTCGTTGCCGTTCATGTGGCGGAGCTTCGCGTAGTAGGTACCGCGCGGGTCGGCCTGGTCGTACGCGCCGTCGACCAGGTCGTAGTACGCGTACTCGCTGAGCGTGTGCGCCACGGCGTCCGCCAGGTTCACCCGGAGCTGCGAGGCCAGCTGGCGCATCCCGGCGCGCTCCACCGTGTCCCCCAGCATGCGCTCCAGTTCCGGTGCCACCCGGCCCTCCAGCTCGCGCAGCTCCTCCGGGTCGGTGGCGTCGTCGCGAGCCCGGAGCAGTGCCTGCGAGGTCCGCTGGTGCAGTTCCTCGAGCGCGCCGCCGGACCAGTACCCCACGTCGAGGGTGATGCCGGGCAGCGGGGTCCCGTCCGATCCGAGGACGGGACGGACCGCGTTCTCCTCGATCAGCTTGTCCGTGCGCACCAGGGCTTCGATCGCAGCGGTCTGTGCCGCGCACCTGTCCAGCTCCATCTGCTCGGTCTCCCAGCGCAGTTCGCTGAGCCCGTGGTAGGTCTCCTGGGCGAGGGCGAGTGCCGCGTCGTACCTGCCGTCGGCTTCGTTCTGCTCGGCGGTGGCGAGGCGGGACGTCAGTTTCGCCAGTGCTCCGGGAGCGAAGCGTTCGTGGGGCAGCGTCGTTCCGATCAGGCCGGCCATCTCACGGGCGTCGGCCAGCCAGGTCCGCACGGCGGACCGGGCCTGCTCCCGATCCTGCTTCAACAGGTCGACCTCCTGGTTCAGCCGGGCCATCTCGGCGCGGCGCTCGGCGCGTTCGGCCGCGATCGCGCGCCGCGTCGCTTCCTGCTGCCGTGCCAACTGCCGGCGGGTCTCCTCCCGGATCTGGCCGGCCGTCGCGTCCAGGGCTTGGTGCAGCTCCCTGGCCTGTTCCCGGAGCCTGCGCGTGGTGTCCTGCTCCAGCTGGCGCGTCTGCTCGCTGAGATTGCGTAGCGCCTGGTCCTGCCCCCGCTGCCGGTCCTCGACCGCCCGGAACGTCCGGTCGATGTCCGCCCTCGTCTGCTCGCGCACCCCGTCGAGCAGTTGCGGGAGGTTGCGGCGCACTTCCTTCAGCTGCTGGGCCTTGCGCTGGAGGCGGTACCACTCCGATTCGTCGACCTGGATGCGTTTCCTACCGCTCATGGTGTGTGCTCCCTTCCGTGCCGGTGTGGCCGCGGACGGTGTCGACCGCGGTGTCGAAGGCGGCCAGCAACCCGGGCGGCGGGACACCGATGAGGAGGGCCTCCGGGCCGTTGACGGCTATCTCGGCGGTGCGGGGGCGCCCCGCGAAGTCGTACCCGCAGTCGGCGAGCCTGCTGGTGAGGTGGTGGACGCGCTGGTTGGTGCTGCCCCGCAGCCCACGGCCGTCGTCCAGTGCGGCCACGTAGCGGCCGTCGACCAGCACGTCGACGGCGGCGAGCAGTTCCGGCACCCCTGGCGTCGGGGGGCGGGCGCGCAGCCGCTCGATGCGGTAGCCGGTGAAGCAGACCAGGGAGACGTCCCGTCGTTCCCGGGCCAGACGGGCGACTTCGGCCAGCCCTGCCGCCTGGAGCATCGGCTCGCCGCCCGAGAAGGTGAGTCCGTCGACGACGGGGTCGACGAGCAACTCCGCCGCGAGCTCCCGGGCGTCGGCCCGACGTGCCGGCCGCTCGGGGATCCAGTCGGGCGACATGCAGCCGGGGCAGCGGAAGGGACATCCCTGGACCCACACCACCGAGCGCATGCCCGGTCCGAGCGCCTCCGTGCCGATCCTGGTGGCCGCCACGTCGAGGAGGCGGGGGGTCACCAGGGTCGTCCGCTGTCGGCCGAGTCGCGCTCTCCCTGCTCGGGAAGGTAGGTGAACGAGATGCCGTTGACGACCACGTGACTGCCGGGCCGGCAGGTCGCGTCGGACGCGCGCGCGGTGGAGCCGTCGGGCGTGTAACTGATGAGCAGTTCCACCTGTGACCGCCCGTCGTTGGTGCGCCGACGTCCGCGGACGTGGCCCCGTCCGCCGACGGACTGCGGCCGCAGCGTCATCTTCCGTCCGCGCAGCGGGATCCGGTCGGGGATCACCTCCCGGAAGGCAGGCTCGAGCAGCAGAGCGCCCCGCAGCCGCGGGCGGTGGATGCGCCGCCAGAGCAGCCAGGCGGTCAGCCCGGTCACGAGCACGATCGCGGTGGTGGCGGGCAGCAGGGTCGGTGAGCCGACGGTGCCCCGTAGGGGTACCGTCGGCCCGGTGACACTGATCCGGTCCGGAACGGCCACCGGGACTGCTGGTGCCAGCGGTTTCTTCCACGGGGTCGTCACCTCTCCGGACATGCGCAGCGTGCCGTCGACGTCGTCCGTCCGTCGGTACGGGATCGGTCCGCTCGGCAGCCGGCCGTGCAGCTGTACCTCGAACGAGCGCGACTCCCCCGGTTGCAGGGTCAGTCGGGACGGGAGTCCGGTCACGGACACCGCCGGTTCCTCGACCTGGGCACGCAGCCCCGTGATCGTCAGCGGCAGGCGGCGGGTGGCGGAGCTGAGCGTGAGCCGGGCCGTGCCGGACCCGTCCGTGAGGTCGGGCCGGCCGCGGCCCGACCAGGCCGCCGTCACGCCCTTGCCCCGGTCCGGTGCCAGGGCCCGTTGCGCCTTGCGGGCGCGGGTGCGGTCCCCGGCACGCTGGAGGTAGGCGCCCAGGTCCTGGACACTGTCCGGCCGGAGCACCGCGGTGTCGGGCACGACGTCGTCGAGCAGGTCGACGCCCGTCGCTCCGGAACCCAACGGCAGTGCGTACCCTGCGAGTTCGGTCCGCTTGGCGAGGTCCCGGGCGCGCTGCTGCAGCGTGACCCAGGCCCCTCCGCTCTTCCCGGGGTAGCGGGTGCCCGCCGCCGGCTTGTGCCGGCCGTCGGTGACGAGCACCACGGATGCGATCTCCGAGGCGTCGTCCCGTTCGAGTTCGGCCAGCGCGGTTTCGAGCGCCGCGCCGACGTCGGTGGCTCCCGATGGGGTGGGGCCCGCCGGGAGCCTCGACATGATGGCGTCGGTGTCGGCGGCCGGACCGATGTACCGGGTGTCGGGCCGGGTGTCGAAGGCGACCAGGGCGACGTGGTCCTTGGGCGACAGGCCCGCCAGGAACGGCCGCAAGGTCGCACGGACCGTGTCGTAGCGGCCGTCCTGCCGCATCGACCAGGACGTGTCGACCAGGATGATGTAGTCCGCGGGCTGGTCGTCCAGGCCCAGGGCCCGGTAGACCTGCGCTCGGGACGGTCCGCCAGGTGCCGGTGCCGCCTGGGCGGTCAGGGGTGCGGTGGCCAGGACGGCGGCGGCCAGGACGGCCGCGCAGCGTCGCGGGGCTCTGACGGACCGGCGCGCCCGTGATCGGATGGGGTGCTTCACGAAGGCGCTCCCTCGAGGTCGGTCGGCAGTGTGCCGAGCGGGAATTCGGTGGACGTCCCGAAGCCCACCGGCTCCAGGACGAGTCGGGCGGTGCCGTCGACGTCGATGCGTATGCCGACGTGGAACCGGTCGCCGGCGGCCCGTCCGGGCACGGTCAGGGTGCGCACCACCGCAGTGGTCCGCCCACAGGCGGCCCGGACGCTGACCCGGACGGGCCGGGCCGAGCCCGGTGCCGTCCGCACCCTGAGGAGATGTCCGGCACGTTCGGCGAAGACCACCGGGCCACCCGGTTCCAGGACCCCTGCCGGGCTGATCAGGAGCTCGTCCGACCGCGGTTCACCGCCCGCCGTGCGGTGCCCGGCCACGCACACGGCATGCGGGTAGCGGTCGCCCGGGTCCATCGCCCCGGCAGCGACCAGCGCTCCACCGAAGACCGCGGCGAGGGCGGGGTCCGTGCCCGCGAGCAGCCCGACGACCGTGCCCCGGCGGGTGGCGAGATGGCGGTCGAGCGGGCGGAGCCGGGCTGCGCCTCCTACCGCGACCACCGGTGGTGCCGCCCGCGTACCGCCCAGCGCCTCGTCCAGGGCGCGGTCCGCACCGGCCGTCAGCCGGCCGAGGGCCCGGCTCACCACGCCGGCCGTGATGTCGCGTCCGGCGACCTTGTGCACCGGCGTGTCGTCGTACCTCCCCGGGTGGCGTTCTGCGTGGCTGACCGCCAGGTCCAGGCGCCGGGCGGCGCCCTCTCCGGCGCGGACCGCGGCGAGCTCACGGTGCGTCACGGCGTCGTCGGGAAGCCCCGCCCCGGTCAGCAGCGCCGCGTCGAAGCCGGCTCCGTAGCCTCCGGCGGGCGCGTGGCGGGCGATGCCGACGACGGCCACCGCCTGGGAGGTCAGTGCGCAGAGCGACACCTCGGCCGCTGTCGCACCGAGGTCGCACACCGCGTACCGGCCCGCTGTGGCCGTTCCTGCGTGGCGCACGAGCGACAGCACCGCGTGCGGAGTGGACAGCACCCGTACCTCGGGAGCCGGGGCGGCAGCGTGTCCCTCCGCGAACACGGCCACGGCTCGGCGGGCGTGCGCCGCCCGGTCCTGCTGCGGCACGATCACCACGACCCGGTCGGGTGCACCGAAGTGGTTGCAGTAGGCGGTGTACGCCGTGTGCAGCGTCGTGCTCCGGCCGGCAACGGCCTCGACCGGCAGGCCCTCGCCCGGTACCGAGCCGGGCAGTGCCACCAGTTCGGGAGTGCCGTCGGAGCCGACCCTGGCAATCCTGGCGTAGCGCGTCCCCACGTCCACGGCTATGGCCATCACAGCTCCTTCTTGCCGAAGGGCCAGAGCTTGCCGTGCCGCTTCTTCTGCTCCTCCGGGCTCTCGTCCAGGGGGCGTTGTTCGGGCGCCGACGGCTGCTCCGACGGCGGGGGCCCGTGGTGCAACGACGAGAAATCGCCGCGCTCCGCCCAGTCGTACGCCTGAGCGGCTCCGGTCGGCGCCTGCGAGAGGTGGGCGCCCGCGGGCGGCGGATACCCGGCGGGAGGGGGCGTGCTCCCGGGGGGCGGGCTGGTGGCGCCGTGGGGCGCGGGCCCGGGTGCGCGAGCGTCGTGCGAGGGGTACCCGGTGGTGGAACCGCCGGAGGTCCCGGGGGCCGGGCGGTGGACGCCGGGCGACCCCGATCCGCCGTGCACGCCCTGCGACGCCGCCTCCCCGTACCGAGCGGACGACCCCGGTTGCTCCGAGCGGCCGTGCGCCCCGGACCGGCCGGGGCCCCCTCCGACCGGGAACGACCCGGCCTGCGCGTGCGAGCCGCCGGAGGCGACCGCACCGGCCCCCGTGTGCGCACCGGCGTCCTCGTACTGCCGGTGGACTCGTGGTGTCACCCCCTCCAGTGCCGTGCGCCGCCGGCGCGCCTGGTCCTCCTCGATCCGGGCGACCTGCAACATCGGTCCGCGGAGTCCCGCGGCCCGCTCGTCGCTCCCGATCACCTGGCACAGGGCGACTCCGAGGTTGCTCATCCGCCTGTCCAGCGCGTTGACCAGTTCGTACCCGACCGCCGGTGGGTGCTTGGCCATCCATGCGAGGACCTCCCACGCCAGCTGGCGGGGGAACCTCCTGTCCGGACAGGCGTCGTAGACGATCTGGACGATCTGGACGATGGAACCGCCGGAACGCACCGCGCGCCGCATCGCCAGCACATGGGGCAGCCACCGCAGGTCGCCGTACCGAGCCAGCGCCTCCACCATGTCGGCGGACAGCCCGAGATCCAACCAGTCGGCGTAGTCGTCGCCGGAGATCCGCCGGGCGATCCCGTTGCAGACCGCCGGTTCCGGGCCCAGTCGGAGGAGCACCGTCCAGCACCGCTCGTCGGGCCCGCCACCGAGCAGCGCGTCGACCGCCACCTCCCCCAGCCCGGCGTCGGATGCGATGCGGCGCTTGAGTGCGGACGCGTAGGTGTCGTTCTCGTCCGTTCCGGCGAGATGGCGCAGCCGGGGCATGGACGGCGGCGCGACCTGACTGCCACCGGCGGCCGCCGCTGCCTCGAGCAGGTCCGCGTCCGCCGCGGTGGCCGGTCCGAGGCCGGACCGGCCCAGTGGTGCGAGGCGGTGCAGCACCGACAGGAAGTCCCGTCGGTCAGGCCCCTGGACCACCTGCAGCAGGTCCCGGAAGAGCAGGCTGACCCGGGCGGGCCGGTTGCTCTGTTCCCCGCCCTCCAGGGCGATCCGCCAGACGCCGGCCCGCCGGGCCGTGAATTCGGCCGCGTCGGACTCGGTGACGTGGTCTGGAGTGAGGTCGCCGGTCAGCAGTGCCCCGAACCGGAGCCATCCCGGCACGGTTCCGCCGTCGCGGCGCAGCACGAACCGCACCACCGGTTCCAGCGCGGACAGTTCGGGCTTCCGTCGTTCCAGCAGGAGGCCCAGCCAGGCGTGTGCGACCGCAGGCGACTGCGCGAGGACGTGCGCGGCGACCTCGGAATGGTGGGCGAAGTCCCGTTCGACCTTGCGGATGAGTCCGGCGACCCACTCGGGGTCCTGACCGGGTGCGTCCACCAGGTACCGGAACAGCTCTTCGAAGGCGCCCGGTTGCCGGGCTCCGGTCGCGCGCAGCAGTGCCAGGTACTCCGCGGCCTCGCCGAAGGACTCCCGCGATGGGCGGGCGGCGAGGACGTCCTGCGCGATCAGCCCGGGCGTCAGCGGGCTCCAGTGGGCGAAGAGGATCTGCGCGGCCTCGTGCCCCGCCAGTCTGTCGCGAATCGCCTTCCGTGCCAGGAAGACCACCAGGATGGCCAGCCTGCGCTCGTCGAGCGTGGTCGGCGGGTGGCGTTCCAGGACCCGACGCACATCGGCCGGGGCGCCGCGGTCCTGGTTGATGTCCTCGATCACCGAGTCGAGGAGATCGAGGTCCTTGAGCACGCGGACCGCGTCCCCGCGCTCCCGGAAGGCGATCGGCGTGGGCTCGGCGAGGAGATGCCCCACCAGGTCGGCGGTCGTCCGCCCCCGCTCCCGCAACCGGAACAGCTCGGCGAGGTACGTGCGTGCGGGGTGGCTCTGCGGCTGCGGCGGCGAACCGCCGTCCAGACGGACCTCGAGCTGGCGACCGCGCGCCGCCGGGGCGAACACCAGCATCAGATCGTGGTCGGACCGGCCGGTCCAGGTCGCGGCACTCAGCCAGACGCGGCAGCCGTAGGGCAGCAGCGAGCAGATGGCGTCGAGGATCCTCACCCGGTGCGCAGTGCCCGGCACGTCGTCCCCGGGCCGGGGGACGAGAGCCACCGGCCTGCCGTCCAGGAGGAGGGCGGCGACGCCCGCCGCCCAGTTGAATCCCAGCCCGTCGATGGTCTGCGCGTGCTCGTCCGCAGCGGTCCGGCGGACGTCCATGGCTACCGCCGATCCGGTCACCGGCGGGGTCTCCTCGGTCATGACCGGCCATCGGAAGGTGTCGGCGGTCCGGTCGAGCGTGCTCCACGTGACGGCGGCGGCGCTGGCAGACGTCCAGTCAAGCAGCAGCAACCGCCAGGCGTAACTGGCCGCTCCGGTGCCGTCGCGGCTGCCGTCCCAGGCCGTCTCGACCACGGCACAGGCAGCTGCTTCGCCCTGGACGCCGCTGAGGAACACCCGCCAGGGCAGCGCTCCCCACTCGTCCCGCTCGTCGGGGGCGCCCACGGCAGCGGCGCCCCACAGGTAGTTCTTGGCCCGGGCCTCGGGGAGGCTGCCGCCCAGGACTTCGTAGCCCATGGTCCGCCCCGGGTACTTGCCCAGCACGGCCCAGTGGGCGTTGAGCCGTTCGTCCGCTTCCGCCGGGCCTTCGGCGGGGAGCGGGAACGGTACCGGGCCGCCGTTCACCGCCGCCTCCCCTTGCGCTTCGAGGTGCGGATCCTGCGCTCCAGGTCGATCAGGGGTTCCAGCACGTTGATGGGCTCGGGGGAGGTGCAGATCCGCGGCCTCGCGTCGACGATGTCGACGTTGGAGTAGTTGCGGTAGTCGAAGACGTGCTGCGGGTTGAGCCGGAAGCCGATGGCGGAGCTCGCGTAGTACGTGATGTTGTCGGGGTGGAAGAAGCTGGTCAGCGCATCTCTGACGAGTCGGGCCGTGGACCCGCGGAATTCGTTGCACATCCACTCGAAGAAGCCCGGGGCGAGGTGCGCGGGGACGCGGGGCAGTTGCGATCCCACGGAGTCCTGGGTGACCCACCCCGCCTCCACGGCGGGGCGGAAGACGTCGGGGTGGTCGAACTTGGCCACGCAGACGGAGACGTGGTGCGGCAACCGGTTGCGGTGGTGCCCGCCCGAGTCCCGGATGCGGGTGTTCAGTTCGGTCAGTGCGGCGTGGAAGAAGTTGAGGCTCTGGGTGGCTTCCTGGGCATCGCCGAGCGGGTCGAAGATGTAGATCAGGCCCTTGGCTCGTGCGAGTTGGTCGATGATCTGCGCGTGCTGCGGGTGGTCCCGGCGGAACACCTCACCCGAGGGGTCGTGGATCTCCAGCACGAAATCCACGTCACGGCCACGGGTCCGGAACGGCCCGGACGGTGGTTCCTCGCCCTGGAAGGACCAGCTCATCGACTGGAGGCCCGTGGTGGCGGGTGGGAACACCCGGTCGCGGGTCAGCCGTGCCACGTTGTCGACGAGGAAGTCGTTGGCCTCCTTGGACATTCCGCTGACGACCCAGTTGCCGCGGCCGTGCCGCTGGTACTGCATCGCCGCGATCGGCAGGGCGGCCAGATAGGTCGTCTTGCCGGAGCGGGGTGCTCCCCACAGACCGATGCGGACCGGTCCCGGGGCGTCGCCGGCTCTCCCCTGCGGCGCCATCGGGATGCGCAGCGGCTCCAGGTTCCCGTCGGGCACCGGATGGGCGTGCTGCGGCGACTCGTAGACGGGGCCCGGAAGGGCGGGGGCCGACGGTCCGGCCCACGCCGGCGTGTCCGGCACCACGGGTTCTTCGATGAAGGGCCCCGGGGCGTCCGTCCGGTCGGGACCGGGCGGCGCGGCGGGCGGAGGCACGTGCTCGATCGGCCGGGAGCCGTTGGGGACCTGCTCGTCGGGGTTGTAGTACTTGTTCGTGGACATGGTGTCTCTCCTCGTACCGGAGCGGCCGGTCACAGCAAGGGGGTGGCAAAGGCCAGTTGGCAGGACGGCCCGTCGGTCCGCCAGGCCGGGACGAGGGCCTCGGCCACGTCGGCCGGCGAGTCGGCGCCGGGGCGGAAGGAACCGTCGGCGGCAAGTGCGGCCCATGCCTGTTCGGCGTACGATCCGCCGCCCTGTCCCGGACGGCCGGGTCCCCGCGCTCCGGCGTACGGGTCCGCGCGGGACATCACCAGGACGCCGGACCGGCGCAGTCTTTCCAGTTCCACCCGCCAGTCGGCGCCGAGCGGGCATGTCGGGACGAGCCCGTGGCGCTGGGCGGCCACGGCGGGGGGACGCCGCCCGACGACCAGGACGACCCTGCGCACCGGAGCGGATCCGACGTCCGCGCCTCCCGATGGCACGACCGTTCTGAGGGCGTCCTCCAGCGAGGACACCGTGTCCTGTTCACGCTGCGCGGGGCGCCAGGACTCCAGGTTGGCCAGCGCCCGTTCGGCGGGTCCCGCCGGAACGTGCAGGAGCAGGGTGGGTCGCGGGGCGTAGGCGTTCTCCCGGATCACGTGGTCGTAGTGGCCGACGATGCCGATCCGCAACTGGTGGGCGGCGCCCCGGTGTCTGGTGAGGGAGGTGATGAGTGCGCGCGCGAACGCGAGGCGCTCACCGGTCTCGGCCTCGTCGGCCCCGGAGAGTTCGACCGTCAGGAAGACCTCCAGCCCCACGGGGCGCTGGATCCGCCGCGGCAGCGACCTGACGAGGGTGGCCGCGTCTGCCGGCGGCAGCTCGCGGGGCGTGCGGTGGGGAGCGCCGATCGTCACTTCGCCGGGTCCCCGCAGGCCGAAGGTCACCGAGGTGGGGCCCAACGCCGTGAGGGACGTCGGCTCCCAGCACAACGGCTGGGCGCCCGCGCCGTCCGGCGCGGGGTTGCCGCAGAACACCGGCAGCGCGGCGGACGGATTGTCGGCGACCCCTCCGTACACGGTCACGGTGACGGTCGCGGTCTCCCCCCTGGCCAGGCGGAGGCCGGCGGGAAACAGCACGCGGCTGTCGGTGTGGACGGCTCCGGCACGGTCGACGCGCGCCAGCAGGAGGGTGTGGTCGAAGCGGAGGGGGATGGTGCGGAGGATCTCCTGCACGGCGGCCGCGGTGTCGGCGTCCGCCGGGAGGGTCGCGCCGGGGCCCACTTCCGCCCGCACGGGGACCGTGGCCCGCAGAGTGGCGGCGGCCCGGTCCAGCAGCACCCATCCGGTGTGCCGGGTCAGCAGGACGACCGCCCCGGCGCCGGTCGGGAGGCACGAGGCGAGCCAGTGCCGCACCGCCGAGTCGAATTCCGTGCGGCTGACCGGGGGCAACGTACCGACCCCGCCGGCCAGCTGAAATCTTCGAACTTCTGCGCGGTGATCGAATATCGATGCGAGCGACGACCATTCGGTGCCACCTACACCGAATTGCCGGGGTATTCCGCATTCATCGACACGAACCGCGACCGCACTCGCACGTTCGGGCGTGAATTCGATGAAACACAACTCCGACAGCCGCCCCTCCGCCAGGCCTTCCAGAACCTGCCGCCATTGCGAGGAATCAGATTCGACAAAACCGTCGGGTAACTTTTCCGATTCGACGGAGGCTTCCTCCCCCGGGCGCACCGGCCCGCCCCTCAGGGCCGTCGGTGGCAGCTCCCCACCCCCTGGTACGCCCGTGACCAGTGCGGCAGCTTGCAGATCCCAGGCGCGTCCGGTCGCCTCGGCCGCCTCACGCGCCTCACGAACATCGCCCTCGGTCAGTTCACCGAGAACGGGGTCGCCCCACATCTGCCAGTCACACACGCCACATAAATCAGCGCCCTGCTCAGGCGTTGCGCAGATTGGGCACACCTGATCGATATGGGAATCCCCCATCCCACGACTCCTGCCCCCGAGTATGGGCAGCACAAAGCCAGCCCACATGACTTGCCATGAACCCTCGCCGCGGCACGGCCGATGAACGATAATCGCCCGACTCCGAGGTCAACATGGTTGCACAACGGACGAAGAACGCGAGGCTTTCGGGAACAAAAAGCGCCCGCTTATCTTCAGTTTCCGTCCGCATTGCCTCCGGACCCGTTCAGCGAACCCACCGGTGCACCGACGCCCGCGCCGCGGTTGCACCGGACGGGCAGCCGGACATCAGCCCAGAAAGGACAGCCGCAACCGGCGGTCCGGGTTGTCGCGCACGATGGCGACCACGGCGGGCGCCAGTGAGCGACCCGACCCCGGGCGACGTCGCGCTCGAACTCAAGCGGCTGCGCGGCGTCGTCGAGGCAGGGTTCGCCCGCACCTACGGCTCGCTCGCCCTGCTCGTGCAGCGCAGCGACCAGACCGACAACCGCCTCGCCGACCACGAGCAGCAGCACGACGCCCGCGCAAAGACCCGGTAGCCCTCCCGGCCGTCATAGGCCTCGCTCTCACCCTGTGGCAGAGCGCTTGCAAGCGTCTGTGCCCTCGCGCGTGGAAACGGCCTATGCCGCCAGTCCCTCGGCGAGGGTGGCTCGGCAGTCACGTTCGTCGTCGATCGGACCCTTGACCCGCACACGCTCTATGGCCGTCTGGAGTTGCGGAAGTCGGTGATCCAGGTGGCGATCTTGACGCGGGCCTCGGTGCGAGTGCGGAAGACATGCCGGTGGACGTACGCGACCGTCAGCACGCTGTTGCACACCCCGCACGCGGGATTCGTCGAAACATGACCCGGCCCGGCCCGGCCCATGGACTGGGTCACGCCGAGTGTGCAGCCCGCCCGCCGAAAGCGCCGAGACGCATGCTCGGTGCCCCTGCCACTGCCCCTGTACCTGTACTTGATCACGCCGTCACGATCCGTACCGCGAGCGCCGAACTCCGCGTTGTAGATGCGCTTCCTGGATCCCACGTCCCTCAATAACCCCCCGGTCGCGATCTCCACACCACGAAGGGAGGTTCACTTCATGGTTCGCGCGGCCACGTAGGCTTCCTGATTGTCGGCACCCTGCCCGTGCTTAACCTGACGCCTCGGCGGTCTTCATTCCATGCCGCGTCGCCCCCGTTGACAGCCAGGGGCTCGTCGGCTCCCGTGCCCCCGCCGCGAGGTGACGGGCTCATCGCTTCCGGAGCGGTGCCTATCGTGCCTTGACTTCCCGGTAGGCGGTGAGTGCGCTTCGCTCCACCTTGGCGAGGAGTCCCTGCCGCAGGGGTTCGTCCATGTTGCGCTGTTCCGCCCACAGGCGGGTCATGTCGACGCCCTGGGTGCGGATGCTCTCGAAACGCTGCGCCTCCGGGGCGCCGAGGAGACCGTTCAACCAGGTCTCCGCAAGACCCTCCATCGAAGCACGACCGTCTTCGAGGCCGTCAACGACGGACGCGCGCCATTTCTGTGCCTGGCTCTCGTCCAGGTCGTGGGTGACAGCGTCGGCGATGCCGTCGAGAATACCGAGAGCGCGTGCGCCCTCGCTGGGGGGCACGCTGAGTCCGTACCCCTTGGCATCGGAGGGGACGGCAGTAAGACGCTGCCCAATGGTCCGGGTCTCTGCCAGGCGCAGCAGGGCGTAGGCGTGGGGGGTGTCGGCGATCGCGTGCAGAACGTTCCGGAGGGTGTCGGTGAGGACGGTGAGGTGGTATGTGCCGTCGGACTCCCAAGGGGGTGTCTGGGGGGCGGCCTTGGTCACGAAGTCCTGGATAGTGATGCCTCCGAGCATCGCGTGCAGGTCGGGCTCGTAGTCGGACAGGGCGACAGCCAGCGGATGGTGCAGCGCCGGGTCGATGGTGACGCCCCCGGTCCCCTGATCCCCCAGTGTGGTGAGGACGTCTTTGAGGGCCTGGGCCTGCGCGAGGGAGTGGTTGCCCCGATCGTCGCCGGCCGAGGCCTTCACGATGGCCTCGCCCAGGGCCTCGCAGCTCATGCCGGGCCGGACGGCTTCGCCGACCGACTTCCGCACGCGGTCGTTCTCTGACAGCTCGCCACACGGTGGAGTCGTGTCCCGGCCGAGCAGCAGCCACACTCCGACGCCGACGAGCAGCGCCAGGCACACTCCGAGCGCGATCACTGCTGTGGTCGATCCGGGTCGGCGGGCTGTTTCCTGCGGCATTGTCGACTTCCTCCTTGCGTGCCGGTGTCAGTTGGTGGTGTCGGTCAGATACTTCTGTGTGGCGTTGGTACCCCGGTCATGGCCGTCGAGGATCGAGTTCTTGAGCCCCGCCCTTTCGTCGGCGTCGATGTCCTGCCGGCCGTCGGCCCACGAGTCGACCATGAGGTTCATCTGGTTGTTGGCGTTGAGGTAGTGGTCGGCGATGCCCGCATTGGCCGTAGCATCGGCTTCGGCCTTCATGTTGTTGCCCAGGACCCATGCCCAGGTGTCAACGCCGCGCTGGATCGAGTCGCCGAAGGCGATGGACACACCTCCGGCGGTGGTGAAGTACAGAGGGGTCACGGCACCGCCCACGATGTGGTACGCCATCTTCGACTTCCAGTCGGCCACGCTGTAGGCGGACATGCGATCGTCGTTGATCACGTCCTCCCGGACGGCGCTATAGGCGCCGAGGGTGGCTCCTGCGTTGCTGAGGGGGTTGCTCTGTGTGAAGCCGTCGGCGCCCTTCGGAATTTTCTCCATTTCCAGGCTGATGTAGCGGGACTCGGCCTTGTGTAGTGTCGCGTACGCCTCCGGGTCGTCGGAAAGACCCCGGATGAACTGCGCCAGGTCCTTCTGGCTCGCCGCCATGTGGACCTTGTCGCCGTCACGGAAGAAGCCGTCGCCCGTCGCGGAGGTGACGTACTGGCTGCTGCCCATTCCGCCCAGGATCTGGTGCGTGTCCTCGGTGTACGAGGCGAGGGCGCGGGCGAGGGGGTCACGCATGTTCTCGTGCACACTCTGATCGGGGCCAAGCCCGCTGATAACACCGTGCATGATGCGCGCCTGTCCCTCGGTGTGAGGGGTCACGGGCCAGGGGTCCTGGTTCGGACCGAGGGGTGTGTGGCCCGTGGTCGACGATTCCAGGATCAGCCCCAGGCCGGTACGGACGTCCCGCTCCTCGCTCTCGTAATCCGCGTGGGTCTCGATGTTGCCGTGCCACTCAGGCGTGTCGACGAGCTTCCAGTCGCGTTCCTTCAGCAGGTACTGGAGGTTGTCGTTCTTGCTGTCCGAGCCCGGGTCAAGGTACGAGGTAGCGGCAGCGGGGTCCTCGGCCATAATGCCGAGCAATCCGTCGAGCGGGTCGTTGGCGAACCACCATCCCTCCTTGCCTCCGAAGTCGCCCTGCAAGTCCCAGATGCCGGGGTCGCCGCCGCGCTTCTTGTCCTCCGCGGTACGGATATCGTCGGCCAGGTCGTGCAGGAAGGAAGCAGAGTAGCTGTCGCCCTGCTGCATGAGCGTGACAAGGCTCTGATACCCGCGCACTTGCTGCCCGTGGCCGCGGCTGATCACGTGCGGACGCTCGCCGGCCTCCTTGAGATCGAACTTCTCGGTGCCGGCGTGCTTCAACTCCTCCCGGAAGTCCTTGTAGAACTGCGACTTCGGGTCCTGCATGGCGTTCGCCAGCGAGTTCGCCAGGCCCTTCTCCAGACCGAGGTAGGTCTGCCGCTGCTTCTTGTCGTCGTAATAGGCGAGGTCGTTCAGCCGGTTCGTGAACTTCAGCGTGTTCTCCGCACCCATCCCGTTGAGGAAGGTCTGGGTGAACTCGGGACGGGAGGAGTTGTCACGGAACGACCGTTGCAGCTCGGCCAGGTCTGCGGCGGAAACCTTCTCGCCACCGTTGATCCGGGTGGCGATGTCCTTCGCGTTCTCTGCCTCGTACAGTTCGACGTCGTTCTTCGCGCCGGCGTTGAAGCCGTCGAAGGTGCCATCCAGGGGATTGCTGTCGACCACGACCGCCTCCAGGGCGAGCCGGACGCCGTCATCCGCGTCAGCCACCGCCTTGACAGCCGCAGTGATCGCCGCGTTCCATTCGCTCACCGACGAGCGCACTGTCTCCTGGTAACTGGGATCGTGGACGTAGGCGCTGCGTTCGCCGTCGCTGAGTCGGGCGGTGTCGAAGGAGACGTGCCCCTGTTCGGAGACCGCCATCCCGGCCTTGACAGCATCGTCACGGACGCTCCGCACCTTACCGCGAAGGTCGACGAATTGGGCGTGCGCGTCGCGCAGCAGCGCGGCAATCGCCTTCGCTTCCTTCTGCGCGGCCTTGTACTCGTTCAGCGTCACCGTGAACCTGCCGTTCGCAGCTTCCGCGCTCAGGCCCTGCCAGGTCTGGCCCAGGGATATCCCATGGACGTCGCGCTCGTACTGCTCCTCCAGCTTCTTGAACTCACCCACCATGTCGTCCCACTTAGCAGCAGCAGTGGTTAGCTTGGACAGGTCGGTGGTCATCACTTCGTGGTACGTCGGCATGCTTCCCCCACGCGGTTCACGGACAGTTCGGATCTCGTCGGACTCAGAACTTGTCGAGTGTGGACGATTGGCGCGTCTGCAGACCGACACCGACATCGGTGTTCCGCAGTAGGATCGAGGTGCCGCGAAGGGCACTCTTCTCCGAGCCCAGCCGGCCCATCAGGCCCTTGACCTGCCGTTCCCACGCCTCGTGCGCCGTCTTGAGCGCCGGCGAGGTATCCCAGCCCTCCCCGTCCTTTCCGCTGAGCTCCCTGACCGCGGCATTCGTGCTCAACTCGGCCGTGTCGCCGGCCTTTTTCGTGTCGGGTTCGAGGTGCTTCTCGATGGCATCGGCGGCCGCCTTCTTCTGCGCCGGCGTCGACGCCAGATCCGCGATACCCCCGCCACCGCCGGCCAGTGCGAGCTGATTCAGCCGCATCTGCTGCACACCCGTTTCACTTTCGCCCGGTCCCCGTTCGGCCCAAGCCATGAACTCCCGCCTCCATCGGTGAAGTGTTACGCGTCGTTCAGAGATCACTTTAGCCAGCGCAAACAGCCGTGGCCCGTCCGGGAGGCTCGAAGGCACCGTGCCAGAGGCGGATGACACCTTCTTCGGAAGCCTCTCCGAACACCTGCAGCCAGTGAACCGCAAGGCAGCGAAGGAGGATAAGGGCAAGAGGTCCGCAGCCAAGAACGCTGGTAGGGCGGTTGTGTCCAGGGAGGGGTGAAGGGGTTCGACCACATCCGGGGGTTTGCTCCGGCATCGGGATGAGGCTCGCATGGGCGAGCGGCCACTGGCTGATCTTCGAAGTGTCGAAGCCTCGAAGGAGAACAGCACGATGACCACACCCGGCAGTCTGCCCCTGCACGCCATCACCGATGCCACTCCCAGCAACCCTTCTCACCATCGTCGCCCTGCTGGCCACCCCGAAGCCGCCCGCCCCGCCATGCCCGTCACGCACCCCGGACACCATCCCGCTGGGGGAGAGCCAGCCTCTAGAGCCATGGCCAGGTCGACAGCCTGATGTCGCGAACCCGCTGCGAGGGCATCACCGGCCCGGCCGCCGCGACACTGATCGAGCACGCAGACGTCGATCACCTCCCACCGCATCGTTCAACGAACCGACAGCGAAGGCTGAACGGACGGGGCCCGACGAACCGTTGCCATGCCTCTTCCCGGCCCCTCGGTGACAAGCAACGCGCCGCTCTCGTGACGCACCACCGGACCGCGGGACTCTGCTGCGTGTTTCGCCGGGGCGTGCGGGTGGCGGTGTCGGGAGCCGGCAGCTGGGAGGGGACGGTGGGGTTTCAGGCCTCCCGGTGCTCCCTCAGAACAGCTCCAGGTCTGCGCCGTTGGTGTCCGGGATGACGGGCCGGAAGTGGGCGGGCAGACCGTCGAGGCGGTCGGGACCGGCCGCGGCGGCCACGGCAGGGGCCGTCTCGGTCAGCCAGATGCGAAACCGCTCGGCGGCTTCGCGGTAGGGGACTTGCTCCAGGACACGGTGCTCACCGGAGGGACAGAAGTCGACGGCGACAGTGAGCAGGCAGGAACGGGGCGCATTCTGACTGCCCGTCCAGGACACGCGCAGGACACCGCAGGGCTTGCGGCCGCGGGGGGCGCGGTGGGTCGGGCGCAGCGACCGGCAGGCTATGTGGGCGGTCCACGCGGCGAGGTGCGGCAGGGGCAGGGTGGTGCGTGCGCGGCAGCCGGGGCAGCGGTGCCAGTGGCGGAGCCAGTCGTGGGTGTCGGTGTGGAAGAGGCGTGTGTAGCGGTTCGCCACGCGGATGTCGTTGCTGTACAGGTGGTCGGGGCGTTCCTGTGTGTTGCAGGACTGACAGACGGGGCCGCGGACGTAGCCGTGTTCGTGGCAGTGGTCGAGAACGGTGGCGGGCGCAGTGCGGCAGACGGCGCACGCCCACCCGGTCACCCTGCGGGAGGTACCGGGCTTCCTGCTGAGCACCGAGTACAGCTGGCCTTCCAGCTCCTTGTTGTACGGGCGCAGCGAGGCGGTGCGGCCCTCGGGGCTGGTCTTCTGCCGACCGTCGGTGTCTCGGGCCTGCCGGGGGCGGGAGGGTGGATCGGTGGCCGCTGTGCTTGCCCGGCGGGTCCGCGCGGCTTTCGTCCACTGCGATTCGGCGTGCTCGGCCGCGTCCAGCAGCCTGACCACAGCGCGCGGCAGCCACCACGTGCACTGCGTCCCGTCGCGGGTCTGCTCCACGAGCATCTGTCGCCAGTCGATCCCCGCCAGATGGTACGGACGGCTGACTTCACCTCGCTTTGCCCGCTCGGGGCCGCCCAGCTCCTGCAGTTCCCCCGTGATGCGCTGGCGCCAACGCAGCGGAGCGTCCTCGTTGCACTCCAGTCTCGGCGCCCCGCGAAACGGACCGATGCGGACCAGGTCCTGCCGGTCCATGCCAACCGCGTTCAGTTTCGCGGCCGCCCGGCGCACCTCAACTTCCGGAACACTCCACTGACCGTTGCCCGCCTTCACCGTCGCCACCATGTGTCCGCCGAGCAGGACGTACCCCACCTGGGCGCGGGCAGGAGAACAGGTGAATGCCCCAGAAGCGGTCGGCACGGCACTGTCTGCCGTCAGATCAACCCACAGAGCGTCCGCGGCAACGAGGGTGATCAGGCCGCCCGTGCGACCCGGCGTGACACGCTCTGACATGTCGACAGGCTAGCGTCTGCAACGCGGTGGCGGGTCCCCAGCGCCTCGGTCAGCCGGGAGGCCGCCACAACTCCACACTCCCCCTAACGAAGTACTACTAGATCAAACGTCCTCTCGGGGGTCCTCGAAGCAGTGCTGCACGATGAGCCAGGACAGGCCCAGATCCCGGCCGGCCTGCACCACCGATCGTCCGCCGTCACACACTGCGGCCCCGGCCGCCCGCCGAAGCGCCCCGGTCGTACGCATCCGCGCGGGTACCTGGCCTATGGACTCGGTGAACGAGCTGCGGTCGCAGTCGAGTTCGGTGCAGTGCCAGCGTGCCTTGCGCCAGCGGATACTCACCGGGCGCCCGCCGCAAGACAGGCGTCTGGGGGCGGTGGTGCGATAGTCCTTGAGCCTGGTGGAGAGAACCCCACACGAGGGACAGGCCCTCGCGGACTCCTCGTTCGTCACGACGTACACCGTCGATCCGCCGCCTTGTCGTCCTTGACCTGCGTCACACTCACCCCCTCCAGCCCAAGCAGTGGCGTCGCAGCCTCGTTGGTCCCGGTATCGTCGATGCTCAAGCCCGTGGGTTCTTCATGATCAGTTGCCTAGGGCCTGTCTGATGGGTCGGTGACGAACCGAGACGAGAACTCGTTGACCACTTGTCAACAGGCCCTGTATACGCACGAGTTGCCCTCGCTTCTGTCGTCGGGTTGAAGCGCGCACCACCCTGGCAGGGGTTCGCCGCATGCAGCAGGGGACGTTCAGCCGCGGGCCCCGGTCCCCGAGGCCGGGCTCGGGGTAGAGACGCGAAGGGCCCCACACGGAACCGGCAGGCCGGGGGTTCACGTGCGGGGCCGCGCTCACGGGGTGGGGGCCGTCAGGCTCCGGTCAGGGTGTACGTACCCGTGCCGTCCTGCCTGCCGCTGGAGTACTGGCGGATGAGCTCGCCGTCCGCGTACCGGTCGTAGCCCATCATGGAGCCGGTGTACTTGTTCTGCAGACCGATTTTCGTGCTGCCGGGTACGTCGCGGTAGATGTAGAACCGCTGGAGGTCGTCCTCCCCGCAGGTGACCGTCGTCACACCTCAGACGCGGCTTGTCGGCGATAGCCACACTGGTCTTCACCGCATCCCTGTGCGCCGCGGGCACCGCCCCCGCTACCGCCGCGGCGCCTGCCAGCGCGGCGCTGCCCGGTCACGGAACGTGCGTGGCCACCGCACCCGGTACCCCGCTCCAGCGCCAGGGCACGGCCTGGACGTGCGTGAGGACCACCGACACCGCCCCCGCAGGCGCCGCCGCCCCCGCACCAGCGGCCCGCGCCCAGGCCGCCGATCCCAAGCCGAATCCCGGGCTGGGGATGTGTACCGGGGCCGATCCCCGCCAGTCCAGCCGCAAGGCCTACTGCGTACGCCACTGGGTCATCTATGAGGCCCTCGGCAAGGACGGGAGCGTAGCCGACCACGCCACGGTGTTCGTCGCGGCGGCGGCGTCCATGGACTCCCTGCCCCAGGCGGCATGGCGCGAGGACGTCATCACCGAGGTCGTCGAGATGACGGAGAAAATGCCCCCCGTCACGATGGCCCTGAGCTCGACCTGTAGCGGCCAGTGCTCGCCCGGGTCGTCGGCCTGGGACGGCGCGGCCGTCCGCTTCCGCCGCCTCCACGAGGGCAAGGACGGCACCCTGAGCTACAGCTCGTCCGTGGGCAAGGGCTTCAACACGACGATCCTGCCGACCTACCGCGTGGAGGGGGCCATCCTCAACGGGTCGGGGCCGCCCACGCACATCCGCCCGGAGTGGAACGGCATCGAGGTTCGCTGTGACGATGACTCGGGCAGCTGGCCCGGCTGCATCGTCCCGGGCCACCTGGCCAACGTGACGTTCAGCAAGGCCCGGTACCGGGGGGCGGCCATCGCCTATGAGTGGGCGCAGAAGAACCTGACCGGCAAGTACGGCGACCACGACCACCCGCTGAACCGGTTCACCGACCCTCTCGACCCGAAGAACGACAAACGGCGTGACAAGACCTGTGGCATTGGCGGGCCGAACAAGTTCGTGGGGGGCGCCACCGGTGTCCCCAACGACTCCTGTGACGAGTACCCCTTCGCGGGGTCCGGGCAGGGTGGCCAGGACGGGAACCAGTGCGTAGACATCACCCCGCGTGCGGTCGGCGGCGTGTGGGACATCGCGAACGTCACCGTCGACCGGGCCGCCCAGCCCACCCCGCCCTACAACGCGCCCTGCATCCGGGCCCATGTCGACAACAAGGACAACGGTGACGCGGGTCTGGAGTACGGACGGGCGATACAGTCCGACCGCATCATCGACAACGAAGCCTTCGAGGTAATCATCGCCCCGTGACCGGGGCGGTGCCGCAGGGCCGCCCCCAGCGTGGGGGGCGGCCCAACCCCCTGGCCGGAGGTTGGGCGGTTGGGTTCCGTCTGACGGGTCAGGCACGAAGCCACAGGCGTATGGCCGCAACGGTTACAGTGCCTAGAAGACATAGGCCCGCTTGTCGTACCTCGTGGCAACCGCCCGGTTGATCTTCAACTGTCCGATCAGCTGCTCCACTTCGTTCCTGCGAACGTAGCGGGCCTTCTCGAAGCTGGTGGGCCGGCCGCCTCGGCTTCCGCGGTGCAAGCGATTGGCCTGCTGATTCCTCGGCTCAGGGATGGTGTGCTTGATCTGTCGGCGCCGCAGGTAGCGGCGGTTGCGCCGAGAGCTGTATGCACGATCGCCGCTCAGGTGGTCCGGGCGGGTGCGCGGGTGCCCGCCCATCGGCCGCGGGACGCGGATGCGCTCCAGGACCGGAATCATCTGAGGCGCGTCGCCCCATTGTCCGGGTGTGATCAGTAGGGCCAGGGGCCGCAGGCCGCCCTCACCCACTAAGTGGATCTTTGTGGTGAGGCCACCGCGGGAGCGGCCAAGACCTTCATCGTCCCGGTGGTGGGCTGGCCGGGCTCGTCTGCCCGGCGCCGTCGGGGCCCGGTGACGGGCACCCGCAGCGTGTTGGTGGGCCCTGCAGATCGTCGAGTCCACGCTCGCCATTGACCAGTCGATTCGCCCCTGCGTATCGGCATCGGCTTGCACGGCTCGCAGGAGCATTTCCCATGTGCCCCGACCAGCGGCGATGCCGGTCGTATATCGTCTGCCACTTACCAAACCGGGATGGCAGATCACGCCACGGGATACCGGTCCGCAACCGGAACAGAATCCCGTTGATCACCCTGCGGTGACACTTCCAACGTTTTTTGGCAAGTACGGCCTCACCCTGGCCCACTCCGCGTCACTGAGATCTCCCCGTCCCACATGCCTGGGAACGAGTTCTCCTCTCGGTTCGTCACCGAGCCATCAGACAGGCTCTAGACAACAACCGTGATCACGAAGACCCACGGGCTCCTTGCGTCCAGGCCACCCGCACCCCAGGTCCGTCACGCTCGGTGACCGAACATCAGGCCGTCACCGCCACCCCCCCCCACTACTGCAAATTCGAAGACCCGCTATCCGGCTACAGTAGGTGAGCCCGTTGAGTGGCATAGCGAATCCGTGCAGAGAGGGCAGCGGGGGAATGAGTGCGGTGGAGAGCTGGTCTCGTGTAATGAATCTCCTCCGGGAGCATGCTCCGGCCGATCACGCGGACCTGCCCGGCCCGGCCCCTGAGCAGATACTCGCGGCCGCCGAGGAGCACATGGGTGTCTCATTGCCTCAGGAACTGCGGGCGTGGCTGCTGCAGAACAACCTGGATCTTCCCGAGGACGATGTGGACGATGACGTCGCCTGCTGCGGTTACACCGGGTTCCCGGACGAGGGGAGCTTCTTTCTGGGCATCCGGGCGATGGAGAAGCTCTACGCGAACCACCCCTTGTCCGGTGGGGGCGAATGGCGCGAGGAGTGGATCCCGTTCCAGTCGGATCAGGACGGCTGGATGGGGCAGTTCATCGATGCGACGGACGGACGTATCGGCAGATGGTTCGTGGGTGCGCCCACGATCACCGGCGAGTACGCGTCATTGGCCCACTACTTCGACTCCGTGGCGGAGATGCTCACGAGGATCGGCGCGGGGGACTATCCGGTCTGTTCCGTTGTCGATGGTCGACTTGTCTGGTCGTGAGGCCGCGACGCCGTGAAACAGAAGTGCCCCCCGGAAGCGAAGAACGGCCGGGGGGGCACTTCTCATGGTCCGGTTACGGAGTGGGTGCGGTAAATCCGTCGAGGTCGACCCAGTAGTCGTCGTCCTCCATCAAGCGCTGTTCCTTCATGAACTCGCCGAACGGCCGCATCGACTGGGTGTTCTGCCAGTTCGACATCGAAGACCGGCCGCAGAGCTCCTTCCACGTCGGTCCCGGGGTCCGGGCGCAGGTGGAGCGTCATGGTGTCGTCGGCGTTGCCCCGGACATAGGTCTGCACGCATTCCGCGCCGCTGTAGGCGACGTGGATGGTGCCGAAGAGGTTTCCGGCGCTCTGGAAGGCGTTGGCGAAGGAGAACTCGTCGCAGCTGATCACGTCGGTACGCGGCTCCTGCGCGTCCAGGGTCCACATGTCACCGAACAGGCCGGTGCCCAGGTACTTCGTCCACTTTCTGCCGCAGATGACCTGACGGTTGCGGTACTGCTGCGTCTTGCCGGTGCCGTCGGCGGACAGCTGTTGTCCAGGAAGGTGAGCGGCTTTCCACCGTTGCGGTTGCCCCAGTCGACGTTGGTCTTGCGCCACATCATGTCGATGTGTGCCGCGGCCCCGGGGAACTTCTTGGAGTTCATGACATACGTCGGCTTGTAACCGGAGAACACACAGCCGGTACCCGCGCAGGAGACCTCGGTGTCGCAGCGGATGGTCAGCTTGGCGCTCTCGAATTCGGTCGGGTTCACGACCGAAGTGCTGTTGACCTTACCGCCGAGAGAGGCGTCCCTGACAACGCGCGAATCAGTGCGCATTGCTGTCGAGGCGAGAGGAAGCACAGGCGGGGGGGTTCGCGGGGGGGGGTTTTGGGTAGCGAGGGGGGCAGGGACCTAGGGGGCGCCGGAGGGCAACGGCAGGAGGAGCAGGGGGGAACGTTC
>NZ_JBHZCF010000013.1:97223-163638 GCF_042755225.1 Streptomyces sp. NPDC059169 | reverse complement strand
GAGTTCGTTGGGGCTCCCGACCGAGGTGTTTTTAACCTCCCAACGGAGAGAGCCCTCCCGACCAAAGCGCGAGTCGGGCCTCGTTGTTTCCACCCCCCAACCCCCCCCCGCTGGTCCTTTCCCCGTGGCGGCGTTCGCGCCGACGATGGGTCCGGAGCCCGTGGAGCCCCGTGGGTCGACTGGCGGGAGTATCGGTGGAGCCTTTGGAGGACTGGCTAGAGGACATGCAGCCTCGGCTGGCCGGACTCGTGGACTTCGAACTGCCTCCGGGCGCGCTGGCGCTGACGGACCGCTCGCCGACGTCGCTGGCGCGCCTGGAGGCGGAGCTGCTGGCCCGGTCCGCCCCGGGGGCGGACTTCCTGGAGCGGGTGGCCGGATTCCTCGGCGAAGTCCTGCTGTCGGCGGCCGGCGGGAGCTGGGCCTGGGACGAGCGGCGGGGAGTTCCGGTCGTGACGCCGGACCCGGAGCTGGGTCTGCCGTCCGTCTGCCCGGCGGAGCTGGTCGAAAAGGCCCGACGGCGTCGAGACGGCGACGAGTTCGGCCGCAGCCTGCGGGAACTGGAACGGGCGGTCGCCGAGAAGCAGGCCGTCGCACCCGGATGGAGGCCGGTCAAGGAACCGACCTCCGGTCTCGATCAGGACCCGACGGCCACGTTCGACTCGCCGTATCTGGACGCGTGGCTGGCGAAGCGCGCAGCGGGCCTGCCGGCCTGGCTCGCCACGTACGCGGAGCGGCCCGGGCTTTGGGACTTCAGCCAGCACTCCCTGGACGAGCTCGAGGCGGCGGCGCGCCGACGGGTGTCCGGACCGGACGAGTTGGCGGAGCACCCGGACTTCGCCGAGGGGGCCTCGTGGTATCTCGGAGAGGTGCTGCGGCCGGCGATGCGCGCGCAGTGGTGCTACCACCCGGGTGAGCCGGACGGGGACAACATGTTCGTCGGGCGTCCCTTCCTGGACCAGCTGATCCCGGACGGGACGGTGGCGGTGCCGTTCCTGCTGATCCAGGTCGCGCTCGCCGACCGCGGTCCGGGGGTGCTTCGTCACGTCTACGATCGGCTCACTTGATCCTGTTCTCCCGCTGGGCATGCGGCACTAGGTTGGTCATCGCCATTGCCTGCAGGGGGAGTTGGTCATGAGCGGACGCCGTCGGGTCCGAACGTTGTTGGTCGCGGTGACGCTGGCGGCGCTGTGCGGGCCGTTCGGTCTGGCGGGCTCGGGAGCAGCCGCGCCGAAGCCGGTGCCGCTGCCCAGCTTCGACGGGCCCGCGCCGGATCCGGAAACCCTTCCGGGCGGGTCCCGTCCGGCCCCGATGGGCAAGAAGCAGACGTACGAGTACCAGAACCCCGCCGAGTGGCTGCGTGGCCGAGCACAGCCGAAGGCCCACGAGGTGGCGGCGGCGATGCTCGACAAGAGGGCCACGATTCCGGGTTTTTGGCAGCACGCCCTGAAACGATGGCAGGACTACCAGCGGGACAAGGCCAAGGAGCTGAACAAGTACCTCGACAATCCCGTGGGCGATCGGCCGAGCCCCGTGGCGCCCTGGGACAAGTGGCTCCGTAGGTACATTCCGAATCAGGGCAACGACAACCAGGGCAAGGCCTTCGTCCAACACGTGGTGGAACGGCTCAGGCTCGGTGCGAACCACGGCTGGCAGACCGAGTTGAACGTCCCTGAGGTGAACCGCTACTACGACTTGGCCAACGTGAAACTCGGCCTGTACTACGAGCTCAAGTCCGGCAGCGGCATCAGCGAAAAGGAACTGGCACGGGACAGGGCGTTCGTCGAGGCCGAGCGGGGGAAGCCCGACCCCCGGCGGCTGGTGTACCTCTTCGCCGTTCCGCCGAGCAAGAAGTCCACGAGGCTGCTGAAGGAGGCCGGTATCGACTATGTCGTGGTGCCGGCGCAGAAGAAGGTGATCGACACGGGTGGTCCGCCGGTCGACCCGGGCGACCAGTTTGAGACCCCGGACGACGGCGGTCCCAACGGCAACGGGCCGGACGGCGGCGGCACCCCCAACGGCGGGCCGCAGGCCGGTGGACCCCATGGCGGGGCCACCGCCGACGACACCCTGCGCGCCCCGGAGCAGTATCAGGCCCCGGCCGCGGCGCCGGCGGAGATCGCCGACTCCGGGGACACCCCGGAGCAGGCCGCCGAGCTGCGTCAGGTCGACAAGCAACTCGCCGCGGAATCCGGCCACCCCGAGCTGGCTCAGGACGACCTGGGCGGCGTCGACTTCTCGACGCTGGAGCTGCGCTACGTCTCCGACACCTACCACAACGGTTCCGGCGTGCAGTACGCGTTCAAGGCCGACGCCCTGCCGGCCCAGGAGCAGTCCTTCGGCGGCCGGCGGGCCGCACAGCTGGCCTCGGACTCGTTCTTCGTCTGGCTGGAACTGCCGCCGTCCGCGTTCACCGTCAACCTCAACCCGGACGAGCCCGACCGGATCATCGACGAGGAGTTCGGCAGGACCGACGCCGGGCGGGTGCTGCTGGAGGCCGACCTGGCGATGAAGAAGTCGGTGGCGAAGTTCATCCACCCGGACAAGCCCGGTGGCAGGAAGTTCTGGGACTCGCTGCGCGGCGAGACCAAGTGCGTCTCCATGCGGCAGTGGATCGTGCCCGGTACGGCGACGGTCCGCGACAACGGCGACGAACTGTACATCCTGGACGCGCCGCTGCAGGTGAAGATGGAGTCGGAGGTCATCAAGACCCCGGGCGTCGGCGGCAACACCGGCTGCGGACAGCAGGACGAGGCCAGCACCCGGCACAACGAGGCGCTGTATCGCACGACGATTCTGCCGCAGGTCCAGAACGCGGTGAACACCGCGCCCGAGTACGCCGATCTGCGCCGGGTCTACGCCAGCCGGGTCGCCGCCGAGTGGTTCCGCAAGCGCAGCGCACACAAGCACACCGCGTACTCGGACCTCATCGGCAAGGGAGACATCAACCGTTGGGCCTCCCGGGAGAAGTGGACACCCCGTGACGTCTTCGACCGCTACGTACAGTCGTACAAGAACGGCGAGTTCAAGGTGAAGCGCACTACCACCAAGGGCAACCTCATCTACACCAACACGTACGTCTACGGCGGCGTGGACTTCACTCGGATCAGCCAGAACCGCCTGAGCTCCGCCACGTTCGCCAAGGAACACGCCGAGCTGAAGGCCACGGCACACGACGCGCTCAACGCGCCGAGCGCCGAGGGAAGCGACGTCTGGCTCGGCGGTCAGACCACCGCCGTTCCCTACGCCGAGGCGTTCGCCGGTCCCGAACCGGCAACATCGAAGCGCCTGTTCTTCGTGCTGGGCGCGGCACCGCTCACCGCCTGGCTCGTGACGGGTGGCGTGCTCTGGTGGCGCCGCCGGACCGACGCGCCGACGGGGGCCGCCCAGTGACTGCGCCGAGCCTGGAACCGCCTCTGGTACCGGCACCTCCGAGGTCGCCGGGCGCCGTGTTCGCGGCGAGCTACCTCTTCGCCGGGGTGGCTGCGCTGGCGCTGGTCTCCGCAGTCGGCACTTTCTTCGCCGTCCCCGAGTTCCGCCACCGGCGGAGTGAGGAGGCTGCGGACGGCGCCGCCGGGGACCTGGCCGCGTACGGACTGATCGCATTCGCCGTGGTCACGATCGTGTTCGGCGGCCTGTGCCTGGTGCTGTCCCTGCTCGACGGCCGGGGACGACAGGCGGCCCGGGTGACGACCTGGGTCGTCGGCGGACTGTCCGTCTGCTTCAACGTCGCGCTGCTCGCGGCCGGCTTCTACGACACTGTGCCGTGGTATCGCGACATGACCCGGATCGTCGCCGCCGGGATGCTGCTGCTGATCCTCGCCTCGGTCACCCTCCTGGCGTTGCCCGCCTCCCACGCCTACTTCCGCTCCACGAGGTCCACCCGGCAGAGTGCGCGCGCCCGTGTCGCGCCGCCCCCGACTCTCCCACCGGCCGTCCACCAGGCCCCGCCGCACACCCAACAGGCGGCTCCTCCCCCGAACCTGCCCCCGCCCCCCACCCACATGCCCGCGCCTTCCGGCCATCCGCTCCTGCCGCCCGGTGCCCCGCCCGGTCCTCCCCACCTTCCGCCACCGCAGCCGCTCCAGGGCGCACGCCGGCCGATCGCCGTTACCATGGCCATGGCAGTCCTGGTGGGCGTCTCGGTCGTCACCCTCGTGGCCGCCGTCGTGGAGGTACGGACGTACCAGGCCATCCTGGGCTGGCTCGACGAGTACCAGCGTGCCATGGAGAAGCAGACCGCCCGGTACGGCATCGACGTGGCCTTCCCTCGCCTCCCGGACACCGCCGCGGGGCCGACCGTCATCGTGGTCGTGGCCCTGGTGGCCGTCGCAGCGCTACTGATCGGCCTGGCCCTGGCCATCCGGCTGCCCCGGCCGCGGGCACGCGTCACGGCACTCGTCACCACGGTGCTGCTTGCGGCTTTGGCCACGGGCCGGGGCCTCCTGACCGCGAGCTCACAGGCCACCATGAGCCAGCTTGCAGAGGAGTCGCAGCGGCTGAAGGAGAGCATGGGTGTGGGGCAGTACCAAGACCGGTTCCCCAGCTTCACCGAGATCTACCCTCAGTGGGCGTACCAGGCCGTCTATCTGACCACGACTCTCGCGGTTCTCGGGTGCATCGCGGTCTTCGTCCTGCTGGTCTTGCGGGGCTCGAGCGCCTGGTTCGCCATGGCAGGAAATCGCGCGCACCAGCACGCCCTACCGCCGCCGTACCTCGGACAGGGGTACGGGCAGTATCCGAGCAGGTGAGAGCGATTCGGCGAAACCTCTGTTCGTCCACAGCGCCGTCCACGGCAACGCCGTCAGTGGGGCAGGGCCAGTGCGCTGCCGGATAGAGATTGATCATCTTCTCGATGATCTGGAGAGCGACGCCGAGCGGGTGGAGGCCGCGGCTCGTCCACGGTGATCGGCAGGTCCGAGATCGAGCGTCCACTCCTCCTCGGGCGAACCGGATCGACATCGGTCAGAGCGAGGCAACCGGGTGGCCATGGATCAGGACGGCAACGAGTTCTGTGTGTTGACGCCTAGGTGTTCCCGGAAGACCTGCGAGATGTTGGTGACCCCGGGCCGGCGATTGCGGAATAGCCGTCGGTTTGCCGGGTTCATGGCTCCGGCGTGGCGTCGGCCGAACGTTGGATCTACCGGAGCATCTGCTCCATGGCAGGGATGGGCAGCGCTGGGTGCTCGGCTGCCGCTCGAGCGGTATCGGTGTCCCCAAGCAGCCGAATGAGTACGCGCGCGGGCAGTCCGGGATGGCGGGCGGCTGCGTGGCGCACGCCTTTGTGCGGGTCGTCGAGCAGCCGCACGGCCGACGCGGGTGTCAGCCGGGGGTCGGTCGCGGCTCGGCGGCGAACTTCCTCATCGCTGTCCCGACTGAAGGCCTCGACCAGCTCAGCAGCCGAATCCGCGTCGTCCAGGGCTAGTTGGCGCATGCGCGGGTTCGGGTCGTCCGCGTAGCGGAGCAGGTCGCGGCGGGGGAAGTTCGGGTGGCCGCGGGGGCGATCGGGGGCGCTGAGGCTGCCGGTCCACCACTGCCACACCCTCAGCAGCATGTCGGCGGGTGCGTCGTCGCAGGATTCCGCCAGGAAGAGCTGGACGACACGGTCTTCGTCACGGGCGAGGAGTTCGACGACGTCCGGTGGGAGGTGCCTGGCTCGGGCGACGCTCCTGCGTATGAGGGGATGGGTGGAGGCAGCCAAGCGGCGCATGGCGCCGGGATCCTGGTGCAGCGCCGTGACCCAGTCGAGCGGGTAGTGGTGGACGCGCGGGTCGAAGTCGATGGGGATGCCCGCCCGCTGTTCTTCGGTGAGGTCGGATCGTTCGGCCACCACGGAGCGGATGTTCTCGTCGGGATCCCGGGCAAGGAGGATGACCAGGTCCGGGTCCAGGTGCGGGTTGCCCGCGAGGGAGCGGCGCTGGGCAGGGTTGCCGTGGTGGGCCAGGTGTTCGGCGAGGCCGCGCTCGAGACGGCAGCTGCCGATGGCGCGGTCTGCGAGTTCCGCGGTGTCGAAGACCGTGCGGGACATCGGGTGCACCTGGTGGTACTGGAGCAGCGCTTCGATGCGGACCTTGCCGTAGGGGTCGTCCAGAAGCGCCCGCCGGGTCGGAGCGTCCAGATGAGGCCAGGCCCTCCGGCAGGCCGAGGCCCGTACGGACGGGTCGACGTCGACGGCCAGAGCGGTGAGCATCCGTACGGGGAGTCCAGGAAGACAGGTGGTCTGCTCGCGAACCCGTGCTGATGGGTCCGCGGCGAGCTGCTCGTACGCGGCCTCGGTGAGCTCGGCACACCGGCTTGCCGCGAGCATGGTGAGGATCCACCGGTGCCGGGATTCCTGCTCGCCCAGGATCAGGCGGGCCCACTGCTCGGCAGTGATGTTCGGCTGAGCCTCGGCCAGCAACTGCCGCAGCTTCCAATCCGGGTGGACCATGAGCGCCTCGACCACCGCCGTCGGCAGCGGACAGTACAGGAGGAAGTGCGACAGGCCCAGGAGACGGGCGCGCAGGCCATCGGGTGCGGCCGGGTTGAGGGCCAGCCCGTGCGCCCACAGCTCGCGCAGTCTCGCCGAAGGACCCGGTCGCCGAAGCAGTTCCGCCCAAGCAGCTTCCCGCTCCCGAGGGGTTTCCCGGGCCGCCGCCCGCGCGGCTGCCTCCTGACGCTCTGCGATGTTGTCCAGCAGGGTGAACCGGACCTCGTTCTCCTCAGTCGCCACTCCGATCAGGGCGGTGCCGTCCGTCGCGAGGGTGACGAACTCCGGCTGCCCGGGACGCTTTCCGAGGACTCCGGCGAGGTCCCACTGACCAGTGAGCCGCACCCGCGTCCAGCGCCTGGGCGCACAGCCCGTCCGGTTGCCGGCGACATCGATGAGGAATGCACCGTCCTCGCCGAGGATCCCGTTGCCGACCGCGAGCCGGTGCCACTGTGCGTTGAGCTCGGCGACCAGGTCAGGCAGCTCCCGCCGTACGGTCATGGTCGGCTTGCCGTCGCCGGAGACGACCAACCGCCGAGCAGCTCGGGGCGGCAGTACCTCCTCGGTCCGCCAGTCCCCCACAACGTCCAGCCCCGCCTGTTGCAGCAGCTCTATGAGCTCGTCTTGTCCAACCGTCACGGGAACCCATCCTGCCCGATGTGATTCGCAGCCTGTCCTGGACTGGAGGGGTGCGGAATGTGTACCAACCTGCGGGCGAGGCCCGCGGGACGCATGGGTACACGAGGTTCACGTGTCGGGGGCCGGGCTGAAGCCCCCTTGCCTTTGCGGTCCCGGAGGCCGTCGATGCTCTGGTGGAAATCCCGGGCTAGCAGGGGTGCACGGGCGCCAGGGCAGAGAACCACGGCTTCGCCGTCGCCGGTCCGGCGAGCGATGAGTTGGTCGAGCTCCTGGGCGGCCTCTGCGCGCGCCCCGCCGAGCTGATCGGCCGCAGCAGCCGACTTCTGCTCGGACTCGGCGAGTTCAGCGGCTGCGGCATCCGCACGTTTTGCTCGAGCCCTGATTCTCCATCGCTTGCTCAGCTGCCGTGAGATGGTGACGCGCATCCACGACGTGGCGAGTTTCGTCCGCGGCAGCCGTCGCACGCCGAGCAGGCACTTCCCGCATCCGTCGTAGGGGCGTTCGATCATGTTCAGGTCCGTACCGCGCAAGTCTTCTCCGTTTCGTACACGCAAGGTACGGAGATTCGACGGCCACGCCCAGGACGATCTTGCTCAGCCCAGGAAGGACAGCCGCACCTGTCGGTCCGGGTTGTCCTTGTTGATGTCGACCAGACACACCGACTGCCAGGTGCCGAGCTCCAGCCGGCCGCCGATGACGGGCAGGGTCGCGTACGGCGGGACGAGCGCGGGCAGCACGTGGTCGCGCCCGTGGCCCGGGCTGCCGTGCCGGTGCTGCCAACGGTCGTCGGCGGGGAGCAGGCCGTGCAGGGCGGCCAGCAGATCGCGGTCGCTCCCGGCCCCCGTCTCGATCAGTGCGATCCCGGCTGTCGCATGCGGGACGAAGACGTGGAGCAGGCCGTTTCGGCCTTGGGAGGTCTCCGCCAGAAAATCCTCGCAGGCGCTGGTCAGGTCGACGACGGCCTCGGCCGTGCCGGTGGGCACGGCCAGCACGCGGGTGGTGAAGGCTTCGGACATAGGCCCATCCTCGCGCCCCGCCGGCAGGACCGCGCGCCCGCGTCCCCCGGGAGTGGCGCCGGTGCGGCGGCCCGCGAGGAGGCGTCCGGGGGGAGGAACGACCCAGCCGACGGGCCGGAGGCCCGCGCTCAGGCGTCGTCCCGACGCAGAAATTGCCGCACCGCATCGGTCCGAGCCGTGGGACCGGTGCGCACCCACCCGCTCCCAGTCCAGGGGGGCGGCAGTGTGCACCGCCCGCTCCCCGTCCGCAGGGCCGACCGCCGGAAGGTCCCGTGGACGCGAGGAGCCGGCGACCGCCACCATGGCCTCATGGCCCACGATGCCGCTCGTACGCCCGCCGCCGTTGCGTTGCCCCCGACCGCCACGGCCGTGATCGTCGGCGGTGGCGTGATCGGGGCGAGCATCGCCTTCCACCTGGCCGAGGCGGGCGTGCGCGGCGTTCTCCTCCTAGAGCGCGACACACCGGCCTCGGGCTCCTCCGGCAAGCCGATCGGCGGGGTGCGCGCCCAGTTCTCGGATCCGCTCAACGTCCTGCTGGGCCAGCGCAGTCTGCGCGCGTGGCGGGACTTCGCCCGGCGGCCCGGTGCGGAGGTGGGCCTGGAAACCGTCGGCTACCTCTTCCTCCTGGGCCGGGACGAGGACGTGGCGGCGTTCCGCGAAGCCTCGGCACTCCAGGGCCGGCTCGGTGTGGAGAGCCGCATCATCGGGGCTGACGAGGCGCACGACCTGTGCCCCTACGTCAATCCGTCCGGGATCGAGGCCGCGGCCTACTCCCCGGGGGACGGCTACGCCCTGCCCGGTGCGGCCGTCCTCGGATACCTGCGGGCCGCCCGTGCCCTCGGCGCCACCGTCCGCACCCACTGCGCGGTCACCGGCATCGACCGGGTGGGCGGCGAGGTGCGAGCCGTGCACACGACGGCCGGGACGGTGCGGACCGGGACGGTGATCTGCGCGGCGGGGCCCTGGTCGGCGGCGATCGGCGACCTGGTGGGGGTCCGCCTCCCGGTGACACCGCTGCGCCGTCAGATCGCCCTCACCGGTCCGCTCGTCCCATCGCCACCGCGCATCCCGTTCACCCTCGACTTCGATTCCTCGCTGTACTTCCACAACGACGGCGCGACCGGGCTCGTGCTCGGCTTCTCGGATCCGTACCAACGTCCGGGGTTCGGGCGCGAGTGCAGCACGGAGTGGCTGCAGCTGTTCCGTGCTGCCGCGGCGCGCCTCGCCCCCGGGCTCGCGGGGCTGGAGCCCTCGGGCGGCTGGGCGGGACTGTACGAGATGACTCCGGACCACAACGCACTCATCGGCGAGGCGCCCGGCGTGTCCCGGTTTCTGTACGCCACGGGTTTCTCCGGGCACGGCTTCCTCCAGGCGCCCGCGGTCGGCGAGGTCGTACGCGATCTCTGGTTCGGCAGGGAACCCGTGATCGACGTGGGCCCGTTGTCCGCGAGCCGCTTCGCACACGGGTGCGGAGCCACGCCCGCCCGGCCCGAGGCCCACATCATCTGACCAGGCCAGGAGGTTCACATGGCGGATACGATCCCCACCTGGCGGCTGCGCGCCGCGTTCGCCCGCAGGCTCTCCGCGATGTACGGGACGGAGGTGCCCGCGTACACCACCCTGGTCGAGGTGGCGGGTCGGGTGAACGATGCCGTGCTCCGCAGGGCCGGACCGGAGGCCGAACGCCTCGGCAGCATCGAGCGGGTCACGGCGGAGCGGCACGGCGCGATCCGGGTCGGCACGTCCGCCGAACTCCGTCAGGTGGCGGGGGTCTTCGCAGCGCTCGGCATGGAGCCGGTCGGCTTCTACGACCTGCGGGACGCCTCGGCCGCGGTTCCCGTGGTCTCGACGGCATTCCGGCCGGTGCGGACCGAGGAGCTGGCACGCAACCCCTTCAGGGTCTTCACGTCGGTGCTGACGACGGCGGACCGGCGGTTCTTCGACGCGGACCTGGAACGGCGGCTCGGGGCGTTCCTCGGGCGACGCCGGCTGTTCCCTCGCGAACTGCTGGAATTGGCAGAGGTCGCCGAACGCGAGGAAGGGCTCGACCGGGAAGCGGCCGAGCGGTTCCTCACGCTCGCGGTCGCCGCGTTCGCGCTGTCGCCGGAACCGGTGGACCGCGCCTGGTACACGGAACTGGAGCGGGTCTCTGCGGTCGCCGCGGACATCGGCGGGGTGACCAGCACGCACATCAACCACCTCACACCGCGGGTGCTCGACATCGACGACCTCTACCGGCGCATGCAGGACCGGGGGATCGCGATGATCGACCGCATCCAGGGTCCGCCGCGCTGGGACGGCCCCGACGTCCTGCTGCGCCAGACGTCGTTCCGGGCGCTGGCGGAGCCCCGCACGTTCCGGGAAGCGGACGGCGGCCTCACCCGCGGCTCGCTGCGCGTGCGGTTCGGGGAGGTCGAGGCGCGCGGCATCGCGCTGACCCGTGAGGGCCGAGCGCTCTACGACAGGCTGGTCGACGGCCCGGTCGACCAGTGGGCCGCGCACTTCCCGCGCACCGAGCGCCGCTTGGCCGAGGACGGCCTCGGTTTCTTCAGCTACGAGGCCGTGCGGGGCCGGCCGCGCGACGGCCGGCACCCGCCGCACGACCTCGCCGGACTCCTGGACGGCGGCTGGCTCACCGCCCGGCCCGTCGTCTACGAGGACTTCCTGCCGCGTTCCGCGGCCGGGATCTTCCAGTCGAACCTCAGCGGCCCCGGCGCGCGTGATTCCGCCCGGGCCGGGGCCCACTACGACCGGCACTGGCTGTCCGAGGCGATCGGGCGCACGGTGCACGACCCCTTCGACCTCTACGCCGCGCAGCAGGCCGACTCCCTGGACCGGGCTCGCCCGCTGCCGGCACGAACCGAGGAGCGCCACGCATGACCACCACCGCACTCCCCGACACGGACTCGCTGCGGAAACGAGCCGGGGACGCCCTGCGCCGCTGCGGCGGCCGACTGCCGACGGGGGACGACCTCGTGTCCCGGACACCGCTGACCGGGGGAACGCTCTTCTCCCTGGCCGCCGCATCTGCCACGGAGGTCGACGGGGCGATCACCGCGGCCGACGCCGCCTTCCGCGAATGGCGCACGGTCCCGGCGCCGCGCCGGGGAGCGCTGGTGAAGCGGCTCGGAGAGTTGCTCACCGCGCACAGGGAGGACCTGGCGGAGCTGGTCACCGTCGAAGCCGGGAAGATCCACTCGGAGGCGGTCGGCGAGGTACAGGAGATGATCGACGTCTGTGACTTCGCCGTCGGTCTCTCGCGGCAACTGTACGGCCGCACGATGGCCTCCGAGCGACCGGGGCACCGGCTCTCCGAGAGCTGGCACCCCCTCGGTGTCGTGGGGGTCATCTCGGCGTTCAACTTTCCGGTGGCGGTGTGGTCGTGGAACGCGGCGCTGGCGCTGGTCTGCGGTGACACGGTGGTGTGGAAGCCGTCGGAGGCGACGCCCCTCACCGCGCTGGCGTGTGACGCGCTGTTGCGCCGCGCGGCCGCCGACTGCGGTGCCCCCGCCGATGTGCATCGGCTGCTGATCGGCGGGCGGGAGGGCGGGGAGCTCCTGGTCGGCGACCCGCGCGTGGCCCTGGTCAGCGCCACCGGGTCGGTGCGGATGGGGCGCGAGGTGGCGCCGCGGGTGGCCGCCCGGTTCGGCCGCTGCCTGCTGGAGCTGGGTGGGAACAACGCCGCCGTCGTGACCCCGTCGGCCGACCTCTCGCTCGCGGTGCGGGGCATCGTGTTCTCTGCGGCCGGGACCGCAGGGCAGCGCTGTACCTCCCTGCGACGGCTGATCGTGCACGAGGACGTCGCCGACGAGCTCGTGGCGAAGGTCGTCGACGCCTACGGCAGGCTCCATGTGGGCGATCCCTTCGCGGCCGAGACGCTCGTGGGCCCGCTGATCTCGTCCGCGGCGTACGACGCGATGACGAAGGCACTGGCGGCGGCGCGGGCGGACGGTGGCACGGTGCTGACGGGCGGTGACCGGCTGTTGCGGGCCGAGGCCCCGGAGGCCGCCTATGTGCGCCCGGCGGTGGTCCGGATGCCCGCGCAGACCGGGATCGTGCGTGAGGAGACCTTCGCACCGATCCTCTACGTCCTGACGTACCGGACGCTGGAGGAGGCGATCGGGCTGCACAACGGCGTGCCACAGGGGTTGTCGTCGGCGATCTTCACCCGGGACCAGCGCGAGGCCGAGCGGTTCCTGTCCGCGGACGGCTCCGACTGCGGCATCGCCAACGTCAACATCGGGACGTCGGGCGCCGAGGTCGGGGGCGCGTTCGGCGGCGAGAAGGAGACCGGCGGTGGGCGAGAGTCGGGCTCGGACGCCTGGCGCGGCTACATGCGCCGGGCGACGAACACCGTGAACTACTCGGACGGGCTGCCGCTGGCGCAGGGCGTCACCTTCCTCTGATCCTGTGGCATCCGCCGCCCGGTCGGCCCCTCGCCGTCCGGCCCTGCATCGGCGCGCCTCCCCGGCACCGGCGCATAGGCATCGTGCCGGTCGGGAAGATCCACGACACCCCAAGAGTTAGTAGAAATGTGAACGACACTGGTGTGCAGAACGTGGACGTCGTCGTCATCGGCGCCGGGCAGGCCGGGCTCTCCGGCGCCTACCACCTGCGGCGGGCGGGACTGCGCCCGGGCGCCGACTTCGTGGTGCTGGACCACGCCCCACGACCGGGCGGCGCCTGGCAGTTCCGCTGGCCCTCGCTCACCTACGGCAAGGTCCACGGCATGCACGCACTGCCCGGGATGGAGCTCACCGGTACCGACGGCGCCCGCCCGTCCTCCGAGGTCATCGGCGGGTACTTCGCCTCCTACGAGGAGACCTTCGCGTTGCAGGTGCACCGGCCCGTACACGTGCGGGCGGTACGCGGAGGCGCGGACGAACGGCTGCGGGTGGAGAGCTCGGAGGGCGGGTACGCCGCGCGCGCCCTGATCAACGCCACGGGCACCTGGGACCGCCCGTTCTGGCCGCGCTACCCGGGGCAGGGGACGTTCGGCGGACGGCAACTGCACACGGCGGACTACCCGGGACCGGAGGAGTTCGCGGGACAGCGCGTCGTCGTCGTCGGTGGCGGCGCCTCGGGGACGCAGCACCTGATGGAGATCGCCGCGGTGGCGGCGGAAACCACCTGGGTGACCCGTCGACCGCCGGTGTTCCGGGACGGCCCCTTCGGTGAGGCACAGGGCCGTGAAGCCGTGGCGCTGGTCGAGGAGCGGGTGCGGCGCGGCCTTCCTCCGCTGAGCGTCGTCTCGGTGACGGGCCTGCCGCTCGACGACGCGGTGCGCCGAGCCAGGAGCGAAGGCGTCCTCGATCGCCGGCCGATGTTCGACCGCATCACCCCAACCGGTGTCGCGTGGGACGACGGTACGACGGTCGGGGCCGACGTGATCCTCTGGGCGACGGGCTTCCGCGCCGCGATCGACCACCTGGCGCCGCTGCGGCTGCGCGAACGGGGCGGCGGCATCGCGGTGGACGGCACGCGTGCCGTCCGCGACGAGCGCGTCCACCTCGTCGGCTACGGCCCTTCCGCGTCCACCGTCGGAGCCAACCGGGCGGGCAGGGCAGCGGTCCGGGAGATCGTACGCCTGCTGCACCGCACCCCGGTGGCGCTGCCGGTCGACCCGGCCCCGTCGCCGGTACCGCACCCGGAGGCGGTGGGCGCAGCACACTGACCGCCATCGCCGGAGTGTGGCAGCAGGGTGCACCGTGGCGGAGCGCCCGCACCACGTCGCTCACTCCTCTGTCGTTCGCTCCTCGGAGTCCTCCGCCGCCGACCTCCGCCGGGCATTGAACTCGTCGACGTTCTCTCGCTGTTCGTCGAAGTCAGCGGTGAAACGCGTGTCACCGGGAGCCACCGTGACGAAGTAGAGCCAGTCACCCGGCGGGGGGCTGATCGCCGCCTTCATGGCGGCTTCACCGGGATTGCCGATCGGCGTGGGCGGCAGCCCCCTGTGCCCGTAGGTGTTGTAGGGGCTCTCGATCTTCGTGTCCTCGTGTGTGGTGTCCAGGGTGGAACGATTCAGCGCGTAGTTGAGCGTCGAGTCCATCTGGAGCGGCATGCCCTGGTCCAGCCGGTTGTGGATGACGCGGGCCACCTTGCCCATCTCCGCGACGGTCTCGGCCTCCGCCTGCACGATGCTGGCCACGACCACGGCCTGGTAGAGCGTCATTCCGTGGCGTTGCGCCCCTGCGTTCACCGGCGAGGTGCCGAAGCGGTGTCCGGCCGTGTTGACCATGTAACTGAGCAGTCCCGCCGGCGTCGTCTCCTCGTCGAGGGGGTACGTGGCGGGGAAGAGGAAGCCCTCGGGGTTGCCCCGGGCCACGACGGGGAGCCTCAGGTGCGGCCCGTGGGCGACCGCGGCCCTGCGTGTGCTGCCCGGGCGCAGGCCGAGGGCCGTGTCGACCGCCGCGTAGACCTGTGAGGACCGCCATCCCTCCGGGATGACCAGGGCCTTGGGCCTCGTCACCTGCTTGGGGGGACGCGGCTGTTCACGGAACGACGGGAGGAACAGGGACACGGCCACCGCCACCACACCGACCACACCCGCGACCACCACCAGGCGACCGCGGCGCGTCAGGCGCACCCCGCCCGGACGTCCGACCTTCGGGAACTGGCGCTTCACATAGGCACACTAACTCCAACAAATCGCACATAAGGGTACCCGCGCCGCCACTCCCCCGCGGGAGCGACGGCGGCGGTCGCGACGCAGCGGACGGACGGCGGCATCGGCGCGAACTCGATGGCGGACCGAACCGACACGGCCGGCCCCCCGGCGGCGCGGCGGAACCGACACGGCGGGTCGGGGAACTCGGAGTCCTCCCGTTGGCGGTCAACCTCGGGGAGGGCAGTCCGCCCAACCGTCCGGCGCGTACGGGTGTGGCCGGAGAAACTGCTCGTGGCCGCCCCCCGGCCATCACCAGGGCCTCGCGCACGCCCGTCGCCCCGCGCGGGGCCCGTCAGGGCGTGACCGGCGCCAATTCCGCATCCCGGCGCACCAAGGCGGCGTAGCGGCCGTCCTGGTCGAGCAGTTCCTCGTGCGAACCGCGCTCCGCGATCCGCCCTGCGTCGAGGACGACGATCTGGTCGGCGTCCCGCACGGTGGAGAGCCGGTGGGCGATGGTGATGGTGGTGCGCCCCTGGGAGAGCGCGTCGATGGCCCGTTGTACGGCGTACTCCGTCCGGGTGTCGAGGGCGCTTGTCGCCTCGTCGAGGATCAGCACCGGCGGATCGCGCAGGATCGTGCGCGCGATGGCCAGTCGCTGCTTCTCCCCGCCCGAGAAGCGGTACCCGCGCTCTCCGACCAAGGTGTCGTAGCCGTCCGGCAGCGAGGCGATGTGGTCGTGGATCTGCGCGGCACGCGCGGCCGCCTCGATCTCCTCGTCGGTGGCCGACGGCTTGGCGAAGCGGAGGTTGTCCGCCACGGAGGCGTGGAAGAGGTAGGTCTCCTGGGAGACGACGCCGACCGCCCGGGAGAGCGTGTCGAAATCGAGGTCCCGGACGTCCACCCCGTCGAGGGTCACCCGGCCGGCCGTCACGTCGTACAGCCGGGGCACGAGGTAACTGAGCGTGGACTTGCCCGATCCCGTGGGACCGACCACCGCCAGACTGCCGCCCGCGGGGACGGCGACGTCGATGCCGTCGAGGGTCGACCCGCTCTTCTCGTCGTAACTGAAGTCGACGTTCTCGAACCGCACTTCGCCGCGGATCTCCTCCAGGCGGACCGGCTGCTCCGGCTCGGTGATGTCGACCGACAGGTCCAGGTACTCGAAGATCCGCTGGAACAGGGCGAGCGACGTCTGGATCTGCACTCCCGTGGAGAGCAGGCTGACCGCAGGTCGGAAGAGGCCCTGTTGGAGCGAGACGAAGGCGACGAGCGTGCCGATCGACAACGCGGGCCCCCCGGTCTGCAGCGTCAGACCCGCGGCCCAGTAGAGGAGTGCGGGCATGGCCGCCATGACGATGCCGATGGTGGCCATCCGCCAGCGCCCCGCCATGCTGGAGCGCACCTCCAGGTCCACCAGTCGCTCGGACTCGTCGGCGAAGGACCGGGTGAGCGAGTCGGCGCGACCCATCGTGCGGCCGAGCAGGATGCCGCTGACGGACAGCGATTCGGTGACCGTGGCCGCCATCGCGGCCATCTGCTTCTGGCGCTGGGTGGTGATCTGCTTGCGCTCGCGGCCGACCCGGCGGCTGATCGCGACGAAGATCGGCAGCAGGACGAGCGACACGGCCGTGAGTCGCCAGTCGAGCGCGAGCATCGCGACGACCGTGGCCACGACGGCCGTGAGGTTGGAGACCAGCGAGGTCGCGGTGGAGGTGACGGTCGCCTGCATGCCGCCGATGTCGTTGGCGATGCGCGACTGGACCTCTCCGGTGCGGGTCCTGGTGAAGAAGGCGAGCGGCATCCGTTGCAGCTGGGCGTAGACGCCGGTGCGCAGGTCGTGCATGACACGCTGGCCGACGGTCGTCGACATGAGGGTCTGGAGGACGCCGAACACGCTCGTCATCACGGCGGTGACGATCATGCCGAGGGCGAGCAGCGAGAGCAGGCCGGTACGGCGCTCCGGGATCGCGGTGTCGAGGATCTCCCGGAGGAGGAACGGGGACGCGACGGAAACGAGCGAGGAGGCGCCGACGAGCAGCCCGACGAGGGCAAGCCGTCCGCGGTACGGCCTGAAGAGGCGGAGGATGCGCCGCACCTGGGCGGGCTGCTCGGGCCGCGTGGGATCGAGCGGGCGATCCGGTGGTGTCCATGAAGGACCGTCGTGGGGGCGCATGGGCTCCTTCCGAGGTGCGCGACGAGCGAGTTTGAGGAGCATAGCTCACTGTTACCTATACTCACAATGAACGTGGTCCTGATATTGTTCCCGGCATGACCTCCCGTTCTTCAGCGTCCGACGCGGACGGCCTACTGGCCGAGCAGTTGCTGCGACTGACGCGCCGCCTGCACCGCATCCAGAAACGGCACCTGGAGCCGGTCGGCGTCACTCCCGCACAGGATCGACTGCTGCGCGTACTCGCGCACTACGACGGAGCCCCCCGCATGGCCGATCTGGCCGACCGCCTGGAGGTGGTGCCGCGCGCGGTGACGACCCTGGTCGACGGACTGGAGGCATCCGGCCGCGTGCGCCGCGCACCGGACCCGGAGAACCGGCGGGTGGTCCGGATCGAACTCACCGACGACGGCCGCGCCACACTGGGACGGCTGCGCAAGGCGCGCCGGGCGGCCGCGGAGGACATCCTGGCACCACTGACCCCGGAGCAGCGCGTACTCCTCGGTGGGCTGCTCACGGCACTCGTGGAACCGGAGCCGCGGCCGGGCTGTCGATCCGGGGAGTCGCCCTGAGGATCGACACCCCTCCTCCCTCCGACCGTGCACTGCACACCCGGCGGAGGGAGGTGCTCAACGAGGCCCGCGCCTTCCGTGACGGTCCCTGACGGCGACGACCGTTCTGCGCGTGCCGAAGATCTCGGTCAACTCAGATGGACCATCAGGTCTGGTACGCTCACCACGAGTTGACCACTCGGGGGACTGGTCGGCGCCTCGTCCGAGCACCCCCGCCCGTGTGAGCGACGCACCTCCGCTCGCCAGTCCTTCGAATGATCGAGTGAGGGGGTTGCGTGGCGGACGCCGACACCGCTCCGGCCGACCAGCCGGCCGGGTCCGGGGGGAACACCTTCGCCGACAGGCTGAACCACCTCTTCGAGACCGTCTACCCGATCGAGCGCGGCTCCCCGTACACCGACGCCGAAGTGGCCCGTGCGGTCGACGTGTCGAAGACCTACATCGGCAACCTGCGCAAGGGCAGGAGCACCAACCCGGGGTACGAACTCATCAAGGACCTCGCGGACTTCTTCAAGGTGCCCGTGGCCGCGTTCTTCGACGGCGAAGAGGGCGAGGAGGTCAGGCGCAACCTCCACCTCCTCGGCGCGCTCAAGGAAGCCGGGGTCCGGCAGATAGCCCTGCGCACCGTTGCGTCCCTGCCCGATGAAGCACTCGGCGCCCTCGTGCCGATGCTGGAGCACCTGGGCAAGTCCGACGGAACGCGCGGACGGATGCGGCCACGGCACACCGCCGCGAGTGACGGCCCTGACACCCCCGCCGGCACATGAACCCCGCCCCGGACGCCCGGACACGACGGGGGCTCAGTGGAGTACGTGACATGGCATCGGTCGACCAGCCACCCGGGGGGTGAGGGGGTGAACAACAAGGAGCTCCGTCGGTACTGCGCCGATATCGTCAAGTCCCTCGACATCCCCGAACGGGCCGATGTCAACGTCCTGTGCGACCGCATGGAAGAGCTTCGCGGGCGCCCCATTTCGCTGATGGAGCTCCCGATGCCCACGGGTGTCGGCAAGCCCTGCGGACTGTGGTTGTCCACCGACGACGTGGATTACATCGGCTACCAGAAGTTCACGACGCAAGCCCACCAGCAGCACATCATCCGTCACGAGCTCGGGCACATGATGTGCGGGCACGAGGCCGCACCGGTGATGCCCGACGAGGTGATCCGACTGTTGATGCCCCGGCTGGCACCGGACCTGGTGCGCAGCGTGCTCGGCCGGACCCAGTATTCGAACGAGGAAGAGCGCGCGGCCGAGCTGGTCGCCTCCCTGATGCCCATGCAGGGCGACGCGGTCGTCCGCCGCCCGTCGACGAACGCGTCACCGGGCATGGCGAACCTCATCACCCACATCGGGCGTTCGCTGGAGCGCAGTTGACATGGGAAACACTGACGGGATGCTTCTGTTCAACCTCGTGTACGGCGTTCTGGCTGTGATCTCCTGGAGCGCGTTCTTCTACAAGTTCCGCGATCTGTTGCGGGACTGGAAGAACCGCGAACTGAGATGGGTGTGCTTGGCCATCGCCACGTTCGCCACGCCCTTCGTCGTGGCGTCGCCCTGGCTCTACGTGCGCATCGACAGGCTGCTGGGCGTCACGAACATCGCCACCCTGATCGTGTACTGCTCCGTCGCGGTGTGCATCACGTGCTTCCTGGCCCTGCTGGTGAGCTGGTCGTCCGCTCAGAACCGGGTCAGGATGTGGCACCGGCTGATCGTTTCGTACGCGGTCATCACCGTGGCCGCCATGATCACCTTCTTCTCCCTCGGCGACGTCAGCGACGGCGAGCACCACGTCGACTTCGATACGCACTACGCCGAAACCCCGTACATCGTCGAATTCCTGCTGGCCCACCAGATCCTCTACACCGTCGGGATGGTGGGGTTGTTCAGGATGTGCTGGCGCTACGCCAAGGTCGTCGACCGGGTCTGGCTGCGACGCGGGCTGAAGACCATCGCCGTCGGTGCCGTCGCCGGACTCGGCTACGGCCCCATCAAGATCATCACCTTGGTCTGGGACCTCGTGGGAACCTCCCCCCTCGACACGGTGAACAACGTCGTGGCTCCCATGTCGGCGAGCGTCTCGGCATGGGCGTTCTCCCTCGGATTCACCATGCCGGCCTGGGGCGTCGGTCTCGACCGTGCTCGCGAGCGGGCCAGGAACTACCTGGCCTACCGGCGGCTGGAACCCCTGTGGTCGGCTCTGACCCGCGCCTTCCCCGAGGTCGTCCTCCTGCCCGACCTGTATCCGGAGAACCCGCGACGGGCCCTCGGCCACGATGACCTGGCGTTCCTGGTCAACCGTCAGGTCATCGAGATCCGCGACGGGCAACTGGCCCTCCAGCCGTACGTCGACCCCGCCGTTGCCCACGCCGCACGCGACGCGTGCACGGCGAGGAAGGTCCCGCCCGGTCAGGCCCAGGCGGTCATCGAGGCCGCCCGCATCAAAACGGCCCTGCAGGCGCTCGCGGACGGAGAGGACCGTTCCCATGCGGCAGCCGTCCCCCACGACCCGGCGGCCGGAGACCTGGCCGGCGAACGGGACTGGCTCATCCGCGTGGCCGACGCCTTCCGGCGCGACGACGTCGTTCGGCACGTGGTCGCCCAACGCCCCGGACGACGGCAGAGCACGGGAGCCGCGCGAACATGACCACCACGCCCACGCTCTTCACCGACCGGCTCATGACCAGCCCCCACGAGGTCTACGCCGCACTGCGGGAAGCCGGCCCGGTCCACCGCACCACCACGCCGGACGAAGCCGACGTGTGGCTGGTCACCCGCTACCAGGACGTGCGCGAGGCTCTGAACGACCCGCGGCTGTCGCTGGACAAGGCCAACGCACACACCACCGGCCGCTACCGGTCCTCGATGCCGCCGGAGCTTGACGCCCACCTGTTGAACATGGACCCGCCGGACCACACGAGGCTTCGCCGCCTGGTCTCGAAGGCGTTCACCCCGCGCCGGCTCGACGTACTCCGCGACGGCATCCGGGCACACGCCGATGCGCTTCTGGACGCGGTCGTCGATCGTCCGGCCGACCTCATGACGGCCCTGGCCTACCCGCTGCCGATGGCCGTCATATGCGGAATCCTCGGCATTCCCGGCGAAGCTCGACAGGACTTCCGGACGTGGACCGACACCCTGCTCTCCCCGGAGCCGACCGCTGCGGTGGACTCCCGCACCGCCATGCGGAAGATGCACCACTTCCTGGCCGAGGTCATCGCCGGCAAGCGCGCCCGGCCCACGGACGACCTGCTCTCGGCGATGATCGAGACCCGTGACGAACGCGACGGCCTCACCGAAGCCGAGCTGCTGGCCATGGCGTTCCTGATCCTGTTCGCCGGCTACGACAACGCGGTCAACCTGATCGGGTCCACCGCCCTCGCCCTGCTGCTCCACCCGGAACACCGGCAGGCCGTGCTCGACGGGAAGACCCCGGTCCAGGCAGTCATCGAAGAGACCATGCGCTGGAACGCCCCTTTCACCTTGGGGGTGCGCCGCTTCGCCCTCGAAGAGCTCTGCATCGGCGGAGTGACCGTCCCGGCCGGCGCCCGGGTCTGGGTCTCCCTGATCTCGGCCAACCGCGACGGCACCCAGTTCGACGACCCCGACGCTTTCGACCCTGCGCGTACGCCTGCGCACCTCGGCTTCGGCCACGGCATCCACTACTGCCTCGGAGCACCGCTCGCCCGGATCGAGGCAGAGATCGCCCTGACCAGCCTGCTGGAGCGCTTCCCCAGCCTGACGCCGGCCGTCCCCGCCGACGAGCTGACGTGGGTGCGCTCCTTCCACCGGCGCGGTCTCGCATCACTTCCCGTGACCTGGTGACGGCGGTGCAAGGCGTCGCCACCGCTCGCCGCGGCAGCGAGCACCACGGACCGGGCTCGTCCAGCCCCCACGGGGGTGGGGCAGGGCGAGCCCGCACGACACGAGGGCCCCAGGAATTCGCCCGCCCTGGCCTGGGGCCCTCCGTGACGTCCGCCGTGCCGTGCCGGCGCATCGTTCGACGGCCGTGCAGCACAAACCGGAGGAAGCCATGAGGAGGCCCGGATACCGACGGGGGTGACAGTATCCGGGCCCGTGATCACTCTAGTGCCCACGATCGAGCGAATGACGCAAGGGCTGTTCATCTGACTGGATTCGACGCCATCACCGCCCGAACCCATTTGTCGTCGATCACGCACAGCCGTGAAGCCCTGCTGAGCCCTGGTGTCAGCCGCGGCAGCGCCCGCCCGCGGTCCGCTGCGCCTCGGACGCCCGGGTCCCACATGGCTGAAAACGACACTCTCCCGCCGTGTCCGACGGTGCGTCACCCCTGCCAGGAGGGTGACGCACGACCTCGGACGCCGGTCCTTCCGTCGACGGTTGCGGACCGACGACGACCTGCCGTCGCGGTGGCGGACGCCGGGTACCCGAGGTCCAAGGCCCGGTGATCGCCCCGCCCGCCGGCGTCCGTCGCAGAAGGCGCGCTGCTCGGAGGGACAGCGGTCCTTCGGCGAAGCGACGGGAGTGGGTGGGTGGACGATCACCGCCGGCCGGAGGCCACTGGCTCTGCTTGACCTTCACACGGTGACACGGTCTTCAGTGCGGCCCAGGAGGTGGTTCCCATGACGAACGGTGGGGCGACCGCACTGCTGCACGACGCCCTCACCAGCCCCGACACCGTGGCGGCCCCGGCGCTCGGGGCGCGGGGAGTGCTCGACGCCGTCCCCACCCTCGTCGACATGATCGTCGAGGAGAGGAACGACGCCGACGCGGCCGACGCACTGGCCGCACCGGCGACTGATCCCGCGCTGGCGGGCCGATCGCTGCCGGGCTCGTCGACCGCCTCACCCACGGCAACCTGGAGGCGTCCGCACGTCAACGGCTGACGCAGGCGCTCGCGGACATCCCGGGGAACCCGGCGTCACGTGCCTTGACGATCTGTCACATGACGAGGACCGTGCCGTTGCGCTCACGGCGACCTACGTCCTCACGCTGCGCGACGCGCACGAGCGGCCCTCCCCGGCGAACCAACCGCGCGGCCCCCGCTCGTTCTCCCCCACCGGTGCACCGACGTGTCGGTGGCGATCCCCAGCACCGCGAGCGCCGAGGTGACGCGTCGTCGTCCCACGCGTCGGGAGTGAAGCGGTGGGACGGGGCGGGCACCACGGGTGAGGGGCGATCATGGCGTGTTCTGTCCGACGGTGCCGGAAAACCGGTTGCTACGAACGACTGCGGAGAGCAAACCTTGCAGCTCCGAGCGCTCGTTCCGAACGATCTGGGACCCCATGCAGATTCGCGATCTCCCCTTTCCCGATCCGGGCATTCCGGACGTCCGGTCAGGACTCAGGTTCCTGTTCTGGCTGGGCAGGCGGCAGCTCCGCGGCCAGCTGAAGTGCCTCGCCTGGGGCATGGCGCACTTCGTCTGCGTGATGGCACTGCCGTACGGGGTCGGTCTCGCCGTGCAGGCCGTGGTGGATCGCTCCGGCTCCGGGCTGGCCCGCGCGGGCGGGCTCATCGCGCTCGCCACGATCGGCACCGCGATCGGCGACACCATGCTGCACCGGGCGGCCGTGACCAATTGGATCACCGCCGCGGCCCGGGTGCAGCAACTGCTGGCCCGAAAGACCGCCGAGCTGGGCTCCGCGCTGACCCGGCGGGTGGCGGCTGGTGAGGTCGTCGCCGTGTCCACCGGAGACGTCGAGAAGATCGGCTGGTTCGTGGAGGCGGTGTCACGGTTCCTCGCGGCGGCCCTGACCCTCCTCCTCGTCTGTGCGGCGCTGCTGGTGTACCAGCCGGCACTCGGTGTCGTGGTCGCCCTCGGCGTCCCGGTACTGGCGCTCGGTGTGCTCCCGCTGCTGCCCCGGGCCACTCGGCTCGCGGACGTCCAGCGGGAGAAGGCGGGCCGGGCCACCGAGCTGGCTTCGGACACGGTCGCCGGTCTGCGCGTGCTGCGCGGCATCGGCGGCGAGGAGCTGTTCCTCACGCGCTACCGGCTGGCTTCGCAGGAGGTGCGCAGGGCGGCCGTGCGCAGCGCCCGGATGTGGTCGCTGATCTCGGCGCTGCAGGTGCTGCTGCCGGGGCTGCTGCTGGTCGGCGTCGTCTGGTACGGCCTCGGGCTGGTCGGCGAAGGACGCATCGGCGTGGGCGAACTGGTCACCGTGTACAGCGCGGTGATGCTGCTGACGTATCCGCTGCGCAACGTCGAGGAGATCTCCATGGCCTACTCGTTCTCCCGGCCGTCGGCGCGCAGGGCAGCGCGCGTGCTCTCGCTCGAGCGCGTGACGGCCGGGGCAGGGGGCACACCGGACGGGGCGCTCACGGGCGATCTGTACGACCCGGTCACGGGGCTCCTCGCCCCGGGCGGGCTGTTGACCGCCGTGGTGTGTGGTGATCCCGACGCGGCGGGTCGGATGGCGGAACGCCTCGGCGGCCATCCGGCGGAGCCGGACGGCGTCCCGTCCGTCCTGCTGGGCGGGGTGGCGCTCGACGACCTGCCCCTGTCCGCCGCGCGGTCGGCGGTGCTGGTCCAGGACAAGGACCCGGTGCTGTTGTCGGGACGGCTGACCGAGCTGCTCGACGTGCCTTCCTCGGGGGTCGTTCCCGCCTCGGTCGCACTGGCCGCGGCCGAGTGCGGCGATGTGCTCGACGCGCTCGCGCAGGCCTCGCCGGAAGGCGATCCGATGACCGCGGCCATCACCGAACGCGGCCGGTCGCTGTCCGGCGGGCAGCGACAGCGGCTCGCACTGGCCCGCTCGCTGGTCGCCGATCCGGAGGTGCTGGTGCTCGACGAGCCGACCTCGGCGGTCGACGCCCACACGGAAGCCCGGATCGCCGACGGCCTGCAGGAGGTGCGCACGGGCCGCACGACCGTCGTGTTCACGTCCTCCCCGCTGCTGCTCGACCGTGCCGACCGGGTGGTGCTGGTCCACGAGGGCGCGGTCACGGCCGTCGGCCGGCACCGCGAACTGCTGCGCGGCGAGCCCCGGTACCGGGCGGTCGTGACCCGGGATCCCCACGTGGAACAACTGTCCGCGAGGTCGGAACGAGCAGCCCTGGAACGGGACGTGGACGGGACCGCCGTCGACGCGGTCGACTTCGAGGAGACGGCATGATCGGTGTGGCACCCCCGCAGTACGACCCGGCGGCTCCCCGTGCGGCGGCGACCCTGCCGGTGGGTTCGCCGACGACCGTGCGGTCGTACGTGCGCGAGTTGCTGCGGCGGCACCGCCGTGCCTTCGTCCTGCTGATCGGGGTCAACACGGTCGCCGTCGTGGCGTCGATGGTGGGTCCCTGGCTGCTCGGATCGCTGGTGGAGGGCGCCGCCGACGGTGTGCAGGAGCTCCGTCTCGGACGCGCCGTCGCCGTATTCGGAGCGGCCCTGCTGGTCCAGGCCGTGTTCGTCCGACTGGTGCGGCTGCGCGGTGCGGTGCTCGGCGAACGGATGCTGGCGGACCTGCGCGAGGACTTCCTCGTGCGGTCGGTGGCGCTGCCGCCCGGGGTGCTGGAGCGGGCCGGTACGGGAGACCTGCTGTCCCGTATCACCACGGACATCGACCGGCTGGCCAATGCCATGCGCGAGGCTGTCCCGCAGCTGACGATCGGCGTGTTGTGGATCGTGCTGCTGCTCGGTGGGCTGACCGTCACCGCCCCGCCGCTGGCGCCCACGGTCCTGGTGGCCGTCCCGGTCCTGGTGGTCGGGTGCCGTTGGTACTTCAAGCGGGCGCCGTCGGCGTACCGTTCGGAAGCCGCGGGGTACGCGGCCGTCGCTTCGGTGCTCGCCGAAACGGTCGACGCCGGGCGGACGGTGGAGGCGCACCGGCTGGGCGCACGTCGGGTGGCCCTGTCGGACCAGCGGATCAAGGAGTGGACGGCCTGGGAGCGCTACACGCTGTGGCTGCGGTCCGTGCTCTTCCCCGTCATCAACGCCACGCACGCGACGGTGCTCGGTTCGGTCCTGATGATCGGCGGCGTGTTCGTCCTGCAGGGCTGGATCAGCATCGGTCAGCTCACGACGGGCGCGCTGCTGGCCCAGATGATGGTCGACCCGGTGAACCTGATCCTGCGCTGGTACGACGAGCTCCAGGTGGCGCAGGTGTCACTGGCGCGACTGGTGGGCGTCCGGGAGGTCGCACCGGACGCCGGTGACGGGCGGGTGCGGCCCGAGGGTCGCGCGGTCCGCGCGGACGAGGTGCGCTTCGGCTACCGAGACGGCGTCGACGTGCTCCACCGGATCTCGCTGGACGTCGCGCCGGGCACCCGGCTGGCGCTGGTCGGGCCGTCCGGCGCGGGCAAGTCGACGCTGGGACGGCTCCTCGCGGGGATCTACGCCCCGCGGGCCGGTCGGGTCACCCTCGGGTCCGCCGAGCTGTCCCGGATGCCCGCGGAGCGGGTGCGTGCGCACGTGGCGCTGGTGAACCAGGAGCACCACGTCTTCGTCGGCTCGCTGCGTGACAACCTGCTGCTCGCGCGGACGGGGGCCGGGGACGCGGAGCTGTGGGCGGCGCTCGGCGCGGTGGAGGCGGACGGCTGGGCGCGGGCGCTGGACGGCGGCCTCGACACCGAGGTCGGCTCCGGTGGTCAGGCGCTGACGCCTGCTCAGGCCCAGCAGGTCGCGCTGGCACGGCTGGTCCTCGCCGACCCGCACACCCTGGTGCTCGACGAGGCGACGTCGTTGTTGGATCCGCGTGCCGCCCGGCACCTGGAGCGCTCGCTGGCCCGCGTCCTCGACGGAAGGACGGTCGTGGCGATCGCCCACCGACTGCACACTGCGCACGACGCCGACGTCATCGCGGTCGTCGAGAACGGGCGCATCAGCGAATGGGGCAGTCACACCGAGCTGGTGGCGGCGGGCGGGGCGTACGCGGCGCTGTGGAGGTCTTGGCACGGTTAGGCCCGACGACGCACAGGGGACGGCGCCTCGGGAGGGAGGCCGCCGTCCCCGACGAGGAGGGCGCGGGAACGCCGCACACGGTCGGCGACGGCAGCCGACTCACCCGGCGCCGCGGCTCGAGGGCGCAGCACCGGGCACCGTCCTGGCAACACCGGGCATCGTCCTGAGCGAGTGGCCCGCTCTGTCCTGGGGTGCTCGGGGCTCGAGGGCCCGGACGACCGCACGACGTACGGGGGACGCGGACGCCCCTTCGGCACTCCGGGGTCGTCCACCCGGCGCCGACCGCTTCAGATCACGTTGAGCGCCGCTACTCCGCCCACTCCCCCGAGCAACATGAACACCGGCATCAGCACCTTCAGCTCCACCCAGCTCCCGGCCCTGAAACGCATGCCCTTCGGAGGGCCCACCGGGTGCCAGCGCTTGTTGCCGACCGGGATCGGCCACAGTATCGGGCAACCGGAGACGGTGATCGCGTCACCGATGTCGTGCACCAGGGCACCGAGGACCACCGGCAGGCCGAGCCAGAGGTACTCCTGGCCGGGACCGGTGAACAACCACCCGGCACCACCGCCCGGTTTGTCCAATATGTCGGCCAGGATCCAGGCGCTCGTCGCACCGAGCAGCCACACGAGCACATCACTGCTGACCCTGGCGGCCCGCCACAGCAGGCCCTCCACCGCGAGCACGAGGTGCACGAAGAGGATCGCGAGGACCGCCCAACGACCGCCGACCAAAGCCAGTGCCGACGTTCCCGAACCGATCAGCACGGCCCACAGCCAGGTGTGGGTGAGCGTGCGGTGGCCGCCAGTCCTCCGCTTGTCGCCCGGCTTCTTCGTCGCCTTGTAGACCGCGTACGAGAGCTTGTCGACGACCTCGCACAGTCCGCGCGAGACCGGCCCGAAGGCGCGGGAGATCGTCGCGGCCTTGTGGTCCAGGTCCGGCGCGAGCGCCGCACCCGCGGAGATCAGTGCTCCGACGACGAGGACGGGCCACGGCATCGGATGCCCCGCGGCGGCGGCCGCCGCACCCACCCCCAGCCAGGCTGCCGCCCCGGACAGGGAGTGTGCCGGTCCCATCATGCTCGTTCCCGCCCCATCTGCTGTTTCCCACGAACCAGTTGACGGGACAGCGTAGCGGTAGCGATCTTCGGGCGGGCAGCCGGTTCCCGGTCCGTGCCGGAAGCCAGGCAAGATGGGGGCGTGACCCTCATCGATCAGCTCCCGCCGGACGCCGACCCCGACACCCTCTTCGAAGCCTTCTCGTCCTGGGCGCAGGACCGGGGGATCTCGCTCTACCCGGCCCAGGAGGAGGCACTGATCGAAGTGGTCTCCGGGGCCAACGTGATCCTCTCCACCCCCACAGGGTCCGGAAAGAGCCTGGTCGCGGCGGGTGCGCACTTCGCAGCGCTGGCCCGCGACGAGGTCACGTTCTACACGGCGCCGATCAAGGCACTGGTCTCGGAGAAGTTCTTCGACCTCTGCAAGCTGTTCGGCACCGAGAACGTCGGCATGCTCACCGGGGACGCCTCCGTCAACGCGGACGCGCCCGTCATCTGCTGCACCGCGGAGGTGCTGGCCTCCATCGCGCTGCGTGACGGCAAGGACGCGGACATCGGCCAGGTCGTGATGGACGAGTTCCACTTCTACGCGGAGCAGGACCGCGGCTGGGCCTGGCAGATCCCGCTGCTCGAGCTGCCGCAGGCACAGTTCGTGCTGATGTCGGCGACGCTCGGTGACGTCTCGATGTTCGAGAAGGACCTGACCCGTCGCACCGGGCGCGACACGGCCGTCGTGCGCTCGGCCACCCGCCCGGTACCGCTGTCGTACGAGTACCGCACGACGCCGATCACCGAAACGCTGACCGAGCTGCTGGAGACCAAGCAGGCCCCGGTCTACATCGTGCACTTCACCCAGGCGCAGGCGGTCGAACGGGCACAGTCGCTGATGAGCATCAACATGTGCACCCGCGAGGAGAAGGACCAGATCGCCGAACTGATCGGAAACTTCCGCTTCACCACCAAGTTCGGCCGCAACCTCTCCCGTTACGTCCGGCACGGGATCGGGGTGCACCACGCCGGTATGCTGCCGAAGTACCGTCGGCTCGTGGAGAAGCTCGCGCAGGCCGGCCTGCTGAAGGTCATCTGCGGTACGGACACGCTGGGCGTCGGAGTCAACGTCCCCATCCGCACGGTGCTGTTCACCGCCCTCACCAAGTACGACGGCAACCGGGTGCGAGTCCTGCGTTCCCGCGAGTTCCACCAGATCGCGGGCCGTGCGGGACGGGCCGGCTTCGACACCGCCGGATTCGTCGTCGCCCAGGCACCCGAACACGTCATCGAGAACGAGAAGGCCCTGGCCAAGGCCGGGGACGACCCCAAGAAGAAGCGGAAGGTGGTCCGCAAGAAGGCTCCGGAGGGCTTCGTCGGCTGGACGCAGAATTCCTTCGAGAAGCTCATCGCCTCCGATCCGGAGCCGCTGACCTCCCGCTTCAAGGTCACCCACGCCATGCTGCTGTCGGTGATCGCCCGCCCGGGCAACGCCTTCGACGCGATGCGCACGCTGCTGGAGGACAATCACGAGCCGCGCAGGCAGCAGCTGAAGCACATCCGCAGGGCCATCGCGATCTACCGCTCCCTCCTCGACGGCGGCATCGTGGAGCGGCTCGAAACGCCCGACGCCCAGGGCCGGATCGTCCGCCTCACCGTCGACTTCCAGCAGGACTTCGCACTGAACCAGGCGCTGTCCACCTTCGCCCTCGCGGCCTTCGACCTGCTGGACCCGGAATCCCCTTCGTACGCCCTCGACATGGTGTCCGTGGTCGAGTCGACGCTGGACGACCCCCGTCAGATCCTGGCGGCCCAGCAGAACAAGGCCCGCGGCGAGGCGGTCGGCGCGATGAAGGCGGACGGGGTGGAGTACGAAGAGCGCATGGAGCGGCTCCAGGACATCTCCTACCCGAAGCCGCTGGAGGAGCTCCTGTGGCACGCGTACAACCTCTACCGGAAGTCGCACCCCTGGGTCGGTGACCATCCGGTGTCGCCGAAGGCCGTCATCCGCGACATGTACGAGCGGGCGCTGTCCTTCACGGAGTTCACGTCCTTCTACGAGCTGGCCCGTACCGAGGGCATCGTGCTGCGGTACCTGGCGAGCGCCTACAAGGCCCTGGACCACACCATCCCGGACGACCAGAAGACCGAGGACCTCCAGGACCTGATCGCCTGGCTGGGTGAGATGGTCCGGCAGGTCGACTCCAGCCTCCTGGACGAGTGGGAACAGCTGGCCAATCCCGAGGTGGAGACCGCGGAGGAGGCCCAGGAGAAGGCCGACCAGGTCAAGCCGGTCACGGCGAACGCCCGTGCGTTCCGGGTGTTGGTGCGCAACGCGATGTTCCGCCGCGTGGAGCTGGCCGCGCTCGACCACGTCGCCGAGCTGGGCGAGTTGGACGGGGAGTCCGGGTGGGGCGAGGACGCCTGGGGCGAGGCGATGGACGCGTACTGGGACGAGTACGACGACCTGGGCACCGGTCCTGACGCCCGCGGGCCGAAGCTCCTGTCCATCGAGGAGGACCCGGAGCACGGGTTGTGGCGGGTGCGGCAGACGTTCGCCGACCCCGAGGGCGACCATGACTGGGGCATCAGCGCGGAGGTCGACCTGGCGGCATCCGACGAAGAGGGCAGGGCTGTCGTCCGGGTCACATCGGTCGGACATTGGTGAAAGGACGGACCATGACCAATCCCGCCGAGCGGCTCGTCGACCTGCTCGACCTGGAGCAGATCGAGGTCAACATCTTCCGCGGGCTGAGTCCCGACGAATCGCTGCAGCGGGTTTTCGGCGGGCAGGTGGCGGGACAGGCCCTGGTCGCGGCGGGCAGGACGGTCGACGGTGCACGTCCGGTCCATTCCCTGCACGCGTACTTCCTGCGGCCCGGGCGGCCCGGCGTGCCGATCGTCTACCAGGTCGAACGGGTCAGGGACGGCCGGTCGTTCACGACCCGGCGGGTCACCGCCGTCCAGCAGGGCCGCACGATCTTCAATCTGACGGCGTCGTTCCACCAGCCGGAGGAGGCGGGGTTCGATCACCAGTTGCCGCCGCGGCTGGACTTCCCCGCCCCGGAAACGCTGCCGACGCTATCGGACGAGATCCGCGAGCACTTGGGGGCGCTTCCGGAGACGCTGGAGCGGATGGCGCGCCGGCAGCCCTTCGACATCCGGTACGTCGACCGACTCCGCTGGACCCCGGAAGAGGTCAAGGACGCCGATCCACGCAGTGCGGTGTGGATGCGCGCGGTGGGACCGCTGGGCGACGACCCGCTGGTGCACACGTGCGCGCTGACGTACGCCTCCGACATGACCCTCCTGGACGCGGTCCGCATCCCGGTCGAGCCGCTCTGGGGGCGGCGGGGCTTCGACATGGCGTCTCTGGACCACGCGATGTGGTTCCACCGGCCGTTCCGGGCGGACGAGTGGTTCCTGTACGACCAGGAGTCCCCGGTCGCCGCGGGCGGCCGGGGACTGGCGCGCGGCCGGATCTACGACCGGCGTGGCCGGTTGCTCGTCTCGGTCGTGCAGGAGGGACTCTTCCGCAGGCTGGGCGGCTGAGCGCCCGGCCCGCGTCGCCCTTACTTCTTCAGCGGCTGGAGGCAGAGCACGAACTTCTCGGAGCCGTACTGCTGCGCGAGGGCGTCCTCGTTCGCACCGCAGGAGTTGGTGTCGAAGGTGTTCTCCACGACCTTGCTCACCTTGTAGTTGGCGTCCTTGTCGCCGCAGTCCTTCGTCTTGACGTCGGGGTCGTTCTCCGACCCGGTGACGGAGACGCACTCGCCGGCCTCGGCGTGGACCGGGCCGTTGAAGGCGTAGCCGATGCCGAACTTCACCACGGCGGCGATGATGAGGAGGGCGACCACGCCGATGATCTTCTTGACCTTGCCCTTCTTGGCGGGCGCCGGCTCCGGGGCTGCGCCCGGCATCGGCTGCCCCTGCGGGAAGTTCGGGTCCTGCGGGGCGGCGGGGGGCGTGGGTGCGGTCATGTACGGCATCCTCGGGATCGCGATCTGATTCGAACGCGCGCACGCTACACGAAGAATAAGAGACACATAAACACGAGGCACGAAGGAGTCCCAGATGTCCCTGTATGAACTTCCGCTGCGCACCCTCACCGGTGACGAGACATCATTCGGCGACCACCGCGGCAAGGTGGTGCTCGTCGTGAACGTCGCGTCCCGCTGCGGCCTCACACCGCAGTACGAGGGTCTGGAACGGCTGCAGAAGAGCTACGGCGAGCGGGGTTTCACGGTGCTCGGCGTACCCTGCAACCAGTTCGCCGGCCAGGAGCCCGGCAGCGCGGAGGACATCGGCACGTTCTGCTCGGCGACCTACGGCGTCACCTTCCCGCTGCTGGAGAAGGCGGAGGTGAACGGGGAGCACCGACACCCGCTCTACACCGAGTTGACCCGGTTCGCGGACGCCGACGGCGAGGCCGGTGACGTCCAGTGGAACTTCGAGAAGTTCCTCGTTTCGCCGGAGGGCGAGGTCGTGGGCAGGTTCCGGCCGCGCGTGGAGCCGGAGGCCCCGGAGCTCGTCGCGGAGATCGAGGCCCGGCTGCCCGTCTGAGCCGTGGCCTGCGGGTGCGCCGGTCCTGCGTTGGACCGGCGCGCCCGTCGTTGCGTCAGCGGATCGGCACGCCGGCCAGCGTGCGGGCTATCACCAGGCGCTGGATCTCGCTGGTGCCTTCGAAGATGGTGTAGATGGCGGCGTCCCGGTGCATGCGCTCCACGGGGTACTCCCGGGTGAAGCCGTTGCCTCCGAGGATCTGGACGGCTTGGGCCGTGACCTTCTTGGCCACCTCACTGGCGAACAGCTTGGACATCGACCCCTCGGCGGCCGTGAAGGGCTTGCCGCTCACCGCCATCCAGGAGGCTCGCCACACCAACAACCGGGCGGCGTCGATCTGCGTACGCATGTCGGCCAGCTGGAAGGCGACGCCCTGGTTGTCGACGATCGGGCGGCCGAACTGGCGGCGCTCCTTGGCGTACTCGAGCGCGTAGTCGTACGCGGCCCGCGCGGTGCCGACGGCCATGGCCCCGACCGCGGGGCGGGACGCCTCGAAGGTGGCCATGGCGGCGTTCTTCGTACCCGCACCGCCCGACTTGGCGTTCTCACGGGCGCGCGCGAGCCGCTCGTCGAGCTTCTCCTTGCCGCCGAGGAGGCAGTGGCCGGGGACGCGGACGTCCTCCAGGACGACCTCGGCGGTGTGCGAGGCGCGGATGCCGTGCTTCTTGAACTTCTGCCCCTGCGAGAGGCCCGGCGTGTTCGGGGGCACGATGAAGGAGGCGTGCCCCTTGGTGCCGAGTGTGGGGTCGACCACGGCGACGACGACGTGGACGCCTGCGATCCCGCCGTTGGTCGCCCAGGTCTTGGTCCCGTTCAGGACCCATTCGTCCTTGGATTCGTCGTAGACGGCGCGGGTGCGCATCGATCCCACGTCGGACCCGGCGTCGGGCTCGGACGAGCAGAACGCCGCGACCTTCACGTCGTTGACGTCGCCGTACATCTGGGGGATCCAGGTGCCGATCTGCTCCTCGGTGCCGTTGGCGAGGACCCCGACGGCGGCCAGGCCGGTGCCGACGATGGAGAGGGCGATGCCGGCGTCCCCCCAGAAGAGCTCCTCCAGGGCCACCGGGATGCCGAGCCCCGTGGGGTCGAAGTACTGCTGGGCATAGAAGTCCAGCGAGTAGATGCCGACCTTCGCGGCCTCCTGGATGACCGGCCAGGGCGTCTCCTCGCGCTCGTCCCACTCCGCGGCGGCCGGGCGGATCACATCCCTGGCGAATCCGTGCAGCCAGTCCCGGACCTGCTTCTGATCGTCGTTGAGATCGAGCGCGAACTCGGTCATGTCCCCTCCTGAAGTGCTTGCCCCACGCTTGTTACTGGCGGTAACCGCAGTCTGTTACTGGTTAGTAGGCCGTGTCAACCATCCCCCCTGCACCCCACGACCATCCCCTGCGGAGTGTTACGTTTCGCTGGCCTCACGGATATCGCACGGGCGGGGAGACACCTATGGAGACCACCACTCAGCAGACCGAGCAGCAGCGGTCGGCCGACCAGCGGCGGCGGGAGCTGCTCGAAGCAGCGGACCGCGTGGTGCTCCGGGAGGGCCCGAAGGCCTCCATGAACGCCATCGCCGCCGAGGCCGGCATCACCAAGCCGATCCTCTACCGCCACTTCGGCGACAAGAGCGGCTTGTACCGTGCCCTCGCCAAGCGCCACACGGACGGCCTGCTGGCCGCTCTGCGCAACGCGATCGACGCCAGCGTCGACCGGCGCGAGCGGGTCGAGCACACACTGGACACCTACCTCGCGGCCATCGAGGCCCGCCCGCAGGTCTACCGCTTCCTCATGCACCCCGCCGAGGACTCCCAGCAGTCCGAGCAGGGCTTCGACGTCGGCCGCCACTCCGTCCCGTTGCTCCGCCGACTCGGCGAAGAACTCGCCACGGTCATCGCCGAACGGGTGGACCTCGGTCCCGGCGGCGACGAACTGGCCCGGATCTGGGGCCACGGCATCGTCGGCATGATGCACGGTGCGGGCGACTGGTGGCTCGGCGAACGCCCTTGCACACGCGCCCAGCTGGTCACCAGCCTGGCGGACCTGCTGTGGGGCAGACTCTCCCTGGCGGAGGACCGCCCGGGAAGCCCCGGGTTCTGACCTGGGGCCCGAGCCCGTGGCGGGGACCGGACGCGCGTCGCCGCGCGCACCGGGTCAAAGTCCCGCGATCGCGGGCGGATCCGGCGGTTCCCGACCGGGGAAGGCCGACGTGGACTACGCGCGGGGGTGCGGCGGCGGGACGTCCGCGCCGCGCCCCCAGGGCGTGCGGCGGACCGCTCGCACCGCGCGGGCACGCCGCCAACCCGTGACCCGGTCCAGGTACACGCCTCCCTCGAGGTGGTCGCACTCGTGCTGCAGGCACCGTGCGAAGAATCCCGTAGCGTCCACCCGTACCGGCTCGCCGTCCGACGTCACTCCCTCGACCACCGCGTGGTCGAACCGCGGCGTGCCCGCCTCGACGCCGGGGAGCGACAGGCACCCCTCGGACCCCCGCACGGTGATGCCGTCCGCGGTGACCAGTCGCGGGTTGACCACGTGCCCGAGATGGCGGACGTCATCGTCATCGGGGCAGTCGTAGACGAACGCCCGCAGTGGGACGCCGATCTGGTTCGCCGCCAGACCCACACCCTGGGCCGCGTACATCGTCGCGAACATGTCCTCGATGAGCCTCGCCAGCGACGGACCGAAGTCCGTGACGGGTTCACAGGGCGTGTGCAGCACGGGATCTCCGAGCAGGCTCATGGCTCGTACGAGTCCGGAACTGCCGGGGATCGGCCGGTTTCGCATGGCGGTAAGGGTACGTTCCCGGAACCTGCGCGATGACCTCCTGCTTTTACGACGGGTCCGCCGTTCGGGCTGCTGGCCGGATCTCGATAGGCTGAGCCCCGACCGACGCAAGGAGGATCAAGGACGATGGCAGGACAGCCTGGCAACACAGAGCCGCTGTCGCCACGGGCGAAGCTGGCCGTGACGGCGGGCAAGGCTGCGGCGGCAGTGTCGCGCGCGGCGGGGCGCGGCAGCGGATCGGTGATCGGCGGTCGGGTGGCACTCAAGCTCGACCCGGACCTGCTGAGCGCGCTGGCACAGCACCTCGACGTCGTCCTGGTGTCGGCGACGAACGGCAAGACCACCACCACGCGCCTCATTGCCGAAGCGCTGCGCGCGAGCGGCCCGGTCGTGTCGAACGCCCTGGGCGCGAACATGCCGGCGGGCATCACCTCGGCCCTGGCCGGCGGCTCGGACGCGAGGTACGGCGTGATCGAGGTGGACGAGAAGTACCTGGCCGGCGTCGCCCGCGACACCACTCCCAAGGCCATCGCGCTGCTCAACCTCTCCCGCGACCAATTGGACCGGGCGGCGGAGACCCGGATGCTCGCGGAGAAGTGGCGCGAGGGCCTGGCCGGCACCAAGGCCGTCGTCGTGGCCAACGCGGACGACCCGCTGATCGTGTGGGCCGCGTCCTCCTCCCCCAACGTCGTCTGGGTCGCCGCCGGCCAGGAGTGGAAGGACGACGCATGGTCCTGTCCCGCCTGCGGCGGCGTCATGCAGCGGCCCGGCGACGACTGGTTCTGCGGGGAGTGCGGCTTCCGCAGGCCCGCGGTGAGCTGGGCGCTCAACGGTGACCACGTGCTCGATCCGCACGGCTCCGCGTGGCCGATCCACCTGCAACTCCCGGGCCGGGCCAACAAGGCGAACGCGGCGACGTCCGCGGCGGTCGCCGCGGTCTTCGGGGTCCCCCCGCAGGTCGCCCTGGAGCGCATGTACCAGGTGCAGGCGGTGGCCGGCCGCTACGACGTCGTGTCGTTCCTCGGCCGCGACGTACGCCTGCTGCTGGCGAAGAACCCGGCCGGCTGGCTCGAGACGTTCTCGCTGATCGACCCGCCGCCGACCCCGGTGATCCTCTCCGTCAACGCCCGGGGCGCGGACGGCACCGACACCTCCTGGCTGTGGGACGTCGACTACACCCGCCTCGCCGGCCACCCGATCTTCGTGATCGGCGACCGCAGGCTGGACCTGGCGGTGCGGCTGGAGGTCGCGGGCTTGGACTTCCGGGTCTGCGACACCGTCGAAGAGGCCGTGCAGCTCGCCCCACCCGGACGGATCGAGCTCATCGCCAACTACACCGCCTTCCAGGACGTACGCCGCCGCGTCGGCAACTGATCGCAGAGGAATCGAGCATGAGCGACAGCAGTCTGCGCCTGGTCTGGGTCTACCCGGACCTGCTCAGCACGTACGGGGACCAGGGCAACGCCCTGGTCGTGGAGCGCCGGGCCCGCCAGCGCGGCCTCGACGTCATGCGCGTCGACGTGCGCAGTGACCAGCCGGTGCCGACCTCCGGCGACATCTATCTGATCGGCGGCGGGGAGGACCGACCGCAACGGCTCGCGGCGGAGCGGCTGCGCCGTGACGGCGGCCTCAGTCGAGCCGCGTCCAACGGTGCGATCATCTTCTCGGTCTGTGCCGGTTACCAGATCCTCGGCCACGAGTTCATCAACGACCTCGGCGAGCGCGAGCCCGGGCTCGGTCTGATCGACGTCGTCTCCACCCGGGGCGAGGGCGAGCGCTGCGTGGGCGACGTCCTCGCGGACATCGATCCGCGTCTCGGCCTGCCCCAGCTCACCGGCTTCGAGAACCACCAGGGCATCACCCACCTCGGGCCGACGGCCCGTCCGTTCGCCCGCACCGTCTTCGGCAGGGGCAACGGCACCGGCGACGGCACCGAGGGCGCGTACAACGACACCGTCTTCGGTACGTACATGCACGGTCCCGTGATGGCCCGCAACCCGCAGATCGCGGACCTGCTGCTGAAGCTGGCGCTCGACGTGAACGCGCTGCCGCCGACGGACGACCGGTGGTACGAGGCGCTGCGCGCGGAGCGGATCGCGGCGGCCACCGAGGCGACCGGCTGACGGCCCGGTCCGTCCCGCGGGCCCGTTCGTACGAATCTACGGTGTCCACGGTGCGGACATCCGGTTCGGTCCCCACCGCCTTGCGCCGGTAGGGTGGCGGGGATCCAACCGGACGACGTGGTCCGGTCGTCGGCCCACGTTTGCAAAGGTATTCGGGCTATGCGCATTGGTGTTCTCACCTCCGGCGGCGACTGCCCCGGTCTGAACGCGGTCATCCGCTCCGTCGTGCACCGAGCCGTCGTCGACCACGGCGACGAGGTCATCGGCTTCCACGACGGCTGGAAGGGCCTGCTGGAGGGCGACTACCGCAAGCTCGACCTGGACGCCGTCGGCGGCATCCTCGCCCGCGGCGGCACGATCCTCGGCTCGTCCCGCGTGCAGCCGGCGCACCTCGTCGACGGTGTCGAGCGCGCCAAGGGCCACGTCGCCGAGCTCGGGCTGGACGCGATCATCCCCATCGGCGGTGAAGGCACGCTCAAGGCGGCCAACCTCCTCTCCCAGGCGGGCCTGCCGATCGTCGGGGTGCCGAAGACCATCGACAACGACATCGCGTCGACCGACGTGACCTTCGGTTTCGACACCGCCGTCGGTGTCGCGACGGACGCGCTGGACCGGCTGAAGACCACCGCCGAATCGCACCAGCGGGTGCTGATCGTCGAGGTCATGGGTCGCCACACGGGGTGGATCGCGCTGCACTCCGGCATGGCCGCGGGTGCCCACGCCATCGTCGTGCCGGAGCGCCCCTTCGACATCGACGAGCTGTCCAAGCGGGTCGGTGAGCGGTTCGAGGCGGGCAAGCGGTTCGCGATCGTCGTGGTCGCCGAGGGCGCGAAGCCGCGCGAGGGGTCCATGGACTTCGACGAGGGCGGCAAGGACATGTACGGCCACGAGCGCTTCGCCGGTGTCGCGCGGCAGCTCTCCGTCGAGCTGGAGCAGCGGCTCGGCAAGGAGGCCCGCCCGGTGATCCTCGGCCACGTCCAGCGCGGCGGTACGCCGACCGCGTACGACCGGGTGCTCGCCACCCGGTTCGGCTGGCACGCGGTGGAGGCCGCGCACCGCGGCGAGTTCGGCATGATGACGGCCCTGCGCGGCACGGACATCACCATGGTGCCGCTGGCGCAGGCCGTGGAGACGCTGAAGACCGTGCCCGCCGAGCGGTACGCCGAGGCCGAGTGCGTCCTCTGAACCTGGAGCATGAGAAGGGAACCGCCCCCGGTCGATGCGTCGGCCGGGGGCGGTTCTAGTCTTGTGCGGACAACAACCGCGAATCAGGACGCTCCAGGAGTACGCAGATGGATCACAGCGGGCACGGCGACCACGGGATGCCGATGGAGCTGCCGCCGTTCACGCTGGGGCGTGGCCTGGAGTTCTCCGCGGATCCGTTCTTCCTCGTCGCCTGCCTCCTCGGCCTCGGGCTCTACGGATGGGCCGTCGTCCGGCTCCGCCGGCGCGGCGACGCCTGGCCGGCTGGCCGGACCGTATCCTTCACGGTCGGCGTCCTGACCGTCGCCCTGGTCATGTGCACCAAGTTGAACGACTACGGCATGGTCATGTTCAGCGTGCACATGGTGCAGCACATGGTGATCAGCATGCTTTCGCCGATCCTGCTGCTTCTTGGCGCCCCGGTGACCTTGGCGCTGCGGGCGCTGCCGGTGGCGGGTCGCGGACGCAGGGGGCCGCGCGAGCTGCTGCTGACCCTGCTGCACAGCCGCTACCTGCAGGTGATCACGCACCCGGCGTTCACGATCCCGTTGTTCATCGCCAGCCTGTACGCGCTGTACTTCACCCCGCTCTTCGACTTCCTGATGGGATCCAAGGCCGGGCACATCGGGATGATGGTGCACTTCCTCGCCGTCGGACTGGTCTTCTTCTGGCCGATCATGGGCGTCGACCCCGGTCCGCACCGCCCGGGATACGTGATGCGGATGCTGGAGCTCTTCGCCGGCATGCCGTTCCACGCGTTCTTCGGCATCGCGCTGATGATGGCGAGCGAGCCGATGGTGAAGACCTACGCGAACCCACCGGCCTCCCTCGGGATCGACGCGCTGTCCGACCAGAACGCCGCGGGCGGCATTGCCTGGGCCTTCAGCGAGATCCCGTCCGTCCTGGTGTTGATCGCGCTGGTGTACCAGTGGTACCGCTCCGAGCAGCGCCAGGCCGTCCGCAAGGACCGTGCCGCCGACCGGGACGGCGACAAGGAGCTGGAGGCGTACAACGCGTACCTCGCCTCGCTCCAGGCTCGCGGACGGTAGGAGCCGCCGCCCCGGACGCGTGGGAGCCGCCGCCCCGGACGCGTGGGAGCCGCCGCCCCGGACGCGTGGGGGTTCGCCGGCCCCAGGCCACCGACCGTGCCCCCGCGGGGGCCCCTGTTCGAGCGGGCGGCAGCGCACCGCTCCCGGGCACCTCGTTCGCACGCGGTCCGGCACACGCGCCCGCGCACGGGAGTGGCGCCCTGCCCGGTCCAGGGGTCACGATGGCTGCACGGCCCCGGTCGCGGCCCCCCGCCTCGGCGCCGGCCCGGAGGAGGACGCGTATGTCCGGTTCCACGAAGGCGATGGGCATGATCACCGTCGTGGCCCTGGTGGTCGTGACCGCCTACACGGTCGCGCTCGGCAGCAACGGCTGGCTGTGGTTCGGCTGGGTGGTGCTCGGCCTGGTGACGCTCGGGTTGTTGGTGTCCAAACCCACGTGACCGGCCCGGTCGCGTGGAGTCCAAGCCACGTGACCGGCCCGGTCGGCGCGCGGGCCGCCGGAAGCGGGCGGCTCCGGGGCGTGGCGTGCGCCGCGGACGCGGCACCCCGCCCCACCCGCGGGAGGAGGCGAGGCCCCTGCGTCCTCAGAAGGCCTGCGGGTACCGGAAGAGCCGCCCGGGGTCGTAGGTCCTCTTGACCTGGGCGAGCCGATCGGCGTTCGCCCCGTAGTACGCACGGCGCCAGTCCCTCAGCTTCGGGTCCGTGTAGTTCTGGTACGCCTGGCCGCTCGCCCAGGGCCGCATCGCCGCGTGCGTGCCGTCGAGCCAGGCCTCGTGGCGCGCCACGGTGGTCGGGGAGGCACTGTCCGGCCAGGAGACGATGTACTGGGCCAGGAACAGGGCGTTCCGGTGGACGAAGGCCGTGTCCGAGGCCCGGACGCGTCCCACCGCGCCGCCGAGGGCGTCCAGGGCGATGCTGCCCGCGCCACCGCCGCTGACCTGGGCCAGCCGCTCCACCCGGGCGAGCAGCGCCTGGATCCCGTCGGCCGGTACGGCCCTGGTGTAGAAGTCCGAGCGCGCCGCGTACGACTCGCGCTCCACCCGGCCCTGCGGGGTGGTGCCGGGCAGGCTGCCCTTCTGGTGCGCCTCCGGGATCGTGAAGCCCGAGACGCCGCCCATCACCTTCATCGCGTCCATGAACGGCCGGGTGCGTACGGACACCGACCGGGCCGGGGCGCCGACGGCGTCGGCGAGGCGGTCGAGATGGTTCTCGAGGTCGGCCCGGCCGCCCAGCGACAGTCCTCCGACGCGGACCGATCCGGGCCGACCGCCGACCGGAGCGGACAGGTGCAGATTGGCCCAGATCGCGTCCGGTGCGGTGGGCGCCCATCGCTGCCACTCGCGTACCACCGCAGCTGCTCTGGCCCACGGCCAGCTCAGGAAGAACGTCGTGCACTGCGGCGCGGCGTGGGTTCGGAATCGCAGTTCGGTGACCACGCCGAACTGGGCGTTGCCTCCGCCGCGCAGGGCCCAGAAGAGGTCGGGGTCCCTGTGCGCGTCCACGTTCCTCATGCGTCCGTCGGCGGTGACGATGCGGGCGCCGACGACGCTGTCGCTCGTCAGTCCGTAGGCACGGCTCACCACGCCGATCCCTCCGCCGAGGGCAAGCCCGGAGACGCCCACGGTGGGACACGACCCGGCGGGCACGGTCCGGCCGCGTGCGGTCAACCGGTCGTAGACGTCGATCAGTTTGGCGCCGGCGCCGATCGTCGCGGTGGTTCCCGAGAGCGATACGGACGCCATCTTCTGCACGTCGACGATCAGCCCGGGCCCGGAAGACCAGCCCGCGTAGCTGTGGCCGCCGCTGCGGACGGCGACGGGGACCTGGTGCCTGCGCGCGAAGTCCAGGCAACTCCTGACGTCCTCGGGCCTGGCGCAGTACGCGATTCCGGCCGGGCGCACCCCGTCGAAGCGGGGGTTGAAGAGCTTCCGCGCACTGTCGTAGGTGCCTCCCCCCGGCCGGACCAGCGTTCCGTCGAGACCGCGACCCAGTGCCGCCCAGTCGGCGGCGCGGGCCGGTCCGGCCGGCCGCCCGGGCGCCGCGGTGGCACCCGCGGCCCATGCGCCCCCGGCCACGCCCGCTCCGACGGCGATGCCCGCGCCCAGCAGTCGTCGACGGGTCAGCCGGGTCCGCCCGTCGGCACTCGTCCCCGTGCCCGCCCCGTCGCCACGTCGCTCTGCCGTCCCCGTCGTGTCTTCCATGGTCCGTCCTCGCTCCGGTTGCCGTCCGAGGGGGAGGATGGGGAGAAGGCGGTCAGGGGTTCCGGCGACGTACGGAGGCATTACTGATGGTCCGTCATGTCCGCCGCGACCTCTTCCGCCACGTGCACTCCCCCGTCGGGGGCGTCTCGGCACGCGTCCGATCTGACGTGGTTACAGATACTGCGCCCTGCCCCTACACTGACGCTCTTCGAAGTGCCGTGACCTGGAAGAACGCGGCCCCGGAGCCGATCCGGGAGAGTGGGAGAATGCGTGTTCTACTACGTGCTCAAATACGTCCTCCTGGGGCCCCTCCTGCGCTTGCTCTTCCGGCCCAGGATCGAAGGGCTCGAACACGTTCCGGACGAGGGCGCAGCGATCATCGCCGGCAACCACCTGTCGTTCTCGGACCACTTCCTGATGCCTGCGATCCTGAAGCGACGGATCACCTTCCTCGCCAAGGCGGAGTACTTCACGGGCCCGGGCGTCAAGGGCCGTCTGACTGCCGCGTTCTTCCGTAGCGCCGGGCAGATCCCGGTGGACCGGTCCGGCAAGGACGCGGGCCGGGCGGCGATCCGCGAGGGCCTCGGAGTGTTGCGGAAGGGCGAGTTGCTGGGCATCTACCCGGAGGGCACGCGCTCCCACGACGGACGGCTCTACAAGGGGAAGGTCGGGGTCGCCGTGATGGCTCTGACCGCGCAGGTGCCGGTGGTGCCCTGCGCGATGGTGGGGACGTTCGAGATCCAGCCGCCGGGGCAGGTGCTGCCGAAGATCAAGCGGGTGACGATCCGCTTCGGGAAGCCGCTGGACTTCTCGCGCTACGCCGGGTTGGAGAACGAGAAGGCGGTCCTGCGGGCGGTGACCGACGAGATCATGTACGAGGTCCTCGCGCTGTCCGGGCAGGAGTACGTCGACGAGTACGCGGCCAAGGTGAAGGCCGCGCAGGCCGGGGAGCAGCAGCCGAGGCGGTTCCGCCGGCTGCCCCGCTGACCGCGGGCGGGACCGGGCGGGGCCCAAGGCGCGGTCCCCGGCCCCGCCCGTCACGACCGTCCGCGTCAGGGCGTCGGGGTGGCGTGCGGTGCGCACGCCGTGTCGTGCGGGTCCAGCGCGCCGCTCAGCAGGTAGGCCTCGACCTTGCCGTTGATGCACGGGTTCTGCAGGTTGGTGATGCCGTGCGAACCGGCGTCCCGTTCGGTGACGAGTCGCGACCCCTTGAACCGCTCGTGCAGTTCCAGAGCCCCTTGGTAGGGGGTGGCCGCGTCTCGCTCGGACTGCACCAGGAGCACCGGCGGCAGCTCCTTGCCCGTGCCGATGCGGAGCGGCTGCTGCCGCGGCGCGGGCCAGGTAGCGCACGGGAGGTTGAGCCAGGCGTTGGCCCAGGTGAAGAACGGGTACCTGGTGTGCAGTCGGGTGTTGTCCCGGTTCCACGTCGCCCAGTCGGTCGGCCAGGGCGCGTCCGCGCACTCGACCGCCGTGTACACGGCCGTGCCGTTCTCGGCGGCGGCGTTGCCCACGGTGTCGTCCGGATGCGGCCCCGCGGCGTCGACGAGCACCTCGGTGTCGCCGGCCGCGTACGCGCTCCAGACCTGGGCGACGGCTGCCCACCGGCTGTCGTAGTACGGCGCGGCCTGGAAGAAGTTCACCAACTCCGCGGGGCCGACGACCCCGCCGATCGGCTCCCTCTTGGCGTCGGCGCGCAGTTCCTCCCACTGGCGGCGCACCTCCGCCTCCGTGTCACCGAGGTGGTAGACGGCGTCGTGGGAGGCGACCCACCGCATCCAGTCGGCGAGTCGTGCCTCGAAGGCGACGTCCTGGTCGAGGTTGACGCCGTACCAGATCTTGTCGGTCCGCGGGTTGACGATGCTGTCCATGACCATGCGGCGGACGTGGGACGGGAAGAGCGTGCCGTAGACAGCGCCCAGGTAGGTGCCGTAGGAGACACCGAGGTAGTTCAGCTTCCGCTCACCGAGGGCCGCGCGGATCACGTCCAGGTCGCGGGCGGTGTTGAGGGTGTTCATGTGCGGCAGGAGGCCGCCGCTGCGTTCGGCGCAGCCGGCGGCGTACTCCGCGGCGAGCTTGCGCTGCGCCAGTTTGTCGGCCTCGGAGTCCGGGACCGGGTCGGGCTTGGGTGCCTTGATGGCGTCCTGCGGATCGACGCAGGACAGGGGCGACGAGTGGCCGACCCCCCGTGGGTCGAAGCCCACGAAGTCGTACGCCTTGGCGGTCCTGGCCCAGATGGCGTTGTTTGTGGTCACCCGGCGCGGGAAACGGAGTCCCGAACCGCCGGGGCCTCCGGGGTTGTAGACGAGGGCGCCCTGGCGCTCGTCGGCAGCGCCGGTGGCAGCGACCCGGTCGACGGCGAGGCGGATCTGCCGGCCGTCGGGACGTGCGTAGTCGAGCGGGACGCTCACCCAACCGCACTGGACGGGCTTCTCGAGGCCCCAGTCGGCCGGGCAGTCCGCCCAGGAGATGCCCTGCTGGGCCGCCCGTCCGGCGGCTACCGCAACCCCGTGGTCCTCGGGCACCTGCCCCAGGACCGATTCGGCGGCCACCGGGGGCGCGGCGACCACCCCTGCCGTGAGCGTGCCTGCGATCAGAGTCCCTGCGATCAGAGTGCCGGCCGAGCCGAGCACCGCTGTGCGTCTCACGTTTCTCCCCCTCGTGTGCGCGCCGCCCGCCACGGTGGCGCGGGTCGTGGTCCGTCTGCAGGATCCTTTCGTCAGGGCGCGGGGGGCGATAGTCCGCACTCGTGTTTCTTTGCCGAACCCATAGGCGGTTACCGGTGTCCGCTCAGCGGTACCCGGTCAGTTCGACGGGAGGACGCACCGCGCCCCGTCCAGCATGCCGCGCAGCCGAAGCGCGTCCGGGGCGACGGCCGTGACCAGCACGGCCGGTCCGGCGAGCGGTGTGAGGGCGGCGCTGTCGCCGAGCAGTCGGGGCTCGACGGGATGGCGCGCGAAGTCCGGGTCCACCACGAGGAGTTGACCGACCGCACGATACTCGCCGAGGACGGCACCACCGTCCCACCCGCCGGGGGCGCCGGGGCCGTAACCGAGTTCCTGGTCCAGCAGGGGGCGTCCGGCACGGTGCACGGTGAGGCGGGTGGCGAGCGTTCCGGACGCCTCCCCGTGCCTGCCGAGGACCTGTTCCTCGCGCAGCACCAACCGTGCGGTGGGGGCGAGTTCCACGCGCGTGGTGGCGCGCAGCTCGCTACCGCGGGCACAGACGAGCGGTTCGGGCAGCCAGCGCAGTTCGGCGCCCTCGCCGACGGTCAGCGCGAGGTCGTACGTCGCGGCTGCGGGCGTGCGGCCGGGCAGCGCCACGGTCGCGGCCGCCGTATCCACGTGCAGCCGGGCTCCGGCCCGCACGTCCGCCTCGACGGCCAGCCGGTCGCCGTTCAAGGGTGCGCTCATGGCACCCACGACGGTGACCCGGGTGTACGGGCCCGCCGCCCGCGTTCGGCGGAGCGCGAGCGGACCCGAGCTCTCGAGGACGGGCAGTCCGCCGTCGCGGGTGGCGACGATGCGTGCGGTGGCCTGGACGCTCACGGGGCGATCACGGAGCGGTCCACTCGTCGACCCGGGAGCGTACCCAGTCGGCGACGGGGCGGACGCCGCCCTCGGCGGTCAGCGAGGTGAAGACCACGGGGAGTTCGCCACGCTGCTCCCCGGCGTCACGGGCCATCCGTTCGAGGTCGGAACCGACGTAGGGGGCGAGGTCGGTCTTGTTCACGACGAGGAGGTCGGCGGTGGTGACCCCGGGGCCCCCCTTGCGGGGAATGTCGTCGCCGCCCGCCACGTCGATCACGAAGATCTGGGCGTCGACGAGACCCTTGGAGAAGGTGGCCGTGAGGTTGTCCCCACCGGACTCGACGAGTACGAGGTCGAGGGGACCGACCGCGTCTTCGAGGTCCTCGACGGCTTCGAGGTTGGCGGAGATGTCGTCGCGGATCGCGGTGTGCGGGCATGCGCCCGTCTCGACCGCCTGGATCCGCTCGGGCGGCAACACGGCGTTGCGCAGCAGGAAGTCGGCGTCTTCGCGCGTGTAGATGTCATTGGTGACCACGGCGATGGACAACCGGTCCCGCAAGGCGCGGCAGAGTGCGGCGACGGTCGCGGTCTTCCCCGAACCGACGGGGCCACCGAGCCCGATGCGCAGGGCGCGCCGGGCGCCGTCGGGGCGTACGGCATCGGCACCGACGGCCGCGGGCGCGTCGCTCGTGCGGGGATGGTCGAAGTGCATGGTGCGGCTCCAGGGGTCGGCGTGCTCAGGACGCGAAGAGGCGTACGGGCCAGGACGCGTGCTGTTCCGCGCTGATGTCGAGCAGGGGGGCGGATGCGGCGGGCAGTGCGTCGACGCCGAGGTGCCCGGCTTCCTGCGCAGCCCGGACGCCGCGGTCGGCGACCGCGTCCATGTCGGCAGCGAGCCCGGCGAGCACTGCGGTGGCGTCGAACGGGTCCAGACTGAGCAGGCGTACGGCAGCCGTGGCTGGTCCGCTGACGGTCTCGTAGGCGGCGCAGTGCGCGGCGTCCCCGGGTGCGAGCCCCGCGGCGCGCGCGGCGAGCCCGAGCACGACGGGCTGGTGCGCGCCCTTGGGCAGGGCCCGTGCCAGTGCGTCCAGTTCGGGCGACGGCCAGGTGGCGCGGGCGGCCCGCATCAGCTGCCTGCCCAGTCTGCGTCCGACGGCGCGCAGCGCGGGCGAGGGGGTCCGGGCGTCGGCGGCTGCATCGAGGACGAGCGGGTCGAGGCCGCTCGCCGCCGCGGCGGCGAGCCCGGCGGCGGTCAGGCCGACGGTGTGGAGCCGGCCCCTGCAGAACTCCCGGAGGGTCCCGGCGTCGCGGATCCGTCCCGCCTTGACGGCCGCTTCGGCACCGCCGGAGTGGGCGTGTCCTCCCGCGGGGAAGCGCCCGTCCGCGAGCACGAGCAAGGCTGACCGCGACGACGTGCGGCCGCCGGACGGCATCCCGGACGCGGTTCCCGGCGTCGTGGGCACGTGGGGCCCGTCGACGGTGCGGCGCGGCGCGCCACCCGTGTCGTCCGTGTTCGCGGGCACCGCCGGGCCGGGAGGTACAGCGGCAGGCGGGATCGTGGCGCACCGGCCGGCGGCGGCCCCGCCGGCCGGTGTGCTGCCGGCCGGTGCCGCGGCCACTGGGGGGACGGCGGATGGCGACCCTGCGGACGGGACGCCGTGCCCGGTCCGACGCGCCGTCTCCCGCCTCGTCTGGACCTCACCGTCGGGGGCCGGGGTGTCGGACGCGTCGGTCCGTCCGGCGCCGCTGGTGTCAGCCGTGCGGCTGTGTGGGATGGCTCGCATGTCAGAAGAGGAAGTAGCGCTGGGCCATCGGCAGTTCCGCGGCCGGGGCGGGCTCGACCGCCTCGCCGTCGATGGTCACCGTGAAGGTGTCCGCGTCGACCTCGACGCGCGGCAGGGCGTCGTTCTCCCGCATGTCCGCCTTGGTGACGCCCCTGGTGCTGCGGATCGGAACGAACCGCTTGTCCAGGCCCAGGCGTTCGGGCAGCCCGTCCTCGATCGCCGCCCGGGCTACGAAGTTGAACGATCCCGCGGCCGGAGCCTTCCCGCACGCTCCGAACATCGGCCGGGGCAGCACCGGCTGCGGAGTGGGGATGGAAGCGTTGGCGTCGCCCATCTGGGCATAGGCGATCTGGCCACCCTTGATGACGAGTTGCGGCTTGACGCCGAAGAAGGCCGGGTCCCACAGCACCAGGTCGGCCAGCTTGCCCGGTTCGACCGAACCGATCTCGTGGTCGAGGCCCTGGGCGATCGCCGGGTTGATCGTGTACTTGGCGACGTAACGGCGCACCCGCAGGTTGTCCGCGCGGCCGTCGCCGGGCAGCGCCCCGCGGCGACGCTTCATGACGTGCGCCGTCTGCCAGGTCCTCATGATCACCTCACCGATGCGTCCCATGGCTTGGGAGTCCGAGGAGATGATGGAAATGGCGCCGAGGTCGTGCAGGACGTCCTCGGCGGCGATCGTGGAGGGTCTGATCCTCGATTCGGCGAACGCCAGATCCTCCGGCACGGCCGGGTTGAGGTGGTGGCAGACCATCAGCATGTCGAGGTGTTCGTCGATGGTGTTGACGGTGTGCGGCCGGGTCGGGTTCGTGGAGCTCGGCAGGACGTTCGACTCCGACACGACCGTGATGATGTCCGGAGCGTGGCCACCGCCCGCGCCCTCGGTGTGGTACGCGTGAATGGTACGGCCCGCAATCGCGGCGAGGGTGTCGCCCACGAAACCGGCCTCGTTGAGCGTGTCCGTATGGACGGCCAGCTGGGCGCCGGTCTCCTCACACACCGCGAGACAGGCGTCGATGACGGCCGGCGTGGCACCCCAGTCCTCATGGATCTTGAAACCCAGGGCACCGCCGCGCAGCTGCGAGTGCATGCCGTCCCGCGACATCGTGTTGCCCTTGCCGAGCAACCCGATGTTGACGGGGGATGCCTCCAGTGCCTGGAACATCCGTGCCAGGTGCCAGGGTCCCGGGGTGATCGTCGTGGCCTTGGTGCCCTCGGCAGGGCCGGTGCCGCCGCCGACGAGCGTGGTGATGCCGGACGACAGCGCCTGGTCGACGAGGGTCGGCGAGATGAAGTGCACGTGGGCGTCGACGGCACCCGCGGTGACGATCTTCCCGTTGCCCGCGATGACTTCGGTCTCCGGGCCGATGGCCAGGTCCGGATGGACGCCGTCCATCGTGTCCGGGTTGCCGGCCTTGCCGATGCCGGTGATCCGGCCGTCGCGGATGCCGATGTCGGCCTTCACGACGCCCCAGTGGTCGATGACCAATGCACCGGTGAGGACCGTGTCGGGGGCGCCGTCCGCACGGGTGGTACGGGACTGTCCCATCGACTCCCGGATCACCTTGCCGCCACCGAACACGGCTTCGTCACCCGCGCGCCCGGGACCGCCCGAGCGGTCCTCCTCGATCTCGACGAACAGGTCGGTGTCGGCGAGCCGGATGCGGTCGCCGGTGGTGGGTCCGAAGAGGTCCGCGTACAGGGCTCGGGCCAGCTCAGCCATCGAGGCCCCCTCGGGTCTCCCCGCGCAGGCCGGGCACCACGCGGCGCCCGGCGAGGGGCACCAGTTCGACGTCGACCGGGATGCCGGGCTCGAAGCGCACGGCGGTCCCGGCGGCGACGTTCAACCGCAGGCCCCGGGCGGCGGTGCGATCGAAGTCGAGCCCGGGATTGACCTCGGCGAAGTGGTAGTGGGATCCGACCTGGACGGGCCGGTCGGCGGTGTTGAGCACGGTGAGCCTGGTGATGGCGCGGCCCTCGTTCAGGGAAACCGGCGCGTCGGCGAACAGGACCTCTCCGGGAATCATCGGCGGCCTCCCCCTCAGACGATCGGGTCGTGGACGGTCACGAGCTTGGTCCCGTCGGGGAAGGTCGCTTCGACCTGCACGTCGTGGATCATCTCGGGTATGCCTTCCATGACGTCGTCGCGGGTGAGCACCTTGCGTCCGGAGACCATCAGTTCGGCGACCGTGCGCCCGTCGCGGGCACCCTCCAGGACGTGCGTGGTGATCAGGGCGACCGCTTCGGGATGGTTGAGCTTCACGCCACGGGCCCGGCGCCTCTCCGCCACATCAGCAGCGACATGGATGAGCAGCCGCTCCTGTTCGTGCGGGGTCAGTTGCACGCTTCCACCTCACAGTCGTCCTGCCCGGACGGATCCGGGGTGCAGCGGACAGTAGTCGACGTCAACAGTCTGTTGACTCATTCGCGGGTGTCCCGCTGCCAAGGTTTGAACGTTAGGGCGGAAGTTTTTCCGGCGCGTTAACTGATCTTTGTCGGCTCCATGGTCATCGGGCCGCGCGGCCCGCCGAACGCCCTCGACGGTCGCCCCTGGTCCAGCACCCGACCGCGCCGGATTCCCGGGAACAGCGGCCGCGAGCACGTCCTCGTTCCGGGCACAGCGGCGCCGAGCCGCTTCACGACGCGGCGACGCCGGTGTTCCTCACCCTCGGGGACCCGACGAACGGACGCCGCGGCCGGCACCGGTCGCCGGCCGGTCGAAGGAGGTCAGACGCCGTGGCCGTCCCGGCCCGGCGGCCGGTGTTCGGCGGTGAGGCCGAAGCGCCCGCGTTCGCCCGGAGCGGACGCCACCGAGGTCCCCAGGGTCGACACCGACGGGATGACGGACTCGTCGGCCTGCTCGCCGGGGCTCTCCAAACGCTCCAGGTCAGCAGCGGACACCAGGGCCACGAGTGGCTTTCCGTGGCGGGTGACGACCACCCGCTCGCCGCCGTACACGACGCGATTGATCAGCTCGGCGAGCTCAGCCCGTGCTTGCGTCACCGGAATCTCATAGGCCATGGTCCCCAGCCTATGCAATGTCCAGCCCGGTCCACCGTGGTCCGTGGCGACAGCGAGTATCAACGTCAGAGGTTCTCGCATGCTCCCGTGCGCTCTCGTTCGTGAGAGATGCCTGAGACAGGGTGAGACGAAAAGTGCCTGGTCGACCTGAATCCTGGGGGCTCCGGTGCGGCGGAACGGCCCGCTCGGCGCACTGGAGGCCGGGCGGAACTCCGGCACCGGTACGCGCCGAAGATCGATTGCCACGTCGGTCTCGACATCAGCCCGTGCAATGCCTGCGTAGGTGACAGCGGAGAGCGCTTGTCGGTGGATTGCGGGTCCTGGCACATGGTCTTGGGGAGCGATCACGCATCGTGACGATGCACGAAGTGTGCCGATGTCAGCGGGCCCACGTACCTTTCGGTTGACTGCCCGGCCGGGCGGTGAGGAGGGGTGAGACATGGAATGGGTCGGGGACGCTCGGCTGGCATCCGGGCCTGAGGCCGCCTGGTACTTGGAGGCGGCCTTCACGCCCGGTGCGCATCTGGGGACGGTGTACGACGATCCGACAACGCCGGTAGTCGTGACAGGGGTCGAGGAGCTGACCACCATCCGCGTTCCCAGCGGCCGGCTCGTCGTCGATGCGCCGTGGGACGACGACGACGCCTGGAGATACGAGAAGGGGCTACCGACGAGGCCCCCACGTGAGCTGGCGGTGAGCATTCCCCCAGGCGTGTACCGAGTGGAGATCGCGTGGACGGCGGGCCCCTACGAGTTCTTTGGCGAGCACTTCGACGGCGTTGAGTGTGCCGCGACGCGCCTGTGCATTGGCGACGACCCTGTGGTCGAGTGGGAAATGGGCCTGGGTGTCGACGAGGACATTGATCAGCTTCAGGCGGGCGATGATGAGCCCCGTTTCTTCTCCGACGCGAATGTTGGCTGCTTCGCCGACGCAGGCGCGTGGACCACCTTGTCCGCGCCGTTTCGCACGTTCGTAGACGGCATTCCTGCACCGCGTGACACCGAACAGCTGGCCGACGGTTGCGAGCGGGTACGCGACGAGTCACAACAAGCCGATCTGGTCACGTTCGGGGCCGAATCGGGTGGCGTCGTCTGGTTGGGCCGCACCAAGGCTGGCGACGTGGCCACGATCGTCGTCACCAGTGGCATGGCCGACGCCAAAGCATGACGTCGCCGCCGCCCCTCTCCTGCAAGTCGCGCAGCCGGACGTGGTGCCTGCAGTTACGGCGTCGAGGTCCCGGAGCAGGTGCCGTGCGAAGCCGGCAAGACCGGGTAGCCGGCTGGCTTCGACGTCGTACGTCGGCCTGCATGACCAGCACCATCACCGTCCACCGCCGACCACTGCAATAAACGGGCAAAACCTGAGGGAGCGTCACTTCCGGCTGTCAGGTGACAAGGCGTACGCCGTCTCGCACGAGCCAGACTTCCCACAATCGAACACTGAGGCAACGCTCCGCGACGGCTCCCCAAGATCTGTGCCGGAACCGGATCGCGAGAGCAGACGGCGGCCTGACGCCGGGACATTGTTGTCGAGATCCGGCAGCACCAGTGCGTCGGCAGGCCGACTTGTCGTGACCGAGGAATCGGTCGAGCGGTCATCCGACGGCTCTGTGGGAGACCTCTCCCGCGGAACCTCGCCCTCAAAGGGATGATCGCGAACATGAGCGAATCAGAAGTGGCCCTGCTCTCACGGATGTGGGAAGAGCACATGCGCGCGCCCTTCCCACCACACATGCGTGGTCGAGAGATCGAAGGCGAAGACATGGTGTTGCTCGACGCGGACATCGCCGGCTGTGTCGTCTCGTCGCTGTCAGGACCTCTTGATGAGAAGCGTCGCAAGATCCTGCTCGTCTGCCTTGCGGCCGTTGAGAAGGTCCTGCCGTCGATCGATGACGAGGACGGCGCGTCCGAGTACTACAAGCGCCTGCGGGACATGGCCGCGCTGGCTGTCGAACTCGGGAACGCCAACGCTCGGTAGCGGCGAGTGGGTGCGGGCAGTGGATCAGCCGACGGCCTGCCGTTCGGCGCGGGCTCGTGGCGCTTGTCGCTGTACAGCGGGTCGGGGTTCGCCTCCGGCCAAGTCGGCGCAGCGCCAGGTGGCAACGAGTGTGCCCGTCGAGCGGCAGACGGCGGTCCTCGCACGGGCCTGCGATCACCTCCTCCGGGACGCGGGAGCGGAACCAGGGCATCGATGACTCTACTGACGCACCGTCATATCTGCAGCCTGCGTGGAGAGTTCAAGACGGTCCGGTTCCGACAGGCCGTCGAATCGGTAGTGTACGGAGCCGGTGTGGCAGGTGTCGCGAAGGGGGAAGCATGGCGTACCTGGTCGAGTTGCCCGTTTCCGGGGCGGGTGGCGCGGGAGCGGGTGGCGAGGCGGAAGACTCCGCTCCGTCGGATGCGACCGGCATCGTCAAGGTCCAGATCGACGAGGTCGCGGACGGGCTGGTGCAGGTCGCGCGTCCGGGGCAGGTCGTGGCGCGGGCGACCCGGTCGCTGAGCGACATGCTCGCCGGGATCCGGCCGGTCGCGGAGAACTTCGTCGACGGATTCCGCGACATGACACGGCAACCCGACGAGATCGGCGTCGAGTTCGGCCTGTCCCTGTCGGCCGAGGCGGACGTGGTGATCTCCCGGACGACCGGACAGGCCAACTTCAAGGTCACGCTGACCTGGCGCAATGAATCGTCCGGCGATCCGGCAGCGGACGCCGCGGGATGACAGTGCCCGCGTTGCCGCCCGAGCGTACCGTGGGTACGGGCCCGCAGTCCCTGGACGCGGCCGTACTGCGTGTCCTCGACGGCCGTGGGCAACCCGTCGGCGTCGCCTTCCTGGTCTCCGACACGCTCGCCCTGACCTGCGCGCACGTGGTTCATGCGGCCCTGGGCACGACGGGGGACGCGGCGCCTCCCGCTTCCGCCCGGATCCAGGTCGACCTTCCCCTCGTGCCTGCCCCGCAGCCCGACGGCGGCACGCCTGCGACGACGGCCGGTGTCGAGCACTGGGTGCCGCCGCGGGCACCCGGCGGGGGATCCTCGGTGCCCTCCGCGCGCGACGATGTCGTCGAGCTCGCCGACGTGGCCGTGCTTCGGCTGCAGACGCCGCTTCCGGGAGCGGCACCGGTGCGTTTGGTGGACGCGCACGAGTTGTGGGGGCACCCGATGCGGGCGTTCGGGCTGCCCGTCGGTCGTCCCGGCGGGGTCTGGCACGCGGGGGTGTTGCGGGGTCGGCAGGCGGACGGCTGGGTGCAGGCCGATCTCGCCGGCAACGGGTATCCGGTGTCCCGGGGCTTCAGCGGCGGCCCCGTATGGGACGACCGGCTGTCAGGTGTCGTCGGCATGGTCACGGTGGCCGAGTCCGGACAGCCGCCCGTCAGTTACCTGATACCCACCGGCGGACTGCTGGCCGCCCGGCCCGAGCTGCGCGCGGTCACGCTGCCGCCGTCGCCGTTCCGGGCTCTCTCGGCATTCCAGGAAACGGACGCGGCGATCTTCCACGGCAGGCGGGCCGAAAGCGACGACGTGGCGCGGGCACTGGCCGCCGAGGGCCTGGTCACCGTCGTAGGACCGTCGGGATCCGGCAAATCGTCGCTGGCCCTGGCCGGCGTGGCGCCCCGGCTCCGAGCGGAAGGCGCCCAGGTGGTGGTGGTGAGGCCAACTCCCGGCAGCAGCCCGCTCACTGCCTTCGCGGCGGCGGTGCTGCCACTGCTGGAGCCCGGCCTGCCCGAGGACGAGCGCCCCCAGCGGATCACGGAACTCGTCGACGTGCTGCGCCGCCACGGCCCGGCAGACCTCGTGGCCCGGCTGCTCCAGCTGCGGCGCGGCAGCCGACTGCTCCTCGTGGTCGACCAGTTCGAGGAGGTTCTCGGACTGGAAGCGGACGCCGTCGACGAGCTGGCCGACCTGCTCACGGGCGACACGCTGCCCGGCACCGTCCGCGTACTGATCACGTTGCGCGCCGACTTCCTGGAGCCGGTGCTGGCCCATCCGCGGTTCGGCCCGGAGATCGGCGGAAACCTGCACGCGCTCGCCCCACCGGCCCCGGAATGCCTGCGCGAGATCGTGACCGTGCCCGTGGAGGCCTTCCCGGGAGTGTCCTACGAACCCCATCTCGCCGAGCGCATCCTCGCCGACACCGACCCGGGGCCGGGTCGGCTGGCGCTCCTCGGCCTCACCCTCGACCTGCTGTGGCAGCGGCAGCAGGGCGGCCTGCTGACGCACCGGGCGTACGAGGAACTCGGTGGCGTGACCGGCGCGTTGGGCGAACACGCCGACCGGGTCTGGGAAGCGTGCGTGCCGCCCGGGGACGAAGAGACGGCCAGGCGGCTGTTCACCCGGCTCGTCCGGGTCCCGGTCGGCACGCCCGCACCCGTCCGGCGGATGGCGTTGCGCACCGAACTGCGCGCCGAGGAGTGGAGGGTCGCGCAACGGCTCGCCGGGACCAGGCTGTTGGTGACCGGCCTCGATGTCGACGGCACCGAGACCGTGGAACTCGCGCACGAGGCACTGATCAGGGACTGGGGCAAACTGGCCGACTGGACCACCGGGGACCGTGCCTTCCTGGAGTGGCGGGCCGCTCTGCAGCAGGACATGGACCGCTGGGAGCACGCCGGGCGTCCCTCGCAGTTGCTTCCGACGCCCCTGCAGCTCGCCCGGTCCGAACAGTGGCTGAGCGAACGCGGCGAAGAACTGACCGATGCCGAACGGCGCTACCTGGATGCCGGCCGCGCCCACCGGCGCGCGAGGGTCCGTCGTCGGCGGACGGTGCTCTCGGCCGTCGGTCTCGTCGTGGCACTGGTCCTGGTGGCACTGTCGTCGCTCTACGCCACGCGGGAGGAGAGTCGGGAACGCGCGGCGGAGGCCACCTCCCGCGCTCTCGCGGTAGCCGCGGGGGACGACGTACGCACGGAACCCGCTCTCGGCGTGCTGAAGGCACTTGCCGCCTACCGCACGGCGCCGACGCCGGAGGCCCGCAACGCGCTCCTGCGGCAGTACCTGCGCTTCAAGGACTACGACCGGGTGCTGTCCGGCGTGCTGGGCACGGTCTGGGAGGTCACCAGCAGTGCAACCGGCGACGTCGTGCTGGCCACCTCGAAACTGGGCCGGGCCGCCCTGTACGTCGGCGCCGCCTCCGGCCCGGTGCGCAGCGCCCAGGTGCCCTCGACCGGGCAGGTCCAGGGAGTCGCGGTGTCCGCGGACGGCAGGCGCGGCGCCTACGTCCAGGCGGACGGCCGGGCCGTGTGGTTCGAGGTGGACACCGGCGCCGGAGGCCTGATCGGCCCGATGCACCGGCTGCCCGACGCGCCGGGCGGCAGCGACGTCGGCTGGGAATCCTCGGCGCGCCCCGCGATGTCGGCAGACGGCCGTGTCCTCGCGGCGCGCGTCCGGGGCCGCCTGGTGTGGTGGAACCTGGACCGTGGCACCCTCGCCGGTGAGGTGCCCGCGCCCCGCGACATGAACACCGCCCTGTGGCTCGGCCCGGACGGGCGGACGCTGCTGACGAAGGTCTACACGGCGTCGGGCGCGCAGGCGCTGCAGTCCGTGGACATGGGCACCGGCCGCATCATCGAACTCCTGTCCGGGGCCAAGGAGATCCTCGTGTCCGGTGACCGCCGCACCGCGGTCGTGTGCCGAGCGGAGGGCAAGCACACCGTCGTCAGCCGCCACCGGACCTCCGACGGCGCCGGGGTCGGTCGCCCCTACCGCGAGCGAGACAAGGCATATGTCACTGACATATGCACTATGGATGCCGTCGACGCGACCGGGCGGCGCGTCTCGATCCCCAGAGGTGAAGGACTGCGCGTCGTGGACCTGAACAGGAGCGAGACGATCTCCTGGTCGCCGCTGCCGCGATCCGGCGCGCAGTCCACGCCCACCCCCCTCCTCGCGGAATCGCACGGCAGGCTCTACTACGTGAGCCAACAGGAGTCGATGATCACCTTCCTGGGACTGACACCGGGCAGACAACTGCCCGAGGCCGCTCAGCAGCGGCTCACCGCCGACGGGAAGCGGACGATCACCGTCCTCGAGGACGGCTCCCGCATGGAACTGCGCCCGGCCGACCCGAGGCGGAGAGGGCAGGTCCTCGCGGAGTCGTCCCGGGCGAAGCCGTACTGGGTGCCCGACCAGCCCGACCTGCCCGTCTTCGACGGCACCGGCAGGTTCGTCGCCGACCGCGAGTCCGCCGACACGGTGGTCGTCCGGGACACGTCGACGCTGCGGAAGGTGGCCACCGTGACCGCCGTCCGGCCGCCGAAGACCCGGCCCGGCACCCATGGGGTCCGGGACCTGGACGTCAGCGGGGCGCTCAGCTGGCACTTCCAGCAGTACGAGTTCCGCTACTTCTTCGACCACACCGGCCGCCTGCTGACGGTCTCCGGCACCGTCGTCCAGCAGTGGAATCCACGAACGGGCCGGCAGACCGCCCGCTTCGACGCCGGCGCGCTGCGCTCCGGCGACGACCCGAACGCGCTCGTGACGATCGCCCCGTACCCGGACCGCAACCAGGTCTCCGTGATCGTGCGGGGGCAGCGCGGCATCCGCGTCGTCGACATCACGGACGGACGCGTCACAACCCGCGTGCCCACGGACGGGGACGTCCTCTCCGCCGAATTCAGCTCCGACGGACGGTACTTCGCGGTCATGCGCCGTGAGACGGGACTCGAGGTGTGGCAGCGCGGAGACCCCGGGCGCAAGGTGATCGGCCCGCTGAGCACCGTCGGCGAGAGCAGCGTCACCCCGTACCGCGCCGTCTTCCTCGACGACGGCCGCTTCCTGATCGCCGCGGACAATGCCGTACGCACATACCGGATCGGCGAGCGGAGCTACGGCGACACGTACGTGTTCGCCGATTCGACCCTCAGGACGGGGGACTACTCGTTCCCGGACGTGTCCGAGGACGGCAGGACCGTGCTCCACGCCGCCTCTGACAGGACCGCCAGCGCCCTCGTCCTCGACCCGGAGCTGTGGAAGCGGGAGCTGTGCCGCATCGTCGGAGACCGCGCGTTCACGGCGGACGAACGCGACGACCTCCCGGCGGAGGCGAAGACATGGCAACTGTGCCCGTAGCGCCGGATGTTGTCCGGCGAGCAGGAACGACGAGGTCCGAGCGAGGGGGACGCATGGCTTATCCGGTCGAACCACCCCTGTCCGCGCCCGGTGGCGCCGGGGGTGCCGCCCCGCGCGGCCTGACCCTCGCCGCCGGCGCAGACCTGAGGGTCTCCCGGACCACCGCGCAGCCCGGCTGCACGGTGCCCCAGACCTGGCGTCGTCCGTCGGACCGGACGGCGCGATGATGTCGGCGCGGGGACCGGAACGCCAGTCGGCGGCAATCGGCCCGAAGGTCCTGGACAGAGCGCTGCTACGCATCCTGGACGCACGCAGGCAACCCGTCGGCGTGGGCTTCCTGGTGTCCGACACGGTCGCCCTGACCTGCGCGCACGTGGTCTCCGCCGCCCTCGGCACGTCGGCCGACGCACCACCGGAACCCGGCGCTCGGCTCTCGGTCGACCTGCCTCTCGTGCCCACCGTGCCGCAAGCGGACGCGACCGTCGAACTGTGGGTGCCGCCCCGGGTGCCGGGCGGTGCGGCATCCGCTCCCGCCGATGTCGCCGTGTTGCGGTTCGCGGCTCCGCTGCCCGGTGCGGGACCCGTGCGGTTGGTTGACGCGGACGAGCCGGCCGACGCAACCGTCGACGATGCCGCGGACGAGCTCTGGGGACATCGGGTGCGGGCCTTCGGACTGCCGGCCGGGCGCCCCGGCGGGGTATGGCACGCGGGGGTGCTGCGGGGGCGGCAGGCCGACGGCTGGATGCAGGCCGATCTCGCCGGTGACGGTTACCCGGTGTCGCGGGGCTTCAGCGGTGGGCCGGTGTGGGACGACGGTCTGTCGGGCGTGGTCGGCATGGTCACGGTGGCGGAGTCCGGTCAGCCGCCCATCAGCTATCTGATTCCCACCAGCGGTCTGGTGGCCGCCTGGCCCGAACTGGGCCCACTCGTGCGGCCTCCCGCGCCGTTCCGCGGGCTCGCCGCCTTCGAGGAGACCGACGCGGCGGTCTTCCACGGCAGGCGGAACGAGAGCGACGCGATCGCCCGGGCGCTCGACGACCGGCAATGGGTCACCGTCGTGGGCCCATCGGGTTCCGGCAAGTCGTCGCTGGCGCTCGCCGGTGTGGCGCCACAGCTGCGAGCGCGTGACGCCTGCATCGTCGTCCTGCGACCCGCGTCCGGGAGCAGCCCCCTCGCGGCCCTCGCCTCCGCACTGCTGCCGCTGCTGGAACCCGACCTGCCCGAGACCCGACGACTGGCACGCCTGCCCGCGCTGTCCGACCAACTGCGCCACCACGGCCTCGCGGACACGACCGACCGCCTGCTCGAGGTCCAGGGTGGCAGTCGACTGCTCGTGATCGTCGATCAGTTGGAGGAGCTGCTGTCGCAGCCCCCAGACGCGGTGCGCGAACTGGCCGACGTGTTGTTCGCCGCCGACGCCCTGCCGCCCGCCGTCCGCGTACTCGCCACCCTGCGCGCCGACTTCCTCGAACCCGTCCTCGGTCACCCACACCTCGGACCCGTTACCGGTCGGCACCTGCACGCCCTCGGGCCGCTCGGCGAGGACGGCCTGCGCGACATTGTCGCCACCCCCGTCGAACGCCTCCCCGGCGTCTCCTACGAGCCCCATCTCGCCGAGCGCATCCTTGCCGACACTGGCACCGAACCAGGCGCGCTGCCGCTCCTCGCCCTCACCCTCGACCTGCTGTGGCAGGGGCAGGAGGACGGCGTGCTCACCCACCGCGCGTACGATGAACTCGGCGGGGTCAGCGGCGCGCTCGGCAACCACGCCGACCGGGTCTGGGCCGAACACGTGCTTCCGGACGACGAGGCAACCGCCCGCCGGCTGTTCACCCAGCTCGTCCGGTTGCCGCTCGGTGCCGCTGCGGCCACCCGGCGCCTCGCTCGGCGCGGCGACCTCAGCGAGGACCAGTGGCGCATCGCCCAGCGCCTCGCCGCGCACACCCGGCTGCTCGTCACCGACCGCAGCGCCGAGGGCACCGAGACCGTGGAGTTCACGCACGAGGCGCTGATCGGTGAGTGGGACAAGCTCGCCGCGTGGGTGGCCGAGGACAGGTCCTTCCTCGGCTGGCGGGAGACCGTGCAGCACGAAATGGTGCGCTGGCAGGAGGCGGACCGTTCCCCCGACCACCTGCCGACCTCCACGGCGGTGGCCGGCGCCGAACAGTGGCTCCCGGAGCGTGCCGCGGTCCTGAGCGAGGCTGAGCGGGACTACCTGAGGGCTGGCCGGGCCCACCGCCGCGCCCGCGCCCGACGGCGGCGGGCCCTGTTCTCCGGTCTGGCCACGGCCCTGGCGTTCGTCCTGGTGCTCAGCATGCTCTATGTCGTCGAACGCCGCAGCAGCCAGGAACGTGCCGCCCTCGGTGCCTCCCGTGCCCTCGCCCAGGCCGCGCCGGAGTCGACGGTCACCGACCCGGCCCGCGCCGCGTTGCTCTCCCTCGCCGCCTACGACATGTCCCCCACACAGGAGGCCAAGAACGAACTGCTGCGCCAGTACCTTCAGTACAAGGATTACGACCGGGTGCTCTCCGGCGAGCTCGGCGACACCGTCTTCGACAAGAGCCGTGACGGCGACGTGGTCCTCGGGGCGGCCAAGCGCTCCGGCGCTACCCTGTTCGTGCACTCCCTGACCGGACCGCTGCGCACCGTGCGGGTGCCATCCACCGACAAGGTCCAGTACGTCATGGTGTCCGCAGACGGGAGACGCGCCGCCTACGTTCAGTACGACGGCAAGGCCGTGTGGTTCGAGGTGCGCCCCGACGCGAAGCAGCCCGTCGGGCCGCTGCACCGGCTCCCCGACGCCCCCGGCATCGGCACGAACTGGAGCGACACCGTAACCCCCGCGATGTCCCTCGACGGCACGATCATGGTCGCCCACGTGCGCAAACGCATTATCTGGTGGAACCTGAACAGCGGCCCGCACGGCGTCCTCGCCGGGAACCTTCCGGCGCCCAAGGGCCTCGAGTTCAAGATGTGGCCGGCCCCCGACGACCGGACACTGCTGGTCCCCGTCTACAAGCGGTTCCGCGACTTCGGTCAGGGCGAGAAGGGCAGCCTGCTCGCCCTCGACCTCAAGACCGGCAGGAGCTGGCTCGTGGTACGCGCCGACGCCGACCAGATCCGCATCTCCGGCGACCGGACCCGAGCCGTCCTGTGCCACGTGCGGGGCGAGACCACCGAGGTCACCGTCCACCGGGTCCGCGACGGCTCGCGAGAAGGCTACGCCTACAGGGAGAAGGACAAGGATTTCGCATCCACCATCTGCTCCGTGCAGTCCCTCGACAGCTCCGGCCTCCGTGTCGCTCTCAGCTCCCTCAAGGGCCTCACCGTCGTCGACATGCGCGACGGCAAGGTCCTGTCCCGCAACGGCCTGCCCGGCTCGACCTCCTCGCTCGCCAAGAGCAGCCCATGGCTCGCGGAGTCCGGCGGCAGGCTCTACTACGTCCGCCACAACGAGTCGTTGATCGGTTTCGTCCAACTGCGCCCCGGAAACTGGTTCGTCGAGGTCGCCCAGGGACTCCTCACGCACGACGGCAAGTACACGATCACCGTCCTGACGGACGGCTCGCGCATGCAACGGCACCACGCGCGCGAGGACAGCGCCCGCGTGCTCGCCGACGTACCGCGCCGCAAGCCCTACTGGGTACCCGAAGCCTCCGAACCCCTCGCCCTCGACCGCACCGGACGGCTCGTCGCCGACCGCGAGGGCGCGAACATCGTCACCGTTCGCGACGCCACCACGCTGCGCCGCACCACCACCGTCACCACCGCCGAACCTCCCCGACTCGACGACTCCACCCCGTCGATCGGGGACATCGAGATCGACGACAACGAGGGCAGCAGCAAGCACCCGAACGACGATTTCGGCTACTTCTTCGACCGCGGCGGGAAACTGATCACGGCCTCGGGAAACATCGTCGAGCAATGGGAACCGCGCACCGGCCGGCGACTCGCGCGCTTCGACGCCGCGACGGTCCGCTCCCGAGCCGGAGGAGCCAAGGACGCGGAGGTGACGATCGGCCCCTACCCGGTGGCGAACCGGGTCGCCGTCATCGTCCTGGACCGGCCCGGCATCCATATCGTCGACGTCACCACCGGGCGCATCACCGAGACGGTGAAGACCGGCGACGACATCCTGGCCACCCAGTTCGACGCCAAGGGCGAGTACTTCGCGATCCTGCGCAGGGGCTCGGTGTTGGAACTGTGGCGGCGTAGCGACCCGCCGCACAAGGAGATCGGCCCTCTGCGCAGCCTCGCCGAGTCGGCGGGCACGCCGTTCGCCGTCGAATTCCTGGAGGGCGAGGGCCGCTACCTCGTCGCCGCGAACAACACCGTACGCGTCTACCGGATCGGCGAGCCCGGCTACGAGTCGTTCTACTCGTTCACCGGCCCGCGCGAAAGCGCGCTCGACGGGCAGCACTCGTTCCTGGCCGCCTCGGCGGACGGCAGCACCGTGCTCCACGTCGCCCCCGACGGCACCGGCGGACCTCTCCACCTGGCGCCGGATCGGTGGTACCGCGAGCTGTGCGACATCATCGGCGACCGGGAACTCACCCGCAGCGAGGTGGATCTGCTCCCTGTCGATCCGAAGTCCCGGAAACCCTGTACCCGGGATGACTGAGCGACGTCAGACTCACTCTGGTCTCTGCCTCGATCGGTTTTTGGGACCTGGAATCCGCGCTTGTCCGGGTCCTTGCGGACGATCTCCACCACGCGGCTGAGGGTCTGCGCGACCCAGTCGACCAGGCGGCCGGCGAAGCCCTGGTCTGCCCAGATCTTCCGGACTTTCGGGGGGTCTGCGAGCGCGACATCATCTGTACGTCACTCGATCGGTGGCGCCGCTGAAGAGGTCAGTGAACAAGAGCAGAAGAGGTGCGGGGACCCCACCCCCGTCGGGGTCCCCGCTTACGTCGGACGGCCGTCGGGTCAACGGGCCGTGAGCCAGGTCCGGCTGAGGGCGATGGTCTTGAGCTCGTCCAGGGTGATGAGTGGAGCGGCTCCTCGCTTCGCGGACTTCGGGGTCGGGGCGTTGTACGCCGTGAAGATCATGCTCAGACCGTTCACCCGGTTCACGCCGACCTGCAGTTCGATGACCCCCGGCTGGCTGCCCGGCCGGCTCCGGGTGCTGATCTTGGTCCCGTCGGGCAGCACGTTGGCGTCCACCATGGTGGCGACCGCCCACCGGGTCGCGTCGATATAGGTCTCTCCGCCGCTTCCGTCCGACACCACGACATGCCCCTCGGCGCTGGAGGAAGCGCCCTCCGAGCCCACCTTCAGCCGCGGGGGCAACAGGTACTTGAGGATGGGCAGGATGTCGCCCGGTTCGGCCTCGGAGCCCGGCGCCACCGTGCCGAAGGCGTTCGCCTCTCCGGCGGAGGTGAGGGAGCCGTCGACGAACATCGCCAGATGGCGCAGCTTGCCGGGGTTCATGCGCGGGTTGTGGCCCTGGGGTGGGACAGAACCCGCCACCTGCACGTTCTGAGTGCTGGTCTCGATGACGTAGCCGTTCGGGGAGACCGTGGTGACCGCCCACTTCTTGACACCGCCGGCCTTGCCCGCTTCCGTGTAGCCCTTCACGGCACGGTCGCCTGGCTGGTTGGTGCACTCCTCGTACGGTGAGCCCTTCACGTCCGGGCAGACGAGCAGCTTCTTCACCCCGGCGTCCGCGGGGTCGGCGCGGCGTACGGACAGCGTCACCTTCTCCTCGCCGAAGCTGGTGTCGAAGACGATGGACGCGGTCGCGGGTCTGGCCGCGTCGGTGCTGCCTGAGCTCTCGACATCGGGTTTCATGACAGCGATCCCGGACCTGTTCATGGCGTTCTCCAGGATGCCGCCGATCTCCTCGGCGGTGATCGCGAAGTGGCCGTAGTCCCGAGGGAGCCTGGGCGTTGCTGCGGACTCGTCGGCGCGTTCGCCACCGCTCAGATACACCCCACCGGTGGCGATCAGCGCCACGGCCAGGGTGCTGCCGACCGCGATGCCCGCGCGCCGGCGAGCCACCCGGCGCCGGCCCCGGGTCAGACCCCCTGCCACGAGGGCGCGATGGTCTGCGGTGAACGTGCCCCCGGTGTTCTGGAGCACCTTGCCGAGTTCGTCTTCAAAGGGCATGCGGAACCACCAGCTCCTGATCTGTGCCGAACATGAAAAGGGGTCAAGGGACGACGGACCGGCTAGAGAGCCGCGACCAACTCGGAGTAGTTGTCGCCCAGCCGCTCACGCAACCGGGCCAGGGCCCGGGTCGAACGGGTGCGCACCGCGGCGGAGCTGACGTGCATCGCGTCAGCGGTCTCTTCGATGGTGCGGTCCTCCCAGTACCGGAGCACCACCACGGCGCGGTCCTTGGGCGCGAGCTCCGCCAGCGCGGCGAGCAGCGCGATCCTCAGCGCTGGGTCGTCGCCGTGGCCGGAGGCGGTGTCGGGCAGTTCCGCCAGCGGCCTCTCCCCTGTGGAGCGCAGCCTGCGGTGGCTGAGGAAGGTCCGTACGAGGACGGTCTGGGCATAGGCAGCGGGGTTGTCGATCCGGGCGATCCGGCTCCCCATCGCGTACATCCGGCCGAGTGTTTCCTGGACGAGGTCCTCGGCGAGATGGGTGTCGCCGCTGGTCAACAGGCATGCGGAGCGGTAGAGATGTCCGGCGCGGCTGACCGCGAAGTCCCTGAACTCGTCCGCGCGGGCCGATCTCATGCCCTCCCCCTTCATGCTCCATGGTGTCGCTTGTGTCGCTGGCGACGTCCTCCATCTGTTCGACGCGCCACCCCCTGCTGAATGTTTCACCCGCCTTTTCCAGCAGAGGGCCGGGCGTGCCACGACGCCCTGCCCTCACCCTCGTCTGCTCAGCCTTCGACGTGTGAACGCCCTCCGCTCGTGGCGGCCTCGGTCTGCCGGAACAGCCACTCGGCCTTCAGCTCCGCGTAGCCGGACTTGATCACGTCGTTGATGATCGGGAGACGTTCACCAAAGGTGATGAAAGCGGACTTCATCGCCTTGACCGTGAACCACTGCATGTCCCCTCCACCGGCGGATGACCCCAGCCAGGGTTCCCGGGACAGAACCGCTCGTGCAGATCGGCGGTGTCGGCATACACCTCCGGCTCTCCCGGCCGACGGACGACGGACGACGGACGACGACATGGCCGAGCAGCGCCACCGATCCGGTCGACCACTTGGAGCGGGCTCTGGGTCCTTTGCTCCGCGGACGCCGATGAGCGCGGACTGGAAGAACACCCGCTGCAGACTGCGGTGATACCGCTTGGGCCGGTGCAGGTTGCCGCTGACCCTCCCCGAGCCCCGGGGTGCCGGCGCCACCCCCGCGAAGGCCGCCAGACAGTCCGGGGTCGGGAAGGGCGGCCAGGTCACCTCCCGTTGCGGCGAGGAACTCGGCACCGGGCACAGGTCCCATGCCGGGCATGGACTCGATCACCGCGGCGAGGCGGTGATCACGAAACCGGCCCTCGACACGCTTGTCGATCTCCGCGACCTTCTCCTTGAGGCCATCACCTCCAGCACGAGGCTGTGCACCACGACTGCGATGGCCTGCGCTCCGGCGACGGCCGTCCGGTAGCCGCTCAGCAGGACCAGCGGACCGGCATTGGTGACCTCCAAGGCTCGCTCCAGGGCGGGAACATCCTGGCCGGCAGGGCCCGCAGACGGTTGACCGTCCGGGTGCCCTCGGCGACCAGATCGGCGCGGGAGTCGACGAATACCAGCTCGTTCCGCCCGCCCGCAGGGTCGCCGGAACGGGCTCGCCTTTCGGCGTCGTCGCCGGACCGCAAAGCCTGTCGTGGCAGCTCACGGCCGGTGCGCTGCGCACTCGCAGAGCCGGAACGCTCCCCTCCGAAACAGGGGGCTTATACCCCTGCAACCGGATCCTCCACCACTGGAGAAATCTACAAATCGGGATCCTCGGAGGGTCTACAGTTTGTAGAAGCCGACGCTATCTGTGAGGCCTCCCACAGGCGTTCAATTCCGGTCACACGCCGAGAAGCCACCGCGCCGCACTGCGAGACTTCGACCCACGTGAACGTACTGAAAACCCTGGCGAACCAACGGGTCAACGACCCACTTCGCCCAGGGATAACCAGATCCCCTCTCACTTACCTACCTTGAAGGGCAAGGCTGAGATGGCACGTGTCGCCGCCTGGCTTTCCACCGACGGAAAGCAGAGCACGCACCCGGTCGACGAGGTGCTCCCCGTCCCCAAGCTCGCGCTGTACGGCTTCCAACACGTACTCGCCTTCTATGCTGGCGCGGTGATCGTCCCGATCATCGTGGGCAGCGCACTCAAGCTGAGCCCTGAACAGTTGGTCTACCTGATCAACGCGGACCTCTTCACCTGCGGCATAGCGTCGATCATCCAGGCGTGGGGCATCGGCCGAGTCGGCGCGCGACTGCCGCTGATCCAGGGTGTGACCTTCACAGCCGTGTCCCCGATGATCGCCATCGGCCTCGGCGCGGGCGGCGGAACGGCCGCCCTGCTGGTCATCTACGGTGCGGTCATCACCGCCGGTGTCGCCACCTTCGCCTTCGCCTGGCTGCCCGCCAAGGCGTTCCGGATGGTCATGCGGCTCTTCCCGCCGGTCGTCACAGGCACGGTGATCACCGTGCTGGGCATCGTCCTGATCCCGGTCGGCCTCAACGACGCGGCAGGCGGCCTCGGCAGCCCCGACTTCGGCGAGCCGAAGAACTTCGCCTACGCCGGCGGCACGATGCTCTTCATCCTTGTCCTCATGAAGCTCGGCAGGCCGTTCCTCTCCAGCATCGCGATCCTCCTGGGCCTGGTCTTCGGCACCGGCGTGGCCTTCGTGCTCGGCGATGCGAAGTTCAGCGACGTGGCCAAGTCCGACTGGATCGGTGTCACCACCCCCTTCCACTTCGGCGTCCCGAAGTTCGAGTGGTTCCCCATCGTCCTGATGCTCATCGTCATGCTGATCACCATGGTCGAGACGACCGGCGACACCTACGCCATCGGCGACATCGTCGGCAAGGATGTCGACAGCGAGACCGTGGCCCGCGCCCTGCGCGCCGACGGCGCCGCCACTGCCCTTGGCGGTGTCCTCAACTCCTTCCCGTACGTCGCATTCGCCGAGAACGTCGGCCTGGTGCGGATGACGAAGGTGAAGAGCCGGTTCGTGGTCGTCGCCGCCGGTGTCTTCATGATCATCCTCGGTCTTCTACCCAAGGCCGCCGCGATCGTCGCGGCCGTCCCTCACGGGGTCCTCGGTGGCGCCGCGACCGTCATGTTCGCCATGGTCGCCCTGGCCGGCATCCAGACCCTGGGCAAGGTGGACCTCAAGGAGGAGAAGAACGCGCTGATCGTCGGCATCTCCCTCGCCTTCGCCCTGCTCCCCGCGACTGTCCCCGTCTTCTTCACCAAGCACATGGACGCGGACCTGTCGTCGCTGCTCAACAGCGGTGTCACCCTCGGCGCCACGGCCGCCATCGTGCTCAACCTCATCTTCAACGGCCCGGCGAAGGACAACGCCCACGACACTCCCGGGGCCGACGCCAAGGCCCCCGAGGCGGTGACGGCCCAGGCCACCGCTCCTGCCCCCATAGCCGAGAAGCTGGACGACGCCGACCCCTCACCGTCCCCTGCCGCTCCCTGATCCTCCCAAGGGGTGCTGGGCCCCCCCCACCCCCCCGGGTTTCGGGGGGGGGAGGGGCCTGTTTTCCTTTTCTTCCCCCCCCCCCACCCCCCACAAACCCACGCCCC
>NZ_JBHZCF010000013.1:19518-97213 GCF_042755225.1 Streptomyces sp. NPDC059169 | reverse complement strand
TGTAGAAAACGCACCCTTTTCTTTTCTTTTGTCTCTCTCGTGTCATCCGAGGGGGGGGGTCCTCGTGTAGGGGGGCGAGGCCCGGGGGGGGGGCTCCAGCGCTGTGTACCTTTCACGGACCCCTAGTGCACCCCCGGGACGCGGCTGCCGAGGGGTGAGAACCCCCTCGGCTGCTCCGCGGCAAGAGGCAGCCCCCGTCGACGGCACCGCGCAGCATCTCGATGCCCAGCTCGGGCTTGGCGGCAAAGGTGACCTCCGCGAGCGTCCCGGCGTACCCGGCGGCGCTCCCGGTCCCCGGCCCAGACGGTCCCAGTCGGCCTTCCCCTCGCTGCAGCTCCCCTCTCTTCCGCGCCCCGGCTGCGTCCTGGTGGGCCCGGCACACGGTGGAGTCGACGTCGAGGTCCCCAGGTGATGAGCTCCTTGGCGTCGGCCTGGGCCTGCAACGCGGCGAAGGTTCGCTGCCAGGTGCCGTCCCGCTGCCGGCGCCGGAACAAGTCGTACACCCGAGCCCAGGGCCCGTACCGCTCCGGGGCATCGCGCCACGGAACGCCGGTGCGGGTACGGAACCGCATGCCGTCGATCAGCTGCCCCCGGTCCATATCGGCGGGTGTCCCGGCTTCTTGCCCCTCAGGCGTACGGAACGCTCTACAACTACTGGATCGGCTACTCCATCTCGGCCCGGTTCAGCACATCGACGCCGCCCGGAATCGTGGCGCCCGGCGGCCGGCGACTGGCCGCCTGTGCCGAGCATGTCGTCCCAGTCGATTCCCATGCTCCCCACCGCAATCATCTGTACGTCCTGTACATTTTTACCGGCGCGTACGCGCGAACACAGATGCGGAAGAGGAGTCATGACCCGTCCTTCAGCCCGTTACGTCCTGCCGGAGTTCACCGAGCGCACCAGCAAGGGCCTGCGCACCGTCGACCCCTACACGAAGCTGCTCGATGAGCGGATCATCTTCCTCGGCACCCCCGTGGACGACACCTCGGCCACCGACGTCATCGCACAGTTCCTGTACCTCGAGTACGCCGCACCCGACCAGGACATCTCCCTGTACATCAACTCTCCGGGCGGCTCCGTGGACGCCATGTCCGCGATCTACGACACGATGCAGATCGTCACCTGCGACGTGGCGACCGCCTGTCTGGGCCAGGCAGCGTCCACGGCCGCCGTCCTGCTCGCAGCGGGCACGCCCGGCAAGCGGTCAGCCCTGCCCGGTGCGAGGGTCGTCATCCAGCAGCCCTCGCTGTCCGAACCGGTGCAGGGGCAGCCGACCGATCTTGAGCTCCAGGCACAGGAGTTGCTGCGGCAGCGGGAGCAGTTGGCCGCGATGTTCGTGCGCCACACGGGACAGAGCGCCGAAGCCACCGCAGCCGCCATCGAACGGGACACCGTCTTCGACGCCGCCGGCGCCAGGGAGTACGGGATCATCGACCACGTCATCAAGAACCGCACGGCGTCCTTGACTTCCCTCGGTACGCGGTGAACCAGCCGTGCTTCCCCCGGAAATCCCACCGCTCCCCGCACTGACGCGCGCCGAAGGGGAGTTCATCGACAGCTATCTCGAAGTCGTCGACCAACTGGGGCGGATCAACCCGGCCCGCTGCACCCACACCTACGGGGCACTCCGTGCTGCGCAGGCCCTCGTCACACGGGCCGCGGATCTGCGGGCCGCGCTGACGCTCATGCACGCACGGGGCGAGAGCGAAATGCACTCCCCCACATTGACGCGCGCACTCAGGTTGTTGGACGGGGAACGGCGAGCTTCTCGGATCATCGTCCCGCCCGGGGACACGAGTTGAATCCCGACGCCCACGAAGGTCAGGACGCGTACGAGTGGGTGTCGCCCAACCGGCTGGTCGCGATCGCGCCCCTGATACCGGGCGAGTTGCGTGGCACGTTGCTCCATCCGACGTACCGGCCCGTTCCGCCGCAGGTACAGCGCTCGTCGTGCGCCGATTCCGGTTGGGCCGAACGGCCCTGTCCACCCGATCGGCCCCATGGAGAGGAGGCTCACAAAACATCGTTTCCACACGGAAATCCGCGGGCCGGTGCGCCAAGATCCGTGGGGACGACAAGCCCCCGCCACCGCGGCGGGGCGGTCCGGGCGGACGCCGAGTCCTGCCGCCGCACCGGACGCCTGGTCGACATGAGGGCTTCGGCAGGAGTGGAGGACCCAGGCAGTACGGCCCTGGCGCACCAGCGCCGGGCCTTGGGGTGAAGCCGCGTGCGCGGCCGGGCGTCTTCGCCAGCCCGAACCCGACAGGTCATCTTTCACAGGCGGCTGACGAAGGGTTGCGCATGGCTGCGCAGACACATGTCCCGTCTCTCCTGTTGTCCCGGACGAGCGCCGTGTCGGCGCTCACGCTCGCGGCCGTCGGCGGTTCGCTGATCGTGCCGGGCGGCGCGACGGAAGCCGAGGCGGCACCGTCGTACGCGGCGAAGGCACTCAGCGTGGCCGCGTCGAAGAAAGGATCCCCCTACCGCTACGGAGCAGCGGGACCGCACAGGTTCGACTGTTCTGGGTTGATCCTCTACTCGTACAAGAAGGCCGGGAAAAGGCTGCCGCGCACCGCGCAGCAGCAGTACAACCGCACGCGGCACGTCTCCGCCTCCCAACGGCAGCGTGGCGACCTGGTCTTCTTCCACTCCGGCGGGAACGTCTACCACGTCGGGATCTACGCGGGCGGCGGGAGGATCTGGCACTCTCCGAAGACCGGCTCGGTGGTGAAGCTGAGCAAGATCTGGTCGAAGAAGGTGCGGTACGGGCGCGTGCGCTGACCCCGCTCCACCGGAGCCCCCGGTGAGCTGATCGGCTCATCACCCCGCATGTTCCGCGGGGCGCGGGCTACTCGTCCTGTATGCCAGACGACGAGAGAGTCAGCGCCCTGCGGGACGAGACCGAGTCGGAGCGGGCCGACCGCAACTTCGCCGAACTGCTGCAGGAGCTTCGGGTCCTCCAGACCGGCGTCCAAATCCTGTTCGCCTTCCTGCTCACCCTCGCGTTCACGGCGCGGTTCCCGTCGCTCGACTCGTTCCAGCGCGGTACGTACGTGACCACCCTCATGCTGGCCGTGCTGGCAGCGGCACTGTTCACCGCGCCCGCGGCTCTGCACCGCGGTCTGTTCCGCCGCGGGGCGAAGAAGGAGATCGTGATGGTCTCCTCCCGGCTGGCCGCCATCGGCATGGCGGTGCTCGCCCTGGCACTCGGCAGCGCCGTGCTGTTGGTCGTCGACGTCGTGCACGGCACGCCGGAAGGGGTCGTCGCGGCCACCGCGACACTACTGGTGTGCGCTGGCCTGTGGGGCCTGCTCCCGCTGTGGGTGGGCCGGCGCATCAGCGCAGCACGGGAGCAGCCACCAGAGTCGCGCCGAGGGCAGTGAGCACCCCGCCGCTGACGCCCTCCACGGTGCGGGCGGCACGCGGCCGACGCAGCCACCGCCCGAGCCGGTCCACGAGCAGGGCCACGGCCGGGAACCAGACGAGCGCCAGGGCGACGACCACCCCGGCCAGCAGCATCGTGCGCGGAAGGACGGCCGCGCCGTGGGGGACGAACTGGGGCAGCAGGCTGAGGAAGAGCACCGGTGCCTTGGGGTTGAGCACATTGGTGAGGAAGCCCTGGCGCAACGCAGTGGTGCTGCCCGTCGCGGCGGCCGTGTCCGCGGGCACCTCCTGCCCGGGGGAGGCTCTGAGGGCACTGCGCAGTGCCCGGACACCGAGGTAGAGCACGTACGCCCCGCCTGCGAACTGCAGCGTGCGGTAGAGCACGGGCACCGCGAGCAGGAGCGCGGCCAGCCCGGCGACGGCCAGCGCGGTGTGCACGACGAGTCCGCCGACGACGCCCAGTGCACAGGCGACCCCCGTCGAGCGGGAGGCGAGTGCATTGCGGACGACGACGGTGAAGTCGGCGCCCGGCATGGCGACCATTCCTGCGGCAACCCCGGTGAAGGCGATGAGCTGTGCGTCCATGGGTCCCAGACTGGACCCTACGAGACCATAGCGTGTATTGGGAATCTTCTGGATCTGGCTAAAGAGATGCTTAAGGGGTGGCATGTACGACCCGACGCGGCTGGCGGCACTGGTGGCCGTGGCCGAGGCCGGTTCGATCACCAGGGCGGCAGCCCGGCTCGGATACACGGCACCGGCACTCTCCCAGCAACTGGCGAAACTGGAGCGGGAGGCGGGAGTCGCGCTGCTGGTACGCCACCACCGCGGGACACGGCTGACCGCCGCCGGCGAGGTCCTCGTGGGGCACGCCCGCCGGGTGCTGGACGAGTTGGATCGGGCCCGCCTCGAACTGGCGCGGTTGTCCGGGCTCTCCGGCGGTCGGCTCAGGGTGGGCACGTTCACGACGGTGGGCGTGCATCTGCTGCCGCCGGTCCTGAGCGCCTTCCGGCGCGCCCATCCGGACGTGGAGCTGGCGGTCGCCGATTACGAGCCGCCGCACGGGGTGGCGGCCGTCGCCGCCGGCGAGGTGGACCTCGCGCTCACGCACGCGTACGAGCCGGCCGACCCGTATCCGCTGCCCTCCGGGGTGTTCCTGGAATCCCTGCTGGTCGAGGAGCTGGTACTGGTCACGGCTCCGGGGCAGGTACTGGCGAGCGGATCCGGACGGCTCCCCGTGTCCGAACTCGCCGGCCGGCCACTGATCAGCGGCGCGCCGGCGCACCCCGCACGCAAGGGGGTGGAGAGTGCTCTCGTCGAGGCGGGGGCGGTACCCGCCGTGGTGTGCGAGTCGCCCGGATACGCACTGGTGTGCGCCCTGGTGAGCGCGGGCATGGGAGTGGCGGTCGTCCCGGAGATGGTCGCGGAGATGGCGGCGACACCCCTCACCGTCCGGCCGCTGGAGCCCGCTGCCTTCCGCCGCACGATCTCGGTCGCCCACCGCGGCGACGCCTCCGGCACGGCGGCACACGCGTTGCGGGCGCTGCTGCGGACCGGTTTCGCCCGCCCATCCGGGTGAGGCCGGCCCATCACCGCCTGCTGCGCACGGGACCGCTGCGCCAGGGCAGGGCGATCCACACGGTCTTGCCTCCCTCCGGAGTGGGGGTGACGGACAGTCGCCCCCCGTACTCGGCGACGAGCCAGCGGATGATGACCATGCCCCGCCCGTTGTCCTGCTGCACCGCGGCGGGCAGCCGCTGTGGCCAGCGCGGGTGGCTGTCGGTCACGCCGATGCGCAGCTGCTCGTCGCGCTCCAGCCGGACGTCGACCGTGAAGGTCGGCGACTGGCCGAACGTGTGCTGCACGGCATTGGTCGCGAGCTCGGAGACGATGAGCCGGATGGTGTCGGCCGCCTCGGCATCCGCGGGCAATCCCCATTCGGTGAGGACGCTCGCGATGTGCATGCGCGCGGCGGAGACCGAGGCGGGATCGCTCGGCAGGGTGACGGATGCTTCCTGGTGGTCTGCCATGGCGAGCTGTCCCTTTCCCACCGGGGCCGGCGCGGCGCATAGCGGATGGTGTGCCGGAACAGCCTCGGGCGTGCTTCGCGCCAGAGTGCCACTGTTGGTGCCACCGTGGGCGGCGATCCACCTGGATGTGCGGATATCTGTCGCTCGAAGCGGTGAACTCTGCGACGTCAGACCGTATTTGGGCCGACATCCGGGCACACCGGGCACACCGGACGGGTATGCGGGCCGGGCCGTCCGACGGTCTCCAACTCCTCTACGAGCAGCCGCCGGTGGGCCCGTCGCCGTCGGCTCCCTCCCGTCAGAGGAGAGGCTCAGGCCGCCGGCGCCGTCGCGAGGATCGTGGCGACCGCCCTGTCGATCTGCCGGCCGGTCAGGTCCGCCCGCGCGGTGAGCCTGATGCGGGAGATGCCGTCCGGTACGGACGGCGGCCTGAAACAGCCGACGGCCAGACCCGCGGCCCGGCAGTCCGCCGCCCAGCGCACCGCGGAGTCCGGCGACGGCGCGGTCACGGAGACCACGGCCGCATCGGGACGCACCGCGCCGAGTCCCGCAGACGTCAGACGCTCGTACAGCGTCCTGGCGACGGTACGGGCGCGGTCGGCGAGATCGGGCTCGCGGCGCAGCAGACGCAGGCCCGCAAGTGCCGCGCCCACCGCGGCCGGGGCGAGCCCGGTGTCGAAGATGAAGGTGCGGGCCGCGTTGACCAGGTGGTCGATGACCGGTGCGGGGCCGAGGACGGCACCTCCCTGGCTGCCCAGGGACTTGGAGAGGGTGAGAGTGGCGACGACTCCGGTGGCACCCGCCAGCCCGGCCGCGTGCAGGGCACCCCGGCCCCCCTCGCCGAGCACGCCGAGACCGTGGGCGTCGTCGGCGATCAGCGCCGCGCCGTGGCCCCCGCACACCCGGGCGAACTCGGCGAGCGGGGCGGCGTCCCCGTCCACCGAGAAGACCGAGTCGGTGACGAACAACGCGCGCCGCCCCGGGTGCGCTTCGAGCGTCTTGCGCACGGCCTCCGGATCGGCGTGCGGAACGACGGCCGTCTCGGCCCGCGAAAGCCGGCAGCCGTCGATGATCGAGGCGTGATTGGCGGCGTCCGACACGATGAGGGAGCCGTGCGAACTGAGCGCCGTGAGCGCCGCGAGGTTCGCCGCGTACCCGGAGGCGAACACGAGTGCGGCTTCGAATCCGCAGAACTCGGCGAGTTCACGCTCCAGTTCCGCGTGCAGCTCGGTGCTGCCGGTGACCAGTCGGGAACCCGTGGCACCCGCCCCCCAGCGCCGGGCCGCCCCCGCCGCGGCCTCGGTGATCTCCGGTCGCCGGGTGAGACCCAGGTAGTCGTTGCTCGCGAGGTCGAGCACGGTCGCGTCGAAGGCGCGGGGCCGCAGCGCGCGGACGAGCCCGGCTTCCTCGCGCAGCCGCGCCGCGTCGGTGGTCCAGTGGAACGGATCCTGGGACATGAGCTCCGGTCCTTTTGTAGGCAGCGCACAGACCCTATCCGGGCGGTGCCGAGGTCAGGGTGTGGCGATACACACACCTCATTCGGCGTCTGTTGTTGAGTTCCTCCTTGGCCGAGGGGTGTTCGGTAGTCCAGGATCTGCATCATGGACCTCCTGAACACGCTGGTGGACAAGGGGCTGCGGCGTGAGCTGCCGACCCGCGAAGAAGCGCTCGCCGTGCTGGCGACCTCCGACGACGACCTGCTCGATGTGGTGGCGGCGGCCGGAAAGGTGCGCCGCACGTGGTTCGGGCGGCGGGTGAAACTGAACTACCTGGTCAACCTCAAGTCAGGCCTGTGCCCGGAGGACTGCTCGTACTGCTCCCAGCGTCTCGGCTCGAAGGCCGAGATCCTCAAGTACACCTGGTTGAAGCCGGACGAGGCGTCGAAGGCTGCCGCCGCCGGCGTCGCCGGCGGGGCGAAGCGGGTGTGCCTCGTCGCCAGCGGCCGGGGCCCGACGGACCGTGACGTCGACCGCGTCTCGCAGACCATCGAGGCCATCAAGGAGCAGAACGACGGCGTCGAGGTGTGCGCCTGCCTCGGGTTGCTGTCCGACGGCCAGGCGGAGCGGTTGCGGGCCGCGGGCGCCGACGCGTACAACCACAACCTCAACACGTCCGAGGGGACGTACGGGGACATCACGACCACCCACACCTACGCCGATCGGGTGGACACCGTGCAGAAGGCGCACGCCGCCGGCCTGTCGGCCTGCTCCGGCCTGATCGCGGGCATGGGCGAGACCGACGAGGACCTGGTCGACGTGGTGTTCGCACTGCGCGAGCTGGATCCCGACTCGGTGCCGGTGAACTTCCTGATCCCTTTCGAGGGCACGCCCCTCGCCAAGGAGTGGCACCTCACGCCGCAGCGGGCACTGCGGATCCTCGCCATGGTGCGCTTCGTCTGCCCCGACGTGGAGGTCCGCCTCGCCGGAGGCCGCGAGGTCCATCTGCGCACCCTCCAGCCGCTGGCGCTGCACCTCGCCAACTCGATCTTCCTCGGCGACTACCTGACCAGCGAGGGCCAGGCCGGCAAGGCCGATCTGGAGATGATCACGGACGCGGGCTTCGAGGTCGAGGGCACGGACACCACGACGCTTCCCGAACACCGGGCGGACGTCGCGGCGAGCGGCTGCGGTTCGCCTGCCGGCGGCTGCGCACCCTGCGGTGACTCCGCCGGTGCGCCCGGGGCCGAGGCGTCCGCCGCGGCGCAGGCCGCCCGCACCGACCTGGTGTCCGTGCGCCGCCGCGGCGCCGGAACCGACCTCGCGCCCAATGCGTGAGACCGCCGCACGCGAGCTGGTCGCGCTGGACCGGGCCCACGTCTGGCATCCGTACGGCCCCATGCCGGGCCGCGCGGACCCGCTGGTCGTGGAGTCCGCGTCCGGGGTGCGGCTCAGGCTCGCCGAACCGGCGTACGGGCAGGACGAGTTGGTCGACGGGATGTCCTCTTGGTGGTCCGCCATCCACGGGTACAACCACCCGGTGCTCAACGAAGCGGCGCAGGACCAGCTCGGCCGCATGAGCCACGTGATGTTCGGCGGACTCACCCACGAACCGGCCGTCCGGCTCGCGACGCGCTTGGTGGAGATCACCCCCGAACCGCTCCGGCACGTCTTCCTGTGCGACTCGGGCTCGGTGTCCGTCGAGGTCGCCGTGAAGATGTGCCTGCAGTACTGGCGCTCGGTGGGACGACCTGAGAAACGGCGGCTGCTGACCTGGCGCGGCGGCTACCACGGGGACACCTGGCAGCCGATGTCGGTGTGCGACCCGGACGGCGGAATGCACGAGCTGTGGTCCGGGGTCCTGTCCCGGCAGGTCTTCGCCGATGCGCCGCCGGTCGACCACGAGGACGGGTACGCCGAGCACCTGCGGGAGCTGATCGCACGTCATGCCGGTGAGACGGCCGCGGTGATCGTGGAGCCCGTGGTGCAGGGAGCCGGCGGGATGCGGTTCCACGCCCCGGCCTATCTGCGGGTGCTGCGCGAAGCCTGCGACGAGCACGGCGTCCTGCTGGTCTTCGACGAGATCGCCACGGGGTTCGGGCGCACCGGCGAGCTCTTCGCCGCGGGGCACGCCGGCGTCTCGCCGGACGTGATGTGCCTCGGCAAGGCGCTGACCGGCGGCTACCTGACGATGGCGGCCACCCTGTGCACGTCCCGGGTGGCGGACGGCATCTCCCGGGGCGAGGTGCCCGTCCTGGCCCACGGCCCGACGTTCATGGGGAACCCGTTGGCGGCCGCCGTCGCCTGCGCGTCGATCGACCTGCTGCTCGGACAGGACTGGCGCGGTGAGATCAAGCGCCTGGAGACGGGGCTGCGCGACGGGCTCGCCCCGGCCGCCGACATCCCCGGTGTCCGGGACGTCCGGGTCCTCGGCGCGATCGGCGTCGTACAGCTGGACCATCCGGTGGACATGGCCGCAGCGACCCGTGCAGCCGTCTCCGAAGGCGTGTGGCTGCGTCCCTTCCGGGACCTGATCTACACGATGCCGCCGTTCGTGACCGGCGACGCGGACCTCGGCCGGATCACCCGGGCGGTCTGCGCCGCCGCGGCGACTTGAGGGCGGGCGTCCCGCCGGACGCCGATGGTGGATCCACAGACCAGGGAGCAGGGAGCAGGGAGCAGCATGGGCGTCCTCGTCGTCAGCGGGACCGGAACCGAGATCGGCAAGACCGTGGTCACCGCTGCGGTCGCCGCAGTGGCGGCCGCAGGAGGACGCTCCGTGGCGGTGCTCAAGCCGGCACAGACCGGTCTCGCCCCGGGTGAGACCGGGGACGCCCAGGAGGCCGCCCGACTCGCGGGTCCGGGGGTCAGGGAGGTCGAACTGGCACGGTTCCCCGAACCGTTGGCGCCGAACACGGCTGCACGACGGGCCGGCCTCTCGACGGTGGGTCCCGGGGCGGTCGCCGAGGCCGCGCAGAAACTCGCCACCGAACACGATCTCGTCCTGGTCGAGGGTGCCGGGGGCTTGCTCGTGCGGTTCGACGACGAGGGCGGTACGCTCGCCGACGCCGCGCGGCTGCTGCAGGCACCGGTCCTGGTGGTGACCACCGCGGGGCTGGGCACCCTGAACGCCACCTGTCTCACCACCGAGGCACTGCGCGCGCGTTCCCTCGAGCCGTTGGGGGTCGTGGTGGGCAGTTGGCCCGCCGTGCCGGACCTCGCGGCGCGCTGCAACCTGACGGACCTCCCGCGGTACGCCGACGCGGAGTTGCTCGGCGCCGTCCCCGAAGGCGCGGGCTCCCTCGCGCCGGAGGCGTTCCGTACGGCGGCTCCCGGTTGGCTCGCCCCCTCGCTCGGTGGCGTCTGGGACGCGGCCGCGTTCGCCGCGCAGGCGGGGTGACGTCGTGCGGGCACGTGTTGAGGAGATCGTCTTCGATTGCGCTGAGCCGGCGCCCCTGGCCCGCTTCTGGTCGTCGCTGCTGGGCGCCGGGGCAGCGGTGCGGGACGCCGACTGGGCGTACGTCGACCCGCCGGACTTCGTGCGCGTCGCCTTCCAGCGCGTGCCGGAGGGGAAGTCCGCCAAGAACCGGTTGCACCTGGACCTCGCCGCGGGCGACGTCGAGGCCGCGGCCGATGCGGCGGTCCGGCTCGGGGCGACCAGGGTGGGCGGGGTGGTGGCCGACGCGCAGGGCCGGTTCCAGGTCATGCGCGACCCCGAGGGCAACGAGTTCTGCTTCGTATAGCGGCCGGGTGCGCGTCGGGCGGTCACACGAAGGTGTGGCGGGTTGCCGACCGCCAGGTGGCGGCCGGATCGACTGAGCCGGGCCCCGCGTGGGGACAATCACCGTATCCGTCCATCCGTACCACTCCGTCGGACGCCGGAGGAGGCCCCCATGTCGCTGCGCCGCCCCAAGGTCCCCCGGGACTCCGTGCACCACCCACTCTTCGCCCGCTTCTACGCACGGTTCAGCGTGTCCGCCGACCTCAGAGCCGGCATCGCGGCGTACCGCGAGGAAATGCTCGCCGGTCTCTCCGGCAGGGTCATCGAGATCGGTGCGGGCAACGGGTTGAACTTCGCGCACTACCCCGCAGCGGTGTCCGAGGTGGTCGCCATCGAACCGGAACGCACGCTGCGGACGTTGGCGCTGACGTCCGCGCGGCATGCGGACGTGCCCGTCGACGTGGTTCCCGGTGCGGCGGAGGCGCTTCCCGTGAAGAGCGAGGCCTTCGACGGGGCGGTCGTCTCCCTGGTGCTGTGCAGCGTGCGTGACGTGTCGCGTGCGCTCGTCGAGGTCCGCAGGGTCCTGCGTCCCGGAGGGGAGCTGCGCTTCTTCGAGCACGGCCGGGCTCCGGGCGGCGCCATGGCCACGGTCCAGCGGGGGCTCGACCGCACGGTGTGGCCCCTGCTGTTCGGTGGTTGCCACACGTCGCGCGAGCCGCTCGCCGCGATCGAGGCGGCCGGGTTCGAGCTGGGCGCGTACCGCAGGCTGCTGGTTCCGGAGAAGGGACCACAACTCCCCACGTCCCACTGCGTGCTGGGGGTGGCACGCCGGCCGCACGCGGACGGACCGCCCGAGCGGCACCCGAGCTAGGCGGGCCGTGGGATCGGGGTCGGTGCGCTTGCGGCCCAAACGGTTGCCGCGGTCGGGCGCGAAGGGCGTCACCCGGTCCATCGTCGTAGTTCGGCGGCGATGTCCTGGACGTTCACACCCCCCTCCTTGACCAGGCGGGCGAGGTCGCGGACCCGCTCCGGGGAGGTGACCACCTTCAGCCCGCAGGCCACGAGGTAGCCGTAGGCCACGGCCGAGGCGAACATCGCGTTGGAATGTTCCAACGCCGGTACATGCAGGAGCAGTTGCAGCAGGGAGGCGGCTCGGGTCTGCGCATCGCCGTAGACGGGGGTGCCGAATATCTCCGCTTCGTGTCGGCTGACGGCGGCGACGAGTGCGCCCCAGTCGGTGACCTGCGGGTCACCGGGCATCTTGTGCTCGGCGACGATCAGCAACCAGGCGAGGTCGATCGACGGGCTCAACGCCCGCTGCGCTCCTGCGTGGCTTTCGCTGCCGCAGCCGCGCCGTCCGTGCCGAATTCGTCCGCGAACACCGGCCCGTAACAGTGCACGAAGTCGGCGGCGGCCTCGACGAAGGCGCGGCCCACCTCGCCGGCGTCCTGCCTGACGAGCTCCTCGATGTAGCGGTTCACGCTGACTCCCCGCTGGAGCGCCCGCTGCCGCGCGGCCTCGGCGGTTCTCTCGTCCACTCGAACGTTCAGCTGAGTCTTCGCCACACCGTCAAGCTAGCGCCGTCACGCCAGCGCCGACAAGGGCGGAGCCCGCATCCTCAGGTTGATGGGAGCACCGTGGTGCCGACGGCCCAGCAGGCGGTCTTGTCCCCACCTGCCCCACCTGCCACAACGCCCGCTCCGGGACGGGCTTCGGGCCCGTCCCTCACCGCCCGGGCTCGCGGCCTCACCCAGGCGTACGGCACCGGTGGGACGGCGGTCCGCGCGCTGGACTCCATCGACGCGGACGTCGCACGGGGCGGTGCACGGCCGTCAGCGGCCCGTCCGGCTCGGGCAGGTCCACGCTGATGCACTGCCCCGCCGGTCTCGACACGATCTCCGGCGGGGGGACACGGAGACCACCGGACTTGAGGGGACCGCGCCCCCGCCCGGCTGCGCCGGGACCGCATCGGCGTCCTGCTCCGGGCGTTCAACCTGCGCCGACGCTGACCGCGGCGGATCGCACCACACTCCCCGTGTGCATCGCCGGGCGCGGACCCGGCCGGGAGTGGCTGGACCCTCGGCGGTGGGTAGCAGCCGGAACGGACCGCCCCGGCAGGTGCCCCCGCCGTCCGCGTGACGGCTTGTGCCGCCCGGTCCGTCGGTGCGGTGGTGCAGGGGCACTCGATCGGGACGAGCGGGTTCACCGCACCCGGGCGCCGCAGGACCCGTCCCGCAGCCGTGGTGGAGCCCGCGGGAGAGGCTCCTGGTGGACCGACGGCCGGTGTCGGGCCGGGTGGTCGGCCACCTGGAACGACGGAGGCTTTGCCCATCCTTTACCATGGTGCTCCATCCACCAGCGAACGAAAGGTGTGAGCGTCCGCCCATGGGCGAGCCTCCTAATAGCAGACACCGCGCGGTCCTCCTCCCACTGCCCGATCATGGGACGGAGGTGAACCGATGACCGAAGTACTCCTCCTCTTCGTGGCGGTGCTGCTCTGCCTCGCGTGTGGAGGTTTCGTCGCGGCGGAGTTCTCGCTCACGACGGTCGAGCGGGCCGACCTCGAACGTGCGGCGGACCGCGGTGAGCGCGGCGCGTCCAGTGCACTGAAAGCCGTCAGGGGGCTCACGTTCCAGCTCTCCGGCGCCCAGCTCGGCATCACCGTCACCAACCTCGTGGTCGGCATGCTCGCCGAGCCGTCGATCGCCAAGCTGATCAGCGGGCCGATCGAGTCCCTCGGGGCCTCACCGTCAGTGGCGTCGTCCACAGCACTGGTGATCGGTACCGGCCTCTCCACGGTCGTCCTCATGGTCGTCGGCGAACTCGTGCCCAAGAACTGGGCGATCTCGTCGCCGCTCGCCGTCGCGAAGGTGGTCGCCGCCCCGCAGCGGGTCTTCTCCGCCGCGTTCCGGCCGCTGATCGGCCATCTCAACAACACGGCCAACCGCATCCTCCGCCGGCTCGGCCTCGAGCCGACGGAGGAGCTGGCGTCGGCGCGCAGCCCCCAGGAGCTCGTCGCCCTGGCCCGGCACTCGGCACGGGAGGGTGCGCTGGAAGCCGACACCGCCGAACTCTTCGTCCGGACCCTCAGTCTGGCGGAGCTGACCGCGGAGAACGTGATGACGCCGCGCGTGCAGGTCACGGCCCTGGACGCGCAGGCCACCGCCGAGGACGTCACCAACGCCACGCGGGCCACCGGGCTGTCGCGCTTCCCCGTTTACCGGGGAAGTCTCGACGGCATCATCGGGATCGCGCACATCAAGGACGTCCTGGCCGTCCCGCCCGATCAGCGTCCGCTCCTGCCGGTGGCGGGGCTGCTGCGCGAGCCGCTGCTGGTGCCCGAGACGCTGACCGTGGACCGGCTGCTCGACCAGCTGTCGGGCAAGCGCACGATGGCCGTCGTCATCGACGAGTACGGCGGAACGGCCGGGGTCGTGACGCTGGAGGACATCGTGGAGGAAGTCGTCGGGGAGGTCCGCGACGAGCACGATCCGCACGAGACGCCGGATCTCGCGCGGGCCGGTGAGGACGCGGACGGGCGCACCCTGTGGTCGGCGGACGGAGCCGCGCGCGCCGACCAGCTGCATGCCATCGGGCTGCGGGTGCCGGAAGGTCCCTACGAGACGCTCGCGGGGCTCGTCGCCGCGTCGCTGGGCCGCATACCGGCCGTCGGCGACACCCTGGAGCTGGCCGGCTGGCGGCTCGACGTCGTGGACGCGTCGGGACGGCGTGCTGCGCGGGTCCTGTTGCACGCACCGCCGGTGTCGCAGGACGACACCGAAGCCGAGGGGAGGTGTGGACGATGACCGCGGTGCAGCTCTTCATCGCGTTCCTCACGCTGGTCGTGAACGCCTTCTTCGTGGGCGCCGAGTTCGCCCTGATTTCGGTGCGGCGCAGCCAGATCGAACCGGAGGCGGAGGCCGGGAACCGTCGCGCCCGCAGCGTCATCTGGGGTCTGGAGCACGTCTCGGCGCTGCTGGCCGCCGCGCAGCTCGGCATCACGCTGTGCACCCTGGTGCTCGGCGTGGTCGCGGAGCCCGCCATCGCGCACCTCTTGGAGCCGGTCTTCGACGCCGTCGGGATGCCGCACCAGCTGGTCCATCCGATCTCGTTCGTCATCGCGCTCGCCGTGGCCACGTACCTGCACATGCTGCTGGGCGAGATGGTGCCGAAGAACATCGCCCTGGCCGAGCCGACCCGGACGGCCCTGGCACTCGGCCCGCCGCTGGTGGCACTGGCCCGCGCGCTGCGCCCGGTGATCTTCACGATCAACGCCTTCGCGAACGGGCTGCTCAAGCTGCTGCGCGTGGAGACCAAGGACGAGGTCGCCGCCACCTTCTCGGACGACGAACTGGCCCGGATGGTCAGGGACTCGGGGGATGCGGGGCTGCTCGACGACCGGGCGGCCGAGCGGCTGCGCGACGCCCTGGAGCTGGGCCGCAGGCCGGTCGCCGATGTGGTGATGCCGGTGGAGCGGGTGGTGTACGCCCAGGCCGGCGTCCAGCCCGGCGAGTTGGAACGGCTGTCGGCCGAGTCGGGGTTCTCCCGATTCCCCGTCGTCGACGGCTCCCGCCGGATCCTGGGCTACCTCCATGTGAAGGACGCCCTGGACGAGCTGCCGCGTGACGAGCCCTTCCCGGCGTCCGCGCTGCGGCCGATCGCCCGGGTACGTGCCGCGACGCCGCTGGACGACGTGCTCACCGCCATGCGGCGCAGTCGGACGCACCTCGCGGCGGTGCTGGACGAGAACGGCAGGCTCACCGGTCTGGTCACCATGGAGGACGTGCTGCGCAAGCTGGTGGGGCCGGCGGGTCAGGCGAACTGAGAAGCCGCCCCGATCATGGGCCGGGGGGCGAGGGGGCGCGGTCCGTGGTTTCGGTGATGCCGGGCCCGGGCCGGCCCGCGCCCGAGGCGGCGACCGCCGTGAGGACGGCGAGGAGCGTGGCGAGGCCCGCCGTCGCGAGGGCGGCGGGCCAGTCGACGTCGAAGAGGTCCGTCGCCCCGGCCGCGAGGACGGCGGCGAGCGACTGCGCGAACGTGCGCACGGCGCGCTCGGCGGTGGCGGTCCAGAAGACGGCGCTCCCGATGCTCGTCATGTACGTGACATACCCTTGCCCACAGCGTCCCGACACCACGACGCACGACCCTGGGAAACCCGGGTCGGCCGCTACATACCGCGCGGTATGATGCGTCCGCCATGGAGATGAACCCCACGTACAGCAGTCTCGTCGCCGTCGGTGACTCCTTCACCGAGGGCATGTCCGACCTACAACCGGACGGCTCGTACCGGGGGTGGGCAGATCAGCTCGCCTCCCGGCTCGCCGGTCGCAACCCCGGTTTCCGGTACGCGAACCTCGCCGTGCGCGGGAAGCTGATCGGCCAGATCGTCGACGAGCAGGTGGCCGTCGCCGCGTCGATGGACGCGGACGTGGTGACCCTGGTGGGCGGTCTCAACGACGCACTGCGGCCCTCCTGCGACATGGGACGGGTACGGGGGCTGCTCGACGAGGCCGTGGAGCGCCTCTCCCCCTCCTGCCGTCGACTGCTCCTGATGCGGAGCCCCGGGCGCCGCGGCCCGGTCATGGAGCGGTTCAGGCCGCGCATGGAGGAACTGTTCGACCACATCGACACCCTGGCCGCCCGGCACGGTGCCCTCGTGGTGGACCTGTACGGGGCCGAAGTGCTCGGCGACCAACGCCTGTGGGACGTCGACCGGCTCCACCTGACGGCCGAAGGGCATCGCAGGGTGACGGAAGCCGTGTGGCAGGCCCTGGGTCTGCCCCCGGCCGAGGACTGGAGGGCACCGCTGCCCACGGCACCGCGACCACGGTGGGCAGCCCGACGCGCCGCCGACCTCCAGTTCACCCGGCAGCACCTCCTGCCGTGGGTCGGACGGCGACTCACGGGCCGCTCGTCCGGCGACGGGCGGCCGGCGAAGCGACCGGAGCTGCTGCCCTACGGGAGCCCCTGCGGGACCCCGACCGACGGCGGGTCGTCGTAGTGAGCCACAAACCGAGGCGGGGCGCTGGACTGCGCGAACCGCTCCGTACTGTTCTACGTCGCCACGGAAACCACCTGTTCGGACCGTGTTTCCTGAGGTCGACAAGCGGCGATTTCTCACAATCGCTCACGACCGGTCGGTACGTTCGCTGTGGAAGCCGTCCCACGCGGACGCCGCGGCACGCATGTCCTCAACATCAACATGGACGTACTTCCGCTTGGTGAACGCCGCGTTCGTGTGACCGGCCCACGCGGCCAGGACGTGATCCGGCACCCCGCTGTTCGCGAGGTAGGACAGACAGCTGTGCCGGACGTCGTACAGCCGGACCTGCCGCATCTCCAACTCGCGCATCAGCCGGTACGCATGCTCGCGCAGATACCGGGTGTTCCTCGGCATCCCCAGCTGGTCGACGACGACATAGGGCGAGTCGGTGTACCCCTCCCCCGCCGCCAAGCTGGTCCTGGCGATCGAGGACCGGATCCCGTTCCACCGCTGACTGCTCTCCCCATGGAAGACGAGCATGTCCCAGCTCGGGGGCCGGTCGTCAACGGGCCGATACGCCGGCCGCGGGATCGGTGCTCCCCTCGGTGGGGTCGCTCTGCCGACGGGGGGCCACATCCCACGTTCCGAGGTCGACGACCTGCTCGTCGGGGAACAGGGCGCACGTGCGCCGTTCCGTCGTGAAGACGCTGAGCGGTCTGGCGCCGAGAACGGACGCCGCCACGGACGCGCTCACGATGCGGGTGACGTCGCACACGGCACCGATGCGAAAGAGCGACTGCGAATCAGCGGTGATCTCGTCGCCGCCGGCCCGCAGGACGATGCGCTGCTGCGGAGCGACCGCCCGGGTCGCGACCGCCACCGCGATGTTCTCCAAGCCGTCGGATCCCACCGCCGCCAGGGCCCGAGCCCGCTGGACGCACAGGCGGTTCAACAGGAACCGGTCTCCGCCGCGACCGAGGACGACGGGGATGCCGAGGGAACGCGCCAGGGGCACACAGCCGGCCCCGGGGTTGCGTTCCACGGCGACGACCTTGATACCGAGATCGCGCAGTCGGGCGGACAGCCGCAGCCCTACCTGTCCCAGGCCGACGACGATGACGTGGCCGTGTCGTGGGATGGAACGGGCTCCCAGGATGCTGGTCATACGCCGCCCGGTGAGCTGGTCGACGAGGCCGGCGGTGAACAGGGCGGTGAGGGCAAGCACGGTCAGTACCGAGAGGGCGGAGAGGAGCTTGTACCAGGCCGGGCCGTGTTCCGCGGCGGGTGAGGATCCGATCGTGGTGAGGCCACGTGCCGCGTTCCACAGGGCGTCGTACCAGTGCTCGTGGAGGACGAGGACACCGAGCAACAGGTCCAGGATGAGCACCCCGAGGAGCCCGGCGGAGCTGGCGACGAGGGCCTTCGCGGAGGTGCCGAGGGATCGGAACCAGGTCAGGACGCCGACGCGCGGCCGGGGCCGGGAGACTGCGGCGAGGGCCCGCCGGGACAGACGATCGACGGTTGCGGGGGCTTCCTGCCGTAGTACGCCGACCATGCCGGTGCCGGTGGGCTGGAGCATGGCATACCGCGGGTTGAGGCAGCTGGCCAGGAGGCTGGGCACGATCGTGTCGGTGATGCTGAGCACACTGCAGTTCGGGACGGTGCGGGAGACCTCGTCGGCGACGGTGCGGTCGAAGAGGGTGACCACCAGGCGGATGCCGGGCTTCAGATGTTCGGTGAGCAGGGCGTAGCGCAGTGCGACGATGTCGTCGCGGGACACCACGGCGATGCCGTCCAAGGGTTGCTGGAGTCGGCGTAGCAGGGTGCCGTCGTCCGGGCGGTTCAGACGGTGAACGGTGCTGCCCCAGCGGCTGATGCACTCCGCGGCTTCCCGGCCCAGAGCTTCGTCGTCCTCGACGATCACTATGTGCTGACCCGTCGCGGGGAAGTGGAGAGGCGCCTCGTCGTAGGCGGTCCGTGTGCTCAACCTTTCGGCCTTTCAGGAGATTCGGGACGGTGGAGCCTGCTGTTTCCCGCGCTCTCGGCGACCCATCGGGGCTGTGGGGGCCAGGGGCGGGAGACCCGGCGGATCAACGGGCGTCGCGCTTCGTTCGGGAGGCCGATCGGCGGGGTGCGGTGCGGGGATACCTCCGGCGAGCCGGTAGGGTCGTCGGCGATGTCCAGGTCCGGCCGGGACGCGGTGTCACGGGGGGGTCGCCCGGCGTGCGGGACCGCGTGTGCCCACACGGTAGGAGCGGGTCTTGCCCGGCGCCATGGACAAATGCCACACGGTCGGGCCTGCGGATTGCGACAGATGCTCAACGCCACGACGCGACGAATGCATCTCCTGCTGCCGGAACCTCGGACCGGCGGTCAGGCGGGCGGTTCGGCCAGCTTCCTGCGTCGGTGCAGGGAGAGCTGCAGTTCGAGGAGTAGCCGGTCGGAGGGGTCACCCAGGTCGAGTCCGACGATGTCCTCGACCCTGCGGATTCGGTAGCGCATCGTGTTCGGATGCACCTGGAGCGCTGCCGCGGCCTTGCGGACGTCCCCGTACTGGGCCAGGTAAGCTTCGGCGCTCTCCCACAGGTTCGACGCGTGCTTGATGTCGTAGTCGAACAGCGCGTCGAGGCGTGGGTCATACAGTTCGGGACGCCCGCCGACCAGGTCGAGGATCTCGTCGAGCAGTACCGCCGTGCGGGATTCGGCGAGCGTGGTCACCCTGCCCTCCGGGAAGGTGGCGGCGGTGCCGTCGAGGACCCGGTCGACCTCGGTCCGGGCCACGGCCACCTGCCCGAGGTCCATCACTTGGACGGCGACCGCGGCGCGCAACACGACCGACCGTTTCACCTCGAAGTCGTCGACGAGCTGCCGCGCCCACGCGGAGACGGTGGTCGCCGACTTGTAGCCGGGCAGCAGCACGTAGGCGCGCTTGCCGATGACCGTGGCCACCGAGTCGTGGCGGAACGAGCTCGCATGCAGCCGGATCATGCTCCCTATGCCGGTGAACCGGTCGGCCGGTGCCGCGTTCGCGCACCCGGTGAGGGCGAAACCGACCACCGCAGCCGGTCCGGTGACCGGCAGGTTGAGGGCGCCGGCCAGCGAGGGGACGTCCACGCCTCCGCCGCGTGCGCCGAACAGACGCTGGATCAGCAGACCCTCGGTGGAGGGGGCGTTGAGGCTGCGCCAGATGATCCGGGCGGCGATCGCCGACGCTCCACGCAGCACGTCCGAGGCATCGGCGGTGAAGGGTTCGGCGCCCTGCTGCAACCAGATGGAGCCGAGCATCCTCGGTGCGGGTGAGCCTTCGTCGGACGGCTGCCGGATACTGACCACCAGCCGCCGCACGGTGCCGAGCTTGCGGTGCGCCGGCACGTCGATGACCTCGTCGCTTTCGCGCAGCCGGTCGAACACCCCCCATTGTTCCAGTGCCCGAAGGTAGTCCCGCGGGCCTTCCCGGCCGAGGATCGACAGGGTGCGCAGTTCGTCGGCGGATTCGTCGGAGGCCGAGTAGGCAAGCACATGCGATTGCGCGTCCTCGATCGAGACCAGGCCACCGGCGTTCTGCGCGACCATCTGGGCGAGGCCGAACAGGTCGGTGTCCGTGGCGAGCAGATCCGGTTCCCCCAGGGCGGTCTGGTGTCGGCGGGAGCGGTCTACCATGCGCTTGACCAGCGGCAGCACGTGGTCCCACCGGGCCTTCGGGTGCACCTCCAAGAGTGCGACACCGGCCTGGCGCGCCGCGGCCTGCAGCGCGCTCGACTCGGCCGCGTTCTTCGACATCACCGCCGCCGGCCGGTGCTCGGGGGAGCGCTGCGCGACCTCGTCGAACCAGCGCACGGCCTCGGCGTTCGTGACACCTGCGTGCAAGTAGAGGTCGGGCACGGGCACGTGCGATCCGGCCTCGGCCAGCAGGTCTGAACCATCGACGAGCGCCACCGAGGAGATCGTGACGCCCTCGCCTGCGGGGGCGTCGACCACCCGGACGACAGCTGTGTCGAGGGCTCTGAGCAGCTCACGCAGCGTGATGGCCTCGGTGGGGCCGGTGGTGGCGGCAAACGCGCGGGAAAGTTCTTGACGGTCGGTGATCACAGCACGTCTCCCAGACTGGACGCCGACTGCATTCGGCAACAGTACACCTTGCATTTTTGGCCAATGGAACAACGGGACGACGTGAGTTTTGTTCCACCGGCTCATGGCCTGGTGTGCTTTCTGGTGTTGACTACGGGCCAGTTCCCAGCGGCGGCAAACAACCTTTTCCACCGCTATGTCAGGAGGCTCCATGGACGCCGTCATGGCCGTTCCCGGGCCGGTCGACGAACCGACCGGGCCGTTTCTTCCCGGTAGTCCTGAGCGCGCTCGCCGGCGAGCGAAGCCGGCTGCCGGGACCTGTCGGGCCCCGGGTCACGCACCCGGCTGTGCAAGGGCGCCCACAACGAGCGGCCTCGGTGGCGTACCAGGACGAGGCCGCGGTCGATGAGGCGTACCTGCACATCCTGATACAAGGCCGGGGTTCCACGACGGTGGCCTCGCACGCCCCGGTCATGGTCGCGGCAGGCGCGAGCCGGCGGCCGCACGTCCGACGAATTCGAGATCCAGATGCTGTACGGCATCCGGGAACCGAGCAGCTCCGGCTGGCCGGCGCGCGGCAGCATCCGCGTGTCTACCTGCTCTACGGCGATCAGTGGTGCGGGTACGTCATGCGCCGCCTCGCCGAACGTACGGCGAACCCGGCGTTCTTCCTGCGCTCGCTCACCTCGAAGACATGAGCCGGAGACCGGCGTGCCGCGTTCCTCGGCCCGCCCGCAGCGAGATCACGTGCCGGAGGCGCGGACACCGCAGCGCAGCAACTGCATACACCGATTGCCCACACCCCGGGGCAGATCCATCGCGGCACCAGCCGAGAGCCACGAGCCGTCACCCCGGAACGCCGGGCTCGCGGTGACAGCGCCGCACTTCCGAGATCCGGAAGATCTGCTTTCTCGAGAAAGCTACGACAGAAAACTACGACCTGACCGGCGACGGAACCAATTCCGTCGCGACCACCAGCAGAGATGGGTGCATCAAGTGAGAACCGCGAGAAGGACGAAGACAGGAGTCGCCGCCGCGTTCGCCGCGGCAGCCCTGATGCTGACCGGTTGCCAGGGCGCGCTCGGCAGCGGCGGCGACGACTCCGACGGCCCGATCACGCTCGGCATGGCGATTCCCACCTCGGGCAGCAGCGCCGCCGCCGGCCCCTATATGAAGAATGGCGCCCAGCTGGCGATCGACGAGATCAATGCCGACGGCGGGGTACTCGGCCGCAGGCTGAAGCTGAACGTGCAGGACAGCGCGTGCGACCCGAAGACCGCGGTCACCGCCGCGAACAAGCTGGTCGCGGCGGGAGTCACGGCGTCGGTCGGCGGATACTGCTCGTCGGCCACGCTGCCGACCCTGTCGGTGTTCAACAAGGCGGACATCCCGATGGTGATCCCGGCGGCGAACTCGGGCGACCTCGTCTCGCAGAAGCTGCCGAACGTGTTCCTCATCAACGGCACCGGGGCGCAGCAGGCACAGGCCGCGGTCGAGTGGATGGCCAAGCGGAAGGCCACCCGGGTGGCGCTGCTCGACGACAACACCAGCTACTCCACCGACATCACCGAGCGAACCAGGGCCGACATTGAAAAGGGCAGCTCCGGCATGAAGACGGTGCTGAAGGAGTCGGTGAACGCAGGCGAGAGCGACTACAGCGCGAACGTCGACGCCGTCGTGTCGGCCAAGCCCGACTTCGTGTACTGGACCGGCTACTACCAGGAGGGCGGCCTGCTCGTCCGGCAGCTGCGCCAGGCCGGTTACGAGGGCGACATCATGGTCGCCGACGGCAACGTGGACACCAAGCTCATCAGCATCGCCGGTGAGAAGAACGCCCAGGGCGTGTACGCCACCATGACCGAGACGCCCGACACCATCGAAGGCGCGAGCAGCTGGATCGCCGACTACAAGAAGAGGTTCGGCTCCGAGCCCGGCCCGTACGCACTGCAGTCTTACGACGCGGTGCGCGTGGCCGCCCAAGCGATCGAGGACGCGGACAGCACGGACGGCAAGAGGATCATGGACGCGTTGATGAAGATCGACGGGTTCAAGCTGTTCTCCGGCCCGCTCAAGTTCACCTCGGACCACACCCTGTCGGAGGGCGGCTTCCGCATCCTGAAGGTGTCGGACACCAAGTTCACGCTCTCCGACGACCTCCAATCCTGAGCACAGCAGCGGGTGGCGGGCCTGCGGTCCGGGTCCGCCGCCGCGTCTGAGGGGAATCTGTCATGCTGCAGATCATCTGGAACGGCCTGTTCGTGGGCTCGTTCTACGCATTGGTCGCCCTCGGCTACAGCATGGTCTACGGGATCATGAAGTTGCTGAACTTCGCCCACGGCGACCTCTACATGCTCGGCGCGTTCATAGGTTTCGCGCTGCTCACCTCGTTCAGCGGCTTCACGGCGTCCCTGTCGCTGGTGGCGCTGCTCGTGGTGTTGATGCTGTCCATGGTCGGCACCGGCCTGGCCGGGGTGCTGATCGAGCGCGTCGCCTACCGGCCGCTGCGCGGCGCGCCACGACTGTCGCTGCTGATCACCGCGGTCGGCGCGTCGTTCGCGCTGGAATACGGGATGCGCATCGTGGCCGGGCCCAACCCGGAGGTGTACCCGGTGCGTCTGGGCGGTTCGTCCCTGCAGGTGTTCGGCGTCCGGATCAGCGTCTCCCAGATCGTGCTCATCGGCATCGCGATCGCGCTGATGGCCGGGCTCAACACCATGGTGATGCGCTCGCGGCAGGGCCGGGCGATGCGGGCGATCGCGCTCGACCCGGTGGCCAGCCGGCTGATGGGTGTCGACGTGAACCGGGTCGTCGCCCAGGCGTTCTTCATCGGGTCCGCGCTCGCCGGCGCCGCCGGAGTGATGGCGGGTTCCTACTACGGCAGCATCAACTTCCTGATGGGCTTCATCATCGGGCTCAAGGCGTTCACCGCGGCGGTGATCGGCGGGATCGGCAACTTCAAGGGCGCCATGCTCGGTGGCGTGGTGCTCGGCCTGCTCGAATCAGTCGGAACGCACTTCCTCGGCGGGCAGTGGCGCGACGTGTTCGCGTTCGCCTTCCTCATCCTGTTCCTGACCGTGCGGCCCACCGGCCTGCTCGGCGAGCGCGTCACGGAGCGTGTGTGATGACGGAGATAACCAAGGCGGTGCAGACGCCGCACCGACCGGCCGGCCGCGTCGGTGGCGTGGCCGGGGCGTTCCTGCGCAGCCGTTGGATCGGTCCGACCGGGCTGTTCATCGGCCTCGCCGGGCCCCTGATCATCGCCACCCCGTACGCGATGAACGTGATGACCGGCACGCTCATCTTCGTGATGCTCGCGGTCGGGCTCAACATCGTGGTGGGTCAGTGCGGGCTCCTCGACCTCGGATACGCCGCGTTCTTCGCGGTGGGCGCCTACACCAGTGGGGTGATCTCCACCCAGTTGCACTGGCCACTGCTGGCCACCGTGCCGTTCGTGATCATCGTGACCGTGGTCGCCGGGATCGTCATCGGAGGCCCCACCCTGCGCCTGCGCAGCGACTACCTGGCGATCGTGACGCTGGGGTTCGGCGAGATCATCCGGATCACCGCCAACAACATCAGCATCACCGGCGGACCGGAGGGCATCTACGGCATTCCCAGCCTGTCGGTCGCCGGGGTGGACCTGAGCGGCTCGATCGCCTTCTACTACGTGGTGCTCGGCATCGTGTCCGTCGCCGTGCTCGGCGCGAACCGGCTGATCCGTTCGCGGCTGGGCCGGGCGTGGCGCTTCATCCGCGAGGACGAGGACGCCGCCGAGGCCATGGGGGTGCATACCTACAAGGTGAAGCTGGCCGCCTACATCGCCGGCGCCGTCTGGGGCGGGCTGGCCGGGGTGCTGTTCGCGGCGCAACTGTCGGCGATCTCGCCCGCGAGCTTCACCTTCCTGCAGTCCGCGCTGGTGCTGATGGCCGTGGTGCTCGGCGGCATGGGCTCCACCCCGGGCGTGGTGCTCGGCGCGGTGTTCGTCAGCGTGCTGCCCGAGGTGCTGCGCGATGTCGCCGACTACCGGTACTTCCTGTTCGGTGTGCTGCTGATCGTGGTCATGGTGCTCCGGCCGCAGGGAGTCTGGCCGGCCCGCACCCGCGAACCTGATCGCACCGCCCGTCGATCGAAACCAGCGGTCACCGTGGGCAATGAATCCGAAGGCGAGGTGCGTGTGCCATGACCACGTTGCTCGAAGTGGCGGACCTGCACCTGGCGTTCGGTGGCGTGAAGGCCGTCGACGGGCTGAGCTTCGAAGTGGGCGAGGCGGAGATCGTGTCAGTGATCGGCCCCAACGGTGCCGGCAAGACGTCCGCTTTCAACTGCATCACCGGCTTCTACCGGCCCACCAGCGGGCGGATCACGATCGGCGGCGCCGACCTGACCCGGATGCGCACGTCCTCGATCGCGGCGCGCGGCGTGTCCCGCACGTTCCAAAACGTGCGGCTCTTCGGCGACCTGCCGGTGCTCGACAACGTGCGGGCGGGCACCCACCTGTGGCTGCGCCAGCACGTGTTCGACGCGCTCTTGCACACGCCCCGCTACCGGCGGAGCGAGCAGGAGGCCACCGACGAGGCGCACCACTGGCTCGACTTCGTCGGGCTGCGCGGCGACCGGGCGGGTGCGGCGCGCAACCTGCCGTACGGCGAACAGCGCCGGGTGGAGATCGCGCGCGCATTGGCCCGCCGCCCCAGGCTGCTGCTGCTCGACGAACCTGCCGCCGGTCTCAACCACGGCGAGAAGCTCGAACTACTGGACCTGATCCGGCGCATCCGTGAGCTCGGCATCGGGATCGTGCTTATCGAGCACGACATGGGCCTGGTCATGGAGGTGTCGGAGCGGGTGGTCGTACTCAATTTCGGCAAGGAGATCGCGGACGGCACGCCCGAGCAGGTTCGGCGTGACCCCGCGGTGATCGAGGCGTACCTCGGCAGCGACGACGAGGACGACGAGGCGACTGGGGACACAGGTTTCGGGGAAACAGGAGAGGAGACCGTTCGTGCCGACGCTTGAGATCGATGGGATGGACGTTTCTTACGGTGGGGTGCAGGCGCTGCGGGGCATGTCGCTGCGAGTGGACGACGGAGAGGTCGTCGCCCTGCTCGGCAACAACGGTGCGGGCAAAACCAGCACGCTGTCCGCGGTGTCCGGTCTGGTCGCCCTGTCTGGCGGCCGGATCGTCTTCGACGGTCAGGACATCACCCGGGCCAAACCGCCGGAGATCGTCGGCATGGGACTGGTGCACGTGCCCGAGGGTCGGCGGATCTTCTCCACCCTCAGTGTGCAGGAGAACCTGCAGCTCGGTGGCTACCTGGTGCGCGACCAGGCGGTGATCAAGCGGCGCATCGACCGCGTCTACGACCTGCTGCCCCGACTGGCCGAACGCCGCGACCAGCAAGGCGGCACGCTGTCAGGCGGGGAGCAGCAGATGCTCGCAGTCGGCCGCGCGATCGTCGCCGGACCACGGCTGCTGATGCTCGACGAGCCGTCGATGGGGCTCGCCCCGCTCGTGGTGGCCGCGGTGATGAAGGTGATCGCCGAGATCAACGCCTCCGGCACCTCGGTGCTGCTGGTCGAGCAGAACGCCAAGGCCGCGCTGAAGATCGCGCACCGCGGCTACGTGGTCGAGAACGGCCGGTGCGTGCTGGACGCACCGGCCGCCGAGCTGGCCGGGGACGAGCGTGTCGTGGAGGCGTATCTCGGGGGTGCGTGAGGACACCCCGGCCTGCGGGCCGGGGTAGAAAGCGGGGGAGAGCAGATGAACACGCCAGGCGCACGACGGCCGACTCCCACACGGCCGGCGGACCGTTCCGCATCGTCACCGGGGACACCAAAGGTCCTCACGCGGTCGTCGCTTTGGAGCAGCTCACCCCCGACAAGTCGACCCCCGACGACCTGGATCTGTAGATTTATACGTCCAGGGCGTATTGCTGCCGAGCGCGCGCCGACAGTCGCGCCGTGCTCATGAGCCTCGCAGGCGAGGACAATATGTTCGATTTGAGTGCGCCGATCGTGTCCACGTTCCTGGTGTATGTGGCTGCCATGATCGGAATGGGTGTCTGGGCGTACACCCGCACGCACACATTCGCCGACTTCGCTCTGGGGGGCCGCAGGCTCAGCGCGTTCGTCGCCGCCCTGTCCGCGGGGGCCAGTGACATGTCAGGCTGGTTGTTCCTGGCGCTTCCCGGAGCGGTGTACGCCGCTGGCATCGGCGCCAGCTGGATCGCCGTCGGACTGGTGGTCGGCACCTACCTCAACTGGAAGTTCGTAGCGCCGAGGCTGCGCACCTACACCGAGCGGGCCGCCAACGCCGTGAGCCTGTCGGCGTATCTGGAGGAGCGGTTCGAGGACCGCACCGGGGCGCTCAGGATGGTCTCGGCGGCGGTCACCCTCGTGTTCTTCACCGTCTATGTCGCCAGTGGGCTGGTGGCCGGCGGGCTGCTGTTCGAGAACGTCTTCGACATCCGTTTCGGCCTCGGGGTGACCCTGACCGCCCTGGTGATCGTCATCTACTCGTGCCTGGGCGGTTTCCTTGCCGTGAGCCTGACGCACGTGATGCAGGGCACACTGATGTTCTTCGCCCTCGTCATGCTCCCCGTGATCGGTGTCGGGGCGCTCGGTGGCTTCGGGGCGTTGCGCGACGCCCTCGACAGCAAGGCACCGGGCGTGCTGGACATGGGGACCGAAGCACACTATGAGGGCGGCCGGTGGTCGGAGGGCGGGTCGCTCGGGACTGTCGCGATCGTCTCGCTGCTCGCCTGGGGCCTCGGCTACTTCGGTCAGCCGCACATCCTGGCCCGCTTCATGGGCATCCGCAGCATCCGCGCCATCCCCACGGCCCGCCGCATCGGAACGGGGTGGGTCGTCGTCGTGCTCGGCGGCGCCACGCTCGTCGGCCTCGTCGGGATCGGGCGCATCGGCACGCAGCTGCCCGACCCGGACACGGTGTACATCGTCCTGAGCCAGACGCTGCTCAATCCCTGGATCGCCGGGGTGCTGCTGATCGCCGTACTGGCCGCGATCATGTCGACCGCAGACAGCCAGCTTCTGGTGTCGTCCGTCGCCCTCACGGAGGACTTCTACCGCGCGCTGCTCAATCGGCGTGCCTCGGACAGGACGCTGGTGTGGGTCGGTCGCGGCGCCGTCGTCGCGGTGATCCTGGTCGCCTTCGTGATCGCGTTCAGAGCTGGCGGACTGCTGAGTATCGTCGCCTACGCCTGGGCGGGCTTCGGAGCGGCCTTCGGACCGGTCGTCCTGCTCTCGCTGTACTGGCCGCGCATGACCTGGGCGGGGGCCATGGCCGGGATCGTCTCGGGGGCGACCACGGTGCTTCTCTGGAAGAAGATCAATCCACTGCTCGGGCCGCTCGAGTCGGGCATCTACGAAATAGTCCCGGGCGTGCTGGTCGCCACGGTCGCCGCACTGGTCTTCGGCAATCTCGTCGGCCGGCCGCCGAAACGGGCCTTCTGGCGGATGCCGGGCGGCGGGGTGAACCAGCTGATGCTGACTCCGTCCCTCACCCACGCACCGGTCGGCATCGCCGTCCTGGACACGGACCTGCGCTACGTCTGGGTGAACGAGCCGCTGGACCGCCTGATGCCCCTCGGGCAACGGCTGGGACGGCAGGTGACGGACGTGCTGCCAAGGCTGGAGGCGGAGGCGTTCGAGGAGAGGATGCGGATGGTTCTTAAGACCGGGGCCCCGGTGATGGACTACGAGTTCCGCGGCCCCAGTTACGCCGATCCCGACCGGGAGCGTGCGTACTCCGCCTCCTTCATCGCCATGAAGGACCGCCAGGGCCGGCAGGTGGGCGTCTGGTACATGGTCATCGACGTCACCGAGCGCTGGCGAGCCCAGGAACGCCTGGCCCTGCTGAACGACGCCGGTGCTCATATCGGCAGCACGCTGGATGTGACGCGGACCGCGCAGGAACTGGCCGACGAGGCCGTGCCGTACCTCGCCGAATTCGTTGCCGTCGACCTTCTGGACACGGTCATGAGAGGGGAGGAACCGGCCCCGGGACCGGTCGGTATGACGCCCGTCATCCGCCGCGCGGGGCAGCAGTCGGTGCGCGAGAGCTGTCCGGAGGCGACCCTGGCCGTGGGAGAAACCGTCCGGCGCGCCCCCTCGTCGCCCGTGACCCGCTGCCTGCTGGAGAGCAGGACCCTGGTGGAACGGACCCTGGACCCCGCCACCAGCACCTGGGTGACCGAGGACGAGTCACTGGGCGCCTCCATCCGCACGTTCGGCTTCAGCTCGCTGATGGTGGTTCCGGTACGGGCGCGCGGCGTCACCCTGGGCGTGGCGACATTCGCCCGGTCCCTGCGCCAGGGCCCCTTCGAGGAGGACGACGTACGCCTCGCCGAGGAAATCGTCTCCCGCGCGGCGGTGTGCGTCGACAATGCGCGCCGCTACACCCGCGAGCGCACCGCGGCCCGTTCCATGCAGCGCTATCTGCTGCCGCAAGAGCTGACAGGAGGGTCCGCTCTGGAGGTGGCGTCCTGGTACCTCCCGGCGGATGCCCCCAGCGGGGTGGGCGGCGACTGGTTCGACGTGGTCCCGCTCTCCGGAGCCCGGGTCGCCCTGGTCGTCGGGGACGTGGTCGGACACGGAATCAACTCCGCAGCGACGATGGGACGGCTACGCACCGCGGTCCGCACGCTCGCCAACCTGGACCTCCCCCCGGACGAACTGCTGGCCCACCTGGACGACCTGGTCATCGGCCTGATGGGGGCGCACGACGGCGGCGAGCCGTCGGCGGCCGAGGACGAGACCGCGAGCGCAGCCTTCATGGGAGCCACCTGCCTGTACGCCGTGTACGACCCGGTCAGCAGACGGTGCACGCTGGCCCGGGCCGGTCACCTCCCGCCCGTGATCGTCGGCCCGGACGGCGGCGCCCGCATCCTGGACCTGCCCGCCGGACCACCCCTCGGCCTCGGGTACCTCCCTTTCGAGTCCGTCGAAATGGAGCTGCCCGAGGGCAGCCTCATCGCGCTCTACACCGACGGCCTCATCGAGACCTACGACCGGGACGTCGACGTCGGGCTTTCCCGACTCGGCGACGCCCTCGTGGCGCCCGGACCGACTCTGGATGACATCGGCCGCGAGGCGGTCGACGCCCTGCTGACGGGCCCCCCGTCCGACGACGCGGCCCTGCTCCTCGCCCGGACCCGCGTCCTGGCCCCGGACCGGGTCGTCTCCTGGGACCTGCCCAGCGATCCGGCCGCCGTCGGGCACGCCCGCGCCCTCGCAGGCGGGCAGTTGGCGGAGTGGGGCATGGACGAGCTGACGTTCACCACGGAGCTCATCGTCAGCGAGTTGGTCACCAACGCCATCCGTCACGCGGTCGGACCGGTCTGTCTCCGCCTGATCCGGGACCGCGGCCTGATCTGCGAGGTCTCCGACGCCAGCAGCACGTCCCCGCGGCTGCGCCATGCCCGGACCACCGACGAAGGGGGGCGGGGCTTGCTGATCGTGGCTCAGCTCGCCCAGCGGTGGGGCACCCGCTACACGGCGACCGGCAAGATCATCTGGACGCAGCAGGTCATTCCCGTCGGCGCGGTCGCCTGCCATTGATCAGAAACTCATTGGGTTCGCTCGTTGAGGAGTAGCGGATGTGTGGGCCGCCGAAGTATCCGCGCACGACGTGGGGCTGACATTTGCCGGCGGTGGAAGAAAGGGCCGCCGCGGCTTGATCAGCTCGGTTTTGAACAGGCCGATCGTGCTCTCCATCAGGGCGTTGACGCTCCTGTAGCCGTCAACTCGCCGGGGCCCGGTTCGTGGCAGGTCGGATGAGGTGGTAGACCTCGCGGATCACGCAGCGTTTCAGGCAGCGGATGATCTCGCGTTTCGTCTTGCCCTCGGTGGTCCGGCGGGCGACGCGGAGCCAGACCTGCGGCTGGAGCGTGACGCGTGAGCTCATCACCGGACCACCTGGCCCGCGCAAGGGCAGCGGACTCCGACCGGCGGCGGACCCGTGTCCTCAAAGTCCTCGACAAGCTCGCCGCGGACGGCGAGGTGATCACCGTCTCCTACCGCGAGCTGATGGCCCAGGTCATCAGCTGACGCCATCGCCGTCACCCCCCACCACGCCGGGGCGGCGGCGTTGATGGCCAGATGCACCGTGTTGTCCGCGACGATGACCAGGGCGTTCGCAAGCCCCGACGGCACGGTCACCGGCGAGCCCTGGTTCACCTGCACATCAGCCCACTTCACCCGCCGCGAGGCTGGCGCCAGCAGGCTCCTCACCCAGACCCGATACTTCGCTGCCCGATAGCGGTCCAGCACCATATGCGTCACCACGGTCACGGCCAGCGCGAGCGGAGACTGTGTGATCAGCAAGAACGGGAGTCCATACGGGCTCAGCGAAGTGAGTGGAGGCGGGCCGGCACAGCACTCCACTCGGCCATTCGGAGACACGGCCGTCTCGGCGGCCCCACGGCTGAGTCAGCCCGGCTTGACCGCCAGCGTCGCAAAATAGTACGACATGTATTGAGCGGATTCGTTGGAGTGGTGCGGCGCTTCCGCGAAGCCGGTGAGGACGAACCCCGCGGCGAGTTGCCCGCCGATCTGGTCGGTGAGGTTGTGGCTGTATTCAAGAGCGGCATCCGCGCCGAACATCGCGGCGCGTTCCTCGGCGGAGTACTGCGAGACATCGCTGTAGGGCAGCTTGTGCACGACGATCAGCTCGCCGCGCTCGTCGAGCGCCTCGTGGTCGAACAAGTACACATCAGGGTTGAGGAAGCCTGCGAGCAGAGTTCCACCCGGTCGCAGGACGCGGAAGCACTCATGCCACACCGGTGCCAAGTCCGGTACGAACAGGTTGGAGACCGGATGGAATACGACGTCGAATGTTGCGTCGCCGAACGCGCTGAGGTCGCGCATGTCGCCTAGGACGGTGCGCAGCCCGAGTCCCTCGCGCGCCGACACCATCTGGTCCTGGCCGAGCTGGCGGGGTGAGTTGTCGAACACGGTGCCCCTCGCCCCTGCAGCGGCGAGGATCGGACCCTGCTGGCCACCGCCAGAGGCCAGGCACAACACGTCCTTGCCGGTCAGGTCCGCCGGCAGCCAGGAGCGGTCGACCGGCTCATGCCCGATGAGAACAATCGACCAGTCGCCCATGCGGGCGCGCTCGACATCCTCAGCACTCACCGGCGTCGACCACTCGTTGCCCTCTTGGACGTACTTGTCCCAGGCTGCCCGATTGTGGGCAACGGGGTCGACAGCCATGTCCTTCACGTCTAACTCCCTGCTAGAGCCAAGCGGACACCTGCGGTACTGACACTTCGTTGCCGCTAGCCAACACGATCGCAGGGTGTGGGCTCAACGAAATTAGCGGGCATCGAGGTGTCCACGGGCTCGACGGATGGCCGCGCAGCGGGTGCGTAAGCGCTGGTTGCCGGGGTTGCGGAAACCATAGGCGTCGCGGGCAGGCTCTCGAAGAACAGCATCAGGCCGCCACCTCCACAGTGGTGCGCGACACCTGTCGCACACCCGACACGCACTGGTGCATACCGCTGAACTGGGCAACCGTGACGCCCACCGGGGTCACCCGCCCTTCAACACCGAGAGAAGCGACGTGGTGGAGGCAGGCCTTGCGGCCGTCGGCCGTGCCGTGGACGGTCTTGTCCTCGGTGACGGGATACGGGGCAGTTGCCCGGCACGACCAGCAGCGATCAGTCCGAACTCGCCGCAGCCCGCAAACGCATCGCCGAGTTGGAGACCGAATTGGGTGCGGCTCTTCTGCAGTGAGCTGGTGATGCCGTGCGCCGTTGCCGTTCGTGGTCGGACGGCGGATCGTCGTGTTCCAGGACGTGGTCTTGGAGGCGGCGATGGTGTCGTGGTTGGAGGAGCTCGATCGGCGGGACGCTGCCGCGCGGGTGGAGATCGCCGAACTGCGGGACCAGATCGCGGAGTTGAGCAGGCGTCTCGCTGAGCGGGAGGACGTGTTGTCCCGGCTGCAGATCACGCGGGAGACGATGACCGAGATCTTGTCCGGCGGGGAGACGGTCTCGGTTGCCGGGGCGGAAGCGGACGTCGACGAGGCGGAGACGGAGGAGCACCGGTTGCCGGCGGGCTCGCCGGTCGGGGTGCGGCTGGTGCCGCACTGGACGCCCGGACTGGCCGTGGGGGTGCTGCCGGGTTCGTACCGGGACATCGTGGAGGTTCTCCAGGACGCGGTGCATCCGATGCGGGCGCATCACCTGTGTGCCGCGCTGGGGTTGTCGACGGACAAGAGCAAGGTGGAAGGCTTCCGGTCGAAGCTGAAACGGCTGGTCGAGCGGGGTTGGCTGATGGAGGAGGAGCCGGGACTGTTCATGCCGCGTCAGGCTCTGGCGGCGGCCGGGGATGCGCCGGAGCAAGCCGGGTCCTCCGCCGTGCGCCGCCGCGCCGATGTGGGGTCGGGCTCTCGTCCCTAGTACTCCAGCCGGAGATCTTGTGACCGTGTCTCGTCATGCTCGTTGACGGGGCATGATGATGGGTGTGACGGCTGAGCAGATAGCCGGGTGGGACGAGGAACTGACCGAACTGACCGGCTCGTTGGGGCGGTTGTTCAACCGGCCCGAGCCGCGGGTGGTGTTCGCGCAGTACGTCGAGGAGCTGCTGGCTGAGCTGCCGAAGAAGAACGGGTGGACCCTGTCTGAGCGTGCGGGGCATCTGACACCGGACCGGATGCAGTGGCTGCTCAACGGCTCGGTATGGGATGCGGACAGGCTGCGCGACGCGGTGCGTGACTACGTGCTTTCGCACCTGGGCGATGCGGACGCCTCGCTGGTCATCGACGACACCCAGTCCCAGAAGAAGGGCACGAAATCGGTCGGGGTGGCCTTCCAGCACTGCGGACTGACCGGCGATGTCCGCAACTGCCAGACCATGGTGATGCTCACCTACGCCACCGCCGCCGGACACGCCTTTATCGACCGCCGCCTGTATCTGCCCGAAGAGTGGACCGCCGACCGGGAGCGGTGCCGTGAGGCGGGCGTCCCCGACGAGGTCGCCTTCGCCACCAAGCCCGAGCTGGCCATCGCCATGCTTGAACAGGCCCGGGCGGCCTGCGTTCCGTTCACCTGGGTGCTGGCCGACGCCGGCTACGGCCGCGACCCGCAGCTGCGGGCCTGGTGTCAAAAACGAGTGTGTCGCCGATCGTCGCGTCGGCGCGTCGCCGTCAATGCGCTGCAGTACCCGGCGCACGGTTGCTTCGCTGGGCGCCGGGTAGGGCCGCTCCGGATCGCGCAGTGTGGCCCCGCAGCGCAGAAGGAGCCGATCAGGGGCATCGGCGGCCCACTCGGCGATGGCGGCGAGCAGGTCGAGGAGCTTCGCCCGCTGCCCGGCGTCCGCACCTGCCTGCGCCTTGCCGGCAGCGACGGACAGGCGCCGCTCGATACGGGCCCCGCCGCGGGCGTTGGGCGCCTTGCTGGCGGGCTTCGCGGCGAAGGCGACCGCGCGGACGGTGGCCCAGTCCCGGGTGATCTGCTCGGCCGTCCGGTTACGGGTGGCGAGACCCAGGTACGACAGCAACCGCTCGCGCAGCTCCCGGCAGATCAGCGCGGGCAGGCTCGCCGACTCGAGCTCCGGCCGCTGGTGCCGGAGCTCGAGGCCCCTGGCGAGGTGCCACAGCAGTGCGGCCAGGACGCGGCCGACGACCGCGCGGACGGTACCTCCGATCGGCCCGGACTCGAAGTACGCGGGGATCGCCTGTACGCCGGTGATGAACCACACCAGCACCCCCGGGAGCACCGGGAGCAGCCTGGGTCTTGAGGTTCTGCCGGGCCATCAGCGCGCACGCGAACAGGGCGAGCTCGGCGGCGGCGAACCACCAGCTGGTGTCCGCGTTGTAGGCGGTGCAGGCGATCGCGGCGAGAGCGGCGAGAGCGGCGAGAGCGGCGAGAGCGGCGGACAAGGCTGCTCACCGGTCTGCGGAGTTGTTGATGACGGCGCGGAGCTGGACGACGTACCTGCCTATGGACTGTGCGGTCGACGAACCCACCGAACCCTCCGCGGGGACCGTCTGCCACGGGGCTTCCCGAGCGATAAGGCGTTCGACGAGGCCGCGCGCCATACAGCTCAGGACGTCGACCGGATCCGGGCTCGGCAGTGGCGCCGACGCAGGCGCGTTGTTCTCCTCGCTGCGGAGCGCGGCAAGGTCGGCGGCGAGTCCGCGGAGCCGGTCGGCGTATCCGTCGAGGGCCGCGGCGAGGTCGTACAGCTGGACCGGGCTGAGCGTCTTGCCCAGGGGAAAGACCGAGACGCCGGGCGTCGGGCCACCCACCTAGGGGTCCGACGGCTGGCGTACGGGGACTGCACGATCTCGGCCGCGAGCAGCTCCCTGCCGAGATAGATGCACTCGACGAGCGGGCCCGCGTGGATGAGGTCGGCCCGCTGGGTCAAGGGATCGTCGTGGCTGTGGCCGGCGCACCAGGTGGGTTCGGGAAGGGTGACGTTCCCATGGTCGCTGGTGGCCAGGGTGACAGTGCGGGCCTCGGTGCTCACGAGCGCTCACCCCCCGCTGGCGATGCTGCGCAGGTGTGCGAGGTACTCGTCGGCGGTCCGGTAGCGGGGAGGCCGGTCAGCTGGATCAGGTGGACGCGTTCGGAGACCCACGTCTCGAAGCGGACCATGTCCATGCGCTCGCTGCTGGGATCGGGCAGGGTGAGGGTCTCGACGATCGCGGCGAGTAGGTCGCGGACGGGCTCGGGGATGTCGGTGGTGGTCACTGGCCGGCCTCCGTCCTGCGGGTGAAGGAGCAAATGACCCGCGGTCCGGTGGCGTCGAGGGTGAGCGTGCGGCCGGGGGTCCGGCGGATGAATCCGGCGGCGCCGAGTCGGCGGCCGGGGACGGCCCGCGTGGGGCGGGCCGTCTCGGTCTGGTTCGTCACCGGGCACCCCCGGCGGGGCGGCCGGAACGGGCAGGGGCTGGCGAGGAGATCGGTGATCTCCCGCATGCGGGCCCTCAGGTCAAGGGCCTCGGCGACCATCTCGACGACCAGGTTGTGGAAGTCGCCCAGGGCGGGGCCACGGAGCCCGGCGGCGATGTTCGCGGCGTGGTAGGCGTTGAACTGGCCGATCATGCGGTCGGCGGCGGCACTGATGATGGTGGTCATCGGGCACCACCGGCGAACGTGGCGATCACGTCAGTGCGGCAGCCACGTCTCCACGAGCGGCATGGGCGAGCCGCACCCACCGAGCGGCAAGGCACGGTGTGCCCAAGAGGACGCGCCAGCCACCGAATCCTGACGCCGGCAAAACGACCGTCTCACACTCGTCTCACAGACCCACCGGAGAGTGCAGGTCGGAGTACACGCGACCTGCACTCTCTGGACTGTATGGACGTCCCGCAGCCCTCACGGACGCCGGGTAAACTCCGTACACGTGACTGCAAAGCCTCGCATCCCCAACGTCCTGGCCGGCCGCTACGCCTCCGCGGAGCTGGCCGTCCTGTGGTCCCCCGAGCAGAAGGTACGGCTGGAGCGTCAGCTCTGGCTGGCCGTGCTGCGCGCCCAGAAGGACCTCGGGATCGAGGTGCCGGACACCGCTCTCGCCGACTACGAGCGCGTCCTCGACCAGGTCGACCTCGCGTCCATCGCGGAGCGCGAGAAGGTCACCCGGCACGACGTGAAGGCGCGCATCGAGGAGTTCAACGCCCTCGCCGGTCACGAGCACGTGCACAAGGGCATGACCTCCCGGGACCTCACGGAGAACGTCGAGCAGCTGCAGGTCCGGCTCTCCCTCGAGCTGGTCCGCGACCGCACCGTCGCCGTCCTCGCGCGACTCGGGAAGCTGTCCGCCGAGTACGCGGAGCTGGTGATGGCGGGACGCTCACACAACGTCGCCGCGCAGGCCACGACGCTCGGCAAGCGCTTCGCCACTGCCGCCGACGAACTGCTGGTCGGGTACGCGCGCCTTGAGGACCTGCTCGGCCGCTACCCGCTGCGCGGCATCAAGGGTCCCGTCGGCACCGCCCAGGACATGCTGGACCTGCTCGGCGGGGACGCCGCGAAGCTCGCGGAACTGGAGCAGCGGATCGCCGGCCACCTGGGCTTCACCCACGCCTTCACCTCGGTCGGCCAGGTCTACCCGCGCTCGCTGGACTACGACGTCGTCACGACCCTCGTCCAGCTCGCTTCCGCCCCCTCGTCGCTGGCGAAGACAATTCGCTTGATGGCCGGTCACGAACTGGTGACCGAGGGCTTCAAGCCCGGACAGGTCGGCTCGTCCGCCATGCCGCACAAGATGAACACCCGCTCGTGCGAGCGGGTCAACGGCCTCATGGTGATCCTCCGCGGCTACGCCTCGATGACCGGCGAGCTGGCGGGCGACCAGTGGAACGAGGGCGACGTGTCCTGCTCGGTCGTGCGCCGCGTCGCCCTCCCGGACGCGTTCTTCGCCTTCGACGGGCTGCTGGAGACGTTCCTCACCGTGCTCGACGAGTTCGGCGCCTTCCCGGCCGTCGTCGCCCGGGAACTCGACCGCTACCTGCCCTTCCTCGCCACGACCAAGGTCCTGATGGGCGCGGTGCGTGCCGGAGTGGGCCGCGAAGTCGCGCATGAGGCCATCAAGGAGAACGCCGTCGCCTCGGCGCTGGCCATGCGTGAGCAGGGCGCCGAGCGCAACGCGCTGCTGGACAAGCTGGCCGCCGACGACCGCATCCCGCTGGACCGCGGTCAGCTGGACGCCCTGATGGCGGACAAGCTGTCCTTCACGGGTGCCGCGGCCGACCAGGTCGCCTCGGTGGTCTCCCGGATCGACGAGATCGCCAAGCAGCACCCGGAGGCCGCCGCCTACGCGCCGGGGGCGATCCTCTGACCCGGCTCTCCCCGGCCGATCTCGAAGCCGCCCGCGACCCCGTCATCCCCGACGTGGTCGCGGGCGGCCTGTCCGTTTTGTTCTGCGGCATCAACCGACATCTCGAGATACACCCTGTTGACCTGCACAGAAACACGATTCGAAAGATCAACTGGGAGAGCAGCGTTTCCGCGATCCGCAACTCCATCCCCGGTGTCACGTTCGCATACACGCCTTCTACTCCCCCGATCTCGTGCCCCATCCGCGCCTCGACGGCCACGCGCGGGTGGCCGTCCTCGTCTACTCCTTATGGCCGTGTCTCAGAAGATGGATCCGCTTCTTCGCCATCTCCGGCACCGCAGGTACTTTCGCCCGCGCATACCGCCCCTCGCGCGCTGGGCTACTCAGCTTGAACTCGTAGACATCGCGGGGTCGTGACGCTTCATGATCCCTGCGATACGACACGACCATGCAGTATGCACAGCGCGGTGGATACACCCCCGAAGAGCAGGAGCGGCGTGAACGGCTGAGGATGCGGGCGACCGAGCGGTTCGAGCGCGGGGAGAGCGTCGAAGCAGTCGCCGGGGAGTTCCGCGTCACCGTGCCGACGGTGCGCAGGTGGCGCAGGCAGTGGCGCGAGGGCGGAGTGCAGGCACTGCGCTCCAAGGGGCCGGTGTCGGTCGAGCGGCTCTCGGCTCGCCAGTGGGCGCGTCTGGAGCAGGAGTTGCGGCGCGGTCCTGCAGTCCACGGTTTCACCGACGACCAGCGGTGGACGCTGAAGCGGGTCAGGACGTTGATCGGCCGGCTGTTCCACATCGGCTATGCGGTCCAGGGTGTGTGGAAGCTTCTCAGGCGGCACGGGTGGTCGTGCCAGGTACCGGTTCGCCGGGCCGTCGAGCGGGACGAGGAGGCGATCGAAGTGTGGAAGGAGCAGGTGTGGCCGCAGGTAAGTCCATGGCAGCTCACCTGGGCGCCCACATCTGCTTCGAGGACGAGACCGGGCAGGGGTTGAGACCGCCGAAGGGCCGCACGTGGGCACCGCGCGGGGCGAGGCCGGTGGTGCGGGTGCTGGGCCGGGGAAGCGGCAGGGGCAATGTGGCCGGCGTGGCCTGTTTCCGGCCCGGTGGCCGTCCGCGCCTGTTCTACCGGCTGCACGTCTACCACGGGCGCAAGGGCGAGCCCAAGAGCTTCGCCTGGAAAGGCGACCGTGACCTGATCTTCGCCGTCCACCAGCAGCTCGGCACCGCGTTGATGTGGTGCTGGGACAATGTGAACGTGCACCTGGACCGGCGGCTGGTGGCCTTCGCCGTCGAGCACGCCACCTGGCTCACGCTCGTTCAGGTGCCCGCGTACGCACCCGAACTGAACCCGGCAGAGGGTGTGTGGTCGCTGATGAAACGGGCCATCGCCAACTTCGTCGCCGACCTCCGCGGACTCGTCCGCATCGTCAAGCGCAAGCTAAAGAAGATCCAATTTCGTCCCGACCTGCTCGACGGTTGCCTCGCCGAGACCGGCCTTGTGATCGAGAACTCGATCTCTACGAGTTCAACCTGAGTAAGAGCGCCGACCAGATCCTCGACCGCATCTGCCGCTACTGCGACAGAATCTCCGAACCAGACCACTAGTTCCTCGCGTCCACCTTCCGTCTCGCTTGCCGGACCCGCACCGTCCGGTAGTTCCGATGCGTCCCGCCGTTGTCGGGGCTGCTCTCCACCAGATCCGGCCGACTCGCCGTGCCCGACTGCCCCCTGCTTCTGCCGTCCCGCTGCGACGGGACGACGGTGCGGGTCTCACACCCGCACGCGGATCACAGCGCCTCGTGGCGCACGGTCTTCCACTTCCACTCGCACCAACAGCGCCTCACGGCGCAAATGGAACTTGTGCCATGCCCCACTGGAGACCGTCACAGGCAGCCATACAGCAGCGGCAAAACGGGGTCAGCCGTCGCCTGGCGCGCTTGTCTCGGGACCGCCCGTGCTGTGCTGATCGATGTCAGGGGGATTGCCGGCGTCTTCGTCGCGATTCTCCGCTTCCCATAGCCTGCGGTAGATGCCGTTGCGGCGTTTGACCAGGAGCGCCGCAAGAGCGGCGGCGAGCAGTGAACCGAGCAGCACGGCGGCCTTGACGAGTTCGGTGTCGGCCGGGTCGGGGAAGGCGAGCTCGCCGATCAGGAGGGCGACGGTGAAGCCGATGCCGGCCAGTACCGCGAGGGCGAGGACGTCGGCCCAGGCGAGGGCGGGGTTGAGGCGGGCACGGGTGAAGCGGGCGGCCAGGTAGGTTCCGGCGAAGATCCCTACCGTCTTGCCGATGACCAGTCCCAGCACCACGCCGAGTGGCTCCGGACGGGTGAACACCTCGCCCATTACCGGCGCCGAGATGCTCACCCCGGCGGCGAACAGGGCGAACAACGGCACGGCGACACCGGCCGACACCGGACGCAGCAGATGTTCGGCGCGCTCCCCGGGCGAGGCGTCCTCGCCCGCGCCCTGGTCGCGGGCGCACCGCAGGATCAGGCCCATCGCCACCCCCGCCACGGTGGCGTGCACCCCGCCGATGTAGGTCAGTGCCCAGATGACGAGGCCGAGCGGCACATACCACCACCAACCGCGCACCCGGAACCGCTGCAGCAGGTGGAACACGACCAGTCCGGTAACTGCTCCCCCCAGGGCGGCCGGGTTCAGATTGCTGGTGAAGAACAGGGTGATGACCAGGATCGCTCCCAGGTCGTCAACGACCGCCAGGGTGAGCAGGAAGGCACGAAGCGCTGAGGGCAGGTGTGTGTTGAGTACGGCCAGTACGGCCAGGGCGAAGGCAATGTCGGTGGCCATCGGCACCGCCCAGCCTTCGGCACTGCCGCCGCCGGCCGTGATCGTGGCAAGGTAGATCGCTGCGGGTACCGCCATGCCGCACACCGCGGCGACCACCGGCAGGGCCGCGGTGGCGCCGGTGCGTAGCTGTCCGCTGACCAGTTCGCGCTTGAGCTCGATGGCCGCGACCAGGAAGAAGACGGCGAGGAGTCCGTCGGCACTCCAGTGCTGCACCGACAGGTCCAGCCCGAGCGCGGGGATGCCGAAGTGGAAGTCGCGCAGTGCCTCGTAGCTGTCGCTCCACGGGCTGTTCGCCCACACCAGTGCGACCACGGCGGCGCCCAGCAGTACCAGTCCGCCAACCGTCTCCGTTCGCAGGGCGCGGGCAACCTGCACGCGCTCCGGCCAGGGCAGCAGCTCGAGGAAGACGGATCGCTCACAGGGGTCAGCTCTGGGCATCGGGACGAACCTCCGGGACATTCAGGCTGCTCAGGCTCGAACAGGTGAGTGGCGGGGAATTTGGCCGGGAGCTTGCTGCGATGGTGTGTTGGGCCCGTCCCTCGGCCGCCTCCGGGTTCGGCGGTCTCGTCGGTGAACCTGCTCGGACTCGGTCGGAACGAGGCCGACTGGACGTGCCGGGTTCTCCTCGGACCGCGGCGGTTTCGCGGGGAGCGCCGTGAGGACCAGACCCAGCAGGGCCACGATGGCCAGCGCCACCACGGCGGCCTTGCGCCGGCTCCTTCGTGGCCGACCGTGTACGCGTGCCTGGGGGAACTGCTCGTAGAGCGTGGCGCTCCGTGCGGCGAGTTCGGGGGCGTCGCGGGCGAGGCGTCGCTCGATTTCGGCGAGAGCGCGTTCTTCGTCCATCTCGGGCTCCTAGCTAGTCGCCACCCGCCTCTTGCCGGGTCACACCGTCCGTGACCGGATTCAACAGGGGTGCGTACCGGGAGCGCTGGTATCGGGGGCCGTCGGTGCGCAGGACCTGCCGATGCCGAGCGGCTGCCCCGGCGCAGCCCTCGGTGCGCACGCTCTGACGTTGACAGGCCGGGCGACCTGCGAGGGCGCCGTATGCGTTCCCATGGCGCATGTCACGGGTGCCTGTGGGGGCAAGGACCGCTCACGGCGTGCGCATCGGCGCGGCGGAGCACGCCCCTGGTCTCTACGGGGCGGCGATGACGACGGCGTAGGTGCCGGCTCCCAGGAGCCGCTCGCCGGGGATGTCCTGACCGGCCATGATCAACCTTTGGACGTGGCCGGTGATCTCGTCGAAGTCGATGTCATCAAGGGAGCCCAGCTCCTGGCCGTTTTCGGTCAGGACGCGTTTACCGATGGGATCGTGATGCTTGCCGGTGGGGGCAGTGGTGTCCTGGTCGCCCTGGATCTTGTCGGCTGTGCGGACGGTGACCGCGTCGGGGCCGAAAGAGTGCACGTTGCTCCAGGTCACCTGGGTGCCGGGGCCGCGGGTCTTGACCCGGAGCGCGGCGATGCGGGCGGGCGCGGCGGCGATGGTGATCCCGGTGACGGTGGCCATCGTCTCGGCGGTGGTCACAGCGACGATCTCGCGGCCTTTGGCCTGGCTGAACAGCATTACTTCTCCTGTTCCAGGCGGTTGCGCAGGCCGTGGGCGGCCTCGGGGAATCCGGCCAGGTCACCCGCGGTGAACTCACCCGTCGCCTCTGGGACGAGGACCATCTCGCCGGAGATGGCGACGGGTTTGATCACCGGCAGCAGAAGGTGCTGGCGGCCTTGTGCGGCGGATTCGACTTCGTAGCCGGCCACGGCTGGTTTCCGCCCGGCCTCGATGATGACGTCGACGATCTTGCCGAGGTCGGTGCCGCCCTCGGTCATCACTCGGGAGCCGATGACGTTGCCTCCGCCGGAGGCCTTGGCGTCCTTGGCCACCGCATCGTCGTCGGCAAGGGCGTTCTCGTCGCGGATCATCACGGCGTCCGACCCCAGGGCGTGCACCTTGTTCCACAGCAGGTCCCGCTTGAGCGGGCCCGAGAACATGCCGCGCCCGCTGAGGGTGAAGCAGCGCACGCTGCCGCTCGCCGCGTCGAAGACGATGTCCCTGACCTGGGCAATGTCGTCGCCGCCGAGCGTGACCACCGGCAGCTTGGAGATCTCACTGGCCCGCACGTAGCCGGTCATGGTCCCGGACCCTTTCTGCCGCGCGGGTGACGCCTGCCGCCCGCGATGACCCCTCCGCCACGACGACGAGCCTGCACCCGAAGCAGAGTCACGACACACATGGCCAAGATCGCCAAAGCGACTACAACCCACAGCCACCATTCCATGTGTGGCACCTCCCGGGCCTAGGGTCTGGCCTCGCCAGCCCTGCTTTCAGTATGTGGCGGCCCGGTGTGACTGTCGAAGCCACGGACAGGCGCCCTACCCGCTCGTGAGGTGACGCTTGGGGGTGGCGCACGCCGAGGCGCTGCTCAACGCCGCTCCGGCGGAACCGGCAGACAGAACGCTGCCGACGTCGACACTCACCGTGTCCATCACACCTCCCAACATCTGCCCTGGCACGCGGCATCCGACCTGCCGCGATCACATGTGTTCGCGGCCGCCGCCGATTACCTTCCCGCCGCACGATCAAAAATCTGCATTGGCCAGAGTAGACATTGAACTATGGCGTGGGTATGGTTTCTGCCGTAGCCCCAGAAAATCAGCAGGGCCTGGCAGAGGTGAACTGCCGGCAAGCAGCATGAGCATTACATGTAGGTGCAGTACGCAGGACGGTGCGGCGGTGGAGTTCCGAAGCCATGGATGTTGCAGGACGGCGACGGGACTGACCGCCGCACCGGGCGGCCCGCAGTGATCAGGGGCCGCCACAGGTGGGGCCGCAACATGGCATTCGCGGACCCCGCAGCCCGCAGTAGCCGGCGTCACGCCGGTGAGCAATGCCCCGGATGAAAGGCGTCGGCTGCGGACGCGCGCACCGGGCGGACCGGCAGCAGGCTCTGTGGTCACGAAGGACGGTCGCAGGACCTGCTCCCGGACGGCGGCGCCACCATGGGCCGCAGTTGCAGTACCCGCAGTACCCCGTGAAGCAGTGAACTCCGAAGAAGGAGGAATCAAACGCCATCAGGATCGCCCGGGCGGCAGCATCAAAATCCCGGGTACCGCAGGACATCGATAGCGAGGTGGTCTCCGGTCAAGCAACCGCGATCCCCGCACCCACGACAGCAGCCAGGTCCGGGATGCGGATACGACGAGCCGGCACAGTATCAGGACCGGCAGATGGTGTAGCAGTTCCTTCGGGGCCCTGGTGCCGCACGGCACCAGGGCCCCTCGACGCGTGCCCCAGAGAGGTGCCGATGACAGCAGACAACACCTACGACCGACTCGAGGACGACGACTACCCCGCCTACACCATGGGCCGGGCCGCCGAGATGACCGGCACCACGCCCGCCTTCCTGAGAGCCCTGGGCGAACACCGCCTCATCACCCCGCTGCGCTCCGAAGGCGGCCACCGCCGCTACTCCCGCTACCAGCTGCGCATCGCCACCCGGGCCCGCGACCTCGTCGACAAGGGCACCCCCATCGAGGCCGCCTGCCGCATCATCGTCCTCGAGGACCAGCTCGAAGAAGCCCAGCGGATCAACGCCGAATATCGCCGCGCCGCCGAAGCCGCCCGTACCTCGACAACAACCTGAACAGCTCAGCTTGAGTTTTATCCTCGCTGATCGAATTGCTCCTCGAACTTGATCACTCTGGGGTTCGTCGACCACGGCCAAGGCGGGTCCGGCGAACCCGTGGCCGACCTGCTGCGGCCTGGGAGCCTTTTCCAACCTGGCTGCGTGGTCGTGGTGTTGGTGGGTGAGGGCTGTACGGAACGACGAAGCTCCTGGTAGACGGGTTCTCGACCAAGATCACCCGTGCCGCCAGGAGCTTCACTTGCTTGTCTACCCGTCCTCCATCGATCTGTCCAGCCGCACCCTGCGGCACCTGACCGAGCAGCTCATCATCCGGCAGCAAGAGATCGGGACCCGGTGGCGGCGCCTGCCCGTCGGCCGTCAGGCCCTGCTCGTACTGGCCCATCTGCGGTGCGGAGATACCTACGCGCAGCTTGCCTCTGGGTTCGGAATCGGCGTCGCGACCGTCTACCGGTACATACGCGAAGCCATCGAGGTCTTGGCCGCTCTCGCACCGACGCTGGCCAAGGCGATGGGGACGGCCCAGACGAAGGCGTTCGTGATCCTCGACGGCACCCTGCTGCCAATCGACCGGATTGCCGCCGACACCCCGCACTACTCGGGAAAACACAAGCGGCACGGCATGAACGTGCAGGTCCTCACCGACCCGTTCGGCCGCCTCCTCTGGGCATCACCAGCCCTGCCCGGCTCCACCCACGACCTGACCGCCGCCCGCAGCCACGGCATCGTCGACGCGCTCGCCGCCGCAGGACTGAAGCGCTGGGCCGACAAGGCCTACCAAGGCGCCGGCCGCCATATCCGAGTCCCCTTCCGGGGCCGCCGACTCAAGCGCTGGAAGCGACAACACAACAGCAGCCACGCCAAGATCCGCTGCGTCGGAGAACAGGCCATGGCCACCCTCAAGGGCTGGCGCCTCCTGCGAAAGCTCCGCTGCAGCACCAACCGCATCACCGACATCGTGAAAGCCATCCTCGTCCTTCACCACGCCTCAACACGAGGTTGAAAAAGGCTCAGTGATGGCGTCAATGCCTAGTGCGCCGTTGTTCCGACGCACCGCTGCCCACGCGAGCCGCAGGACGTCCCTGCGGTGGACCTTTCATAGCGGTACTACGGCCGCCTCCGACGCCCACCCGGCCCGCGTCCACTTCCCGGGGTGCACCCGGTTATAGGACGCGCAGCTTCCGGCGGCAGCTGTCCGCAGGCCGCCGGGCCGGGGAGGGCCTCCCCAGTTCCCGCTGTCACCGTCGCAACGTTCCATGCCCCATACGCCGGGGAGTCCTTCACGGCTGCATCTCCAGGATCTTCGCCGCTTCCATGGCTTTCGCCCTGATTTCGGGGGCTCGGCACTCCCTGTCCCCGCCCCAAGAGGGCGGGCCTCTAACGACGCCGCAGGCTTCGCTTCATGCTACGGACCGCTGCTTCGCTCCCCCTTGAAGGGCTTTCGACACTGGGCTTCGACGCCGGGCGTTTCCCCCCAACGCCGCCAGTCTGCTACCGGGCCTCCTGGCAGCTACCCGGACCGGACTTCCACCGGCAGGCGACAACGAGCTTACGACCGAAGATCACTTACAACATCGGGACCTCCAGTCTGCTGGGCGCGCGAAATGCCGAGGCTAATGCATTCTTCACCCGAGCTTGAAGCACGCGATCGATGATCACGGGGATGCCGAGAGGTTGTGGCCGCAAGGCGGCCTCGCTCCTTCGGCCACCAGCGAAACGCCGCGCAGACCACTCCTGCGCCCTTGATGATCTGCGCCTTGGGCGGGCGGGGGGATTGCTGAGTGTTCACCTGGCACCTTCCGAGCAACTCGGGCCCACGGCTCACCCGGCGGTGGGCGCCGCTGCGCACCACGATCATGCCTGGGCGAGGCTCAAGGGTTCAGTGAGCGCGCTTACAGTTCCCGGTCTCGGTGAGGGCCTACGGTCGGATCATGGTGCTGCGGATCGTAGTCGGGACGGTGTACACGGCGATGGCCGTCGGCCAACTGGCCTCCTTCGGGTACATGCCGCAGATCCTGGCCGCGTACGGGCTGGTGACCGGCCCCGCCGCGACCATGCTGGCCGCGTGCCTGATCGTAGGCGAGCTGGTGTGCGGGATCTGGTTCCTGACCCGCCCTCGCTCGAAGGCCCTGGCTCCGGTGTGGGTCTACACGGGCGTGTCGGTGGTGTGGACGGTGCTGGCCGTGCAGGCGTACGCACGCGGTCTGACGGTGGACAACTGCGGCTGCTTCGGCATCTACCTCACTCAACGCTTGTCCTGGGTCGTCCTGGTCCAGGACGCGGCGACCCTGCTGTACGCCGCACTGCTGTTCCGCTCCGCCCGGCGGACGCCCGTCCCGCCGGACACCGACCGTAGTGAGGAGAACCGGTGTGCCGGTGCTCGGTGAGCGTTCCGGCCGCTCCGCTCGTGTCCGACTGCCGGCGGAGCCGGGCACATCCCGTAGCGGTACTCGGGCCGGTCCTCGCAGCCGGGCCGGGTCCTGTGGTGATAGTGGCCGTCGCTGTCCCGGCCCCAAGGGGTTCGGGCAGTGGCGCCGTCCTGGCGCAGCTCCGGCGGGACGACGAAGTGGTCGCACACGTCGCACCGAACGCCCTGCCCCTCGCCGGCCGCCTGGCCGAAACCGCGCACGGCTCGAAGACCACCCGCACCGAGGGTGAGGAGCGCCAGCCATGAACCGTGAGGAGACCAAGTCCCGCTGCGCGGACGCCTATTCCCGGGACATCGTCGCCCTGCTGCTCGGCGACTCCTACCACCCCGGCGGCACCGTCCTGACCCGCCGGCTCGCCGACCACCTCGCCCTCGCCCCCGGCCTGCGGGTCCTCGACGTCGCCTCGGGCCGTGGCACGACCGCCCTGCTTCTCGTCGACGTCTACGGAGTGCGGTCCGACGGCGTCGACTACGCTCCGGCCAACACCGCCCTGGCCCGCGGCGCCGCCCAGGCCACGGGACTGGCCGACCGGGCCGCCTTCACCACCGACGACGCCGAGCGCCTGCCCTACGACAACGCGGTGTTCGACGCGGTGGTGTGCGAGCGCGCCCTGTGCACGTTCCCCGACAAGCACCGGGCCGCCGCCGAGTTCGCCCGGGTCCTCAAGCCCGGCGGACGCCTCGGTATCACCGACGTCACGGCCGACCTCGACCGCCTCTCGCCCGAACTGCGCGGGCTGGCAGCCCGCATCGCCGACTCACGGACCTTCCGAGCGTACGCCGAACTCCTGGTCTCTGCCGGACTGCAAACGCCTTCGCCGGCTGGCTGATCCACCTCACGATCGCCCTCTTCGCCGGGATCGGCTTCGGCGTGCTACTGGGACAATTCGCCCAGCGCATCGCCCCCGCCGTCGCCCTCGGCCTCGGCTACGGCGCCGTGTGGTGGACCGTCGGCGCACTGTGGATCACGCCCGCCAACATGGGCATGCCCGTCTTCACCTGGAACGACGTCACCGCCTCCAGCCTCGGCGCCCACCTCGTCTTCGGCCTGCTCGCCGGACTGACCTTCACGGGCATCGCCCAGGCCACGGGCAAGCGGAACGGCCCAGCCGCCCGATGAACCGCCCAGCTCCCGCGTCAACGCCCGGCCCCACGGTCACCCCGCCGGGCGCGGCTCCGCCCCGCACAGACCCTGTCGACGGCGCGGTGCCCTACTGTCTGGCCAGCAGCGCCGACACGCTGGCCGGCCCGGTGTGGGGTGCCACTCCCCCGCCGTGGGCCCCGGGACGACGCGAGGAGACGCACCATATGAACCACCCCGCATCGGACGACGATGCCGAGCGGACCTGGTGCCTGGCCGAGGTCGACATCTTCTGCGACCTGAACGAGCAGGAGATGGAAGCCATCGCCGCCGCGGCACCCATGAAGACCTACCACGCGGGCGAGATCCTCTACTCGCCCACCCGGCCCTCCGAGGTGCTGTTCATCCTCAAGAAGGGCCGGATCCGCATCTTCCGCGTCTCCGCTGACGGCCGGGCGCTCACCACCGCCGTCATCTCCCCGGGCACCATCTTCGGCGAGATGGTCCTACTCGGACAGCACATGTACGACAACTACGCCGAAGCCCTCGACGACACCATCGTCTGCGTCATGAGCCGCACGGACGTCCACACCCTCCTGCTCTCCGACGCCCGCATCGCTGCCCGGATCACCGCCATCCTCGGCCGCCGCCTCGCCGACCTCGAACAACGCCTGTCCGACAACGTCTTCAAGACCGTCGCCCAGCGCATCGCCACCACCCTCACCACCCTCACCCACGCCCAGCCCCCCGCCGGCCCGCTACGGCCGGTCGGACGCAACCCACAGATCGCCCTCACCCACGAACAACTCGCCGCCCTCGCCGGCACCACCCGCGAAACCTGCACCAAAGTGCTACGCGACTACGCCGACCACGGCATGTTCCGCCTCGCTCGCGGCCGCATCACCGTCCTCGACCCCGAACGGCTCAAAGACGCCGCCGGCTGACACCCCTGCCGCCGGCACCGCTACCGAGAGGCATCGTCCTGTCGTTGTGTGCAGGTCTGCGAGCGTCCAGGGATTCGATGAGGCCGGTGTGGCGGGCATCGAGGTAGGGACGCATGCCGGTCAGGGGGGCGATGAGCTCGGCGGAGTCGGCGGCGCCGAGGGTGGCATGCAGGGCGGCCTGGGCTGAGCGCGCTTCGGGCGCGAGGTGGTCGAGCGCGGTGATCTGTCCGGCGAGTCGGCGTAGGTCGGCGGCGTTGGCGCGGGCCCAGGCACTGGCTCGATTCTTGATCCGCCGTCCGCGGCCCTCATTTCACCCGTTGCCGACAATCCGGAGCGCGTTCGAGGAGAGTGGCACGGGCTGGGCGGAGTGTCGATGTCTCCGAGGAATCCGAGGCCGGTACGAGATCGGTGCGGACGACACCAAAGCGACGGTCTGCATGCGCGTCGAGGAGAGCCTCCTAGAGACGACGCGCCCGCCGACATCCAAAAGAAGAGGCTCGTCTTCACCTACGTCACCGACGACTCCTGCTGAAGCCAGGGCGCCCCGCTGACAGACTGGCTGATCGTGACCTCATCAATCGAACAGTCTCTGCGGTTCCCCCTTCTGTCAGCCGTCGGGGTGAGCATCGGCTGGCATCTGGTGCTGTTCGCGGTCGCGTTCACCCTTCCGTCGATCGGTTTCGCCGGGCCTATCGTTGCGAACCTGGCTGCCTGCACAGTCCCGTTGGCTGTGGTGGCTCGGCTTCGGTGGTGGCGTGCTTCCTGGCTGGCGACGGTGCGGCCGCGTCGGCCGTGGCTGCTCGTGCCCCCCTTCGTCGTGGTCGGCCTGGAGGCGACACGTGGCGTCACCGGATCGGCGGAGGCTCTGACGGCAAGCGCGCTGCTGATGGTCTCGGTCGGGATCAGCGAGGAGTTGTACGCACGCGGCTTGATGCAGGAGTTTCTGCGGGGGCTGTCACCGTGGCGCACAGCTCTCTGGATAGGCTTGCTCTTCGGCTTCGGACATGTGCTGTCCGGGCTCGTCTTCGCGCGGAGTCCGGAGTACATCGCGTTCCAGGTGCTGCATGCCTCCGTCTTCGGATTCCTGCTTGCGGCGCTGCGGCTGCACACCGTCTCGATCTGGCCGCTGGCTCTCTTGCACGCGGTGAGCAACTGGATCAATTCCAACAGCCCGGGCGAACTCCCGGTCTGGTGGGAAGCCCTCCGTCTCCTCGCGCTCACCGGCTACGGTGTGGCCCTCGTCCAGGCCCGCACCCAGGAACGCAAGGCACTCTCGTCACCCGTGACCTCCTGATGCTGTTGTTGAGCGGCAGCAATGACAGGGAGTTCACTTTGCAAGCACTTCCTGCCACGAATGAGGACCCACAGGACGTTGACGCGTCGGCGGGCCAGAGCGCGCGGCACCGCTCCAACTCGGCGGTGTTCCCGGCCCGGACATCGGGTCGGCTTCCGTCCTTGCCCGGGGCGGTGCCACCCTGGCAAAACCTTGCCAGGACCGCTCACTGGTTCAGGAGTTCTGCGAAGCGGTCCAGCGCACGATCGGTGCGCTGGCATAGCGCCTTCCCCGGGGCCGCGCCGTCCGTTGCCATCGGCGGCCGGCGGTACACGGACGGTGCGCTCCGTGCGGGCCCCAACGCTGATCTCGCTGTTGGAGCCCGGACGCTGGTCGTGATCGAGCCGATGCCCACCTGTTTCCCCGGGAGCCGCTCAACCAGCAGCTGGCGGTCGTGGGGGCAGGCACCGTGATGACCATCGACCCCGATCCGGCCTCGGTGCGCGCTTTCGGCTCGGACATGGGTGACCTGGCGGCCTGGGAACCGGCCTACCATGCGGGTCTTCGCCAGGCGGGAGCGACGTCGACGCGCAACTCCGCTCCATGTGGAGGACCGAAGCCGACGCGAGCTGACCGCACATCAGGTCGGTGATGTGTGGGCGCCGACAGCCCACCGGCTGGGTCGCCGTGTAGGCCGCCCCCTCCGGCAGCACAGGAACAGGTCCCCGGTAATCACAGAGCGCCGCAACGCGCTGACCACCAAGCCCCGCGCCCTGTCTTACTTCCGGGCAGCGCCACCATGCCTATCTACGCCACCTCTTACTTGAGGTAGACGAGGGCGTCGGTGGTGATGGTGGGGCGGCCGCTGGTGCCGACGACGGTGATCTTGATGGTGTGCTTGATGCTGGTGGTCCAGGCCTTGGTCCAGATCGCGTCGCGGTACTTGGTGGTGGACGACTTCAGGTCCACTGTCGCAGCCTTGATGCCGTCGACGTAGACGTACGCCTGTCCGGAGCCGGAGGCGCGGGAGACCACCCAGGCCGCCGAGCGTCCGATGAAGGTCCAGGTCAGGCATGTACACTGCTCACCTTCTACCACGCGCGTTGGACGGTCGAGGCCATGACCGCGGAGTTCGCACGGCTGCGCGCCGCCGCATCGCGCGGGGGCGAACGAGAGCGTTAGGGCGGGCCGTTCCTGCTCGGCCGGCGGCCGGCACGGCATCGTGTCACCGTCGCGACGCCGAGCACCGCCCACCACCGGAAGCTCGATGATCACCGGATGTCGTGCGGGGTCCCGGGGCCCGTCGACCGGGACGCACCGCTGCGTGGCGGCCCCTCAGGTGCGCGGCGATCAAGGGCGCGGCGGTCAGGGTCGCTCCGCACCTGCCGACCGGTCCCCGGGCAGGTGCCGTCCCCGCGACACGGGACGGCTCGCTCCCCACCGCCCGGGTGCCGTCCGGCCGAGGTGGCGCTCGCCGCCACCGGTGCCATTGAGTACGATCCGCCACACACGGCGACGAGCTGGAAGGACACACGGTGGGTCGGCTGACCGGCGGGGACCCGTCGTTGCTTCGACGGATCAACTCCGCGGTGGTTCTCCACGCCCTGCGGAGTGCCGATGCGCCCACGCTCACCGACCTGACGCGGGTCACCGGGCTGTCCCGGCCGACCGTCGAGGGCGTGCTCGAAGGTCTGGTGGTGTCGGGGCTGGTCGTGGAGTCCGCCCCGGAGGGTGGCGAAGCCCGGCGGCAGGGGCGACCGGCGCGCCGCTTCCGCTTCCGCGCGGACGCCGGGCACCTGCTGGGAGTGGAGATCGGGCCCCATCGGGTCGCCGCGCTCCTGTCCGGACTCGACGGCCGGGTCGTCGGCGCCGGTTCCCGGGAGGTGGCCGAGACCGCGTCCTGCGACAACCGATTGGAACGGGTTCGTACCCTCGTCGCGGACGTGCTGCGGCGGGCGGGTGTGCCGCGCGGCTCGCTCCGTGCGGTCGGGGTCGGCACACCGGGCATCGTGGAGGTCGACGGGACCGTACGGCTCGGCACCGCGCTGCCCGGCTGGACGGGTTTGGCGCTGGGTGATCGGCTGAAGCGTTCCTTCCGTTGCCCGGTGCTGGTGGAGAACGACGCCAACGCCGCTGTGGTCGCCGAGCGCTGGAAGGGTGCGGCCGGCGAGACGGACGACGTCGTCTTCGTCCTGGCGGGGCTGAGTCCCGGCGCCGGCTCGCTGATCGGCGGACGGCTCCACCGTGGCTACGGCGGCGCGGCTGGGGAGATCGGCGCCCTGCACCTGCTCGGCCGGGAGGCTGCTCCGGAGGCCCTGCTGTCCACGACCGGCGAGCCGTTGCACCCGCTGGACGAGCAGGCCGTGGCACGTGTCTTCGCACAGGCCCGCCAGGGCGACGGGCGGGCCCGGGAGGCGGTCGATCGGTTCGTCCAGCGGCTGGTGCACGACGTGGCGGCGCTGGTACTGGCGCTCGACCCGGAGTTGGTGGTGATCGGCGGATGGGCGGCGGGCCTGGACGGCGTGCTCGATCCGCTGCGCGACGAGTTGTCCCGGTACTGTCTGCGCCCTCCCCGGGTGGCGCTCTCGCTCCTCGGGGAGGCGGCGGTGGCGACGGGGGCCCTGCGGTTGGCGCTCGACCACGTCGAAGAGCAACTGTTCTCCGTCGAGGGCGCGGTCACGGCCCGCCGCTGAACGACGGCTGCCGCTGCGGCCGGGGGCGAGCGGCGCCGAGCCCGTCGTCGCCCCGCGCGACCCCGTCAGTCGCCGAAGGTCAGCCGGCAGGTGTCCGCGCGGTACGTCGCCACGGACACCATGGTGGTGCGGCCTTGCGCGCAGTAGCGGGTCGTGACGACCAGGACGGGGGCACCGGGGAGACGGTCCAGTTCCTTCGCGTCGTCGGCGCGGGCGGAACCGAGCTCCACGGCCCGGTCGTTGCTCTGCGGGGCCAGGCGCTGGATCTCGCGCAGCAGGCCACGGGCACGCGCCGCGCCGTCGGGAGCCTCGACGGCGACCGCGGGCACGGAGGCCGGCGGTACGTAGAGCAGTTCGGCGGCGACGGGCTGGCCGTGGGTGACGAGCATGCGGCGTACGACGTGGACGGGTGCGTCGTCGTCCGTGTCCAGCGCCCGGGCAACGGCGGCGGGCGGTACGGCCGTCGTGCAGTTGACGGGCTCCCAGGGGTCCCCGGGGGCACCGGGCATGTCGTGCGACGAGGTGGAGACGTCGACGCCCATGCGCGGGGGTGCGACGGTGGTGCCGACGCCGCGTCGACGCTGCAGCCTTCCCTCCAGCTCCAGTTGTTCGAGCGCCTGGCGGAGGGTTGCCCGGGCGACCCCGAAGCGGGCGGCCAGCTGCCGCTCGTTGGGCAGGATCTCACCGACGGAGAAGTCCGCGTCGAGTGCCTCGCTGATCACCGTCTTGAGGTGCCAGTACTTCGGCTCCGGTGCCGTGTCCGGCTGCGTGGTCCCCACCCTGTCCTCCGCGATCACCGTGCCCCCGGCGACGTTCCGAGCCCTTGTTCGTGAACCTTGTTTATGAAAGGTCCTTGCACTATCCCTGCGACCATAGGGCGGACCACCCCCTTGGTCAAGACCAATCGTGCGGCCCCGGGCACACGGGAGCGACTCTGCGTCACTCGGTGTTCACAGGGTGTTCCTCTCGCGGCGAGGGGCGCACAGCACCCGGCGCGAGGCCCGGATTCGGGTGATCCGGCCCCCCGGGAGCCCGGGATGCCTGCTCGTCGGGGCCGCTCAGGGCTTCAGCGCGATGAGCTTGTCGGGGTTGCGGACGATGTAGACGCACTGGATCCGGCCGTCCCGGACGTCGATCTGGACCACGGCGTCGGGCGTCCCTCCGGAGAAGACCACCAGGGCCGGCCCTCCGTTGAGCTCCGTGAGCCTGAACTCGGCATCGGCTACGGGGACCTTGGCCACGGCGAACAGGAAGCGGCCGACCTTGTCGGAGGTCTCCAGCACGCGCAGCGGCGCCTTCGCCTTCCCACCACTGTCGCCGACCAGGCGCACGTCCGGGGCGAGCAGGCCGAGCAGGGTGTCGAGGTCGCCACCCGCCGCGGCGGCGAGGAACCGCTCGGTCAGGTCGCGGCGTTGGTCGGGGTCGACGTCGAACCGCGGTTTCCGTTCGTCGACATGGCGCCGAGCCCTCCCGGCGAGCTGCCGCACGGCGGCCTCACTCCGATCGAGAGTGGTGGCGATCTCTCCGTACGGGAATCCGAAGGCTTCCCGCAGCACGAACACCGCCCGCTCAAGCGGCGAGAGCGACTCGAGCACGACGAGCACGGCGAGCGACACCGACTCCGCGAGCTCCGTCCGCTCGGCTGCGTCGGGCACGGTGCGGTCGAAGTCGGTCGCGACGGGCTCCGGCAGCCAGGGGCCCACGTAGGACTCGCGTCGCGACTGCACCTGCCGCAACCGGTCGATGGCGAGCCGCGTCGTGACCCTCACGAGGTACCCACGGGGCTCGCGAACATCTGCGCGGTCATCGGCGGCCCAGCGCAGCCACGCCTCCTGCACCACGTCCTCGGCGTCGGCGAACCGCCCCAGCATGCGGTACGCCACTCCGGTGAGTACGGGCCGGTGGGCTTCGAAGACGTCCGTCGCGGAATCGGTGGCCACGGCTCCATCCCATCTCAGGCCGTCGGCGGTTGTCCAGGCGGACCCGGTGCGTCGCTGAGCACATCGAGGTGCGGGTGGCGCGCAGAATGTGGGGGTGGCCCGCCGGTCGGCGGCGGCGAGGACCGGGAGGTCGGCGTGCGGTACGGGGTGCTGGGTACGGGCGATGTCGGGCGGACGCTGGCGGACGCGCTCGTGAAGCTGGGGCACGAGGTGCGGATGGGTTCCAGGGACCGCGAGAACCCCAGGGCCCTCGCTTGGGCGGCTGCCGCCGGGCAGGGGGCGGACTGCGGAACGTTCGCCGAGGCCGCGGCGTTCGGCGACGCGGTGATCTCGGCGGTCGGTGGGCGGGTGACCCTGTCCGCCCTCGCGTCCGCGGGGGAAGATGCGCTCGCGGACAAGCTGCTGATCGACGTGTCGAACCCCCTGGCGTTCGAGGAAGGCCGGCTGCGGCTGTCGCCCGTCGAATCTGACAGCGTCGGCGAGCAGATCCAACGGGCCTTCCCGCGGGCACACGTCGTGAAGTCCCTCAACACGGTCAACTGCGCGGTGATGGTGGACCCTGCGAGCGTCCCGGGAGAGCACCAGGTCTACGTGTGCGGCAACGACGACGCCGCCAAGGCGCAGGCTCGAGCGCTGTTGGCCGAGCTCGGCTGGCCGCCGACGCGGGTACTCGACCTCGGCGGCATCGAGGCGTCCCGGGCGGTGGAAATGCTGCTGCCGTTGTGGTTCACGCTCTTCCAGAAGTTCGGTGACGGCGCATTCAACTTCGAGGTCCGCCGAGGACATTGAGCCACCCTCTTGAACTGGGTGCTACTGGTCGGTAATTGTTGCTGACAAAGCGTCTACGTCACGGTCAGGGGAACAGCATGGCTTCGCAGGTCTCGTTCACGTTCGAGTCCCCCACGGGGAGCCACGACATGTCGGTGGAGTACGTGCGGCGTGGTTCAGGGGAACCGCTCCTGCTGCTCCACGGCATCGGGCACCACTGGCAGGCGTGGGAACCGGTCCTCCCTCTGCTCGCTCCGGAACGCGAGGTGATCGCGGTCGACCTGCCCGGCTTCGGCAGGTCCCCGGCCCTGCCCGCCGGGATGTCCTACGACCTCGCGACGGTCGTCCCCGCGCTCGGCGCCCTCTGTGCGGCACTCGACGTGGAACGGCCGCACGTCGCCGGCAACTCCCTGGGCGGGTTGCTCGCGCTGGCGATGGGCCGCGAGAAGCTCGTGCGTTCCGTGACGGCGCTCTCCCCCGCCGGGTTCTGGACCGAGGGCGAGCGCCGCTACGCGTTCGGGGCGCTGCGCGCGATGCACCGGGGTGCGAGCACCCTGCCCCCGGCGGTGGTCGACCGGCTGTCCCGGACGGCCGTCGGTCGGGCCGCCCTGACGAGCACAATCTACGCACGGCCTGGGCGGCGCTCGCCCGAGGCCGTCGTGGCCGAGACGCTGGCGCTCCGTGACGCCACCGGCTTCCACCGGACGCTCCACGCGGGCCGGGAGGTGCTCTTCTCCACCGACCTCCCGGACCTGCCGGTGACCGTGGCCTGGGGCAGCAGCGACCGTTTGCTGCTGCGCCGACAGGGCGTGCGCGCCAAGCACGTCATCCCCGGGGCCCGGCTCGTGCGGCTGCCCGGTTGCGGTCACGTGCCGATGAACGACGACCCGGCGCTCGTCGCGCGGGTCATCCTCGACGGCAGCAGCTGACGCGAGCAGCGGCGGCGGCGGGCGGATCAGCGCCCGTCGCCTGGGGTGCGACGATTCCCGGTCGGCCCGCCGCGGCCCGTGGTCCCCACGGGCACGCCGAGCGCGGCCGCGGGAACGGAGAGTGGTGCCCGTGTCGTGGGGGCGTCCGGTCTTCCGGGGACGACGGACGCGGTCAGATGTGCCTGGAGGAGGAATGCGGTCCGGCGCAGCCGTTCTGCGCACGCTCGCCGGAGGCGCGCGCTCGGTGCGACGGTTTTGCGCACGGGGTGCATCGGGCGGATTCTGGACGTGATGGACCAGGCCGGTGAGGGCGCCATGAGCTACGCGAAGAAGGCGACCGGGGAAGCCGACTTCCGTGGCCCGCTGGACGTCACGAAGGCCGCGACCCTCGTGCTCGACGGCCGGGACACGGTCGTCGGTTGGAGTCCCCGCGCGCAGGAACTCCTCGGGTACCACCCCGCCGAAGTCGTCGGGAAGCCGATCGACACCCTGCTCTTCTCCGCGGAGGGGACGCATACTGTCGAACGGGCCGGGGGTGAGCCGGTGGCCCCGTTCCCGGAACGCGGGCTCTGCGAGGCCGTGCACCGGGACGGTCACCGTCTGCAGCTCGTCACCACGGTCTGTCGCCTGTCCGGAACCGGGGCGGCGGACAGGGTGGTCGTGGCCGCCGACCGGGAGCGCCTGCGGGCATGGGAGACCCAGCTGTCCATGCTGCACGGGCTGGCGACGCAGTCCCCCGTGGGGCTGGCCATCTACGACACCGACTTCCGGCTCGTCTGGTGCAACGCCGTGTCCGAGATGGAGCTCGGCCGCCCCCTGGACGACGTGCAGGGGCAGTTCGCGGAGGCCCTGTACCCCGGCGGTGAATTCGTCACCCCGGGCTACCCGCAGGGCCTGCACGAGGTCATGCGCCAGGTGCTGGAGACCGGAGAGCCCTTCCTCGACCTGCACTTCCGCGGGGAGCAGCCCAGCGACCCGGGCAGGGAGCACGTCTGGTCCTGCTCCTACTACCGGCTGCAGGATCTGGACGGGCAGGTCTTCGGAGTGTGCGAGGACGCGTTCGACATCTCCGACCGCTACGAAGCACAGCGGCAGCTGAGCCTGCTGGTCGAAGCCGGGCGCCGGGTCGGAAGCACGCTGGACGTGGTGCTCACCGCCGACGAGCTGGCCGAGGTGGCCGTGCCGGAGTTCGCGACCCTGGTCGACGTCGACCTCGCCGCGGCGGTGCTCGACGGAGAGCTGCCGGGCGCTGGGGGCCTGGTGGGGACCGAGCTGATGCGCACGTCCTCCCGCTCGGCCCCGACCCCCGGCACGGCGGGCCACGATCGCGCGCCGGACGACGCGGCCGGCCGCAGCCGGCCGGCGCGCCGGGTGGAGTACCCGAACGGTTCGCCCCAGCACCGCTGTCTCGCCTCGGGCGGTCTCGTCCTGGAGGACGACACGCTGGTCGTGCCGCTGCGCGCCGGGGGCAGCTCCCTCGGCCTCGTCACCTTCGTGCGGGGTCCCGGGGCGGGCGTATTCGACAGTGGCGCGGTCGCCGTCGCCGACGAGTTGGTCGCCCGCGCAGCGGTGTCCGTGGACAACGCGCGTCGCTTCACGCGCGAGCGCGCCGCCGCCTTGACCCTGCAGCGGCAGCTCATGCCGCAGCACCTGCAGCCGAGTTCCGCCGTGGACTTCGCTCACCGCTACCTCCCCACCGACGCACTGGGCGGCGTCGGCGGCGACTGGTTCGACGTGATCCCGCTGTCAGGAACGCGCGTCGGGCTGGTCGTCGGGGACGTGGTGGGGCACGGGCTGCACGCTGCCGCCACCATGGGACGCCTGCGGACGACGGTGCGCGCCCTCGCGCCGATGGACGTCCCTCCCGACGAACTCCTCATGCGGCTCGACGACCTCGTCGGCCAGTCGGCTTCCGACGGCTCCGAACGCCCCGACGAGCTGGAGGGCGGCGACGTAGCGGCAGGGGCCACGTGCCTCTACGCGGTGTACGACCCCGTTTCGCGGCACTGCACCATGGCGCGCGCCGGCCACTTGCCGCCCGCGGTCGTGGAACCTGGCGGACGGGTCAGCTTCCCGCACCTGCCGGCCGGTCCCCCGCTGGGCCTGGGAGGACTACCGTTCGAGTCCGTCGACATCGAACTGCCCGTGGGGAGCCTGGTCGCCCTGTTCACCGACGGTCTGGTGGAAACCCGCGACCGCGACATCGACAAGGGGCTGAAGGCCCTGGAGTCGGTCCTCAGCGAGGACGTACGGTCCCTGGACGAACTGTGCGACCGCGTGATCTCCGAGCTCCTCCCCGGTGGCACGACCACCGATGACACCGCGCTCCTCCTGGTCCGTACCCGGGAGTTGGACACCAGCAGGGTCGCCGCCTGGGACCTTCCGGCAGAGCCCGTCGCCGCGGGACGCGCGCGGGAGCTGGTCGCCGGGCAATTGGGCGACTGGGAACTGCAGCAGCTCGTCTTCTCCACCGAGTTGATCGCGAGCGAGCTGGTGACCAATGCGGTCAAGCACGCGTCGGGGCCGCTCCACCTCCGGCTGATCCACGACCGGACGCTGGTGTGCGAGGTGGAGGACACCGGGCACACCGCCCCCCACCTGCGCCACAGCGCGGACGACGACGAGGGCGGACGCGGACTGTTCATCGTCGCCCAGCTCGTGCAGCGTTGGGGGACCCGGTACAGCGACAGCGGAAAGTCCATCTGGACGGAACAGGCGTTGCACGCATAGGCACCCCGGCCCCCTCCGGTGCACGCCGGCGCCCACCACGTCGCGGGGGCTCCCGTGCGCGTCGTGATCCCAGGCGCCGGGATGGCCGGTTGGCGGAGTGCTCTCGTCCGCCCGGCGGCCCGCCGCGCACCGGGTGGCTTCCGCGGCTTCCGCGGCTTCGGCTGCCGGGCTCCGGCCCGCCTGCAGCGGAACGGCCGGGACGCGACCTTGCCCAATTCCACACGCTCTGTACGGTGAAGCACGGTCGGCCGGCCACCCCTACCCGGTCACCGCCGTGCACGGTGCTCGCGACGACGTGGTCGCGGCTCGGCACCGTGCTTCCCAACTGCCGTGGCGGGCTTGGCTGCGACCCAGCACGAGACCGCTGCCGCCGGCGCCGACGCGCCGTCAGGGCTCCCGTGGGCGGGTCGTATCGCGGGGTACCCCTCATGCGGGCGGAGACGACCGAGCGGGTCGGGACCGTCCGGGACCGCGTGGACAGTCCCAGCGAGTGCCGACCACATCACGCCCCAGCCACGATCAACCCAGGACACGAATTGCAAGAAAGAGCGAATAAACCCATAGAACCGGCCTTAACCAGCCAGTCACAAAGCGTTCGTGATCACGCAACACCGCTCGGCCACAGTGATGCCATGACTGACGTGACCCCTGCGCGCAACGCCCGCCGCCAGCACCACTGGCGGCGTGACCTCATCGAGCTGGCAGCCCTCTTCACCGCCGTGGCCGTCGCCGATGCCCTGGCGAACACCATCGCCCACGGCCCCGACGGGCCGTATCTACTGATCGCCTCGGCCATCGCCCTGGTCGCCACTGCCACGTTCCACACCTGGTGGGCGCGCCGCCACAGCCATGCGCCCCCGATCGCCGATACCGGCGGTCCCGGAGCCGCCCGCTCCGGGACCGCCCGTTCGTCCGGCACGCCCGGAGGGACCGTCCCGCGCGAAACGTCGTTGTGGCGGATGCGCACGACGGTACGGGACGAGCCGGGCACCCTCGCCGCGCTCTGCACGGCGCTGGCGCGCCACCACGTGGACATCCTCACCCTGCAGACGCATCCGCTCGCCGACGGGACCGTCGACGAGTTCCTGCTGCGGGCGCCCGTCGAGCTGCAGGCCCAGCAGATCACCCGGGAGGTCTCGGCGGCGGGCGGCACCAGTACCTGGATCGAACGCGCCGACGCACACGACCTCGTCGACACACCGACCCGTCTGCTCGGCCTCGCCACGCGCACCGCGCTCGACGCCGCGGAACTTCCACTCGCCCTGCGCCAGCTGCTCGGTCGATGCACGATCCGTTCGCTGCCCGCCGAATCCCTGGCCGGCCGGCCGACGGAGCCCGCCCCCGTCGAGGGAGTGCTGGACGGGAGCACGATGCGCCTGCGCGACCCCAACGACGGAACCATCATCATCGAGCGCCCCTACCTGCCGTTCACACCGACCGAGTTCGCCCGGGCCAGTGCGCTCGTCGAACTCGACGCGCGCCTCGGCCCGCGCGTCCCGCGCAGCCAGGACGTGCTCACGCTCCCCGAAGGCAACGAGATCACGGTGCGACGGGCGGACCAGAGCGACCTCCGTGCTGCCCGCGCCATGCACGACCGCTGCTCTGCGCGCACTCTGGGCCTGCGCTACCACGGCCCGGTCGGTGACGCCGACCGGTATCTGAACCACCTGCTCAGCCCTCGGTTCGGCCGCACCCTGGCCGTCCAGACGGCTTCCGGCCGGATCGTCGCCCTCGGCCATCTGCTCTGGGACGGCGACGAGACCGAGGTGGCACTCCTCGTCGAGGACCAGTGGCAGCGGCGGGGCATCGGCTCCGAGTTGCTCGGCCGCCTGGTGGCCATGGCAGCCGAGGCGGGATGCGAGAGCGTGTACGCCGTCACGCAGGCGTCCAACACGGGCATGGTCGCGGCCATGCGCGGTCTCGGCCTCCCGCTCGACTACCAGATCGAGGAGGGCACCTTGGTGATCACCGCCCGACTGGACACTACGCCGGTGCGGTCCCACCTTCCGTACGAGCTGCCGCACCCACTTCCTCACGAGCGTGCCGAGCAGCGCCGCGACGGCCGCTGAGTGCCTCGCTCAGATCGGCCCACAGGTCCTCGACGTCCTCCAGGCCGACCGACATCCGCAGCAGTCGGTCGCTGACGCCCGCGGCGTGCCGGTCCCCCTCCTCCACGATGCGGTGGCTGATGGAGGCGGGGTGCTGGATGAGGCTGTCGACGCTGCCGAGGCTCACCGCGGGCGTGATCAACCGCACCCCGGAGATCACGTCACGCGGGTCGCCGTGCACCTCGAACGCGACCATCGCACCGCCGACCGACGGGTAGTGGACCCGGGCGACGCGCGGATCGTCGGCGAGTCGAGCGGCGAGTTCGGCGGCAGTCGCCGAGGCCGCCCGGACCCGCACCGGAAGCGTGGACAGCCCCCGCAGCAGCAGGTAACCGGCCATCGGGTGCAGCACGCCGCCGGTGGCGAACCTCACCTGCCGCAGCGCCGCCGCGAACTCCTCGTCGCAGGCCACCACGCCACCCATCACGTCCCCGTGACCGCCGAGGTACTTCGTCGCACTGTGCAGCACGATCCGGGCGCCGTGCTCCACGGGTCGCTGCAGTACCGGAGTGGCGAAGGTGCTGTCGACGAGCAGCGGCACCTCGCCGCAGGAGTGGGCGAGCGCCTTGATGTCGGTCTCGGCGAGCGTCGGGTTGGCCGGCGTCTCCACCATGACGAGACCGGTGTCCGGACGGATGGCCGCAGCGACGCCCGCCGGGTCGGTCCAGGTGACCTCGGTACCGAGGAGCCCGCTCTCCAGCAGATGGTCGCTGCAGCCGTACAGTGGCCGGACCGCCACCACGTGGCGCAGCCCCATCGAGGCCCTGACCAGCAGCACCGCGGTCAGGGCCGCCATGCCGCTGGCGAAGGCGACCGCACTGTCCGTGCCTTCCAGACTGGCCAGGGCGGTCTCGAACCGGGCGGTCGTGGGGTTGTCGAGCCGGGCGTAGACGGGCGGCCCGTCGAGCCGGGCACCGGTCGCGGCGAAGGCATCGATGCGTGCGGCCTCGGCCGCCACGTCGTACGACGGGTAGGTCGTCGACAGGTCGATGGGGGCAGCGTGCAGGCCCATCTCCACGAGGTCTTCGCGGCCGGCGTGCACGGCTTCGGTGGCGAGCGCCCTGCTCATGGCGGTGTGGGCGGTCGAGGAGGCGTTGTCCATGGGCCGCACTCTGAACAATTACCGGAGAGTAGCGACAATACGCCGTGTTATGTTCGGGCCATGGCTGAATCAGTCGCACTGGACACGGTGGATCTCCACATACTGCGCGTTTTGCAGAACGACGCCCGGACGACCTACCGCGAGGTGGCCGCAGAGGTCGGCGTCGCACCCTCGACGTGCCTCGACCGGGTGGGCCGACTACGGCGCAGCGGGGTGATCCTCGGGCATCAGTTGCGACTCGATCCGGCCAAACTCGGACGGGGCCTCGAGGCGCTCCTCTCCGTCCAGGTCCGTCCCCACCGGAGGGAACTGATCGGGCCGTTCGTGGAACGCATCCGGGCCCTTCCCGAGTCACGTGCACTGTTCCACCTGACCGGTCCGGACGACTATCTGGTGCACGTGGCCGTCTGTGACGCGGCCGATCTGCAGCGACTGGTACTCGACGAGTTCACCTCACGGCGCGAAGTCGCCCGTGTGGAGACCCGACTGATCTTCCAGCACTGGGAGTGCGGGCCCCTCCTGCCGCCGACCCAGGAACCCGCCGCGCACAATCACTTGTCAGCCGACTGAGGTCCTCACCGAGAGCGACCGGTGGTGACGGAGGCCCCTGGCTCGTATCAGGATGAGCGCATGCCAGAGACACCGAGCAGCGCGCTGCCCCGCCAGGTCGCCGACGCCTACGTCGACGCACTCATCGCCCTCGATCCGATCACCGGTACGTACCTGGGAGTCCCCCAGAGCGCGCCCCGCCTCCCCGACTTCTCCCCCGCCGGCCAGGAGGCCGTGGCCGAACTCGCCCGGGCCACCCTCGCACGGCTCGACGAAGCGGAGAAGCTGCCCGGAGCCGGCTCGGACGCGGAACGGCGCTGCGGGCGCCTGCTGCGCGAGCGGCTCACGGCCGAACTGGCCGTGCACGAGGCCGAGGAGGGGCTGCGCACCGTGAGCAACATGCGCTCCCCCGTCCATTCGGTGCGTACCGTCTTCACGGTGATGCCGACCGCGTCGAAGGCCGACTGGTCGGCGGTCGCCGAGCGTCTGCGTGCCGTGCCGGCGGCGCTGGACGGCTACCGCGAGTCCCTCGCCCTCGGACTCCAGCGAGGGCTGCCCGGCGGCCCCCGCGCCACCGCGGCGTTCATCGGCCAGCTCGACCAGTGGTCGGGGGCCGAGGCGGAGGACGGACGCAGTTGGTTCGAGGAGTTCGTCGGGCCGGGACCGGACGAGCTGCGCGCGGAGCTCGACAGCGCCGCCCACACCGCCACGGAGGCCATCACGGCCCTGCGCGACTGGATGCGCGACGTCTACGCCCCGGCCGTGGCGGAGGCACAGGACACGGTCGGGCGCGAGAGGTACGCCCGCTGGGTCCGCTACTTCAACGGCACCGAGCTCGACCTCGACGAGGCATACGCGTACGGCTGGGCCGAGTACCACCGCCTGCTCAAGGAAATGAAGGCCGAGGCCGACAAGATCCTCCCCGGTGCCGGTCCCTGGGAGGCGCTGGCCCACCTGGACGAGCACGGTGCCCACATCGAAGGCGTCGAGGAAGTCCGCGTGTGGCTGCAGAAGCTGATGGACGAGGCGATCGACGCACTCGACGGTACGCACTTCGAACTCGCCGAGCGGGTCCGTGTGGTGGAGTCGCACATCGCTCCCGCAGGCAGCGCCGCCGCCCCGTACTACACCGGGCCGTCCGAGGACTTCTCCCGCCCGGGCAGGACCTGGCTGCCAACCATGGGCGAGACCCGGTTCCCGGTGTACGACCTGGTGTCCACCTGGTACCACGAGGGGGTACCGGGCCACCACCTGCAGATCGCCCAGTGGGCGCACGTCGCCGACCAGCTCTCCCGCTACCAGGCCAGCATCGGCGGTGTCAGTGCCAACGCGGAGGGCTGGGCGCTGTACGCCGAGCGGCTCATGGACGAGCTGGGCTTCCTGCCCGACCCCGAGCGCCGGCTCGGGTACCTGGACGCCCAGATGATGCGGGCCTGCAGGGTCATCGTCGACATCGGCATGCACCTGGAGCTGGAGATCCCGGCGGAGTCGCCGTTCCACCCGGGCGAGCGGTGGACCCCGGCACTCGCGCAGGAGTTCTTCGGGCGCCACAGCGGACGGCCCGCCGACTTCGTCACGAGTGAGCTGACCCGGTACCTGTCCGTGCCGGCGCAGGCGATCGGCTACAAGCTCGGCGAGCGCGCCTGGCTGCTCGGACGGGAGAAGGCGAAGGCGGCGCACGGTGATGCGTTCGACGCGAAGGCCTGGCACATGGCGGCGCTGTCACAGGGACCGCTGGGGCTGGACGACCTGGTCGACGAGCTGTCGAAGCTGTGATGCCGGGGGCCCGAGGTGAGCCTCCGGCCAGACGGACCGCCGGGCGGTCGGTCCGTACGCCCCGGACCGGGGAGCGGGGGGAACAGCGGCACGGGACCGGACGGTTGCCCCGCTGCGGCCTCGACGTCCCGGGTGCTCTGCACACTGCCGAAACGGTGGCCCGCGTGCCGGCGCACGCGGGCCCCGCCCTCGCGCCGTCGCGCCGTCCTCACGGTCGGGGTACCTGCCGGTCGGGGTCAGCAGCCGCACTCCCCCGCACCGACCGGAGTGGTCAGGGCATCCGGTGCGCGCTGCTCGCGGCCATCGCCGGTGTCGTACGCGAAGCCCTCACGCACCCAGTACTCAAAGCCGCCGAGCATCTCCTTGACCTGGTAGCCGAGTCGGGCGAGGGCGAGGGCCGCCCGTGCGCCGCCGTTGCAGCCCGGCCCCCAGCAGTAGGTGACGACCGGCACGGACCGGTCGAGCAACCGCTCCGCCCGTTCGGGGATGAGGGACGTGGGCAGGTGGAGCGCGCCGGGGACGTGCCCCTGGTCCCAGGAATCCGTGGAACGGGAGTCGACCACGATGAAGCCGGGGTCGCCCCCGGCGGCGAGCGAGGCGGCGACGTCGGAGACGTCCGTACGGAAGGCCAGACTCGCGGAGAAGTGATCTGCGGCCACGGCCGGGGCAGCCGGTGGAACGGTGAGGACCGGGTTGGTGGCGATGCGGGGAACTGTCATGACCAGGAATCTACGGTCGCCGATCGCCCCGATGAAGGAATATCTCCCGGCATACCTCTTGTTCCACCGTGGAATTCCCTGCTAAGCCTCCAGCATGACGGGATATTCACCGGACGCCACAGACTGGCGCATCCTGGAGGCCCTCCAGCGTCAGGGCCGGGCCAGTTTCACCGAGTTGGCGCGGACCGTCGCCATGTCTCCCAGTGCCGTGACCGAGCGGGTCCGCAGGTTGGAGGAGGCAGGCGTGATCTCCGGCTACACCGCGGTCGTCGAACCGGAGCGCCTCGGGCTACCGATCCTCGCGTTCGTCCGCCTGCGCTATCCGAACGGGAACTACAAGCCCTTCCACGACCTCCTGGATGCGACGCCGGAGATCCTCGAGGCACACCACGTGACGGGCGACGACTGTTTCGTGCTGAAGGTCGCCGCACGCTCGATGAGCCACCTCGAGGAGGTCTCTGGCAAGATCGGCACGCTCGGGTCGGTGACGACGAGCGTCGTGTACTCCTCGCCGCTTCCCCGAAGGGCGATCGGCCGCTGACGACTCACCCACCGAGCGGTGCCGCACGCAGCCGTACCGCTGATCCGTGCCGCTCCTTGACCACTTCCAACTGGGCCGGGATGCGGCGCCGCAGATCGGCGACATGGCTCACGATGCCCACGCTCCGGTCGCGTTCCCGCAGTGCGTCGAGCACGTCGAGCACCTCGTCCAGTGTCTGGTCGTCGAGGCTGCCGAAACCCTCGTCGATGAAGAGGGTGTCCAGCCGCACGCCACCCGCCTCCTCGGTGACCACGTCGGCGAGGCCGAGGGCGAGGGCCAGCGAGGCGAAGAAGGTCTCACCGCCCGAGAGCGTCGCCGTGTCCCGCTCCCGTCCCGTCCAGGCGTCGACGACGTGGAGGCCGAGCCCGGAACGCTTGCCACCGGCCCGGGCGTCCGAGTGGACCAGGGTGTAACGGCCGGACGACATCCGCTGCAGCCGCGCGGTCGCTGCGGCGGCGACCTGTTCGAGGCGGGCGGCGAGGACGTACGACTCGAGGCGCATCCTGCGGTCGTTCTCGGACGAGGTGCCGGCGGTGAGCCCGGCGAGCCGTGCCACCCGGTCGTATGCGTCCCTGAGGGGGCCGAGCCGGCGTGCTTCCGCAAGGGCCTGCCGGGAGAGACGGCCGAGCTGGGCGCACCGGTCGTGTGCGGCGGCGAGCCCGGCCGTGGCATCGCGAAGCGTGCGCTCGGCGGCGTCGTGGGCGTGCTCCGCTGTGGCGGGGTCGGCGGGCGCCTGCCCGGCGGCCGCCCGGGTGTCCGGCTCGGCCAGCCGGTCGGCAACCGCGGCCGCCTCCGCCTGCCAGGCGTCGATCTCGTGCCGCAGAGCGCTCTGCTCGGCCTCGCTCAGGAGCGCGGCAGCCGCCGCGGAAGGGGTGTCGAACCCAGCCCGGGACACCGCGTCCGCGAGCCGGCCGTCTGCTTCCTTGAGCCGCTCGGCTGTCGATTCGGCGGTCCGCACCGCCTCGGCGGCCGCGGCGAGCAGTTCGATGCGGCGCTCCAGCACGATCGCGCGCTCGCCGACACTGCCCGCGTCACCGACGACGCGCGCCACCTCCGCCTCCAGCAGGGCCTGCTCCCGGTCGAGCGCCTCCCGATGCGACGTTCGTGCCGCCACGCGCCGCTCGGCCTCCTGCCGTGCGGCGATCCGTTCCTCGTGCTCGCGTTCGGCCTGCTGCAGCTCCTCGCGCGCGGCGTGCATACCCGACGCCCGGGCATGGGCCTGCGCGTGCTCCTGCTCCAACCGGGCGACGGCAGCGGCCAGGTCCCGGGCGTCCGGATCGTCGGCGCCGAGGGAGAACGACCGGGGCCCGCCGAGCTGCTGCGACAGTCCCGTTCCGTGCGGCAGCGCGTCGTCCGGAGGGCTTGCCTGGCCCGGGACGGACGGGCCCCGCAGCACGCCGTCACCTTCGGCGCCGCCGGTCGCTGTGGCCGTCGAACTGCTGCCCGCGACGGGCGCTGCGGCGGGCGCGGCTGGTGCAGCGCCACCGAGGTCGGCCGGGGTGCGCAGGGTCGGCGCCGTGCCCCGGGGGGCCTGCTGCTGTGCGCCGTCGGCGAGCAGCAGTGCCTCGGACACCCGCGTCGCCGGCTCCTCCTTCGCGGCCCGGCGGGCCGCGGTGAACGCCTCGTGGACGACGGCCAGTTCGCGCTCGGCGTCGGCACGTACCGCGTCCGCCAGGGTGTACGCCTCGTACGCCGCGTCCTCCCGCGCGCGGTCCACGTGGGAGTCGTCCGCCTCCGCGGGCGAGGGGTGCTCGACGGAACCGCACACGGCGCAGGGCTCGCCCGGCAGCAGACCGGCCGCCAGCTCCGCGGCGATGCCGCGCAGGCGGCGCTCCTTGAGGTCGAGCCAGTCGTCGCGGGCGCTACCGGCGCGGTCGCGGGCGCGACGCAACTCGTCCTCGGTGGTTGCGGCGCGGTCCACGAGGCGGTCCCGTTCCGCGGCGGCGTCGGCCCGCCGGCGGGCGGGAGGCAGGCGCCCCGCGAGGTTCTCGGCGCGGGTGGCGGCGTCCTGGGCGGCGTCGATGCGGTCCTTGAGTGCGCGACGCAGAGCCTCCCAGCCGGCCAGCCAGCCCTCCGTGTCCCGGAGGATCACGTCGTCCTCGCGCCCCTGGCGGTCCACGTCGGCTCGCTCGCCCGCCAGCTCGGCGCAGCGGCGCTCGGCCCGGCGGGCCGCGTCGAGACCGCCGAGGTCCGTGCGGAGCCCGCGCTCCAAGGCTGCGAGCTGCTCGGCGCCCGCCTCGGCGAGCGCCGCCGGTAGGTCCGCCCGCAGTTCCCCGCAGAGGGCGACCGCTGCCCGGTGCTCGCGGTCGGCGTCCTCGTGGAACCGCAGTGCGGGACCCACCAGTTCCGCCTGGCGCGCCCGGTCCAACAGGTCCTGCGCCCGGTCACGCTCCGGGCGCCGAGTCTCCGACTCCTCGGCGCGGCGCCGTGCGTCGGCGTACCGGTGCTGAAGCGCGGCCCGTTCCCGCTGGAGGTCGAGGGCGTGTCCGGCAGCTTCACGACGGCCCTCGGCGGCGGAGGCCGCGCTGTCGGCGACGTCCAGGAACTCCCGGGCCCCCGTCCGCACCACGGCCGCCCATTCCAGGACGGCGTCGGTGAGCCCCGGCTCCCCCGGCCGGCCGTCCGGGGCCGGGTGTTCCTCCGCCACCGGCCCGGCGGCCTGGACCATCCGGTGGACGACGGCCAACAGCCGCTCGTCCCCCTCCCGTACCTGCTGCTCCGCGGCACGCCGCAGCTCCCCGAGCCGCTCCTCGACGGCCGCGAAGCGGCGGGTGTCGAAGAGGCGGCCGAGCAGCTTGGCGCGCGCCTCGGCGTCCGCCCGCAGGAACCGCGCGAAGTCGCCCTGCGGCAGCAGCACGACCTGGCAGAACTGGTCGCGACTCATGCCGACCAGCTCGGTGATCTCCTCGCCGATCTCCTGGTGGGAGCGGCTCAGCGCCTGCCACTCGCGGTGTACGGGGTCGAACTCCCGCAGCCAACTCTGCGCCTTCTCGGTGGTGAAGCCCTTGCCCTTCTTCTTGGGCCGCGGCTGGGCCGGTCGGCGGGTGATCTCCAATCGCCGCCCGCTCACGGTGAGTTCCAGGCTGACCTCGGTGAACGTACTGGTCGCGGCGTGGTCGCTGCGCAGGGATGCGGCCGGACTCTGGCGAGCCCCCGGCACGGCCCCGTACAGGGCGAAGCACACCGCGTCGAGGACGGAGGTCTTGCCCGCGCCGGTCGGGCCGTGCAGCAGGAACAGCCCGCCGGCCGAGAGCGCGTCGAAGTCGACGTCCTGCCGCCCGCCGAAGGGCCCGAAGGCCGTCACGGCCAGCCGGTGCAGCCTCATCCGGTCACCTCGTGCACCGCCGCCGCCACACGTACGTCGTCGAAGGCGCCGCGCAGCACCTCACGCTCCCGTTCGTCAGGTCCGGCACCGCCGCGCACGTGCGCCACGAAGTCCTCCGCGATCTGGTGGTCATCCCGGTCGCGGAGCCGCGCGGCGTACGAGGCGAGGACGTCTCCCTCGGTCCGTTCCGGCGCGAAGACCAGGCTCAGGGTGTGCGGGAAGCGTTCGGTGAGTCGCGCCATCGGATCGGCGGGGCGCACCGGATCGGTGAGCGTCGCCTCCGCCCACGACTGCTCGTGCCGCTGCAGCGACGGTTCCGCCAGCAGCTCTTCGAGCGTGCCCCGGATCCGGGCGAGCGGTCGCGGCACCGGACAGTCGATCCTCTCGGCCGCGACCTCGCCGCCCGGACCGAGGTCGACGAGCCACGTGCTCTTGCGGTGGCCGGACTCGGAGAAGGAGTAGGCCAGCGGCGAACCGGAGTAGCGCACCCGGTCCGTGATGGTCTGACAGCCGTGGAGGTGCCCGAGCGCCACGTAGTCGACGCCGTCGAAGGTCCTGGCGGGGACGGCGGCGATCCCGCCGACGGTGATGTCCCGTTCGCTGTCGCTCGGCTCGCCCCCCGCCACGAAGGCGTGCGCGAGGACGACGGAGCGGGTGCCCGGTGCGCGCTCCGCGAGGTCGGCCCGCACCCGCTCCATCGCGGCACCGAGCACGGCCGCGTGGCGGGCCTTCTCCACCCGGAACCGGTCCCGCACCAGGGCCGGCTCCAGATACGGCAGCCCGTAGAACGCGACGTCACCGTGCTCGTCGGCGAGCACCACCGGTGTCCCGCAGCCGGCGGGGTCGGTCCGCAGGTGGATCCCCGCCCGCTCGATGAGTCCGGCGCCGACACCGAGGCGGCGCGCCGAGTCGTGATTGCCGGAGATCAACACCGTCGGGACGCCCGCGTCGGCGAGGCGGTGCAGCACGTCGTCGAAGAGTTCCACGGCGGCCAGCGGCGGGATGGCCCGGTCGTAGACGTCTCCCGCGACCAGCAACGCGTCCACGTCGCGCTCACGCGCCGTCGCCACCAGGTGGTCAAGGAAGGCCGCCTGGGCGTCGAGGAGGCTCACCCGGTGGAACGAACGCCCCAGGTGCCAGTCCGACGTGTGCAGGAATCTCATGATCCCCGAGACTATCGGTGGGGTCTGACATCACGCACAGGCACAGAAATTTGCCCCGACAAGCCCGAATCATCCGTTCTCCGAGCGGTCCTTGCCGGACCCACTCGGGCGGCCTCAGACGTCCCCGTACGCTTCTCCGCCCAGCTCCACCAGCGCCGTTCCCGCGGTCGCGTCCGCGAGCCACGCCCGGAACGCACCGACCTCCGCGTCGGGGAGCCCGACGTCGATCGTCACGGCCTCGCCGTACCGCACGCCGCGTACCGTCCGACCGGTCGCGCGCAGATCGTTCTCCAACTTGCCCGCCCGCTGGTGGTCGACGGTCACGGTGGCCAGCCTGAACCGCTGCCGGGTGAGGGTTCCGACGGCGTCCAGCGCCTCGCCGACCGCTCCCCCGTAGGCCCTGATCAGCCCGCCGGCACCAAGCTTGACCCCGCCGTAGTAGCGGGTGACCACGGCCACGGCGTAACGGACGTCCCGTCGCAGCAGCATCTGGAGCATCGGCACACCGGCCGTGCCACCGGGCTCCCCGTCGTCGCTCGCCTTCTGCACCGCGGCGTCCGCCCCGATGACGTAGGCGAAGCAGTTGTGCGTGGCGGTCGGGTGCTCCTTGCGGACGCGGGCGACGAACTCCTGGGCCTCCTGCTCGGTCGCTGCGGGGGCGAGCGCGCAGATGAAGCGCGACCGATTGACCTCGGTCTCGTGCACGCCCTGTCGGGCCACCGTCCGGTACTGCTCCTGCATCCCGCCAGCCTATGCCGCGGCGAGGGCGGCCGGCACACGGGAATGGCCCGCGGCCGGAGGTCGTTCCCCCCATCGCGAACATCCGGCCACCGGGAGGTACAGCGTGCACAGCGAGACAGACACCGTCCGCAAGATCCTCAACGAACTCGGCGATACATGGGCGATCGTCGGTCTCTCCTCGAACGAACGGCGTGCCGCCTACGGAGTGGCGAAGGTGCTGCAGCGATACGGCAAGCGCATCGTACCGGTGCACCCGAAGGCCGAGGAGGTACACGGGGAACGGGGCTACCCCTCCCTCGACGCCGTGCCCTTCGACGTCGACGTGGTGGACGTCTTCGTCAACAGCGAACACGCGGGCGCGATCGCCGACGAGGCCGTGGCCAAGGGCGCCAAGGCCGTGTGGTTCCAACTCGGCGTCATCGACGAAGCCGCGTACGAGCGGACCCGCGCGGCAGGACTGGACATGGTCATGGACCGCTGCCCGGCGATCGAGATCCCCCTGCTCGACTGACGGCGACGGCGGTGCGTACGTCACGTGGACGATGTCCGGGCTGGGGCGAGAGACGGCACCGCGGCCCGCGCGGCGCCGCCCCGGTGCCCGGCCAAGGGGATGACGGGTAGGGAAGCGTTCCGGTTCAGAGGGTGGCGAGCCCTTGGCGTACGACCGCGCCCGGTAGCCCGGCGAAGACCTTGCCCGGCACGATCAGCTTGCCGCGCCGTCGGCCGCTGCCGATGAGGACCCATTCGGTGTCCACCACGGCGGTGTCCACGAGCAGCGGCCAGCCCGCGGGGAGTCCGATCGGGGTGATGCCGCCGTATTCCATGCCGGTCTCGCCGGTGGCCGTCTCCATCGAGGCGAACGAGGCCTTGCGGGCTCCGAGTTCCTTGCGCACGGCGCCGTTGACGTCGACCCGGGTCCGGGACAGGACGAGGCAGCCGGCGAGGGTCATCTCCCCGCCGCGCTTCCCGGCCACGACGACGCAGTTGGCCGATTGGTCGAGCAGTTCGACCCCGTAGTGCTCGACGAAGACGGCGGTGTCGGCGATCTCCGGGTCGGTGTCGACGTAGAGCAACTCCCGGGCGGGGACGTCCCCGCTCCAGGCGCGCACCGCCTCCGCGACGGGTGTCGTCAGCAGATCGAGGCATTCCGGGGCGGGCCTCGCGTCGTCGAATCGTCCGATGGGAGCGCGCATGTCGCCACGCTAGCAGCGGCAGACCGCGGCGGGCGGGGTGGGCGTGCGCCGTCAGCGAGGAGCTGACGGGACGGAGACCGCCATGGTCGCGCGGACCGTCTCGGTCCCCGCGTTGCGGTAGACGTGCGGAACGTTGGCCTCGTAGCTCGCCGAGGTCCCCGCCGGTACCGCGTACTCCTCCCCGTCCACGACGAGGGTGAGTTCGCCCTCGGTGACGTGGAGGAGTTCGGTGGTGCCGTCGGGGTGCGGGTCCGAGGCGCTTTCCTCCCCCGGCATCAGCGTCCAGGCCCAGAGCTCGAAGGGGCCGCGGGCATCGGCGTCCACCAGGAGCGTGGTGGAGCTGCCGCCCGGCGTCGACCACATGCGGACCGCCTGCTGCGGGGGTACGAGCCGGACCTCCGCCCCCTGCTCGTAGTCGAGGAGCGTGGTGATGCTCACGCCGAGCGCGTCGGCGAGCTTCACCGTCGTCCCGACGCTCGGGTTGGTCCGGGCCTGCTCGATCTGGATGATCATGCCTCGACTCACCCCGGAGCGGGCAGCGAGTGCGTCGAGCGTGAAGCCCCGCTCGCTGCGCCAACGCTTGAGGTTACGGGCGAGCGACTGCGTGAGCTGGTCGAGGTCCGACACATTCCGTCCAATATTTTTGATGACATAGTTCAATCTATTGAACTACGGTGAGGTGCACCCGATCGTTCACCAAACTGTACTGCGAGGCCCTCCATGACCGTGCTGTTCGCCCTGTCCACCAGCTTGCTCTGGGGGCTGGCCGACTTCGGCGGCGGACTGCTCACCCGACGCATGCCCGCGCTGACGGTCGTGGTGGTCTCGCAGACGATCGCGGTGGCCGTGCTCGGTGCGATCGTGGTCGCGACCGGTGCCCTGGCGGAGGCAGGCCCCCGGCTCTGGTACGCGGTGGCTGCCGGCGTCGTCGGCCCCGTGGCGATGCTGAGCTTCTACAAGGCGCTCGCCCTCGGTCCGATGGGGGTGGTTTCTCCGCTCGGCTCGCTGGGCGTGGTCGTGCCCGTCTCCGTCGGACTGGTCGTCGGCGAGCGGCCGGGGGTGCTGCAGTTCGCCGGGATCGGCGTGGCCGTGGTCGGCGTGCTGCTCGCGGGCGGGCCCGAGCTGCGCGGAGCGCCCGTGCAGCGGCAGGCGATCCTGCTCACCCTGCTGGCGGCGCTCGGGTTCGGTTCCGTGATGGCACTGATCGCCGAGTCCGCGACCACGGTCACCGGCCTCTTCCTGGCCCTGTTCGTCCAGCGCGTCACGAACGTGGTCGTGGGCGGCGGAGCGCTGTACGTCTCGGTCAGGCGGGGCGGACGAGCGCTACCGGAGGACGGCGGGCTGCGGGTCGTCCGGAGCTCCCTCCCGGCCCTCGCCTTCGTGGGACTGGCCGACGTCGCCGCCAACGGGACGTACGCCATCGCGGCGCAGTACGGTCCGGTGACGGTCGCGGCAGTGCTGGCCTCGCTCTACCCCGTGGTGACGGCGCTGGCCGCGCGCGGCGTCCTCAAGGAGCGGCTGCGCAGCGTCCAGGCCGCGGGCGCCGGCCTCGCCCTCGTCGGCACCGTGTTGCTGGCCAGCGGCTGATCAGCCCTCCTCGAGGTCGGCGAGCGCCACGAGTTGCTCCGGGGTGACGCCGTCCGGGATCGGCACCGGGGCGGGCGTCCGTAGCGGCGGTTGCCAGCCCTTCTCCGGATCCCAGCTGCGCACGATCCTGGCGGGGGCCCCGGCGACCACCGCGCGGTCGGGCACCTCACCGCGGACGACGGCGCCGGCCGCGACCACCACGTTGCGTCCGAGCCGCGCGCCCGGCAGGACCACGGCTCCCGTGCCCAGCCAGCAGCCGGGGCCGATCTCCACGGGCTCCGCTCGGGGCCACTGCTTGCCCACGGGGGTGTCCGGGTCGTCGTAGCTGTGGTTGGTCGACGTGATGTAGACGTACGGACCGCAGTAGGTGTCCGACCCGATGGTCACCGACGTGTCGGCGATGACGTGACTGCCGCGTCCGAGCACGACCCCGTCGCCGAGCGTGAGGATCGGGTCGGGACCGAGGTCGAGGTCCGGCATCATGCCCGCGGTCAGCGTCACCTGCTCGCCGATGATGCAGTGGTCCCCGAGCTCGATCCAGGCCTCACCGAACACGGTTCCCTGGGGAAACGCGAGCCGCGTTCCCGTGCCGATCCGGCGGAAGCGCAGGGGCCCGGGCTGCTGCGCCGTGACGGCGCCCGCGTCCTGCACCCAGCGCCAGCCCCGGTGCACGGCACGGGCGAGGACCCGGCGCCGCCAGGCGGTCAGGGAGGAGAACGTGTTTCGGTTCTTCGGCACTCGCACACGGTAGTCGGCCGGGTCACCGACGATCCGACCGGGCAGCTGTGACGTTCGCCCCACGGCTGCCACGGACGGGGGCCAAAGGCCCAACGCGCTCCGCCCGAAGCCCCCCTGACGGGACCACAGCCAGGGCGGGTGACCCCGCGGGCGCGTGGCCTCGGGCCTCTCACACCCCGGATCGCGGGAGCGTGGAATGGCGGGTCGACGCGCGCCCGGGTGAGTCTCGGGCGCGAGGGACTTCGCGACCCGTGGCGACGGGGAAGGGAGAAGGGTGCCCGAAGCCACCGAGCCACTGCGCGACCTCGTACGGCGCCACCGGGAACCGGCCGTCGTGCAGACCGTGCGTTCCACCGCCGCCGCAGTCATCTCGTACGTGGTCGCCCTCCAACTCAGCGACGAGCCGGCACCCCTCACCGCACCGCTGACCGCGCTGCTCGTAGTCCAGGTCACGCTGTACTCGACCCTCACCACGGGCATCCGACGGGTGAACTCGGTGGTGGCGGGCGTACTCATCGCGATCGGCTTCAGCGCCCTGGTGGGGCTGAGCTGGTGGAGCCTGGGCCTGGTCATCCTGGCGTCGCTGGTGATCGGCAGGTTCGTGAAGGTGGGCGAGTTCGTGCCCGAGGTGGCGATCAGCGCCATGCTCGTGCTCGGCGTGACCCAGGTGACACAGACCGCCTGGGACCGCGTCCTGGAGACCCTGATCGGCGCCGTCGTCGGCCTGATGTTCAACGTTCTCTTCGTACCGCCCGTATGGGTGAGCGATGCCAGCGCGGCGATCACGGACTTGTCCCGCCGGATGCAGTACCTGCTGTCGCACATCGCCGACGAGCTCGGGGAACACACCCCGGTGGCGCGGGCCGCGGCACGGCTCCACGAGGCCCGGCGCCTCGACCACGACGTCGTACAGGTGGACGCCGCACTGCGGCAGGCCGAGGACAGCCTGCGGCTGAACCCGCGGGTCAAGGAACCTCTGTTGTCACGGCTCGTTCTGCGGACCGGGCTGGACGCCCTGGAGATCTCGGCGGTCATCCTCCGGGTGTCCTGCCGCACGCTGACCGACCTCGCCAAGACACGGACGTCAGGGACGCTCTTCCCACCGCACGTGACCCCGGCGTTGCAGGAGCTCTTCGCCCACCTGTCGGCGGCGATCGGCGCCTTTGCCGTACTGATCACCACGGAAGCGAGCACGAATGCCGACGAGGCGGAGTCCCGCCTCGCGGCGGAGCTCACCGCGGGCCGGGAGTGCCGCGACCGGGTGGCCCGGCTCCTGCTCGACGGCATCCGCGACGACCAGGAGCACTGGCAGCTCCACGGGGCGCTGCTGGCCGAGGCCGACCGCATCCTCGACGAGCTCGACATCGAGAAGCGGTCCGAACGACTGATCGAGGAGCTGGACCGTCACTCCCGCGAGATGCGGGCAGGGCACAAATGGCTCGTCGACCTGAAGCGCCGCGTCCGGCACAGCATGCGGAGCGGCGGGGAAGGGGCATGAGAGCTGGGGGGAGGTGCGCGAAGCGGACGCGCCGGGGCGGCCGCACCGGCTCTGCGCAGGTGCGGCCGCCCGGGGTGCGGGCCGGGCCCGCGCTGGGACTTACCGTCCGGACTTCTTCATCCGTTCGGCCGCGTCCTCCGCCGCCTCGTGCGTCTTGCCCATCATCTGCTCACCGCGGCCCTCGGCCTGCATGCCCTGGTCGCCCATGGCCCTGCCGGCGGATTCCTTCATCTTGCCCTTGACCTGCTTGGCCTTGGCCTTTGCCTTGCCCATGACGGTCGTCCCTTTCGGTGTGGGGTGGACTGGCGTATCCACCTTGCGACGACCACTCAGCGTCCGCAATCGGTGACGGTGGGTGCGAGGTCAGTCGAGTGGCTCGGGCAGCGGACGGGATCCCGGCTCGGGGTCGGGCAGCGGCGCGGGCTCCGGAACCGGCCCCTGCGGCTGGGGGTCGCGCGGTACGGGGCGGGGACCGGCGGGCACGGGCGCGGGCCCGTCAGGGGGAGGTTCCTTGGGGTGGCCATGGCGACAGCCTTTCCCGGACCGGCGTGCACGGCCCCTCCAGGGCTACGACTCCCCCCTCGCCAGCACGCCGTTCAGCCCCCGAGCGCCGCCTGGTGTCCCTTCGCCAGCTCCAGGTACATGAGGGCGTTGAGCTTGACGCCTTCGCGTTCCTCGTCAGTCAGCTCCCGCTTGACCTTGGCCGGGACGCCCGCGACCAGGGAGCCGGGCGGCACGCGCATCCCCTGGGGCACGAGGGCCTGCGCCGCGATGAGGGAACCCGCACCGATGTGGGCGCCGTTGAGGACGGTCGCGCCCATGCCCACGAGCACGTCGTCCTCGACGGTGCAGCCGTGGAGGACGGCGTTGTGACCGACGGAAACGCGCTCGCCCACGGTCACCGGGAAACCCGGATCCACGTGCACGGTGCAGTTGTCCTGGATGTTGGTGTCAGCGCCGAGGACGATCGGGCCGCAGTCGGCGCGCAACACGGCGTGGTACCAGACGCTGGAACCCGCCGCCATGGTCACGTCGCCGATCACCACCGACGTCGGTGCGGTGAAAGCGCCGGGAGCGATCCGCGGCTCCTTGCCGCCCACCCCGGAGACCAGTGCCCGTTCGCGCTCCGCCATCGCCCTCTCCTCCATCGTCACTTCTTCGGTGCCGCACCCGTGGGCACGGTCGGCGCCGCCCCTTCACCGCCGGACGCGGGAGGGCCGTCGGCCGCCGCACTGCGCGCGGCGGCCTTCTTGGCGCGGCTCTTCAGGACCAGCATCGAGGTGAGGCCGAACAACACCGCGGCGACGAGTCCCAGCCAGGAGAAACGCTTGAGCCAGGCTTCGGCGACCACGCCGACCGAGTAGATCACGGCGGTGGTCCCGCCCGCCCAGAGGATCCCGCCGAAGACGTTGGCGGTGAGGAACTTCCAGTACGGCATGCGCAGCACACCGGCCAGGGGCCCGGCGAAGATCCGCAACAGGGCGACGAAGCGGCCGAAGAAGACGGCCCACATGCCCCATCTCTCGAAGGACCGCTCAGCCGTGGCGATGTTGGCTTCGCTGAAGTGCTTGGGGAACTTCTCACCGCACCAGGCCAGCAGCGGACGGCCGCCCTTGCGGCCGATGGCGTAGCCGATCGAGTCACCGACGATCGCTCCGGCGCTGGCACAGGCCCCGAGGACCCACGGGTTGATCTCCCCGTGCTGCGAGGCGAGGAGCGCGGAGCTGACGAGGACGATCTCGCCCGGTAGCGGGATGCCGAGACTCTCGAGTCCGATGACCACCCCCACCAGGACGTAGATGCTCACCGCAGGGACGGTTTGGAGCCACTCCTGGACGTGCAAGCCGGTTCCTCCCGTTGTCTTCGGCCCTGGCCCGGCCCGTGGTCATGGGGCGCGGCCCGTGTCATCGGGCCTGCTGCCCGGGGTGCGCCGTGCACGGCGCACCCCGGGCAGCCTACCTGCAGAAGTGGCTGTCTCCGTCGTCCGGTACGGGAC
>NZ_JBHZCF010000013.1:0-19475 GCF_042755225.1 Streptomyces sp. NPDC059169 | reverse complement strand
GGGGGGGGGGGCGCGGGAAGGGGCCAACCAGGGGCAGCCGACGGGGAGGGGGGTTTGTCGCGGTGGGGGGGGGGGGGAGGAAGAAAACCCCCACTTCCCTCAGGACTCCCGAGATGCCTTCCGTTCAGGCGTTCGGACGGAGCGTCCAGACCACCGTCATCTCGCCGGTCACCGCACCGTCCTCGCGGGTGATCGCGATGGTGACGGGGAACTCGGGGCGCTTTCCCTCGTCCAGCTCGGCGACGACGTCCGCCACCGGCCGTCCGAGGGTCGCGGTCGCCGTGACCACTCCCATCGCCAGCTTCTTGTAGGCGATCTCGGCCTCGACGGCGAGCGGCACGGCACGGGACAGCTGGTCACCGAAGGCGGCGATCACGATGGCGCCGCTGGCGGACTCGGCGAGGGTGAACATCGCGCCCGCGTGCGGCCCACCGACGTGGTTGTGGTAGTCGGCCTGGTCCGGCAGGCGGACCACGGCACGCTCGGCGGAGGTCTCCAGGAACTCCAGGTTCAGGGTCCTGGCCATGGGCACCGTGGCGGCGAGCATCTCGCCCACGGACATCTGGTCTGCGCTCATGCGTCGGATGTTACCCGCGAGTAAGAGCCCTTGGCCATTCCCCTCGGGGGCGGGCGTCGCGGCGAACACCGGGCACCTCTATGGTTACTGGCCATGTGGCCAGGACAACAGCCGCCCGGGGGCGAGCAGAACCCGCAGGACCAGAACCCGTACATGCAGCCGGGGTACCAGCAGCCGAACCCGTACGCGCAGCCCGGGCAGCAGCAGCCCGGCTACCCGCAGCAGCCGCCCGGCTATCCGCAACAACCGGGCTACCCGCAGCCCAATCCGTACCAGCAGCCGACCGCACCCCAGTACGCCGTTCCGGGACCGCCCCAGCCAGGGGGGCCCGGACCGTCCCAGGACCGGAAGAAGACGGTGATCGTCGCGATCGCCGCGGCCACCGCGGTCGTCGCCGCAGCCACCATCACGGGCGTCCTGGTCTTCAAGGACGACGACGAGGGGTCCCAGCAGGCCAACGGCAAGAAGCCCGTCTCCTCCTCCGAGGCACCGGCGCCGCCCGTCTCCTCCCCCGTCGAGAATCCGCGCGACGGCTCCAGCACGGGCGAGCCGCAGATCCCGGGCTGGAAGGTCGTCACCAACCCCAAGCACGGGACGCAGTTCGACGTTCCGCCGACGTGGGAGGTCGCCGGTGCCGGCGTCGGTGCCGGCTTCGAGGACGCGAAGAAGGGCGACGGCTCGCCACTGATCATGATGTCGGCGCCTGCGTACTTCAAGAGCAAGTGGTGCTCCGTCGACTCCGACAAGGACGGCCGCATGGAGGACACCTCGCTCGGCGGTACCGGGACCAAGGGCGGCCAGGGCGCGAAGAACACCGCCAGCGCGGCCCGCAGCGAGGCGGGCACCTGGGTGTGGGGCGCGTACGCCCAGAAGGACCCGCTGGACATCGTCAAGATCACCACGCCGAAGCCGTACACGACGAAGTCGGGACTCACCGGGCACGTCGCGATGGCCACCGCCGTGGGGGTGAAGAAGTCGACCAAGTGCGACACCGACGGCAAATCGATCGCGTTCTCCTTCAAGAACGCCAAGGGTGACTTCGCCGCCTGGGTGCTGTACGCCAACAAGGGCGTTCCCGACGAGATCCCCAACGCGACGATCCAGCAGATCCTCAGCACGGTACGGCTCGCGAAGGGCTCCGCCTCCTGATCCGTCGGCACCGCCGGGGCGGCGGCAGCCCTGAGGCGACCGGACCGCCGCCCCACGAGCCGTGCGCTCCGCCGTCCCGGGCCGGCCGCACCGACACACCGCAGCCGCCGCTCCACCACACCGGGCACCCGCGCTCGTTCGTACGCCGGCTCTCGACACCGAGGCCACCGAAGTCGCCTCACCGGCTCCTCTCGTGCGCCGGGGATTTCCCCGGGACCCGCACATCAGCTGATGGCGAACCCGAAGGCGAGTCGACAGGTCAGCCGACGCTGAAGGCGCCGTCGGGCGGCTCGGGCGAGGCCACGGCGTCCGCGTCGCCGACCGGCTGCGCGTCCCCGATGAAGCGGCGCAGTGCGTCACCGTGCTGGACGCGCGCGGGGAAGGCGTCGGAGGCCGCGCGCCGGGCGAGCGCCACGGTGTCGACCGGGCGGTGCGAGGCGACCAGCACGGCGTTGCCGAAACGACGGCCCCGCAGCACCGAAGGCTCGGCGATCAGCGCCAGCTCCGGGAAGCAGGCGCCGAAGGTGGCGAGTTGGGAGCGGAGGAAAGCGAACGGCGCCCCGTCGGCGAGGTTCGCCGCGTAGACGCCGCCCGTGCGCAGCACCCGGTCCGCGGCCCGTGCGTACTCCAGGGACGTGAGGTGCGCGGGCACCCGGGAGCCCCCGAAGACATCGGCGATCACCACGTCTGCGGAATCCGCCGGCGCCTGCTCCAGCCACTCCCGGGCGTCCGCGGCGTGCACGGCTATCCCGGCCCCCGACGACAGCGGGAGCCGCTCGGTGACGAGCGCCAGCAGACCGCGGTCCGCCTCCACGACGTCCTGGCGCGACCCCGGGCGGGTGGCCGCGACATAACGGGGAAGGGTCAGGGCCCCTCCGCCGAGGTGCAGTACGTCGAGCGGTTCGCCCGCGGCGGTCGCGCAGTCCAGCACGTGCGCCAGCCTGCGCGCGTATTCGAACTCGAGGTGCGTGGGCTCGTCCAGGTCGACGTAGGACTGGGGCGAGCCGTCCACGGTCAGCAGCCAGGCCCGCTCCCGGTCCACGTCGGGCATCAGTTTGGCGGTGCCCTGGTCGACCGTTCGGGTCACCGGAAGAGCCTCGTTCACCCGCCCTATTGTGCTCCCCCGCGCAGGACGGTGTGCCCGCGGGGCCGGCGCGCGCGGGACTCCCCGCCGGCCGGACGGCCCCAGTGCTTCAGCCGCGCCAGATCGCGCGGACCGCTTCCGTGTGGGCCTCCGCCTGGGCCAGCCCCGCGCGCGCCGAGGGTGCCCGGCGAGCGGGGTCCAGGACGTTGCGTCCGAACGCCCGGCGAGCGGCCCGGTCCGGTGTGATCAGGACGACACGGGCCCCCGCTGCGGCCAGCCGCGACGCCTGCGCGCGGGCGGACGGCACCGGGCCGCCGCCGACCGTGATGGGGGCGACGATGACGACGGTGCCGTAGCCGGCGGCCAGGTCCGCGTTGGTGGACGAACGCACCCCACCGTCGATGAAGCGCCGCCCGTCGATCGTGACGGGCGGCCACACACCGGGTACGGCGCAGCTGGCGCCGACCGCGTCGAGCAGGTTCACCCCGCTCTCCCGGTCGAACGCGTGGAACACCCCGGTGGCCGCGTCCACCGCGGTGACCACCAGCCGCCGCGACTCGGGCCACTGGTGGGTCAGCAGCCGTTCCGCGAACACGGCGCGCCGCAATTCCTCCGGTTCGGTGCGTGCGGCCAGCGCGAGACGCCCCATCCGCGCACCGTAGGCCTCGGCGTCGCGGGAGCGCAGGACCCCCCACAGGTAGCGCGCGAGCACCGTCGGCCCCATACCGGCGGGCACTTCCCCCTCAGGGTCGGCGAGCTGACGGTCGTACAACTCCGAAAGGGTGAGGAGGCCGGAGGTGAGCTGGGCCCCGACGACCGACCCGGCCGAGGTGCCGACGATCAGATCGGCGCCGGTCGTGTCGGCTCCCGCCCGTGCGAGCCCGTGCAGGACGCCGATCTCCCAACCGATACCGGCCAACCCGCCACCGCCCAGCACCAGTGCCGTGCGCTGCTTCTTCGCTGCGTCGTCGTTGTCCGCCATGGCAGCAGTGTGGCGGGTACGGGACGGGCCCGCCCGCCGCACGAGCGGCGAGCGGGCCCGGGGAGCGGTACCGACCGGTCCTCGGATCACTCCTACTCGGCGAGCACCTCGGTCACCGTGCCCGCACCGACGGTGCGGCCCCCCTCGCGGATGGCGAAGCCGAGACCGGGCTCCAGCGGCACCGCGCGACCGAGTTCGACGGTCATCGTGACGGTGTCGCCGGGGCGGGCGATCGCCCGTTCGCCGAGGTCTACGTCCCCGACGACGTCCGCGGTCCGGATGTAGAACTGGGGCCGGTAGCCGGTACCGATCGGCGTCGTCCGCCCGCCCTCATGGCCGGACAGGACGTACACCTGTGCGAGGAATCGTCGGTTCGGTGCCACGCTGCCGGGAGCGGTGACCACGTGGCCACGGCGCACGGCGTCGCGCGGAACCCCTCGCAGCAGTACGGCCACGTTGTCGCCGGCTTCGGCGGAGTCCATGGGCTTACCGAAGGTCTCCAAGCCGGTGACCACGGTCGAGAGGCCCGCTCCGAGCACGTCAACATGGTCGCCGACCCGCACGGTGCCGCGCTCGACGGCCCCCGTGACGACCGTGCCGCGTCCGGTGATGGTGAGCACGTTCTCCACCGGGAGCAGGAAGGGGGCGTCCGTGTACCGGACCGGCGTCGGCACATAGGTGTCGACCGCGTCGAGCAGCGCCTCGATGGCCTTGGTCCACCGTGGGTCGCCCTCCAGTGCCCGCAGGCCCGAGACCCGGACGACGGGTACGCCGTCGCCTCCGTAGCCGTGCGCGGTGAGCAGCTCGCGTACCTCCAGCTCGACCAGGTCGATCAGCTCCGGGTCACCGGCGTCGGCCTTGTTGAGGGCGACGACGATGTGGTCCACGCCGACCTGGCGGGCCAGCAGGACGTGCTCCGCGGTCTGCGGCATGATCCCGTCCAGCGCGGAGACCACGAGGACGGCGCCGTCGAGTTGCGCGGCTCCGGTCACCATGTTCTTGACGTAGTCGGCGTGGCCGGGCATGTCGACGTGCGCGTAGTGCCGGGTCTCCGTCTCGTACTCGACGTGCGCGATGTTGATGGTGATGCCGCGGGCGGCCTCTTCCGGCGCCCGGTCGATGCGGTCGAACGACACGTACTGGGTGGGGCCTCCGGTGCCGCGCTCGCTGAGCACCTTGGTGATGGCGGCGGTCAGTGTGGTCTTGCCGTGGTCGACGTGGCCCATGGTGCCGATGTTGAGGTGCGGCTTGGTGCGCACGTATGTCGTCTTGGACATGGCTGTTGCGGTTCCTTCCCGGAACTCGAAGCATGAGCGGGACCCCCGGGCCCTACCGACCCTCCCCCTGCGGGGTCCGCGGAATGTCCGGGAAGGGTCAGCTTCGGGCGCCGTCGAAGAGTGCGGCGGCGATGGCGGCGGTCGCCGCGACGGGGGCCGCGTCCACGGCCGCGGCCGCGTGGAGGGCGGCCGCCGCGAGGAGTTCGGCAGCCTTCGGCGCGTCCGCGACTGCGGACGGCGCTGCGAAGAAGGCGAACCGGACCATGCATCGATGATCGCCGTACCACGCGGCTCACGTCGAACGGTTTTCCCCGTGCTGGTGGTCCGCCTGCGAGAGCACCCGGCCCGACCGGGTGCGCGGCTCAGAAGTTCTTCAGCGCTTCGCGGACGGAGAGCGGGGAAAGACGGTCACGGGCGTCCCCGACGAAACAGCGGACCGCGTCCGGGGCGGTCTTCGCGTACTCGCGCAGGCTCCATCCGATCGCCTTGCGGATGAAGAAGTCCGGGTGGCCCGACTGACGGAGGCAGTACCGGAAGAGTCGTTCCGCGTCGGTCGCTTCCTTGTAGCGGAGCTGGTGCAACAGGGCCGTGCGCGCCGTCCAGAGGTGCTCGTCCCCGATCCACTCGTCCATGGCGGCGACGAGCTCCTCGTCGGCCGCGACGAGCGGGCCGATGACGTGCGCGGCGAGCGCGTCCACGGTGTCCCACCACGGGACCGTGGTGATCAGATACCGCACCACGGGGAGGAAGCCGGGGGTACAGCGTCCGACGTACCGCCGCAGGTAGTCGACGGCGAAGTAGTGGTACTCGCGCTCCGGCAGCTGCCAGCAGCGCAGGGCCACGGCCGTGCAGTCGGCCTCCTCGGGCTGTGGGGTGCCGTCCAGGACGCTTCGTGACAAGGCGCGGCGATCCGACGTCCGGATGCCGAGGAACGGGGCGACGCCCTTCATGTACGCCGCGGAACCCTGCGCCCTGTGCGCGTCGGCCGCCCCGGGGTAGACAGTGGTGAGCCGCGCGAGCAGGGTGTCCGCCAGGACGCTGACGGGCTCCTTCGGTGGCTTCCGCCGGCGCGGTTCCGGTGGCGTCATGCGGCACACCTTACGGCGAACACACCGGATTGTCGGTTAGTCTCCCCGGATGCTCGCCCCCGTTCCCGGGCCGCGCGACGGCCTCGCCCTGCGCTGCGGCCGGGCCCTGGTCTCACCGTGGTCACGCCTGGCACTGCTGGTGCTGGTGCTGGCGTGCGCGGCGTCGACGGTGCTGGCGTACGAACCGCAACGCCTGCTGGCGACGGGATGGCCCCTGCACGTGGGCGGCGCTGGCGCGGTGGTGCTCTTCGGTGTGGCGTACGGACTGTGCACCGCGGCCTTCGTGCCCCGTCCCCTGCTGAACCTGGCCGCCGGGGCTCTGTTCGGTTCCCAGGCGGGGCTGGCGGCCGCGATCGGCGGCACGGTGCTGGGCGCGGGCATCTCCTTCGCCCTCGGGCGCATCCTCGGGCAGGGTGCGCTCCGGCCGTTCCTGCGCGGACGCTGGCTCAAGGCCGTCGACGGCCAGCTGAGCCGCCACGGCTTCCGCTCCATGCTGGCCGTACGGCTCTTCCCCGGAGTGCCCTTCGCCGCGGCGAACTACTGCGCCGCGGTGTCCCGGATGGGGTACGTGCCCTTCCTGCTGGCCACCGGGCTCGGCTCCCTGCCGAACACCGCCGCCTATGTCGTGGCCGGGAGCAGTGCCGCCTCACCGGCGTCCCCGCTGTTCCTGGTCCCCACCGGCTTCATCGCCCTGTCGGCCGTGGCCGGCGCGGTCATCGCCTGGCGCAAGCGCCACCGGCTCACCGGCCCGGGATGACCCGGAGCCGGTCGAGACCCCGCGTGCTCCTCGACGGCCGCCGGGCCGCGGGCCGTTGTGCTCCTCGGCCATCGGGGGGCCGCACCCGGCGGGGCCGGAACGGCCGTCTTCCCCCCGCCTTCCGGCGACCACCTGCCCGCGCGGGTTGCTCGTTGCTCATTGCCCATCGCTCATCGCGATGGCGTGTGAGGAACCGCACGGGGAGAAGGCCACAACCTCGCCTTCTTCCGCCCCGGGGGCCGCCCGGGGACCGAACACCCCGGCGCGGTCCATCCCGTGCCGCCCGCTGGGCGCAGGCCCGCTCGCGGGCCGATCACCCGATGACGCTACGCTGCGACGCGACGGACGCATGATCGCGGCCTCACCCGACGTCCAGAACATTCAGACCTGACCAGCACTTGGATGGCTTAGCTTTCATGTCGTGGTTCGAATCATTCATCCTCGGGCTCGTCCAGGGGTTGACGGAGTTCCTGCCCATTTCGTCCAGCGCGCACCTGAGGCTCACGGCCGCGTTCGCCGGCTGGCACGACCCGGGGGCGGCCTTCACCGCGATCACCCAGATCGGCACGGAGACGGCGGTACTGATCTACTTCCGCAAGGACATCGCCCGGATCGTCTCCGCCTGGTTCCGTTCGTTGACGGACAAGGCGATGCGCAGCGACCACGACGCGCAGATGGGCTGGCTCGTGATCGTCGGCTCCATCCCCATCGGTGTACTCGGCATCACGCTCAAGGACCAGATCGAGGGCCCCTTCCGCGACCTCCGGCTGATCGCCACCACCCTCATCGTGATGGGCATCGTCCTCGGCATCGCCGACCGTCTGGCCGCCCGTGACGAGGACGGCGGGAAGCACCGCGCCGTCAAGCAGCGGAAGACGCTCAAGGAGCTGAGCATCAGGGACGGCTTGATCTACGGCGTCTGCCAGGCGATGGCCCTGGTCCCCGGTGTCTCCCGCTCCGGGGCCACGATCAGCGGCGGTCTGCTGATGGGCTACACCCGCGAGGCGGCGGCCCGTTACTCGTTCCTGCTGGCCATCCCTGCCGTGCTCGCCTCGGGCGTCTTCGAGCTGAAGGACGCCGGCGAGGGCCATGTGGCGTGGGGCCCCACCATCTTCGCGACGATCATCGCCTTCGGCGTGGGCTACGCCGTGATCGCGTGGTTCATGAAGTTCATCACTACCCGGAGCTTCATGCCGTTCGTCATCTACCGGATCATCCTCGGTATCCTGCTGTTCGTGCTGGTGGGAGCCGGTGTGCTGAGCCCGCACGCAGGTGAATCCGGCGGCTGACAGGGCCGCCGCAAGGGGGCGCGATCTAGCATTTCCGTGCACCTGATTGCAGCTCCACGCCATGATCATCTCCCACTTTTCTCCCACTCATCTCCCACCCGGGGAGGCGGGATACTCCCCCTTAGGGCGTGTGCGTCCGCAAAGTAGGGGGGATGACGCGGAAGGGCCCGCACGGCCGTGCGGGCCCTTCCCGTACAGAGGGTGGAGCGGGTCAGCTGAGGTTCATGTCCGGCCTAGGCCGTGTGTCGAAAGTGGATCTTGGGCTGTGAATGATCACGGTTCATGGGTCGGGGAGATCTCACGGACGAGCAGTGGGCGGTGCTGGAGCCGTTGTTGCCGAAGGGTGCCAGGTCAGGGCGGCCACCCGGTGCGGGAAGTAGTCCAACGGTAGCCGGAGCGGGCTCGTGGCGAGGCGGGACACGATCATCACGCCCCGTTCCCGGGTACCGTGCGGAGGCCGCGGGAAGGTCACCGAACAGCATGCCCTCTCGAACTGCTCGGCCATGACCTCGCACCGCGCTCCGCGCCGTTTCTGCGAGGACGAACACCGGCTCCGCCAGGGCGCATCCGACCTGATCGACGGCATCCGCCACTGAAACCGCCGCGAAGGCACGGCGGAGTCGGGAAGTCGACCCTTCGCGCCTTCGCCGGGAGAAGCCACCCGAGCGCCAGCCAAGCCCTCCACTGCGGGAAGCCGACGACCGTTGTCGGTGCGGGACCGTACGCTCTATGAATGCTCTCCCCCTCCCGGCCTCACGGAAGGCTGCGACCTGCCGCTGCGCGGATCAACGCGGCCATCCGCCGGCTCATGGAGGAGCCCGACAGCCCCAGCCGCGCGGACACCATCGTCGGCCGCTGACCCGCCACCGCCTGGCAGCGGCAGAGTGCAGGCCCCGACGCGAAGGCCCCGCGCTACTGCGACTGGGCCTGGACCCACATCGGTGTCGACGAACACCGCCACCTGCTCGTCCGCCGCAACCGCACCAGTGGTGAACTGGCCTTCTACCGCACCACTCCCAGCAACGATGCGTGCAAGCTCTGGGTGTCGAGCACCACCAGGCTGGGGTCGGCTTTGCGCCCCCGGCTCTCGCGGACCTGCCAGGGCAGCAGGTCGTGGGTGGTCTGGTCGGTGCCGTCGTCACGCCACTTGTAGAAGTAGTACTTCACCGCTCCGACCGGGGGTAGATCGTGGGGGAGGTAGTCCCACTGGCAGCCGGTACGGGACTGGCAGAGCAGGGCGTTGACGATCTCCCCCGCATCTCGTAGGCACCTTGGTGGCCGCTGACGGAGGCATACTGGGCCTTCCAGGAGGCGATGACGGTCTCGATCAGGGCCCACCGCTCGTCGGACAAGTCGTTCTTGCAGGGCTGGCGGTCGCTCACGAGGCCAGCTCCCCTACAGCCCCGATACGCCTGGACCACACATTCCAGCAATAACAAACACGGCATCGCGTCACATGCCGCCCTCTTAGCGTTTCACACGGTTTGATCAAGCAGGAGCCAGGGGATGCATTCCGGCCTCTGGCCCGTTCTCGCTCGGCAAAACTCTTCGAGCGCTTCGCGGACTTGCGCTCTTGGAATAGCAGCCTCTCGCGGATAGTACCTGGGAGTTCCGGGATCCGCGATCAATTCAGGGTCGAACGAAGGCGGATTCTGGTTTCCCGAAGTCCAGATGAATCGGGAGATATCTTCACCAGATGCTCCTTCCGGAACCTCGCTGGTCCACCACTTCAGCGCTCCGTACCCGTTTCTGGTGTTCACCGAGACGTACAGGTAGTTGGTGGCCCATTGCTCATCGGTCTCTTCCGGGTACTTTCCCTTGACGATGCTGACCACAGCCCTCTCGGGTACGATCTCGAAACCGTCGCGGGTTTCCCCTTTCTGGATAAGATCGTTCATGATGTGCTCAAAGAGAGAATCGATCTCCTGCTCGGAACGGGCATAGATTTCCCCGACGTGAGTGCCACCAAGAACGATCACGCTACCCTCACCGATTCTCGGAACTTTGGAGTGGCAGCCAGACCGCAGATCGCAGTCTGGCCTCAGGCTGCAGCCACACGTGAGCCTGCGCCTGACGCGAGCGGATCACGCCGCCGAGAAGGTCAGTGCCGACCATCTCGACAACCTCGCCGTCCACGGTGGCGACCGGGCGCTGCAGGCGCTCGGTGGTCGCGGAGCGCAGGGCGAAGTTGTCCTGGTCCGTCGTCTGGTGGTCGACGGGGGCCTCGATGAGACCGTTGCGCAGGTTCGCGACGAACGCGTCGACGTCGTTGGCGTTGAGAGCCATAACGAATTCCTCTCCTCCGTGATTACCCCGGTTCCAATACTTCGGATCGGGCTGCGGATTGAAGATTTCACGACCATGATCACGTGTCAAGGAGAATTTTCCAGGCCTTTTGCATTCCAGATATTGGATATCGAAACACATCGCACGCCATATGCGCCAATCCAGACATTGCGGCGGGGAGGAGTGGCGTCAATCACATCCAGATGCTGGGTCGCGTGGAACCGCGGCTCGGTTCATTACGTCCACCAACCCAAGGAGTTTCAGGCGCGTCGAATAGCGTAGTAGTGTCAGCCAAATGCGTCTCCTGGAATCTCTCTCCGTGTTGCGTCACAGGCCATTTCGGCTCTTTGTCACGGCCCGCCTCATATCCATGAGCGGGTCGGCCATGGCGCCAGTCGCTCTGGCCTTCGCAGTGCTCGGCTTCGACAGTGATCCGGCGTCACTGGCGATCGTCCTGGCCAGCAACACGGTGCCCCAGCTGGTTCTGCTGATGGTCGGCGGGGTGGTCGCCGACCGGTTCTCCCGGCGGCACCTGATCGTGATCGGCAACCTGGTGCTGGCGCTCACGCAGTCCTGCGTTGCGCTCCTGGTGTTTGCTGGAGCCGCCACGACCGCTCGAGTTGCCGTGTTCGCCGCCATTGCTGGTGGCGCCTCGGCGCTGATGCAGCCCGCGATGAACAGTGTGCTCCCGCAGATCGTCGACGGCGCGCAGTTGCAGGAGGCCAATGCGCTCCTGCGGCTTCCGACCAATGTCATCAGGATCGTGGTGCCGGCACTCGGAGGAGCTCTCGTCGCATTCGTCGGACCGGAATGGACTCTCGGCTGGGACGCGGTGACTTTCGCTATCGCGGCTATTCTGTGCAGCCGACTTCCCGTCTCCGGAATGGTGAAATCAGGAGCCTCCGTACTCCGCGACTTCCGTGACGGATGGAGTGAGTTCGCCAGCAGGCTTTGGCTCTGGTCCTATGTGCTTTCCGGAACGGTGGTTGTCGCTCTCTGGCTCGGCGGATATCAGCTCCTCGGCCCTGTCGTCGTCCATGACCTGAACCTCGGTCCCGCTGTTTGGGGAACCATTCAAGGATGTTTTGCCGTTGGTCTGCTCCTCGGCGGGCTCATTTCACTGAAATGGAAACCGTCGCGCATCATGGTCGTCTGCGTGTGTGCGAATCTCCCCCTGGCGCTTCCCCTGCTCGCCCTGGCCGCGGGCGCGCCCCTGGTGTGGCTATCCGCGTCCGCTGTGCTGGCCGGCATCGGACTCGACATCGCGATCGTGTGCTGGAATACCTCGATCCAGGAGCAGCTGCCAGCCGCCCTTCTGGGGCGGGTGAGTTCCTTTAGCTCCATTGGCGAACTCATGGCGGTACCGCTGGGCTATCTCGTGGTGGGAGCCACCGCGACCACCGTGGGGCCGTCGTCCGTTCTGGTCGTCAGCGCCATCGTGATGACGATGGCCACCCTGGTACTGCTGGCCACACCAAGCGTGTGGGCTGTACGGCGGCTGCCGTCTGAGTTGCCGTCCCTCAGCGCTGCGCGAGTCTAACTGGCCAGCCCACACACGGCGTGGTGTCGTCGCCGCACCAGCCGGTTGCTGCGGCAAGCGGATCTGCTCTGCCGCGGCCCTGGCCAGAGCCCCGATGTGTGAGGTCACCATAGGGGATAGGTATCAAGGCTCACCGGCTCGCTCTGCTCTGCCGTCTCCTGCGCCGGCCGACGGCCACCGTGCCAGAAGGACACGAACGCCACTAGTACTCCAGCAGGATTTCGGTGTCTGATCTGGTCTTTCGCTGGGTGGCGGGAGTGTAGCGGGACTTCGGTCGTGCGGGGGCGGTCTCATGGGGACCGCCCCTCGGTCGTGGGACAGCGCCGCAGGTAGTGACAGCGGCGGGCGACTGCTTGGCGTCTGCGGCGCCAGTTCGACCAGCTCAGTGCGTGGTGTCGTCCGCGGTGTCCGCTCAGGTGCGGGGGCCGGGGACGACAAGCTGCCAGGAGTCGCCGAACCTCCGCCACTGTGAGCTCGACGACCCCGACCGCCCCACTGGTTGCGCCCCCTTTTCCCGGGCCTGGTGTGCCGTGGCGGCCAGGAAGGCGTGCGCGAGCATGGTCAGGGTGATGTGCCGATACCAGCCCGTGTAGCGGCGGACCTCGTACTGGTCCAGGCCGCATTCGTTCTTCGCGGCCTGGAAACACTCCTCGATCGCCCAGCGCGCTCCGGCGACCCGCACCAGCTCCTGGACGGTGACCTGAAGGGGCGCGTAGGCGAGGTAGTAGGCGATCTCGTCGGGCCTGCTGATGCTGCGCCGGGCCAGTGCCCACCGCATCCGGTGGGGGACCTCGCCCTGGTAGTCGAACTCGGCGACGGGCGGCAGTCGCACCGCCGCCCAGTGATAGATGCGGGGTCCCTTCGCGCCGTCGCCGCAGGAGATCTGCTCCCATGCCTCGTCGGGAGCTTGTGCGAACAGGTCCTCGATCCGTGAACAGCCCACGCTGAACTGGGACTTGGGGACGGCCAGTACGTAGCCGGCGCCCGACTGTTCCAGCAGCCGACGGAATCGGTTGTCCTGTCCGTAGGCGGAATCCGCGGTGACCCAGGCGATGGGCAGCGGCGAGGCGAGGGCCCGCAGCACCATGTGCCGGGCCAGTTCGCCCTTGGTGGCGAACCCTCGCTCGTCAGGAACCTTTGCGGTGCGGCAGCGTTCACGGTCCTCGGTCCAGGACTTGGGGAGGTAGAGCTCACGGTCGACCAGGGCCCGGCCCAGGGTCGTGGCGTAGGCGGCGAAGACGCCGATCTGGCAGTTCTCGGTGCGGCCTGCGGTTCCGGAATACTGACGCTGGACCCCGGCCGAGGTGGTGCCCTTCTTGATGAAGCCGGTGTCGTCGATGATCAGGACACCACTGTCCTCGGCGAGCTTGTCGGCGACGTATTGCTGCAGGTCGTCGCGGATGTCATCGGGCTCCCACTTCGCTCCAGCGAGCAGGTGCTGCAGGCCGTCGGGCGTCGGGTGGCCGGCCTGTTCGGCCAGCTGCCAGCTGTTCTTCCGGGCCACGGGGGCGAGCAGGCCGCGAACGTAGTCCCGCATGCGGCGGCGTAGTTCCACCCGGCCGAAGCGATGGCCGATATTCACGAAGAGGTCGTCCAGTTCCAGGTCCCACTGCGCGGCAACACCCTCGGTGATCACGTGGGGAGGCTGCCCAGCACCCTGTCACTACCTGCGGCGTTGTCCCACGATCGAGGGGCGGTCTCCATGAGACCGCCCCCGCACGACCGAAGTCCCGCTACACTCCCGCCACCCAGCGAAAGACCAGGTCAGACACCGAAATCCTGCTGGAGTACTAGTACTCCAGTGCGGTTTCGTGATCTATCCGCCGGTCTCGTCGGCTGACCGTCGTCGGTAGTGGCTGTATCGGGCTGTTGCCTGGTGGCGTCTGCGCCAGATTGACCAGCTCAGCAGCCTGGCTGCGGTCACGGCCGGCGTGCCGAAGATAGTGGTAAGCAGGTGGCAGATCTCCGGGACGGTCAAGGAGATCGGTTCGCTGCTGCGGGCTGGGCGGTGCGGATCGGTGGGCCGCTTCGGTGCCGCGTCGGCGGCGACGGCGGCCAGCCCGCCGCGCCCTGACCCAGGAGCCGAAACCGGGCCCCACCCACACCCCGACACACCATCAGACGCTCACGTGACCGACAACGTGACAGCACCCCAGGTCGGCAGCGTCTGGTCGGTGGATCGCGGGTGGTATGACGGTGTGTCTGTATGGCCGCACAGGGTGCGTGTGGCTTGATCGTCGGGCGGTCCCGGCAGGGGCCTCAACACCAGCCGACGTCCGTGGCACGTTCTGAATGCCGCGCTCTTTGTCGAGGAGTCTCGTGGGACCGACCCTGCAACATGCCATGTTCCATCGACGTGGCGCGGGAGCCGCGGGTGAGCTGCGGCGCCCGGTCGCGGCTAGGCGTGCTGCCGTCCTGTTCGCTGCGGTGGCACTGCCGGCGGCACTGGTGGTGCCCACGGCCACGCCCGCTACTGCGACGGCGCCTGTGACGGTCACCTTCAACGCGGGCGCCAACCAGCCCTTCACCGTCCCGTCCAGCGTCACCCAACTGTCCGTCACCGCGACGGGCGCCGCGGGCCAAAACGGGCCCAACGGTGGTGCAGGCGGCAACGGCGCCACTGTCATCGCCACCGTCACCGTGCCGCCGGGCACGACCACCCTCTTCGTCAACGTCGGCACGGGTGGGGGCCTCGGCGGCGGGCCGCTTCCAGGGGGTGACGGCGGCGGCTCCAGCGATGTCCGCACCTGCAGCTCGGCCGGCCCCGGCTGCACCCTGACCGGCGTCCCGGCCACCGACCCCCGCCTCATCGTCGCGGGCGGCGGAGGCGGCGGCGGAAGCGGCAGCATCTCCAATTACCCCAACCCGGAGGCCACCGGCGGAGACGCCGGAGATACCAGGGAGGCTGGGGAGGCCGGCGGCAGCAGAACGGACAGCGGCCAGGGCGGCGGCGGCGGAACCCAGACAGCCGGCGGCGCGGCCGGAGCCGTATGTCCCGCCAGCGGTACATCAGGCACTCCGGGCACGGCCGGCGCCGGCGGCACCGGCGGAGGCGCCTACGGGGCGGGCGGAGGCGCCTACGGGGCGGGCGGAGGCGGAGGCGGCTGGTTCGGTGGAGGCGGCGGGGGAGGCTGCAACTTCATCAGGAGCATCCCTCCCTCATACGGCCCCGGTGGCGGCGGCGGCGGGTCGAATCTCGTCCCCACGGGTGGTACCTCCGCACCCGCCGCGGGGCGGGCCAAGGTGACCATCACCTACAACCCGGCGCCCCCCACCTGCGCGACCGCCACGCCCACCATCACCGGTACCCACCGCGACGATGTCCTGACCGGTACCCCGGGCGACGATGCGATCTTCGCTCTCGCCGGGAACGATGTGGTCGTCGGCCGCGGTGGTAACGACCTGATCTGCGGCGGCGACGGCAATGACGTCCTTACTGGGGGCGACGGCAACGACCGCGTCGAGGGCGGCAACGGCAACGACGCTCTGTCCGGCGGCGCCGACAACGACGCACTCATCGGCGGTCCCGGCAACGACGCTCTCAACGGCGGTCCCGGTACCAACACCAACGACGGCGGAACCGGCCACAACAGCTGCGTCAACTCCACCAGCGGACCCGGCTGCTTCTGACCCACCCCACCCACCTCCGACCTGACCGACGAAACATCAGAAACGAGCCCCGGCGCATCCCTCGTCGCAGCGGCGGCCAACGCACGGGGCCCCGTTTCAACGTCCTCAGTCACGGCAGCTGCCAACAGCTGCCGTGACAGGGACACTGCGGTCACGACAGTCTGATGTGACCGTCGCATTGAGCGATGGCCACGGTGGGGGTGTTTCGGACCGTCGTCGTGATCGGATGTTCTTCGCCCAGCACCCGCACGCTGTCGGTGAGGGGACTACTCGAACGGTGGCTCGGTTCAAGAGATGACCGAGCCGTCGGCGAGCTGGTTCTCGTAGCGGTGACCGGTCTCGCTGTGCTCGCTCCAGGTGGTGACCACCATGTCGTCGGCCGCGCTCATGCCGTGCCTCCGCTGGCCGGTGCCAGTTCGTCGGCCCGGTCGGCTACTCGCTGCTGCTCCTGGCGGCGCTGCCGCTCGGCTTCCTCTCGCCGACGGTCTTCGGCGAGCTCCTCCTGGACGACCGCGTCGGCGTCCGGGTCATACGGGCCGCCGGTCGCGGCGAGTAGCCGCACGACGCGCCGCCACTTCGCGAGCTCCGCAGCACGGCGGCCGCCGTCGTCGGCCGCGGCTTCGTCGCGGCAGTCCAGGTTGCGCCTCGCTCTGAGGAGACAGGACGGCGCAGGCGGGCTGACCGTGCAGCTGGGTGCAGGTGAGCATCCTCGTTGCATGCCGACGACGAGAGCGGGTTGGCACGCACGGCTCTCACGACGTGGTCACGGTGGTGAAGACGACCCGCTGCAAGCCCACTGGCTGGCTCGAGACCGTGAGAACGACTACGCGGTCACCGGCCTCGCCGCCCATCAAACCCGCCCCGCCGACCTCGCTGCCGCCATTCGCGGGCACTGGGGCATCGCAAATTCCTCCCACTCCATCCGGGCAATCCGTCACGAACCCGAACGAGCACTCGCCACCCTTGGCGTCATCAACAGCCAGGATACTCACGGAACTTGATCAAGCCCTGACATGGAACGTCACCAACGCATGGGCAGGCACTGCGGGTTCAACCTGCCTACCGGCTCCCTGCACTGCAGGGGTTATCTCCACGGCCTACCGCGTTTATAGAACATCTACTCGTCGTTTATTGGCCTGTGTGAGTCTGCATCCGGAACGAGCACCACTCACAACGAGGAGCCAGACAGTGGCGATATTCGTCGGCATCACCGAGTACAGCCCCGAAAAGAAAAATATCCAGGACCTCATGAAGCAGGTTGAGAATACCATTGCACAGATGGCGGCGAAGAAGGGGTGGAATGCAACGGACGTGACGGAAAAAACGAAGTCGGCCAAGAAGAGCGTGGGGGCGCGCTTCAAGGAGAAGGCGGTGCGCCAGTTCGACAACTACGAAAAGCTGGTCGATGCACTACTTGGGGAGCTAAACGTAGATAGCCTCAAGAAGATTGGTGCAGACATTCGGGGGCATGGCTCCACGCAAGAAGAGCTGGCGGCCAAGTTCATCAGCGGCCACACGAGCAGGGATCGGCTGGTTGATTGGGCGAGAGGGCACATATCCAACGAAAAGGCATACGAGAAGACGGGTAAGGCATCACAGGACCCGACTCTGTACACGAAGGACAAGGAGGTCGGTCTGCAGCCTGACATTTGGTCCGATAAAGCCGTTGGGGTCGTAGGTCCGCCGAGCAAGGCTAACAACCTGTCCAGGTACAACCAGATCATGGGGGACCTTAGCAGGATAGCCTCCGACCACAAAGTAGCAGCGTACTCCTTTATCCATCGGGGTGGAAAATATGAGGACGAGCACCGCGAAAACGTTGTCAAGCTAATCGATGCAACCAAGAAGCATGCGAATATCACAATGGTGATCATCAATGGGAACGGTGATTGGGTGGTGGCTTCGAATGACGCCGACACCCTGAAGGCTCAACTGAAGTGAACAAGCCCAAGGTGTAATGTCCTAGAATTCTCCGAAAATCGAGCAGGAGGGCCCGACCACCCGGCCCTCCTCTCACACCACCGGACATGCGGTCTCGCGTCCGGCGGCGAGGGACTCGTCGGTCGCACTCCGGCAGGAGCACTGGAACACCGCCAAGGGGCTGCCCTCTCTTTGGTCTTGACGACGGCGATGTAGTGGCCTTCTTCGCCTTGACCAGCGAGGTGGTGTTGGCCTTCGCCAAGGGGAGGACATCGAAGGTGTCGGCGAGGCCGAGTGGGCAGGTGACGGCGCGGCCAGGCGGGGTAGGCCCTTGGGGGACTTACCATGCACGGCGATGACCTGCCGTGATCGGGGCGTCAGGGCATCCGCGGACGCGGTGATGCGGTGCCGGTCGGCCAGGTAGGCGCCCACAGCCTGGTCCAGGGCGTTTGCCGTCAGGTGCCTGAGGGGCGCGTCCGAGAGGGTGACCGGCTTGAGGCTGCGTCGCCAGCGGAGTAGGTGGCGACGTACCCCGAGGGGTGCCGGCAGCGCATTCGCGGCCCGCTCGCCGAACTCGGCGATGCTCTTCGCTCCGCAGACGGCCGCGCCAGCAAGATCGCCGTCAGCGAGTACCAGCGGCCCCGGCCTGAGCGTGGATCCGGAACCGATTCAAGGTAGGGACGCAGGTCAGCGATCCGTTCCCTATCCAGCGGCCCTAGTTTCTCCAGCGCGGCAGGGATGGGGCAAGCTGCAACAGCAGGCACGGGACGTCCTTGTGATCATCTGGCTTCGACACAACAATGATCACGAACCCCCGTGCCTGCTCTGCTACCCGCCCTACCTGCTGATCGCCAACACTCCACGCAATCACCGAACTTGACGGTGCCCTGGACTCGCGGGGCTCGAAAAGAACGTCACCTCGCGCTCTGCGCTGTCGACGATCGCTCCGTTGGCGGTCGTCACTATGCAGGTGTCATCTGCTGGATTCCTCGGCTTCACGGTGAGCCCCGTGTAGGCATGGGTGTACTGAAAGACGCCTGCGGCCGCTTTGCGCGCTGATGGAGAACCCTATGGCCAGGAGCATGGCGCCGCCGATCTCGGACAGGGTGATCGCGGTAACGCGCATATCCAACTTCTATGAAATTCAGAGAAATGACGGGATAGCAGGAATACGCTCACGCCGTTGCTCTGTCACGCGCCCACGCAGAACACCAATGAGCGGCCTGCTGCCCGTTGGCGTGTCAGTCGGGTGAGGCTTGGCTGGTCTGGGGCTGGGGGATTTTGGATGGTTCGCGTGCTGGTGGTGCACGACTCGAGGCTGCTGCGGTCAGCCCTGGTCGCCCTGCTCCGGGAGGAGTCGACGGTGGAGGTGCGCGCTGTTTCCTGGTCTGGGGCGCCGGCCGCGGTGGCCTCTTCACGTCCTGACGTGTGTGTGATCGATGCCGACTGCCCGGGGCCACAGCGGACCGGCGGTAGGGCGGAGGCTCTCGCCCGAAGCGGCACAGCGCTGGTGGTCCTGGCGACCGTGACCTGTCCCAGACGGCTGTGGGAGGCGTCCACGACGGTCGCCATAGGCTCTGCGGACAAGGACGCCGATCCCCGCCGGCTGCTGGAGGTCATCGAGCGGGTGGCCGACGGTGAAGGGTACGTGGCTCCGACCCTTGCCGCCGCTTTCCGCCGTACCGGGCAGATGCCGTTGCCCCGTGGTGAACTGCGGGTCCTGGAGCTTGCCGCTGATGGAGCGACGGTGTCACAGATTTCCCGGAAGCTGGATCTTGCTGTGGGGACGGTGCGGAACTACCGAGCAATGCTCAAGACCTGTGGATCGGCCGCGGGAGGATGCGGAGGGCGTACCTTCCCGAATGATCCTGTGATGGTCACCGAGTAGGCTCGCGT
>NZ_JBHZCF010000012.1:257417-262166 GCF_042755225.1 Streptomyces sp. NPDC059169 | reverse complement strand
GACGCCGCCGAACTATTGTTGGCCTCAACCCCCGGATTTTGTTCGGGGGTTGAGGCATTTTTGCGTTGTATACCCCCGTCGACCGACCAGTCCGGGACTACCCCGCGTTTGAGGAGACCCCGGCTTCGGAGCGAGCGTATAGCGCTCGCCCGCCGGTAACTCCTCTGCCTCTCTGCCAGGTTGGTGTGTCGCATAGGTCCGACCGCCTCGCACTGGCTGGTGTCCTTCGCGGGTTCCCCCGTGCCGTCCCGTCCTCAACGCCCTTGTCCCACAGGGGACGTGTGTACGTCGCCAGTGCTGTGGGCAACCACGGGCAGCCGTCCCCGGCAGGAGGTGGTTCTGAGCACCGCCGGATTCGGGGTATGATCTATTCCGTTGCCGAGCGGGGAACCGCACAGAGCAACAGGCCCCCATAGCTCAGTCGGCAGAGCGTCTCCATGGTAAGGAGAAGGTCAACGGTTCGATTCCGTTTGGGGGCTCACAACGAAAAGAAGGCTCCCGCCCACGGGCGGGGGCCTTCTTCGCATGGTGCTGTTGGGCGCGATCCTCCTGAGCGCACTCAGCTCTGGTGGGGCTCCGGAACGCGCATCGCCAGGATCGCCATGTCGTCGGAGGCCGGTTCGGCCGCAAAACGTTCGACGGCGCGCAAGATGCGTGCGGTGACCGCACCCGCCGTGAGCCCCGTACACGTCGTCAGAACGTCTGCGAGGCCGTCGTCGCCGAGCATGCGAGTGCCCTCACGGCGTTCTGTGACGCCGTCCGTGACGCAGAGGAGGACGTCGCCGGGGTCGAGGGTGACCGACTGTTCGTACAGCTCCAGATCGTCCATCACGCCGAGCAGCGGCTGGGGTTCGGCCGCCGGTTCCACGGAGCCGTCCTGGCGCAGGCGAAGCGGCAGCGGATGGCCGGCGCAGACGACCTTCAGCATGGCGGACCCGTCGTCCTGCGGCCACAACTCGCCGTACAGAAGCGTCAGGAAACGGCTGCGGGCGCCCTCGTCGAGGATGGCCGCATTCAGTCGCTCCAGAACCGCGGGACCGCCGAACCCCTCACGGGCGAGCAGACGGAGGGCGTGTCGGGCGAGTCCGGTGACCGCGGCCGCCTCCGGGCCGGTGCCGCAGACGTCGCCGATGGCGAAGCCGTACGCGCCGTCGCGGATCGGGAACAAGTCGTAGAAGTCGCCCCCGACCTCGTTGCCTTCTCCCGCGGCACGGTAGATCACGTCCACCTCCACACCGGGGACCTGGGGCAGGCCGGGAGGCAGCAGGCTGCGCTGGAGGGACTGGCTGATGGCCGTGCGCTCCGAATAGAGGCGGGCGTTGTCGAGCGCGAGCGCCGCCCGGCGGGAGAGGTCCTCGGCGAGTTCGAGGATCTCTTGGCGGAAGTGGTCGTCGGACGGCTTGCCGAGGGTGAGCATGCCGATGACGCGGTTCCTGGCGACCAGCGGGAGGACCACCGTCTCGCCACCGACCGCCGACGCCGTGGCGAACTGCGAGCCCGCCCCGGAGGACAGATGGTCCGCGCCACGACCGAGTTCGCGCATCGACGTGCGCAGTGCCGCTTTGTGCGCGGCGTCGGCCGGCGCGGTCCAGACCCGTGCGCCGGGGGTGGGGACCGGATCCGGCGGATCGATCCTCGAAAGCAGCGCCTTGAGGCCGTCGATGCGCTCCTCGTCCTCGTGGAGGACGTAGCTGAGGTACGGCTCGGAAGCCTGGTCGGCGATCGTGTAGACGGCGCACCACGTCGCAAGGGTGGGCACGGTCATCTGGGCCATGAGAGCCAGCGTCTGGTCGCGGTCCAGCGTGCCGGCGAGCAGGTCCGACGCCTCGACGAGGAAGCTGAGCGAGCCGCGGCGGAGGCGCTCCAGCTCGCCGAGGCGCGCGGACTCGACGGCAAGCGCGATGCGGTCGGCCGCGAACTGCAACCGAAGGGCCTCCTCGTTGGAGTACCGGCCCGGGGATTCGGCCGCGACGCCGAGGGAGCCGGTGAGACGGCCTTCGACCTTGAGCGGGACGGTGACCACGGACCGCATGCCGGTGCCGGTGAGCAGCGGCACCGCTCCGGGTACTGCGGTGAGGTCCTCGTGAACGGCCGGCATGCGGGCGGAGCCGTACCGTCCGGTCCCCGCTTCGACGGGGACGCGGGCGAAGCGCTGTCTGGCCGACGGCAGTCCCGTCGTGGCGCGCACCTCCAGCTCCGTCTCGTCGTCGGTGGCCAGGAGCAGGAAGGCGGAGTCTCCGTCCAGCATGTCGCGGGCGCGTTCGACCGTGCGCTGGAGGAGTCCGTCCAGGTCGTCGGGTGCGGGGGAGCCGATGAAGACTTCGAAGGGGTCCGCACTGCGGTTCTCGTGACCCGAGCCGTCGGAGGCCGGGGCGCGCACCGGCGTCTGCAGGACGGCGCGCTCGTAGTCGCGCACGAGCAGGCAGACGGTGGATGCTTCGCCGTTGGTGTCGCGGACGCGGAGATGGGAGGCATATACGGGGACCACACGGCCGTCCGTACCGCGAATGCCGTAGCTGCCCTCCCAGCGGGACAGTCGTAGGGCCTCCGCGATCCCGGTGCCGATGCCCGGCGTGTGGGGCCACGCCGCGAACTCGCCGAGGGGCTTGCCCAGTACCTGGTCGGCTGCGTAGCCGAAGAGGTGTTCGGCATCGTCGTTCCACGAGTTGATCGCGCCGTGGCCGTCGATCTGGACGACGGCCACGCGGACCCGTTCGTCTGCGACCGGCAGGAGGCCGACGGGGAGTGCCGGACCGGCCGAGCGGGTTCCCACGGGACGCTGCGGCAGGTCCAGTTGGAACCACACCTGCTTGTGGGTCGGTGTGTACTCGACACCCCATCGAGTGGCCAGGGCGGCGCAGAGCAGCAGACCGCGGCCGTTTTCGCGGTCGGGGTGAGGGTGGGCCCGAGCGCCGCCCTGGATGGGGATCTCGCGCTCCGGGTAGCGGTCGCCGACCTCGACCCGCACACCGTCGTCGGTGCGGAGACACAGCACGTCCGCTGCCGTACCCGCATGAATCACCGCATTGGTGACGAGTTCACTGGTCAGGACGACCGCGTCGTCGACGACGTCGGAATACCCCCAGCCCTGGAGCGTGTCCCGCACGAAGGCGCGGGCGGTGGCCACCGACCGCCCGACGGGATCGAAGCTGGCAGCCGCCCGCGCGGTGATCACTGAACTCTTCGTACGCGTCTCCACGCCCGGCTCTGCCATGGTCGGTGCCTGCCCCTCCCGGTGCCCGGTGGTCGTCCTCGCGCCAGCCGCCCCCGCCGGGCGACCGGGGCGGTTGGACAGCCGGATGCCAGGTTACTTACCTTCGCTGTCCGGGCGGATGCCGGTCGCCGCCGTTTCCGCCCTCCGGGGGTGGGGACTCTAAGCGAAGCTGCCGAACTGTTATGGCCTGGTTCGGCTGCGGTGAAACACTGGGAAAGATTGCAACAACGGCCCGAGCAGTACGGTCAACCCTTGCGGGAGGGACACGGTGGAGTCTGGTGCAGCGGCGCGGGGCACTGGCACGCGCGCACAAGGCGGACAGTCCCGAAGTAAACCGCACCGCAGCGGGACGACGGAGGTCGACACGGCGGCGCTCAACCGGCTGCTGGCGGCCCTGGGCGCCATGCGGGATGGGAATTTCCGCAAGCGACTGACCGTTTCGGGTGACGGTGTGATGGCGGAGATCGCAGCCGTCTTCAACGAGGTGGCCGACCGGAATCTGCACCTGACGGGTGAGCTCGCCCGGGTGCGTCGAGTGGTCGGCCGTGAGGGAAAACTCACTGAGCGGTTGGAGACGGGCGCCTGTGAAGGGTCCTGGGCGGCGGCGATCGACGCGTCGAACGCCCTCGTGGACGATCTGGCGCGGCCCGTGTCCGAGGTGGGCAGGGTGTTGTCGGCCGTCGCTGACGGCGATCTGGAGCAGCGGATGGAGCTGCGTTCGCACGTCGCGGAGGGGGACGGCACGGTGCGGCCGCTGCGCGGCGAGTTCCTCAAGGTCGCGCGTACGGTCAACAACCTGGTCGACCAGTTGTCGGCCTTCACCGACGAGGTGACGAGGGTCGCACTGGAGGTGGGTACCGAGGGCAAGCTCGGCGGACAGGCCCAAGTGCGAGGTATGTCCGGTTCGTGGAAGGACCTCACGGATTCCGTCAACACGATGGCGTACCGGTTGACCGCCCAGGTGCGTGACATTGCCCTCGTCACGACGGCCGTCGCCAAGGGTGACCTTTCCCGCAAGGTCACCGTCCACGTGGCCGGCGAGATGCTCCAGTTGAAGAACACCGTGAACACCATGGTGGACCAGCTGTCCTCGTTCTCGTCCGAGGTGACCCGCGTCGCACGCGAGGTGGGCACGGAGGGCGAGCTGGGCGGTCAGGCCACGGTCCCGGGCGTCGCCGGCGTGTGGAAGGACCTCACGGACTCCGTCAACACCATGGCGGGCAATCTCACCAACCAGGTGCGCGGTATCGCGGAGGTCACGACGGCCGTCGCCAACGGCGACCTGTCGCAGAAGGTGACGGTGAGCGCCCGCGGTGAGGTGGCGCAGCTCGCCGAGACCATCAACCAGATGACCGAGACGCTCCGTACGTTCGCGGACGAGGTCACCCGGGTGGCCAGCGAGGTCGGTGCCAAGGGGCTCCTCGGCGGTCAGGCGCAGGTTCCGGGCGCGGCGGGGACGTGGAAGGACCTCACGGACTCCGTCAACACCGTCTTCCGTAACCTGACCACGCAGGTGCGTGACATCGCGCAGGTGA